>NZ_RPDI01000020.1 GCF_003917135.1 Leucobacter chromiireducens
CAGCGCGCACCCCGGGCGACGGCTGGGTGGGCGAGGGCGGCGCCTCGCACCTCGGACCGGCGACCCACATGAGCGCCGGGCACCCGCACGGCGACGATGAGGACGCGGCGGACGACGCCGAGTCGCTCGACGAGGAGGAGTAGCCCGAGCGCTCGTGCGGCGGTTACGCCTGCACGAGCGCGATCACGCTGGCGATGGCCGAGACCACGGCGATCAGCAGCGCGATCCCGATCAGCACGGCGTGCACGGTGAGGAAACGCGTGGGGCGGCCCTGCTCGTCGCGTGCGCGCGGATCCTTCGCGACGCGGCTCCAGAAGCGCGGCCACACCACGATGTTGTAGACGGCGTTCACGAGGAGCAGGATTCCGGCGAGGGTGAGCATGGCTCCAGCTTACGGTGACGGGGCCGGGTCGGCGCCGTGCCGCAGGGACGCGCGCGAGCCTGCGACCCCGAACACGAGCTCGACCGCCGCCACGGAGACGAGCAGGAGGAGCGAACCGGACCAGGGCAGGCCCGCCTGCGACAGGAACCCGAGCAGCAGCGGCCCGGTCGCCGCGAAGGCGTAGCCGACGCCCTGGCTCACGGCCGAGAAGCTCGCGGTCGCCGCTACGCTCGGCGCGGTGAACACGATGAGCGCGATTGCGAGTCCGAACGCGCCGCTCTGCGCGACGCCGAGCGCGGCGACCACGAGCGGTGCGAGCGAGATCGGGCCGAAGGCGAGGCCGAGCAGGCTCACGCCGGAGAGCACCGCAACGCCGATGATGAGCGGGGTGCGCAGCCGCGGGCGGGACGCGAGCGTCGGGGCGATGAGCGAGGCGGGGAGGCCGGCGATGCTGAGCCAGGCGAGCAGCATGCCCGACTGGCTGGGGCTCATCCCGCGGTCGATCGCGATCGTTGGCAGCCACGCGGTGAGCGCGAAGTAGATCAGCGCCTGGCAGCCGAAGAACCCGGTGACGGCCCAGATCCCCGGGGTGCGGAGGAGGCCGCGGAGCGACTGGGTCGGCGGCTGCTGGCCCCCGTGCGCCCGCGCACCGAGCGCTGGGCCGAGCCCGAGCGAGAGCCCGAGCGCGATGAGCAACGGGATACCCCACGCCGCGAGCGCCGGGGCCGCGCGGTCGTCGAACAGGTGGAAGAGCGGCACGGCGAGGCCGGCACCCGCTGCGGCGCTGATGCCAAACGACGTGGTGTAGACCCCCGTCCAGAAGCCGCCACGCCGCGCGAGCGCCTGCCGGATCACCTGCGGCGCCAGCACGCCGAGCAGCGCGATGGTCATGCCGCCGACGATCACCCCGGCGAACAGGAGCGGCGGCGACAGCGGGCGCAGCAGCGTTGCCGTGGCGAGCAGCGCGAGCAGGACGGTGATGGCGCGGGCGAGTCCGAGCCGGCGCACGAGGAGCGGGGCGAACGGGGAGGCGACGCCAAACATGAGCACGGGAAGCGAGCTCAGGATCGCGAGGCCGCCGGCGCTCAGCCCGTAGCTGGCGCCGATCTCGGGGAGGAGCGGGGAGACTGAAGTGATGGGAAACCGGACGCTGAGGCCCACCGCCAGGATCAGGATCCCGGCTGCCGCGGCCCGGCGCCGCTCAGTCCGACTCATCGAGCAGACGCTCCTGCTGCTCCAGCACGCCGAGCGCCGCTGCCGCCGCCGCGTCGGGTGACTGCGCGGCGATGGCCTGGAAGAGCGCATCGTGCATGTCGGCCCGGTCGGGGTCGTGGCGCTGGGTGAGGCAGGACGCGTCGGCAACGGACTCCCTGAGCGAGGTGTCGAAGCTTGCGTAGAGGTCGGTGAGCAGCTGGTTGCCCGAGGCCTCGGCGATGCCGAGGTGGAAGGCGACGTCCGCGTCGGCGAAGCCGTCGGCGTCGCCGGCCGCGATGGCCGCGGCGCGCGCGCTGAGGTGCGCCTCGAGCTCGGTGAGGTCGGCCGCCGTGCGGAACTCCGCGGCCTCGCGCGCGGCGAGCGCGTCGAGCGCGCGGCGCACGCGGATCACCTCGCGACCGTCGGCCGAGTGGATGGCGCGGCGGAGCGCCACCTGGGTGGGATCGGTGGCGATGAGGTAGGTGCCGTCGCCCTGCCGGGTCTCGAGGAGGCCGAGCTGCACGAGCGAGCGCACGGCCTCGCGCACGGAGGGTCGGCTCACGCCGAGGGCGGTGGTGAGCTCTGCCTCGGAGGGCAGGCGGTCGCCGAGTGCCCAGCGGCCGGCACTGATTTCGCGCTTCAGCTCATCGACAACGGTGTCGACGAGCGATCGTCGGTGAATGGGTCGCACGGTATCTATCCTTGCAGCTGCGGTTGGTTATATGGTTATCATATGTCTGACAAGTGGTTCGGCGCCAGGCTGGCGCCGGATTTCCCCGCAGAATCCCCGAGAAAGGTCCTCCAATGACGGCGACCCCCGACGCAGTGGCTCCCGCGGTGCTGGCGACCCCCGGCCTCGTTGACGGCCACATCCACCCGGACAAGACGTCCTGGGGCAGCGCGTGGATGTCCCGGCGCCCCGCGCACGATCTCGCGGAGCTCATCGCCAACGACCGCGCGACGCAGTTCGACTTCACCGAGAGCGTCGAGGAGCGCGCGTACGCGCTGCTCGCGAACGCGCGCCGCAACGGCACACTCGCGATGCGCGCGCACGTCGACGTCGCGAGCGAGCTCGGCGTGCGCAACGTCGAGGGCGTGCGCGCCGCCGCGGAGCGGCTGCCCGGCCTGACCGTGCAGATCGTCGCGTTCCCGCAGTTCGGCCTGCTCCGCAACCCGGGCACGCTCGACGTCATGGCGGCATCGCTCGACGCCGGGGCAGACCTCGTCGGGGGGATCGATCCTGGCGGCATCGAGGGCGATCTGCACGGCCACCTCGACGCCGTGTTCGGGCTCGCCGAGCGCAAGGGGCGCGACATCGACATCCACCTGCACGACGGGGGCGAGGACGGCCTCGCGCAGATTCGCGAGATCGCGCGCCGCACGGTCGCAGCTGGCCGCCAGGGGCGCGTCACGATCGGCCACGCCTTCGCGCTGTGCGACGAGACGCTGCCTAGCCTGCCCGACACCCTCGACCGCGTCGCCGAGGCCGGGATCTGGATCGCAAGCTGCGCGCTCGGGCCGGATCCGGTGCCGAACATCGACCGCTTCGAGCGGCACGGCGTGCGGCTCGTCGCCGGCTCGGACGGCGTGCGCGACTCCTGGAGCCCCTTCGGCACCGGCAGCATGGTCGACCGCGCACACCTCCTCGCCTACCGCACCGGCGCGATCACCGACGCGGAGCTGGAGCGCGCATTCCGCATCGCCTCGCTCGCGGGTGGCGAGATGCTCGGCATCAGCGAGCTGGCCGAGTGGACTGGCCCCGACTCCGACACGCGCCTCGAGTTCGTGGCGGACAGCATCGCGCAGCTCGTGGTCGATCGGCCGGCCCCAACGCGCGTGCTGCGCGGCGGCGTCGTGCTCAGCTAGCGCGCGGCCGCGCTGGCGGTCCGCCTCGGCCGCCCAGCTGAGCCCCTCCCTCGAACCCCTCACTCCCACCCACTGAACACCGCAGTACCCCTCACCGGAACAAAGGAGTCCCCGTGTCCATTCGACGTCTCACGCTGCTCGGAGCAGCCACCGCGGCCGCGCTCGCACTGACCGCATGCGCCGGCGGTGGTGGTGGCGCCCCCGCGAGCACCGCCTCCGGGAAGGCCGCCTTCGACCTCGACCCGGCGAAGCTCGCCACCACCACGCCAGCCGGCACCGCCGCGGTGCCGGAGATCACCTGGAACCTCCCGTACGAGCCGATGTCGATCGACCCGATGCTCTCGTTCAACTACGCCGAGAACACGGTGGACTCGAACATGTGCGAGGGGCTCACGCGCATCACGCCCGAGCTCGAGATCGAGAACGCGCTCGCCGAGAAGGTGGAGTCCCCGAGCGACACGAGCTACGTGTACACGCTGCGCGACGGCGTCACGTTCTGGGACGGCACCCCGCTCACGGCGGCCGACGTGGTGTACTCGCTTGAGCGCCAGGTGGGCGCCGACGCGCCAACCTACTGGACCGACTACTTCGCGAACGTCGCGTCCGTTGAGCAGACGGGCGACGCCGAGGTCACGGTGACGCTCAGCACGCCCGACGCGCTCTTCGCGCAGGGTATGTCGAGCGCCGCCGGCGCGATCGTGCAGCAGGCCGCGGCCGAGGCCGCAGGCGAGCAGTTCGGCACGCCGAAGGGCGGCATGATGTGCACCGGCCCGTTCCAGCTCGACTCCTGGGAGCCTGGCAAGGCGATCACCCTCGTCAAGAACGAGAACTACTGGGACGAAGCCCTGATCCCGAAGGTTGAGAAGCTGTCGTTCAGCTTCATCGCCGACGAGTCGACCGCGATCAACGCCCTCCGCTCCGGCGACGTCGACGGGCAGTTCTTCTACCTGCCGCCCGCCGGCCTGAGCCAGCTCGAGGGCAGCGACGCGAGCATCACCTTCGGCAAGTCCTACATCTTCTGGTCGCTGCGCGCGATCCAGGAGACCGGCACCTTCTCGAACCCCAAGGTGCGCGAGGCGCTGCTCGCCGCGATCGACAGCCAGGCCATCGCCGACGTGGTGTTCCAGGGCGCCGCGATCCCGTCGCCGGTGCTCACCGGCCCCGCGTACTACGCCGACGACGAGGCGGGAGCGCTCTTCCAGGAGGCGTACGACGGCTACGAACTGCAGCCTGACATCGAGCGCGCGAAGGCGCTGCTCGCGGAGGCCGGCGACGTGTCGGCGCCCATCGTACTCGGCGTGCAGGGCTCCTCGGCCGTGCACGAGCAGACCGCCAACCTGATCCAGGCCGCGGGGCAGGCCATCGGCCTCACGATCGAGACGAAGGTGATCCCGGTCGAGCAGTTCGGCAACCTGTACTTCGACCCGAAGGCGCGCGAGGGTCTCGACGGCTTCTTCACCACCTACTACGGGAACGTGACCGACCCGCTCGACGTGTACACGACGTTCATGCCGGACAGCACGAACAACTTCATCAAGTACGACGGCGCTGCGGCGGAACTCACCGAGGCGCGCGCGACGCTCGACCCGGTCAAGCGGGCCGAGCTGACGATCGCAGCGCAGGAGAAGATCACGCGCGACCTGCCGTGGCTGCCCATGGGTGACCTGCCCGTGATCCTCGTGCAGAACACCGGCATCTCCGGCGCGACCGCGTCCTCGGCGTACCTCGGCTACCCCTGGGCGGCCACCATCGGGGGCGTGGAGTAACGCGTGTCGATCCCCTCGTTCCTGCTTCGCAAGTCGGGCAGCCTCCTGCTCGTCCTGCTCGTGACCTCGTTCGTGGTCTTCGGCATGCTGTACCTCGCCCCGGGGAGCCCGCTGAGCTTTGTGCTCGGCCCCCGGGGCGGGACCCCCGAGCAGATCGCTCGGGTCACGGCCCAGTACCACCTCGACGACCCGTTCTTCGTGCGCTACTTCGCGTGGATCGGTGACCTCGTCCGCGGCGACCTCGGCGACTCGGTCGTGTACCGCCAGCCGGTTGCCGACCTCATCGGCGGCCGGGTGGGCACCACCGTCGCGCTGATCGCGCTCGCCACCCTCATCATCGCCGTGCTCGGCGTGGGGCTCGGGCTCCTCGGCTCGCTGCGCGGCGGCTGGGCCGACCAGGTGGTCACCACGCTCGCGACGCTCGGCCTCGCCACCCCGGCGTTCGTGATCGGCGTCGCCCTGATCAGCGTGTTCGCGGTGGGGCTCGGGTGGTTCCCGACCAACGGCAGCGGCAGCGGGGGGCTCGACACTCTCTTCCACCTCATCCTCCCCGCCGCGGCGCTCGCCGTCGCGAGCACCGCGTACCAGGCGCGCATCACGCGCGCGTCGGTGCTCGAGGAGGCGGGCCGCGAGCACGTGCAGACGGCCGTGGCGCGTGGCCTGCGCACAAACCTCATCGTGCGCAGGCACATTCTGCGCAACGCGCTGATCCCGATCACCACGGTGCTCGGCCTGACGGTCGCGACGCTCATCGCCGGCGCCGTGGTCATCGAGAACGTGTTCGCGCTCGACGGCCTCGGCTCGCTCCTCGTGCGCGCGATCCTGCAGCGCGACTTCGCCGTCGTGCAGGCGGTCATCCTCGTGCTCGTTGTCGCGTTCGTCGTGATCAACGCGATCGTCGACTTCCTGTACACGATCATCGATCCGCGCATCCAGCTGGGGAGCACGCAATGACCGCACCGAGCACCACTCAGATCGCCCTCCGGAAGGCCGCGGCGCAGGATCCCGGCCGCCTCACCCTCGTGGGCCGCAAGCTCGGGCCAACCGGCATCATCGCGGCCGCCGTGCTCACGGTGTTCGTGCTCGCGGCGCTCCTCGCGCCCTGGCTCGCGCCGTACGATCCCGACTTCCCCGACCTGCTCGCCGCGCTCTCCGGCCCGAGCGCGCAGCACCTGCTCGGAGCGGATGCGCTCGGGCGCGACCTGCTCTCGCGGCTCATGTTCGGCGCCAGGATCACGCTGCTCGGCCCGACGCTCGTGATCCTCATCGCGACGGTCGTCGGCACCGCGCTCGCGCTGATCGCCGCGTGGAATCGGGGCCGCGTCGACACGGTGATCTCGTGGGTCCTCGACGTGCTGTTCTCGGTGCCAGGCATCGTGTTCGCCCTGATCGCCGTTGCGATCTTCGGGCCGAACCTGCCCACGGTCGTCGTCGGCCTGTCGATCGGGTACATCCCATACGTTGCGCGCGTGGTGCGCGGCGCTGCGCTCCGCGAGCGCGGCATGCCGTACGTTCAGGCCGCCTGGCTCCAGGGACAGTCGGGGGTGGGGATCAGCCTGACGCAGATCCTCCCGAACGTGCAGCCCATCGTCGTCGCGCAGGCGGTGTCCTCGCTCGGCTTCGCGGTGATCGACCTCGCCGCGGTCTCCTTCCTCGGCCTCGGTGTGCAGCCGCCCACCGCTGACCTCGGTCTGATGGTGAAGAGCGGCTTCGACTCGCTGCTGCGCGGCCAGGCGCTCGAGGCGATCGCCGCCGGGCTCGCGATCGTGCTCATCGTGTGGAGCATCACCGTCATCGGCGACCGGCTCGCCTCGAACACCAGGAGCATCCGTTGAACGCACCACTCCTCGAAATCGACGGGCTGCACGCGAGCCTCGTCACGAAGTACCGGCGGCTCGACCTCCTGAACGGGGTCAGCCTCACCCTCGACCGCGGCGAGGCGCTCGGCCTCGTCGGCGAGTCGGGGTCTGGGAAGTCGCTCACCACCCGCGCCGTGATGCGCATGCTGGCCGACGGTTTCCGCACCACGGGCGACATCCGCTTCGCGGGGGAGTCCGTGCTCGGGATGAGCCGGGAGCGGCTGCGGAAGTACCGGGCGAGCGAGGTCGGCATGATCTTCCAGGACCCGCGCGCGCACGTGAACCCCGTGCACACGGTCGGCGACTTCCTCACCGAGGCGCTCGTGCGGGATCGCGGGCTGCCGCGCGCGGACGTGGAGCGTCGGGCAATCCAGCTCCTCGACGAGGTGGGGGTGCGCCACCCGGAGCGCCGCCTGCGCCAGTACCCGCACGAGCTCTCGGGCGGCCTGCTGCAGCGCGTCATGATCGCGAGCGTGCTGCTCGCGGAACCGCAGCTGATCCTCGCCGACGAGCCGACCACCGCGCTCGACGTCACCGCGCAGTCCGACGTGATGGCGATCATCGACGAGCAGCGCCGCGCGCGCGGGCTCGCGCTGCTCTTCATCACGCACGACCTCGAGCTCGCGAACGCCTGCTGCGATCGGCTCGCCGTGATGTACGCGGGCGAGATCGTCGAGCAGGGCGCGCACGTCTACGACGCGCCAACGCACCCGTACACGATCGAGCTCATGGGCGCGCGGCCGAGCATCGAGGAGCGGCTCGACCGCCTCCCCGTGCTCGAGTACTCGCTCGAACTGCACCAGGAACTCAAGGAGAGGACCGCGCCGTGACCGACGCAGCACGCACCACCGAGCCCTCGGGCGCCCCACTCATCACCGTGAGCGATCTCCGCAAGGTGTTCCCCGCCCCGCGCGGCACCCGCGGCGAGGACGTTGTCGCGGTCGACGGCGTCTCGTTCGAGCTCATGCCCGACGAGTGCCTCGCGATTGTCGGCGAGTCAGGCTCGGGGAAAACCACCGTGGCCCGCATGATTGTTGGGCTCGAGACCGTCACCTCAGGGGCGATCGCGATCAGCGGCGAGGACCGCACAGGGGCCCCGCGCTCCCTGCGCGAGCGGCGCGCCCGCGCCCGCGAGGTGCAGTACGTGTTCCAGGACCCGTACTCCTCCCTGAACGGGCGGCAGCGCATCGGCGAGGTGATCACCGCGAACCTGCGCCTCCACGCGGCGCCCGGCGCGGCCCGCGGCGGGGTGCGCCAGCGCGCGCAGGAGATCCTCGACGCGGTTGGCCTGCCGCAGCGTTTCTTCGACCGCTACCCGCGCGAGCTCTCCGGCGGGCAGCGGCAGCGCGTGGCGATCGCGCGCGCGCTCGCCGCAGACCCCGGCGTGATCGTGCTCGACGAGGCGGTCGCCGCGCTCGACGTGTCGATCCAGGCGCAGATCCTCAACCTGCTCGCCGACATCAAGGCCGAGCGGCAGATCAGCTACCTGTTCATCTCACACGACCTCGCGGTCGTGAATCAGATCTCGGACCGCATGATCGTCATGGAGAACGGGCAGGTCGTGGATCGCGGCGACACCGCGGAGCTGCTCGCACACCCCACCCACCCGTACACGCGCGCGCTCCGCGCCGCGGTGCCCGGTCCGGGGTGGACGCCGAAGCGGCGAGAGCAGCTGGCCTCGTGAGGACGACCGCACTCCGCAGCTCGCACGCCATCGTCGCGGCGCCGGCCGGGCTGGCCGGGCCAGCGGTGTCGGCCGGGCCAGCTGGGCCGCGGTTCGCCGAGCTGCGCGACGCGGTTGTGCTCGTCGCAGGCGACCGCGTCATCGACGTCGCTCGGGGCGCGGCGGGTGACGCGCTCGCGGCGCGCGCCGACGAGGTGATCGAGCTGGGGGAGAGCGTGCTCATGCCCGGCCTGATCGACCTCGAGGGCCTCGTCGACATCGACCACCTGCTCCTCGACTCGTGGTGGAGCCCCGAGCACGAGGCGCGGCTGGAGTGGTCGGAGGCATACGCGGCTGCGCCGCGCGAGGTGCTCACCCCCGCGGAGCGGTCGACGCTGCGCCGGTACGGGCTCGTGCAGCTGATCCTGCACGGCATCACCACCGCGATGCCGATCTCCTCGGAGGTGCACGGCGCATGGGCCGAGACCCACGATGACCTCCTGGACACGGCGCGCACGGCGAGCGAGCTCGGCATCCGCGTCTTCCTCGGCCCCTCCTACCGCTCGGGCGTGCACGTGACGCGCGCCGACGGCACGCACGGCATCCACTGGGACGAGGCGAAGGGCGAGGCGGCGTTCGCCGAGGCCGAGCGCTTCCTGGACACCGCGGCGGCGCTCGCCGACCCCCTGGTCACGGGCGTGCTCGTGCCGTGCCGGGTGGAGACGGTCAGCGACGAGCTGCTGCGGCGCACCGCGCAGCTCTCCGCCGAGCGTGGCGTGCGCGTGCGCGTGCACGCGACCCAGGGGCTCGACTCGGAGATCGGGATCCTCGCGCGCGAGCGCGGCACGACGCCGCTCGGCCTGCTCGCGCGCACCGGCCTGCTCTCCGAGCGGCTGATCCTCGCTCACGGCGTGTACCTCGACGTCCACCCCGACGTGCACGGGGAGGATCGCGGCGATCTCGCGCGGCTCGCCGAGGCCGGGGTGTCGATCGTGCACTGCCCGGTGACCAACGCGCGCTACGCGTTCCACCTGGAGCGACTCTCCCAGTACCTCGCCGCCGGGGTGAACATCGCGCTCGGCACCGACTCGTTCCCGCCCGACCTCATCCGCGCAATCGACACCGGGGTGCAGATCTCGAAGGCCCAGCACGGGGACCTCGGGATGGGGCTCCTCGCGGAGTACGTCGAGGCGGCCACGCTGGGCGGCGCGACCGCGCTCGGGCGCCGCGACCTCGGGCGGATCGAGGTGGGCGCGCAGGCCGACCTCGTTGCGTTCTCGCTCGCCGATCTGCGCATGGGTGCGGTGGACGATCCGCTGCGCACGCTCACCCTCGCCGGGACGGGGCGCGACGCGCACTTCAGCATGGTGGCCGGGCGCGTGGTGATGCGCGACGGCGAGATCCCCGGCCTCGACGCGCGGCAGCTGCGCGCCGATGGTCAGCGCATCTTCGAGCGGTTGCGCGCCGCGTACGCGGAGCGCGACGCGCTCGCGCCAGCGGGCGGCAGCGATCCCGAGCAGCTGTTCCCGCCCGTGTTCCCGCGGCTCAGCTGAACGTCCGTGCGCGCGTGAGCGCCGCGCTGCCGGGAGCCGAGGCCCCCGCCACCGCGGCGCTCACGCGGCTCGCGCGCTAGTCGCGGTAGGGCAGCGTCGGCATCGTCTCCGTCGCCTCGCCGTCGAGCTGCAGCGCGAGCGCGCCACCGTGCTTCCGTTTGCGCGCCAGGTAGATCGCCACACCGATGACGAGCCAGGCGCCCCCGAGGACGTAGGTGAACGGGGCGAGCGAGGTCCACAGCCACGCGATCGACACGAAGCCGATGAGCGGCATGATGAGATGGCGCACCAGACCCCAGCCGCTGCGCAGACGGAGGTCGACGAACAGCACCTTGATCGTCGCGAGGTTGACCATCGCGAAGGCGACGAGCGCGCCGAAGTTGATCATGTACACGGCCTGATCGAGCGTGATGAAGAGCGCGACCAGGGCGACGGCGGAGACGAGCAGCGCCGCAACGAACGGCGTGCGGAAGCGGCGGTGCAGGCGCGCGAGCGGCGCGGGCAGGATGCCGTCGCGCCCCATCGCGAACAGCACGCGGCTGACGCTCATCTGCGCCGCGGTGCCGCAGAGCACGATGCCAACGACGTTGACGATTACGAAGATCACCATGAGCGTGTCGCCACCCGCCTGCTGCATGAGCTCGGTGCCTGCGGCGTCGAGGTTGTCGAGCGTGCGCCAATCCGGGACGATGAGGCTGCCGGCGATCGAGAACGCGAGGTAGCCGAGCCCCGCGAAGAGCGTGGCGAGCACGATGCCCTTCGGGATCTTCCTGCGCGGATCGCGGGTCTCCTCCGCGAGCGTCGATACGCCATCGAAGCCGAGGAACGCGAACGCCACGATCGCCGCAGCGGCGAGGATGGGGCCGATCCCGCCGTCACCGATCGTGAGCGGCGTCATGACGGCCTCGAGGCTGAGGTCCGGGGCGTTCAGCACGGCGAGCGTGAGGAACGCGACGATCACGAGCACCGACGCGACGATCACCACGCTGTTCATGCGTTTGATCCAGGTCACCCCGATCACGCTGAGCACCGCGACGATGGCGATGCAGATGAGCGTGCCCACCCAGGCGGGGACCGCCGTAAACAGGCTGTTGAAGTAGAGCCCGAACAGCAGGAAGTTCACCATCGGCAGGAACAGGTAGTCGAGCAGCATCACCCAGCCGGTGAGGAAGCCCGGGGCGATCCCGAAGGCGCGGGTGACGTACGCGTACGCGCCGCCCGTGATCGGCACATGCGCGGCCATGCGGCCGTAGCTGTGCGCGGTGAACAGCATGATGAGGATCGCCGCGACGTACGCTGCCGGGAGGTGGCCATCGCTGAGCGCGGTCGCCGGGCCGTACACCGAGACGACGGAGAGCACCCCCATCGAGGTGAGACCGTACGCGATCAGTGCGGGGAGACCGAGCTCGCGCTTCAGTGTGCGCGGGCGGGCGGTCTCGGGGGCTTTGGCGGTGGTGGTCATGCACAGACTCCTTTGCTCTGGTGGACGACCGGGTGGGTCCGCTGCGCGAACCACGCAAGGATTGTATGCCAAAAACCGCGAATAGGTGAAATCAGGGGCATTTAGCGCTTGTTGGAACCGAATTTGGAATGCCAAAATGAATGAAATTGGCCTCCGCTCCGGCGGCGGGCATCATGGAAGCGTCCCTCGCGAGCGAGGGCGAACGGACAGGAGCGGCGCGGATGCCTCACAATGACTCGGCGGACACGCTGCGGCTCGACGCACCACTGTCGCGCGGCGAGGCCGTCTACGAATGGGTGCGAGACCGCATCATCGACGGACGTCTCCCCACCGGGAGCCGCATCCGCGAACGAGACCTCGCCGAGGAGATCAACGTCTCCCGTGTGCCCATTCGCGAGGCGTTTCCGCGGCTGGAGGCCGAGGGCTATATCCGCACGCTGCCACGACGCGGGGCGGTCGTCGCCCCGATGGCGCTCGCCGACGTCGTCGAACTGTTCGACGTGCGCGCATCCCTTGAGGTGCTCGCGGCGCGGCTCGCTGCTGCCCGCTGCGCCGATGGTGCCGACGGCATCGAACTCCTCGCGGCGCTTCGCAGCGCCGAAGAGGCCACCGAGCGCACCGACGCGCGCGCCATCGTCGGCGCGACCAGTGATTTCCACGCCGCTGTCGTCGAGCTCGCTGGCAACACCCTGCTGCAGGGCCTCATGGTGCCGATCCAGGGGCGCGTGAAGCGGCTGTTCAACATCGCGAACGAGCGTGACGACGCCGACCTGCACCGCGAACACCAGGAGCTCTGCGACGCGATCGTCCGCGGGCAGGTGGAACGCGCAGCGGCCCTCGCGCTCGCGCATGTCGAGCACAGCAGGGCAGACACGATCCCGATCATCGAGCGGATCATCGCCGACTCCGAGTAGCGCGCCCCAGGCTCACGCACCGTCGCGCGCACTAGGCTGACGCCATGAGCGACTACCGGCACATCGTGCGCAAGTGGGTCAAACCCGAGGACCTCAACCAGCACGGCGCCCTGTTCGGCGGCCGGCTGCTGCAGTGGGTGGACGAGGAAGCGGCGATCATGGCGATCACGCAGCTCGGCACCATCGACGTCGTGACGCGCCACGTCTCGGCGATCGACTTCATCTCGCGCGCCGACCGCGGAGATCTGCTCGAGCTCGAGTATTCGGTCGTGAAGTTCGGCCGCACGTCGATCACGCTCGCCTGCCGGGTCACGAACGCGGTCACCGACGAGGAGATCCTCACGCTCGACGAGATCGTGTTCGTCGCGGTCGACGGCGATGGGCGCGCGATTGTGCACGGCCAGTCGGCCGCGACGCCCGGCCTGGAGCGCGTGCGCGCGGTGTCCTGAGCGCGTTGCGTGGCCGCCCGGCGGCCCACGCCAAGCGATTCGGCGTATCCAAGCCCGACTTCGGAATGCGGGCTTGGATACGCCGAATCGCTTAGGGTGCGAAGGGGCCGGGTGGGTGTGCCGCAATGGGTGCGGGGAATGCTCGCTAGATGTGCCGAACGCGCACTCCGGCGACTCGATCGGCTGGCGCTTCCATGAGATCGGCGACGAGGCGCGCGAACGATTCCTCGCGCTCAGCGAGGCCGTCGGTGACAACGACCACACCGGCCCCTTCGGGTGTCGCGGCTCGCAGGGAAGCGTTCACAGCGAGTGTCCAAGCCTCGGTCGCAGCCTTCACCGACGCATAGTTTGCGCTGTTCGGGCTTGGGGTGTGGGCGAGCGGTGAGCTGACCGAGATGAGCCGAGGGGCCTGCGCGGCGCACAGGTCCGGGTGGAATTCTCGCGTCACGTTGCGAAGTGCGGTGAATGAGGCGGCGAGCATCGCGTAGCGCTCCTCCGACTGGCCGGGGATGTCTCGGCCACCGGCCCAGCCGCCGACCAGATGCACGATTCGGTCGACTGCGACGCCCTGATCGTTGAGCGTTGCACGCAGCGCAGCGACGTCCGTCGGGTCGGTGAGATCCACCGTGGCGCAGGTCGTCGAATCGGCGGGAGGGAGCTCTGCGGCCGATCGGCTCGCGATGATGCTGCGTGTGCCCCGGAGGTGCAATTCGCGCGCAACCGCCTGGCCGGCGGCGCTTGCGCCACCGGCCAGGAGCACGACGCCGGAGCGTGTCACTGAGTGTCCGCGCCGACCGCGGCAGTTGCCTGGCTGCGGTGTTGGTTCTGCGGGTGCGGAGGGCGCACGTACCCGAACTCGACGTCGAGCAGTGGGCCGGACTCGAGATCCTTGGTCAGCCAGTACTGGCCGGCGCGATCGTAGGAAGACTCGATCACAATCGCGTGCTGCGATGCCGTCATCATGTCTCGGAAGATGCGCTCCATGCGGAGGCCCTTCACGGTGCCGACCGCGCCGATCTCCTTGAACATCATCTCGACGACCTGTCGTGCCTCGGCGACAACGTGGACGTTGACCTCGTGCATGAGCACGCGAAGTTCGTAGTCGATGTGAGTCTTCGTCTGCGCGTCGGCGAAGGCCTGCTCGATCACGTCACGCATGAAGAGGCGGGCAGCACGCAGTTTCGCGTCCGCCTTCCCCACGGCGATGTAGTTGCTCTGCTCCTTGCCGAGCCGAGCCTGCCGGAACGAGCCGCGGCGTGCGCGCATCAGTGTTGTCTTCGTGAACTCCTCGACCGCTGCGACTGCGAGTCCAAGTGCGTGGGCGGCGTGGGCAGCGAGATTGAAGTTCGCGCGCATGAGCGGTGAATCGTAGTGGTGGGTCCAGATGCCAGTCTCGTTGACCATCGCGCTCGGTACGAAGACCTCGTCGATGGTGATGTCGCCGCTGCCGGTGCCGCGCAGTCCGAGGCCGTTCCAGTTGTTGTGCACCTGGACGTGTGCGGCGGGCACATACCCGGAGATGTAGTACGGCAGCCCGTCACGTGGGCTCGTCAGCGGCTCGCCATCTTCGCTGTGCAGCACGGCGCGACCGTAGAGGTAGCTCGCTTCGGGGGAACCTGAGCAGAACGGCCACTTGCCCTGGATCATGTATCCACCCTCGACCTTTCGGGCGATCCCACTTGCGCGGCCCACATTGCCCGCGGTGATCCAGCGCTCGGTCTTGAGGATCTCATGCATCGCTTCCGGTGTCGCCCAGGTGGCGCCCGTGTGGAGCATGCAGAGCCAGCCAACAGAGCCGTTCAGGCGGGAGACCTCTTCGACCGCTTCGAGCCACTCGTTGGGGTGGACCTCGAGCCCACCGAGCTCGCGCGGCATGAACGCCCGGTACATCCCGGACTCGTAGAGAGCGTCCGTCACTTCGTCTGGCACGCGGCGTTCATCCTCGATGGTCACCTCGGCGTTGAGGATGAGCTGTTCGTATGGCTTGATGGCGTCAATCAGGCGAGGGGCCGGGGAGGGCGAGGTCATAGATGATCCTTTCGGATAATAGTGATACGGATTCACGATGAATCGAATTCTTATAGTCCGGAGTATAGGTGGGCCGCGCCGCCCGCGCTAGAAGCGTGCGCAAAATTAATCAATTGAATATAGTTGTTCCTGAAGGCGGCGCAGATGGCGCTCGCATCGGCAGTCAGGAGCTGCCACGAAGGAGTATCGACGATGAGCACGGCGGAGACGGTCGGAAGACAAGAGAACGCACCGCGTGCGGGCGCGGGTGCGGCAGATGGGGCGGGAGCGGCGCCGGCGGATCAGCATCTCGGCGGCCCGCAGGAGAGCGAGACGCGGGCCAGCTCCACACACCAGGGCGGCTTCGAGTATCGCTCGACCGCAGGTACGCTCGTCGTGCGCGAGAACGATGGCGCCGCAATCGCGAGCATGTTCTATACCGCGTACGAGAGTGAACCGCGCGACCCACACCGCCCGATCACGTTCCTTTTCAACGGTGGTCCCGGGTCTGCAAGCCTCTGGCTCAACATCGGAGGTTTCGGGCCGCGCCGTGCTCCGACCCGCACCCCAGCGGCTACGCCTCCGGCGCCCTACGCATGGGGTGATAACCCGCACACGCTCCTGCCCGAGTCTGACCTGGTATTCATCGACGCGGTGGGGACTGGGTACTCGCGCTTTGTGCCTGGCGTGGATCCAGCGCGTGGGTGGGGGGTTGATGCGGACATCGATCTGTTCGCACGAGCGGTGATCCGCTACCTCACGAAGACCGGAAGCTGGAATCGTCCCCGCTTCCTGTTCGGCGAATCCTACGGCACCACGCGCGCCGCAGGTCTCGTGCATCGCCTGCAGAACCAGGGCATCGACTTCAATGGTGTGGTGCTGCTGTCAACCGTGCTGAACCGCAGCACCGGGTTTGAGGCGGGCGATCACTTCTACGTCAACCTTCTGCCCAGCTATGCTGCGACGGCACGGTTCCACGACAGAGCCGGACACGCGGATCTCGACGATGCTGCCTTCCTTGCCGCGGCGCGAGAATACGCGCTCGGGGACTACGCCGGGGCGCTGCTCGCCGGCGATCGGCTCTCGCCAGACGCACTGCAGTCACACGCTGAGCGACTCTCGGCATTCATTGGCATTGATGCGGCCGAGCTGAAGCGACAGCGGCTCCGACCCGAGATGGAGTGGTTCCGTGAGGCGCTGCTGCGCGACCAGGAACGCAAAGTGGGACGCTTCGATTCCCGCTTCTCCGCGGACAATGGCTATGTGATCGGCACGGGGCAGCACGACCCAGCCACTGATGATGCGGCCACCGCTGCGGTCAACAGCGCACACCTCGCCGCGTATCGCGATCATCTGGCACAGGATATTGGTTTCGTCCCTGAGCTGCCCTACCTTCCGCTCAATAACATGCAGGTGAGTGGAGCCTGGGATTGGTCGCATCGCGCGCCAGGCATTCCAGCGCCGCTCCTCGTGCCAGACCTCGGCTACGACCTCGCCGCGGCGATGCGGCGGAATGAGGGGCTCCGCGTGCTGGTGATGGGTGGGATCTACGATCTCGCAACGCCCTTTTTCCACGCGGAGAACGACGTCGCACGTATGTTTCTCGCGCCGAGCGTTCGAGAAAACCTGTCGTTCTCGTGGTTCGAGTCGGGGCACATGACCTTTGTCGATGAGCGCGCCATCGAGCGGATGCGCGCCGAGCTGACGCAGTTCTACCGTGCGGCAGTGCCAGGCGGACACCGCGGCTGACTCCTGCGGGCCTGGCCCTGCGTGGTCAATTCATCCCGGTACCTGTTCTTGACGTAGATCGGGTAGCGTAAAGCAGATCATCAACGAAAGCAGTGAGCGTGACCACAGATACCGTGAGCAGAAGCCCCATGGGTGGCGGTGTGCCTGCGGCGCCGGCGCTCGCGGACACCCTCGTCGAGATGCTCGAACGGGAGATCCGCGAGGACGAGCTGCGGCCCGGGCACTTTATTGGCACCAAGCGCGAGCTGCTTGAGCGGTTTAGCGTTGCGCCAGCCACACTGGGCGAGGCGATCCGTGTGCTGCGCAATCGCGGAGTGATCTCGGTGAAGCCAGGCCCGGGCGGGGGGATCTTCCTCGCCGAGCAGTCTCCGATCATGCGCCTTGGTCACGAGCTCATACAGCTGCGTGCCGGAGATGCGACGGTCGACGAGTGCCTCCGGATCACTGACTCGCTCGATCAGGTCGTGCTCTCCGATGCGGTGCTCCACCGCACCGAACAGGACGTTGCGGAGTTGCAGGCGATTATCGCAGAGCTTGCGCAGGTCTGGTCGAATTCAGAGCTCGCGCAGCCGCTGAACTGGCGACTGCATAAGCGCATTGCGCAGATCTCGCCGAACAAGATCTTGAGCGTGGTGTACACGAACGTGGTGGACTTCATCCTCACAAACCTTGACGGTCTCCCTCAGGCTCCGGGTTTCTCCCCCACCTCGGAGGAGCGCTTCGAGGTGCACCGGCGGCTTGTTAACGCGATCGCCGAGCGGGATCTGGAGGCCGCGCTCGCCGCGGTGCGTGACCACCAGACGGTGCTCGCGAACCCATGACCGGCGCGTCGGAGCAGCGGTCAACGACGGTGTCGCGCGCGGTTGAGCTGCTCCATTTGCTTGCCGAGCGCGAGGACGGGTGGTTGATTACGGAACTCGCGCGCGAGCTTGGGACGCAGCGTCCCCCGCTCTATCGGATCGTGGGCAGTCTGATGGATCGCGACCTTGTGCACCGTGACGCACGTGGCCGCTATGTGCTTGGCGGTGGGATTCTGGAGCTTGCTCGCCCACTCGCGCACACGCTTGAGGAACTTGTCTCCGAGCCGCTGCAGCGGGCAGCCACGGAGGCTGGTGCGGGAGCTGTTCTCGTCATTGAGTCGGGTGACGGGCTGGTCGCAGCGGCAACCGCGGTGCCCGAGGGTGCGGATATCCATGTGGCAACTCCGGTGGGACATCGCTTCAGCGCAGGGCCGATTGCGCCACGTCTCGCGATCGAGAGCATGCGAGCTCCTCAGGCTGACGGGGACGAGGTGCGTGATCGGGGGTACGCAACGAGCGCGGAGCAGGCGCTCGCGGGCGCGTGGGCCGTCGCGTTCCCCGTTGCCTTGCCCGAGCGGTATGGGCCGGCGTGCGTGATGCTCGTCACGCTGAGCGCGGACGAGTCGGACCGATTGATCGCGGCGGGCCGCCGGGCGGTCGCTGAGGTCGAGCTTCGCAGTGTCCGGCGATAGACACGAGTCGGTTTCGAGCCGGGCGGGTGCGGCCCGCCCGGCCCAAACTGACTAGGCGAGGTGCAGAGCTGCCGCGATGAGCTGGTCGTTGGCTTCGGTCTCGGCAATCGTGGCGCGAAGCCCCTCGCCAGCAAACGGTCGCACAATCAGGCCCGCCTGCTCGAGTGCCGCGGCCGCCTCGGTCGTGCGCGCTCCGAGTGGGAACCAAAGGAAGTTGGTCTGGCTCTCCGGGAGCCGAACCCCCGCAGCCGCGAGCCCCGCGATGACGCGCTCGCGCTCAGCAATGAGTGCATCGACGCGTTCCTGAAGCTCGGCCTCGACTTCGAGCGAGCGCACGGCCGCGGCCTGCGCGAAAGCGGTCACGCCGAACGGAATGGCGACGGCTCGCATCGCGCTCGCGAGTGCGGGGGGAGCGATCGCGTAGCCGACGCGGAGGCCGGCGAGCCCGTACGCCTTTGAGAAGGTGTGTGCGACGGCGACATTGGGGCGCTGCCGGAAAAGCTCGACGCCGACCGGCATGTCCTGCTGCTGATTGAAGTGCTGGTATGCCTCGTCGATCACCACCGTGATGTGCCCGGGTACACGGTCGAGGAACCGGTCGAGGTCTGCGGCACTGACCGTGGTGCCGGTCGGGTTATTGGGGTTGCAGACGAGGATGAGGCGAGTGCGATCGGTGATCGCGTCGATCATTGCGTCGAGGTCGTGGCGGTGCTCCTCGTCGAGCGGGACAAGCACCGGCTCGGCGCCGGCCGCACGAACGAGCATGGGGTACGCCTCGAACGATCGCCAAGCGAAGAGCACTTCGTCCCCTGGCCCGGCGGTGGCCCGAATCAGCTGCGAAACGATCTCGATCGAGCCGCTGCCGAGCACGATCGCCTCGGGCGACACGTTGTGCCGTGCGGCCAACGCGGAGACCAGCGCGGTGCCCGCGGAGTCGGGGTAGCGGTTCACCCCCGCGGCGAGCTCGGCGATCGCCGTTTGCACTGAGGGGAGCGGCGCGTACGGATTCTCGTTCGAGGAGACCTTGTAGACGGGGGCGCCTGCGGCGGCGGTGGCGACGGACTTCCCTTGGCGGTAAGCGGGGGCGGAGGCGAGATCTTCGCGCACTCGAAGCTGGGACATTTGGGGCTCCTTGGGAGTTCTGGAGGTCGGGGTCGACGCTGATCAACAAATTCGATAAATTGATTATAACCAATTGAGCGAAATCGAAGCGAGGTCGAAGATGATCGAGTGGCAGTCGGATCCACAGCGGTTTACCGCGACGGAGGCGGCGAACGGACCGACGGGGGGCGTGTTTACCGGAACGGTGGACCGCTTTGCTGTCACGGCCCCGGATGGCTCCGTGATTGGCACTGCACACACCATCGCCTATGCGCTGGAGAGCGAACTGAGGCGGCCCATCGCGTTTGTCTTCAACGGCGGGCCGGGTGTCTCCTCCGTGTGGCTGCACCTCGGTGGTGTCGGCCCCTTCCGGGTAGCGCTCCCCGATGCGCCAGACGAGGGCATGATGCCACCGTACGCGCTCGAGGAGAACGCTGGGAGCCTGCTGGCCGCGGCTGACCTCGTGTTCATTGACCCTGTTCGCACCGGTCTCGGTCGCGTGGAGGCGGGTGCCGCGCCGGAGCTCGTCTCGGCCGCGGTCGACGGGGCTGAGGCCGACGCCGCCCACGTGGGGGAGCTCATCGCCGCTTGGCTTCGGCGGCACGATCGGGTGGGTGACGAGGTGTACCTCGTTGGTGAGAGCTACGGCACCGTCCGGGCCTCGCTGCTTGCCACCCGATTCCTTGCTGGTGACCATGCAATTGCCGTCTCTGGGATCGCACTGCTGGGGCAGGCGGTCAATGCGCAGGAAACAACGCAGCGCCCTGGCAATGTGATCGGCTACGTCGCGGCGGTCCCCTTTCTTGCGGTGACGGCGCGGTACCACGGCAAGGGCGCGCACGCGGGGCTCACGGTTGCCGAGCTCGCTGAGCGCGCCCATCGGTGGGCGATCACGAGTTATGCGCCTGCCCTGCTGCAGGGTGACCTTCTCGATGCCGAGACCGAGGCGCGCATCGCCGGCGAACTGTCGGGATTCGTCGGCCTTTCGGAGGCGGAGGTGCGTGCGCGACGACTGCGTATCAACAAGGAGGAGTTTCGGCGCGCGCTGCTCCCCGGGCGCACGCTCGGCCTCACCGATGCGCGGTACACGCTCCCGCAGCCGGACCCTGGGTTTCCCGAGCCGGAGCTGGAGCCCACTGGCGCGTACCTCGATCCGGCGTACACTGCGCTCATTCAGCGTCATCTGAGTGAGGGTCTCGGCGTCCGGAGTGACATCCCCTATCTGCTTGCTGCGCCCGGGGTGCACGAGCGGTGGGACTACCAGGAGCGGCGCTCGCTTGAAACGTTTGGTGGGAGCCCGTCGCCGTCGCCGTTTGCGGTGTTTGACTACGGCGCGAACCTCCGCGCCTGGTTGCGCAGTAACCGCGACGCGCGGCTATTCATTGGCACGGGGCACTACGACTCGCTCACCACTGTGGGGGCTGCGCACAATCTGCTCGAGCAGAACGCGCTGCCGCGGGATCGTGTCACGTTCTGTACGTACGAGGCGGGGCACATGATGTACAGCGACCGCACCGAAGCGACGCGGCTGGGCGCGGATCTGCGTGCGTTCATTGCCGGGGGCGCCGCGTGACCGCGGGGGGCGTGGCACCCGCGCGAGCGTCTCGCTGGGCGCTGGTTGGCGGTCGGGTGGTGACCGGCCTCGGTGAGATCCACGATCCCGGTGCGGTGGTGATCGAGGGGTCGCGAATCGAATGGGTTGGCCCGGCGGATCAGGTGCCGGAGGGGGTGGATCGTATCGACGCATCTGGCATGTGGGTCACCCCCGGCCTGGTCGATGCGCACAGCCATATCGGTGCACACGAGGACGGCGTTGGCTGGGCTGGTGCGGACGCGTCAGAGCTCAGCCGACCCAATGTTGCCGGGGTACGGGTGCTCGACGCGGTGAACACCGAGGACGTCGCCTTTGAGGATGCGGTGCGTGGCGGGGTGACGACCGTCGTCGTGAAGCCTGGGTCGGGGAATCCGATCGGTGGACGCACTGTGGCGCTGAAGACGGCCGGGCACAAGATCGTGGATCGGCGTGTGGTGCGCAGCGAGGTGAGCGTGAAGTCCGCGCTGGGCGAGAACCCGAAGCGCACGTATGAGAGTCGCACGCAGTCGCCTATGACAAGACTCGGCATTGCTCAGGTGATCCGGCAGGCGCTCCGAGATGCTGAGGACTACGCCCGGCGGCGTGAAGCTGCGCGTGCTGCGGGTGACGGGTTCCGCGTCGACCTCGACCTCGAGGCCCTCGCCGATGTGCTTTCAGGGGTGCTGATGTGGGACCAGCATGTGCATCGCCATGACGATATCGCCACCGCCCTCCGGATTGCGAGTGAGTTCGACGTGCAGCTCGTGGTGAATCACGGGACCGAGGCGCACAAGCTCGCGGTGGAGCTTGCTGAGCGTGACGTTCCGGTTATTTTTGGGCCGTTGTTGAGCTCGCGCGGCAAGGTGGAGAGTGCGGAGGCGGACCCGGCGAACGCGGCCAAGCTCGTGGCTGCCGGGGTGCGCGTCGCGCTCACGACCGACCATCCTGTGGTGCCGCAGCAATACCTCGCGCTGCAGGCCGGGATTGCGGTGCGCGCAGGGCTCGCCTGGGAGGATGCGCTCGCCGCGGTGACGAGTGTGCCGGCGGAGATTGCGCGCATCGAGGACCGGGTCGGGGGGCTCGATGCGGGCCGAGACGCCGATCTGGTGCTCTGGACCGGGGACCCGTTTGCCGCGAGCACGCGTGCGGTCGCGGTCTGGGTCGACGGGGGTCAGGTGGTCGGCGAAGAGACGAATTCCGTTTGCGATGATTCATTATAATCAATATGATTAATCAAGATCACGCCCCGCCCGTGCCGATCGCTCCGATCCGGGGCGCGCGGCGCGGCGCGCACCCATTGCAATGACGCTTGAGAGGACACGATGACTGAGATGACTGGCGGCGAGCTCCTCGCCGAGTCGCTGATCGCCCAGGGAGTGACGAAGATTTTCGGCATCCCCGGAGTGCAGCTCGATGCGGCTGCCGATGCGCTCTACGATCGCGCGGAGCAGATCGACTTCATCTGCGCGCGAAACGAACAAGCCACCACCTATATGGCCGACGGGTATGCGCGGAGCACTGGCGAGGTCGGCGTCGCGATGGTCGTGCCGGGACCCGGCGTGCTCAACGCGCTCGCGGGTCTGGCGACCGGCTATGCCACCAACTCCCGGCTGCTCTTGATCGCTGGCCAGATCGATTCTCACGCGATGGGCAAGGGGCTTGGCGCACTGCACGAGATCCCGGACCAGACCGGAATGCTCGAGCGCCTCACGAAGTGGACGGGAACCGCGACGAGCGCCGCCGAGATTCCCGTACTTGTCGCCGAGGCGTTTCGACAGCTGCGCTCCGGTCGGCCACGTCCGGTGGCGCTTGAGGTGCCGCCCGACGTGCTTGCCACCCTCGCTGACGCGGACATCGCGGCCTTCGTCGAGCCGGAGCCGGTGCTCCCGGACGCCGCTGCAATCTCGGAGGCCGCCGCGCTCCTTGCGGCAGCACAGTCGCCACTCATCGTCGCGGGTGGCGGCGTGGTCGCTGCCGGCGCAGGCGATCAGCTGATCGCGCTCGCGGAACGCTTGGAGGCCCCCGTGCTCATCACCGAGGGCGGTCGCGGTGCGGTGGATGCGCGGCATCGCCTGGTGTTCGACGCGCTGGCCCTGCGCGAGTTGCGTGAGCGCGCTGATCTGGTGCTCGCGGTCGGAAGCCGGTTCGTGAGTACCTTTGGAACCCGCGTCGATGTCGCCGATGCTCGTGTGGTGCTGCTGAACGCAGAGGCTGCAGACCTTGCGGGGCCGCGGGAGGCCCAGGTGCGCATCCACGCGGATGCGGTGAGTGGGCTCGAAGCGCTGCTCGAGGCGCTGCCAGCGGGCCAACATGACGCCCCGCGACCGAGCCGCGAATCGGAGCTCGCAACGACCCGCGCATGGTTGGCTGGCAAGTTGAACGACATTGCCCCGCAGCGAGAGTACCTCGACGTGATCAGGCGAGCACTGCCCGACAGTGGGGTGTTCGTGAGTGAGTTCACGCAGGTGGGGTACGCGGCGAGCGCGTGCTATCAGGCGCACGCACCGCGCACCTACATCGGGCCTGGGTATCAGGGGACGCTCGGGTATGGGTTCGCGACCGCGCTCGGTGTGAAGGCCGCAGATCCGGATCGAGCGGTGATCTCAGTGTCAGGAGACGGGGGGTTCTCGTGGACTCTGCAGGAACTCTCCACCATGCGCCGTTACGACCTGGGGTTGATCGCCATCGTGTTCACTGATGGGTTCTACGGCAATGTCCGCCGCATCCAGAAGAACCGCTACGGCGCGAGATACTTCGCGAGCGACCTCACGAATCCCGATTATGCGACGTTGGCCGCGGCGTTCGGGATCCGCTCCGCACGCGCATACACCCCCGCCGAGCTCGAATCCGTGCTCGTGGCGGCTGTGGCCGCGAACGAACCGATCCTGATCGAGGTGCCGGTTGGTGAGTTCCCTTCACCGTGGCATCTGATCCACGAGGGGATCCCCACGCCGCAGCCGCTCACGCCGGGCTCCCACCTCGTCGAGCCCGAGGGGCGAGCGTAATGCACGAGGCACGACACTACATCGATGGCGCATGGGCGCATCCCGCGGGACACGCATGGCTCGAGGTGGAGAACCCCGCCACCGGCGAGGTGGTGGGTCGGGCGATGCGAGGATCCGCCGCTGATGTTGATCGCGCGGTCGCGGCCGCTCGGCGGGCGCTCCCACTGTGGTCGGCGCGTTCGATGGCGGAGCGGATTGCCATCGTCGAGCAGTTGAGCGCGGGGATGAGTCAGCAGCGGGAGCGCCTGGCGCAAGTGCTCTGTGCGGAAATTGGCGTGCCGATCTCGTTTGCGCGGAGCGCCCAGCTGGGTGTCGCGCTCGCGGATCTCGCGGCACTCATGGACGCGGCGCGGCAGCATGCTGCCCGCACGCCAATCTCGAACTCTCTCGTGGTGACGATGCCCGTTGGGGTCGTCGCAGCGATCACACCGTGGAACTTCCCGCTGCATCAGATCGTGTTGAAGCTGGGTGCAGCACTGCTGGCCGGCTGTACCTTCGTCCTCAAACCGAGCGAGGTCTCGCCGCTGAATGCCGCGATCCTCACGGAGATCCTCGCTGAGCTCGATCTCCCGGCTGGCGCGGTGAACGTGGTGTTCGGTGATGGTGGCGGCGTTGGGGAGCCACTCGCAGCGCACCGTGACATCGACATGGTCTCGTTTACCGGCTCACGTGCCGTCGGCGAGTGGATTGCGGCGGGAGCCGCGCGGAATCTTACTCGAGTGTCGCTTGAGCTCGGGGGGAAATCGGCGGCGATTATCCTCGACGATGCGTCGATCGAGGATTCGGCGAAGTCTGTGGTGGCGTCGTGCATGGCGAACACCGGGCAGACCTGTGCGGCCCTGACGCGCGCGCTCGTACCTTCGGCGTTTGTGGCTGAGTGGGAGGCCGCGGCGTCGCGTGCGCTCTCGGCATGGGTGCCAGGCAATCCGGCACTCGAAACCACCGCACTGGGGCCAACGGCCTCCGCGGTGCAGGGTGAGCGCGTACGCGAGCATGTGCGTGCCGCGATCGCGGATGGTGCGCGGCTGGTGGCCGGCGGGGCCGAGGTGCCGGGGGAGTTGCCGGCTGGATCAGTGCCCGAGGCATGGGTGCGCCCGACGATCCTTGGCGATGTCACCCCGGAAATGCGGATCTTCCGGGATGAGGTCTTTGGTCCGGTGCTCGCGGTGACGCCGTACGACGGGATCGCGGAAGCGATTGCGCTTGCGAATGACAGCGACTACGGCCTCTCCGGGGGAGTGTGGTCGGCGGATCCGCAGCGTGCGCTTCAGGTCGCGCTTCAGGTGCACACTGGCACGATTGGGATCAACGGGGCGGGGCTCGATGTCGGGGCCCCGTTCGGTGGGGTCAAGCAGTCAGGAATCGGCCGGGAGTGCGGCGCGTACGGACTTGAGGAGTTTCTCGAGACGAAGTCTGTGATGGGTGCTGCGGCGCTCGGATAGGGGCAGGCGCATTGCGCGAACACCGGGCCCAAAAATCTCCGTTTCCAGACGGTAACAAAATAGCTGATATTCATAATAATGAATTAGTCTTATCTCGCAGCGAAGCGAGGTACCAACGAAAGGATACGCAATGAAGCGAAACACCGCCGCAGTCGTCGGTGCGGTGGGGATTATTGCACTCGCGGTCAGCGGGTGCAGTGCCTCATCAGGGAACACCGCTGGGGGTGAGAGTGCCCCCGTCGATGGCGCGACGATTCAGGTCGCTGTGAGTGCGGACCCCGGTGCCATCAACCCGGTACTCAACGCAACGAGCGCTGGCATCGATATCGCCGTCTACGGGTATGAGTCGCTGCTCAGCTTCCAGCCGGGTGAGCCCGCGATCGGCGCCCTCGCCGAAACGTGGGACGAGAGCACGACCGAGGCGAACTTCACCCTCAAGGAGGGCGTCCTCTGCCAGGACGGAAGCGAGCTCACCGCGAGCGACGTCAAGGCGACCTTCGAGTACGCCAACGAGAACGGATCGCCCTACACGGGTGTCTACTTCCACCCGGAGGTGCAGATCGAGGCTGACGACGCCGCGCGAACCGTGAAGTTCACCTATCCGGCGCCCGACAGCTTCCTGGCGCAGAGCGTCGGGGCGATGCCCATCATCTGCGCGGCCGGCCTCGAAGATCCGAGCAAGCTCGACACTGAGCAGTTCGGCACGGGGGCCTACAAGCTGGTCGACGTCGCGCCGGGCCAGAGCTACTCGTTTGAGCTCCGCGAGGACTACGCCTGGGGCCCGAACGATGTCACCAGCGACACGACGGGGCTCCCCGCGAAGGTGGAGATCTCGGTGGTTGAGAGCGACGCGACTCGCGCCAACATGCTGCAGTCGGGAGAGCTCGACCTCGCCACGATTGGTGGGGCGGAGCGTGATCGCCTTCCCGAGGACGATTTCGCGCAGACGCTCGAACTGCCGCTGCGACCCGGGCTCGTATTCTTCAACCAGAACGAGGGGCGTCCCACGCACGATCTCGCGGTGCGCACCGCGATCGCCAATGCGCTCGACCGTTCGGAGATCGGCGGCGTCGCATCGGCTGGTCGCGGCTCGCAGCTCACCACGCTCGTGCCCGAGATCGGCGCAGCGTGCACCGCGATGGACAGCTCCGCCGCGATTCCCGCCTTCGATCTCGATGTCGCGAATGACAGCCTCGACGAGGCGGGGTGGGCAGTCGGCGCCGACGGGATCCGGGAGAAAGACGGGAAGAAGCTGAGCCTCAAGCTGCTCTACCCGGTGAATGAGAGCGCGAGTGTCACCGCGGCTATCGAGCTGATGCAGGTCAAGCTGAAGGAAGCCGGTATCGACGGCGTACCGACGCCCTCACCCGCGTACACCGACGTGATCTTCGGCGGCGGCGATTGGGACCTGGTCTGGGCTCCGATCTTCACGAGCCTGCCAAGCAACTGGGCCGGTATCCTCGGTGGCGAGTTCCCGCCGGACGGGGGCAACTGGACCTACAACACGAACGACGAGTACTTTGAACTCGTTGCGAAGGCGAGCCAGCTTGCTGGCGACGAGAGCTGCGGCGCGTGGGAGGAAGCACAGAATTCGCTCTTCTCCGACGTGGAGGTACTGCCCTTCTACGCCAGCACTGAGACGGTCTACGGCAAGAACGCCGAGTTCGCCTACTCGAAGGACGCGATCTCACCGACCTCCATCCGCGTCGTGCAGTAGCGACGCCTCCACAGAAACTCACACATGACGACGCAGCCCCTCTCCCTGCAGTCGGGTGGGAACGGTGCGACCTCGGGAACCCCCCGAGGTCGCACCGGCAACCGCTGGCTGATGTTCCTCCTCCGCCGCACCGTGCGCATGGTGGTGTCACTCTTCGTGATCGTCACCGCCGCGTTCCTGGTGCTTCGGCTTGCTGGAGGCGACCCGGTCCGCTCGGCGCTGGGCGCCACCGTTGACGAATCCGTCGTGCAGGCGCGTCGCGAGGAGCTTGGATTGAACGATCCGCTGATCGTGCAGTTCTGGAACTACCTGGTCGGGCTGCTGAACGGTGACCTCGGGTCCTCGCTGATCACGGGCCGTTCGGTGTCCGAGCTTGTTGAGTTTCGGCTGCCCGCCACGCTGCAGCTCGCTGGCATCGCATTCGTCGTGGTGCTGGTGGTTGCAGTCCCGCTCGGGCTCTGGATCGGCCTCCTGACCCAGGGTGGGAAGCGCCGCGGAGTCGAGCTGAGCTTCACGGGGACAACAGGCGTCATTGCTGCGATCCCCGAGTATCTGCTCGCCGTGTTTCTTGTGCTGCTGTTCTCGGTGACGTTCTCCTTGCTTCCGGTCGCCGGGAATTCCGAGCCGGCCTCGTACATTCTTCCCGTGTTGGCACTCGCGCTGGGTTCAGCGGCTTCCCTCTCGAGAATCGCGCGAGTGGAAGCGCTGAACGCGCTCTCCGAGGACTACATCCGTACAGCGCGATCGAAGCGCCTTCCGACCTGGATGATCAACTTCCGACACGCCCTCCCCAACATGCTCACTGCGACCCTCACGTTGGGCGGTTCGTTGCTCGCGACCATGATCGTCGGCTCCGTGCTGGTTGAGCAGGTGTTCAACTGGCCCGGCCTGGGAACGGCATTCGTGCAGGCGATCGTCACGAAGGACTACGGCATTGTCCAGGGGCTCGCGATCGTGTACGCCACAGTTATTTTGGTCGTCAATCTCGTCGTCGATGTCGTGCTCTCACTCATCGACCGGCGCACAACTCTTCTGGAAACCGCATGACCCTTCGACGGAACTCACTCTGGAGATCGCCCATGGCGGTCATGTCCGGCAGCGTTGTGGCGCTGCTCGTCCTGCTCGCAATCTTTGCGCCGATGATCTGGGGCTCGGTCGCGGCTGAGCCGGATCCGAGCGCGATCTTCCAGCCGCCGAGCGCAGCGCATCCACTGGGCACGGACGGGCTCGGCCGTGACCTTTTGCTGCGCACCCTCGTTGCCACACGGACCTCGCTGGTCATGGCGCTCATCGCGACTGCGTGCGGCGCTGTGGCGGGGCTCATTCTCGGAGCGCTCCCCGCAGTGCTCGGCGCGCGTGCTCAGCGGGCGTTCAGCGCGGTGATCAACACTTGGCTCGCGTTCCCCGTGCTGCTCGTTGCAATGCTCACGGTGATCCTGTTGGGGGCGGGCCCCACCACCTCCGTGATCGCGCTCGCACTGACCATGACGCCCTCCTTCGCTCGGTTGGCGCAAACGCTCTCCTCGCGCGTCGGTGGGTCGGAGTATCTCGCTGCGGCGAAGATGCTCGGGGTTTCGAAAACCAGGCAGTATCTCCGGTATGTGCTCCCGAACATCGCGGAGCCGGTGATCGTCAACGTCACGATCTCGATCGGTGGCGGCCTGCTCGCGCTCTCAAGCCTGAGCTTCCTCGGCGTGGGGATCCAGCCGCCAGAGTACGACTGGGGTCGCATGCTCAACGAGGGCTTCGCTCAGGTGTATAGCCAGCCCACCGCGGTGCTCGGGCCCGGCCTCCTCGTGGTTCTCGCTGGGCTGTCGTTTGGCATGTTCGGTGAGGCGCTTGCCGCGCATATGCGACAGCAGGGCAGAGGACGCATGCTGTCGGTCCGCAAGCTCGGCCCCGCGCCGAGCGCTGCTGCTGATCGGCGCAAGGAGAGCGGAAGCCTGGGGGTCGTGGCCGACGCGGAGAACCCGGATTCTCGGCACGGATCCCAAACCCCGCTGCTCGAGGTTGAGGGGCTCTCGGTGTCGTTCCCCGGCGAGGACGGCTGGGTGCGCCCCGTCCGGGACGTCTCGTTCTCGATTATGCCCGGCGAGCTCGTTGGCGTGGTGGGCGAGTCCGGCAGCGGCAAGAGCATCACTATGATGTCGGTCGCGCAGCTCGCCCCAGCAAACGCCGCCGTCACCGCAACCCGCTTGCGCTTCAATGGTGTTGAGCTCAGCGAGCTCTCGCCCGAGGACGCTGGAAAGGTGCTCGGCACCCAGGTCGGTGTGATCTTCCAGGACTCACTTACCGCACTCAACCCGGCGTTGCGCGTCGGCACCCAGCTCGCTGAGGTGCCGCGAGTTCACGAGAAGGCCAGCCGGCCTGAGGCGCACCGTCGCGCAGTTGCCGCGCTCGATGAGGTGCGCATTCCGGATCCCGAACGCCGCGCTCAGCAGTTCCCGCACGAGTTCTCAGGCGGGATGCGACAGCGCTCGTTGATCGCAATGGCGCAGATTGGTCACCCCTCGCTGCTGATCGCCGATGAGCCCACCACAGCGCTCGATGTCACGGTGCAGCAGCGAGTGCTTGCGCTCCTGCGCGCCAAGTGCGAGGAGACCGGGGCTGCCGCCGTCGTGATCTCGCACGATATCGCCGTGCTCGCTGAGCTGTGCTCCCGGATCCTCGTGATGTATCGCGGTGAGATTGTTGAGAACGTTGACGTCCGCGATCTGCCTCACCCTGAGCGATTGCAGCACCCCTACTCGCGCGCGCTGGTGGAGTGCATGCCGGACCTCACCACGGACCGCTCGCTTCCACTTGCCACGATTCCTGAGGATCCTGCATTTTCCACCGAGCGTGCCGACGATGCGCACCCGAGTTGGGAGCGCAAGCCGACACAGCTCATCAACGTCGTCGACGCGCGTGACGCCGGCCGGGCGAGCTCCGACCTCGTGGTAGAGAATCTCGAGGTGACGTTCGGCCACGGGGCGAAGGCCTTCAACGCCGTGGACGGTGTGTCGTTTGAGCTGGCGAGCGGATCGGTGCTTGGCCTCGTCGGCGAGTCTGGGTCGGGAAAGTCGACCGTTGCGCGCACGATTGCTGGCCTGCAGCCGGCGAGTGCGGGTCGTGTCACCCTCGGAGGCGTCGATCTGCTGGACACCAGAGGAGTCGATCGCCTGGAGCGCGCACGCGATGTGCAGATGATCTTCCAGGATCCCTACTCATCACTCAACCCGAGGATGAGCGTGCGTGAAGTGCTCGATGAGGTCCTGCTGACTCACGGAATGAGTGACGGCGCCGCCCGTCGCTCGCAGGTAGCCGAACTGCTCGATCTGGTGCGTCTCCGCGCGAACACCGCGGAGCTGTACCCGGGACAGATGTCCGGCGGAATGCGTCAGCGCGTCGCGATCGCACGCTGCTTGGCCACGCGGCCGCGGCTGATCATCGCGGATGAGATCACCTCGGCGCTCGACGCTTCGGTGCAGGGTGCAGTGCTCAACCTCATCCGCGAGCTGCAGCGGGAGCTCGACATCTCCATGCTGTTCATTACGCACAACCTTGCGGCGGTGCGCTACATCGCCGACCGAACCGCGGTGATGCAGCGGGGTCGAATCGTCGAGATCGCGGATCCTGACCGCCTCGTGCAGCAGCCGGAACATCCGTACACCCGCACCCTGGTCGATGCGATCCCGCGCATCGAGAACGCCGGGACCGATGCGCTGTTGAGGAGCCTGAACCAATGACCGTAACGTCTGCCGCTGTGCCGCGCGACCTCGCGCGACTCCGACGCGATGCCGATGCGCTGCTGCCCGAACTTGTGGAGCTGCGCCGCGCCATTCACCGGGACCCTGAGCTCGGCCTCCGTTTGCCGCGCACCCAGGAGCGCGTGATCGCCGCGCTCACGGCGGCCGGCGTCGAGGTGATTCGTGGGACTGCTCTCGACTCTGTGATCGGAATTGTGCGAGGCGGTCTCCCTGGCGACACGGTGCTGTTACGCGGTGACATGGACGCATTGCCGATGCGGGAGCGCACGGGTCTCCCGTACGCGGCAGCTGGCGAGGCAATGCACGCCTGCGGCCACGACCTACATGTTGCCGGGCTCGTCGGTGCCGCGCGCCTGCTCGCGTCGCGTCGCGCCGAGCTGTCGGGAACGGTGGTGCTAATGTTCCAGCCTGGCGAGGAGCTCGGCGACGGAGCTCGGCTCATGCTCGATGAAGGGCTGCTTGCGGCGGTCAGTCCTGCGCCCAGTGCAGCCTACGCGATCCACGTGGTTCCCGGAGAGTATGGGGTGTTCTCTACCCGACCGGGGCCCATCATGGCCGGCTCGCTCGAATTCAGTGTGACCGTGCAAGGGCGCGGGGGGCACGCGTCGGCACCGCACCTTGCGGTGGACCCGGTGCCTGTTGCCGCCGACCTGGTCGGGGCGCTCCAGGCCTATGTCACGCGAACCTTTAGCGTGTTTGATCCGGTGGTGCTCTCGGTGACGCAGCTGTCCACAGCTGGCAGCGCTCGCAATGTGATCCCTGGCACGGTGGAACTCGGCGGGACGATTCGTGTGCTTTCCGCAGAGGCGCAGCGACAGGTCGAAGCGACGCTTCCTGACCTGGTCAGGGGGCTGTGCGCGGCCCGCGGCTGTGAGGCGGAGGTGGCGCTGCAACTGCTGTGCCCGGCGACGGTGAACGACGCCGACCGTACCGAGTACGCGCGTGGGGTGCTCGGCGAGGCGTTCGGTGATGCACGCGTCTGGGAGTCTCCCGCGCCCGTCATGGGTTCAGAGGACTTCGCGTACGTGTTGCGTGAGGTGCCTGGAACTCTGCTCTTCTTGCGAGCTACCCCACGTGAGCTCGATCCTGAGACCGTGGCACCGAACCACTCTCCGGAGGTGGTGTTCGACGACGCGATTCTCGCGGACCAGGCGGCCGCGTTGGCTGCGCTCGCGCTCGGTCGCTGAGCGCCAGTCACACGCGAGCGCGTTGCGCCCTTTCATATAAACCATTATATTGAATTATATGAAAGCGGATCTCTGGGAGATCTGAAGCAACGACGCAAAGGTAACAACACCATGGGGCCGAACCGTAGAACCGAATCAGCGTTTGGGGAGCACTCCAGGCTCTACCACCCACCGCAGCACCATTTCCGTGGCAGCCTCGGGCGTTTCGCGACGGGAGTGGCCGTGGTCACATTCCGGGGTCCGGAGGGTGAAAATCGTGGCATCACGATCAACTCGTTCACGTCGATCTCAATGGATCCACCCCTTGTGCTCGCTTCCATCGGCCTCACCGCACGCTCGCACGAAGACCTCAAGGGGCAGCCGTTCACGGTGAACATCCTGGAGGCGTCGCAGCAGGCGGTCGCGAGTCAATTCGCTGGGCGCCCCGGGTCGGCGGAGCCGGTGTGGATCGCCGGGGAGCATGCCCCGCGCCTCGGTGGCACCATCAGCTGGTTCGAGTGCACGCCCTGGGCAGCGTACCCGGGCGGCGACCACACGCTCTTCCTGGGTGAGGTGCGCAACTACGACTACGGCCGGGGCGACGCGCTGGGATTCGTTGGCGGGCAATTCACCACCATCCCCGAGTTCAGCGGCGGTCCCGAGGACCTGTTCTAGCCCGGATTTTGCACCGCAGCCGGCCCACACACTGACGAACCGAAGGAGGGTGCGCGATGGGTATTCGCACCGGACAGCAGTATCTCGATCACCTGAACGCGCGCAGCGCACAGATCTACCTCAACGGCGAGCGCATCGGAGCTGGACGCGCTGAGCATCACGCGCTCGCGCCCGGTGCACAGTCCTTCGCGCGGCTGTACGACCTGCAGCACGATCCCGAGCTCCAGGACACACTCACCACGTCATCTCCGACCACGGGTGACCGCGTGAACGCGTCGTTTCTGGTGCCGAAATCCGAGGCCGATCTTGCGCGCCGTCGCGAGGCGCTGACGCAGACCGCACGCTACTCGCAGGGCTTCCTGGGGCGCACCGGTGACTACATGAACAGTGCGCTCGCCGCGCTCGCGGCGGCACAGAGCTTCTTCGCGCAGGCGGATCCGGTATTCGGAGAGCGGATTGCACGCTATACGGAGTACGTGCGTGAGAACGACCTGCTGACCGCGCACGCGCTCATTGCGCCGCAGACCAATCGCGCCGACGCTGGCACACAGGTTCAGGACGACCCCCGGGTCGCTGCCCGTATTGTCGAGGAGCGCCCGGACGGCATCGTGGTGCGTGGGGCGAGAATGCTCGCGACCAATGCGCCGCTCGCAGATGAACTGCTGGTGTTCCCGTCCACGGTGCTGCGCGGGGCTCCGCAGGATGCGCCCTACGCCTATGCCTTCGCCGTGCCAACGGATACCGAAGGGCTGGCGTTTTACTGCCGGACGCCGCTGTACGGTGGCGGGGGTGAGCTCAATGAGCCGCTTGCGAGTCGGTTCGAGGAGCTCGACGCGTTCGTCGTGTTTAACGATGTCTTCGTGCCGAACGAGCGGGTCTTCCTGCTGGGCAACCCGCGTCTGCGCAATGAGTGGTACACGGCCACTGGAGCAGGCGCGCTCATGACGCACCAGGTCCTGTGCCGCACACTGGCGAAGACCGAGTTCTATCTCGGCCTCGCCGCTGAGATTGCTGACGCGATCGGCATCGATCAGTTCCAGCACATTCAGGGTGACCTCGGTGAACTTGTCACCTACGTCGAGATTGAGCGAGCACTGCTGCGGGCCGCCGAGGCCGACGGTGAGCTCTCCGAGGATGGGGTGTACCTGCCGCGCTGGAGTACGCTCAACGCCGCGCGTAACTGGTACCCGCAGCACGTCGCCCAGCGCCTGCCAGAGATCGTTCGGAAGTTCTCAGCGTCCGGTCTGATGGCGCTCCCGAGCGAGGCCGATCTTGCGAACCCCGAGGAGCGGCACGAGCTCGACCGGTACCTGCAGGGTGCGCGCGTGGACGCCGAGCGGCGGGTGCGACTCTTCAAACTGGCGCTTGATTCCTCAATCTCCGGGTTTGCCGGCCGGGAGAGCCTGTACGAGTACTTCTTCTTCGGAGATCCGGTGCGGATGAAATCGGCGCTCGTGAACGGCTACGACCTCGGGCCGGCGCGCGAACGCGTCGCCGAGGTGTTGCGGTAGGGCGGGACCTGATGACACTCCCGTTGCTCGAACGCGCGGCACTGCTGGGTCCGAGGTTGACCCGCATCAGGCGGGAACTACATCTCCGCCCGGAGGCCGGATTCGAGCTCCCTGAGACGCAGCGCGCCGTGTGCGAGGCGCTTGCCGGCCTTCCCCTCGAGGTGGTCCTCGGGGACACGCTCGGCTCGGTCACCGCGGTGCTGCGGGGTGGCAAGCGTGCGCAGTGTGCCGCCCAGGCTGTACTGCTCCGCGCCGACATGGATGCGCTCCCGATTGTTGAGGAGACGGACCTGGCGTATGCCTCACGCAACGGCGCGATGCATGCCTGCGGGCACGATCTCCATGTTGCCGGGCTGATCGGGGCGGCGCATCTCCTCAGCGAACTCCGCGATGAGCTCGTCGGCGACGTGGTATTCATGTTCCAGCCAGGGGAGGAAGCGGGTGGCGGCGCGCCGCGCATGATCGCTGAGGGTGTGCTCGACGCATCAGGGAGGCGGGTCTCCGCGGCGTATGGGATTCACGTGCTCCCTGGCGAGCGAGGTGTATTCAGCACCAAGCCGGGTCCGCTGATGGGCGGCGCGAACCTCTGCGAGGTGATCGTGCACGGGCGGGGTGGCCACGGGTCGCGGCCGCACGAGGCGATTGATCCGGTGCCGGTGCTTGCCGAGATTATCCTCGCGCTCCAGAGTTACGCGACGCGGAGGCTCTCACCGACGGACCCTGCGGTGATCTCGGTCACGAAGCTGAGCGCCAGCGCCGCCGTGAATGTCATCCCCGATTCTGCATCCTGTGCTGCGACCGTGCGCACACTCTCGCCCGCGGTGCTGGAGCAGGTGCAACGGGATCTGCCCCTGTTGGCTGCTCGGATCGCGGAGGCGCACGGGTGCACCGCCGAGGTGGACTTCAGGGTGGTCTACCCGGTCACGGTGAACGATGAGCCTTCCGCGGAAGGCGCGATTCGGGTGCTTGCTGATGCCTTTGGCGAAGCTCGGGTCGAGCGCCTTGCGGCGCCCATTATGGCCTCAGAGGATTTCTCCTTCGTCTTGAACGAGGTCCCCGGCGCATTCGTGTTCCTGGGGACCACTCCGCCAGGGACCGCCCCAGAAGCCGTTGAAATGAACCACTCGCCACGAGCAGTATTCGATGACGCGGTGCTTGCCGATCAGGCGGCTGCGCTCGCGTTGCTCGCGCTACAGCATGTGGGAGCTGACATACCTGGTCATGAGGTGGGGGAGCGCGGCGCCGAGTAGCCTCAGAATTGTGGGCTCGGGTGCATTCCCAAGCGATTCGGCCTATCCAAGCCCGGCTTCGGAATGCGGGCTTGGATACGCCGAATCGCTTGGGATGCGAGGGGACTGGGTGGCCAGCGGGGTGGCTAGTGGGGTGGCCAGCGGAGCGCCTGAGCGGGCGGGCTCCTACTCCGCCGGCGCGAGGTCGTACGTGACCCAGGGGGTCTGCGTGGCCAGCCGGTCGTAGATGCTGCGCGCGGTCGCGTTGCTCTCCGCCGTGATCCAGCGCACCAGCGAGGCGCCCTCGTCGCGCGCGATCTCCGCCAGGCGCTGCAGGATCGCACTGCCGGCGCCCGTCCCTCGCGACTCGGCGGAGGTGAACAGGTCATCGAGGTACAGCCCGCTCCCGCCGTCGATGGGCCGGGCGAAGCGGCGGAAGTGGCCGATCCCCACCGGCGTGCCGTCGAGCTCGGCGATGAGGCCGCGCGTCTCGTGCGCGGGATCCTGCAGCCAGCCCCACACGGTCTCGAACACGGCGGGGTCGTGCGGCTTCGCGTAGAAGTCTCGGTAGCCCCGGTAGAGGGTCTCCCACGCGGCGCGATCGTCTGCGGCGATGGGCCGCACCGTCACCGCGCTCACGCGAGCTTCTCCACCTCGACGAAGACCACGTCGCTCGTGGACGTGCGGTTCTCGACCTGGTGCTCGGAGCCGGCCGGCCGCGTGTAGCTCTGCCCCGTGGTGAGCTGCGCCACGATCTCGCTGCCGTCGGCGTTCGTGACGTGCATCGTGTCCGTGACGAGCGGGATCACCACGTACTCGAAATCGTGGCGGTGCATCGGGATGACCCCACCGGGCTTGATCGTCCACTGGGTGACGCGGAAGTGCTCGTTCTCGAGTTGGACTTCGCCGTGTGAACCGGTGCTCATGATCCTCCTTGATGCGTGAGGCCCGGGCTGCGCCGGGCATCGCCGTTGCGATGCCCCTCAGCCTAGGGGATCGCTGGTCTTGCGCGCCGCCCGGTGGTGTCATCCGTCAGCGGCGCGGGGTCTGGTGCAAAGCTGCCAGATGCGGTACAGATAAACCACAGCCACTTCCTGGAATGGGTGGCATCACTGTGAGGAGCCGTTATGTCCGACACCACCACTTCGACCGAGCCGTCGCTCGAGGCCCGCTTCACCGACGGTGTGCGCACCGCCTTCGGCGTTGGCGGTCTGATCGCGCTCGTGCTCGGCCTGCTCATCATCTTCAACCCGGCGAAGTCGGGCGCGGTCGCCATGCAGGTGCTCGCCGTCATCATGGCCGCGTACGCGCTCGTGGTCGGCGTGGTGTACCTCGGCTCGTCGATCTTCAGCCGCACCCTGGGCGGCTGGGCGCGCGTCGGCCACATCCTGCTCGGCGTGCTCTACATCGCCGGCGGCATCATCATGATGCTGAACATCGGCAGCACCGCCGTGGTGCTCGCCCTGTTCCTCTCGATCACGATCGGCATCCTGTGGCTGTTCGAGGGTGTGATGGCCTTCACCGTTGCGAGCAAGAGCGACAACAAGGTGTGGACCATCATCTACGGCATCATCAGCGTCATCGCCGGCATCACCCTCATGGTCTCGCCGATGCTCGGCGCGGTCACGCTGTGGCTGCTGCTCGGCATCTCGATGATCGTGATGGGCGTGGTGCAGGTCATCCGCGCGTTCACCGTGAAGTCGGCCTAAGCGCAGGCGCACGCACCACGGCGGCCCGCTCCGAAGAGGAGCGGGCCGCCGTTCGCGTGTGTGGGCGGCGCGTCCCGGATCGCTGCCGGATCGCTACCGCATCGCCTCGAGCGACTCGGCGGTGATCTCCTCCTCGCCCGCGGCGAGCGAGACGTACTTCCGCAGCATCACGAGCGCGGCCGACGCCTTGTCGAACTCGGCGGCGGCGAAGCGGTCCGATGAGATGAGCGCGAGCGCCTCACGCGCGGGGAGCACGGCGCCCTGCAGCTCCGCGCTTCGGCTGGCGGGCACCACCGCGCGCAGCTCAGCCATCGAGGTGAACAGCGGCAGGACGAGCTGCCCGGTCGTCGAACGGATCGTGCGCAGCCGCGGCCCGCGCTTCTTCGTCTGCGTGCCCGAGACGTCAACGACCAGGTATCCCTCGCGCAGCGCGTTCAGAAACCCGGCGAGGTGCGCGTAGTCCGGGGTCGCCTGCAGGGCCTGCAGCGCCGTGCGCGCCGCCTCGTTCACGTAGTCAGCGTGCACGTCGTCAGGGATCTCCGCCTCAGCCATGCGAACTAGCCTACGCGGTGCGCTGATCCTGATCGTCGTCGCCGATGCCCCGCGCGACGAGCGCGTCGCCCGTGAGCTGCGCGTGCGCGACGGAGCGCAGCACGAACGGGACGAGCCGGGCCCGGGGGCTCCGCTCGAGTCCGCGCGCGCGTGCCGCCGCGCGCGTCTCGCCCGCGAGCTCGATGATGCTCGGGATCGCGCGGATGACGAGCGAGAACGCGAACGCCACCCGCTCCGGGTGCACCCCGAGCGGGCGCAGTCGCTGCAGCGCCCAGGTGAGCGTGTCGAGCATGTCGTCGACGGCGGTGCTCGCGGTCACGGCGCTCGCCGCAAGGATCATCGCGAAGAGGTCGCCCACCACCTCGACGCCGCGCTCCCAGCCCTGCTGCCAGGCCTGGAAAGCGAAGAGCGGGATCGCGATGAGCGCGAAGCCGCGCGCCACCCGCCAGAAGTCGCGCCCGCGCAGGCCGGCGAGGACGGCGAGCAGCACCGCCGCGCCGAGCAGGATCGCGGTGCTCGCGGTGCCCCGCAGCGACACGACGAGCGTGGCGAAAGCGATGAGGCCGAGGAGCTTCGCCCCGGGCCGCAGCCGGTGGAGGGGGCCGTCGCCCGGGAGGTATGCGCCGAGCGGGTTCACGGCGCTCACGCGCTCGGCTCCGCGGCCGCACGCTCGCGGTAGTGCGCGATGGCCTGCGCCGGATCGCCGTCGAACACCACGCGGCCATCGGCCACTACGAGGGTGCGGTCGGCGCGGGCGGCGAGCTCGAGGTCGTGTGTCACCACGATGACCTGCTGCGGCAGGCCCATGAGCAGCTCGCCGATCCGGATCGCGTTGCGCAGATCGAGCAGCGTGGTCGGCTCATCCGCGACAACGACGGTCGGCTCCGTCGCGAGCACGGCCGCGATCGCGAGCAGCTGTTTCTGCCCGCCGGAGAGCGTGTGCACGCTGCGGTCGGCGAGGCTGGCGAGGCCGAAACGCTCGAGCACCGCGAGGGCGGCGCTGCGTCGCTCGGCCTTGGCTCGGATCCGGCGCCGCAGTGAGAGGGCAACGTCCTCGGCGACCGTCGGCATGATGAGTTGCGCGGCGGGATCGGTGAACACGAAGCCGACCGCACGGCGCACTGCTGCGCCGTGCGCGCGGGTGTCGAGCGGGGTGCCGTCGGCCGTTGCGGTGAGCGTGACCGCGCCGGAGCTGGGCTCAACGAGCCCGTTGATCAGCCGCGCGAGCGTTGATTTGCCCGAGCCGTTTGCGCCGATGATCGAGACGCGGCGCTCGGTGAGCGTCAGCGTGGTGGGGTGGAGCACCGTCGTCTCGCCCTCGGGTGTTGGCGCGACGACGGCTGCTGCGCGAAACTCGATCACTCGGCGATCCTACGCGCTGCGCTCGGTGACGCGCTGCGCGCGCGTGGGGAGCAGCGTCGGGAACGCGCGGTGCACCGCCGCCGCAACGATGCCCATCAGGATGTTCTTCACGAGATCGCCCGGCCAGAACGGCAGATCTGCGATGAGCGCCTGGCCGAGCGTGAGGTCCGCGCGCCAGGCCATGCCGAGGATCCCGAGCGGGTGGATGAAGAGGAAGCTCGCGGCGAGGCCCGAGAGCACGATGAGCGGGATCCGTGCGGCGGTGCGGCGCTGCGGGATGCGCTCCACGAAGAACCCGGTCGCTGCCGCGGCGAGCGGGAAGGCGACGAGGTAGCCGACCGTTGGGCCGGCGAACGGGGCGAGCCCGGCGGAGCCGCCGGCGTAGACGGGGAGCCCGATCGCGCCGACCGCGAGGTAGAGCAGTGTCGCGAGGAAACCGCGGCGGGCGCCGAGCACGGCGCCGGAGAGCATCACGCCGAAGGTTTGCAGCGTGATCGGCACCGCGCCGCCGATGTTGATCGCCGGGAGGAGTGCGCACGCGGCGATGAGCGCGGCGAAGGTGGCGATGAGTGCGAGGTCGGTTGCTGGGTTGCCGCGTCGCGTGCGGGTGTCTGCGGGCGCGGCTGGGGGGTTCTGGGGTGTGGTGGTCATTCGGTTCCCTTTGCTTCCGGCGGCCCACATACGGTCGACCTGAACACTGTTCTGGTGAATGGTGTTCAGGTTAGCGTTAGGCTGAGCGCATGCGCAACTCACTCGCCGACGTCGTGGCCGCGGCGCTGCGGGTGCTCGACGCGCAAGGTCTCGAAAACTGCTCTATGCGCCGGGTCGCCGCAGAGCTCGAGGTGCAGCCGAGCGCGCTGTACCATCACGTGCCCAACAAGCAGAGCCTGCTCGCGCTCATGGCCGATGAGATTGTGCGCGGCGTTGGCGTCGCGCAGGCCCGCGCTGGCGCGGCGATGCCCGAGGCCGCCGGCGTTGCCGCGCGTCAGCTCTGCGTTGAGCTCCGCGCTGCGATGCTCGCGGTCCGCGACGGCGCCGATGTGGTCGCAACCGCCGCCGCGTTCCGCCTCGGCCGCTCCCGCGTCGAGGAGCGGCTCGCGAGCCTCGTTGAGGGCGATGGGGCGCGCACGCTCTTGCTCTTCACCTTCGGTCACGCGCAGTCCACGCAAACGCACCGCCAGGCCGCCGCGCTCGGCGCGCTCGTGGACCCCGATCTCACCGATCCCGACCTGGGTGATGAGATTCTCAGTGAGGCCAAGCGGTCAGCGCCAGCTGACGAACTCGGCGCCGGTGTCGGCCCCGACCTCGACGCGTCGTTCGGCCGGGGGCTCGACCTGATTCTCGCCGGACTTGCGCAACTCCCGGATCCGCGCGGACACTAGCGCCCGGATCCGCGAGCCCGCCCTCCTACCAGGGGCTCGGCGCGTAGTCCTTCAGGAAGCAGCCGAACAGATCCTCGCCGGCCTCGCCGCGCACGATCGGGTCGTACACCCGCGCTGCGCCGTCGACCAGGTCGAGCGGGGCGTGGAAGCCTTCCTCCGCGAGCCGCACCTTCGTGAAGTGCGGCCGCTCGTCGGTGATCCAGCCCGTGTCCACCGCGGTCATGAGGATGCCGTCGGTCTCGAGCATCTCGCCAGCGCTCGTGCGCGTGAGCATGTTCAGCGCGGCCTTCGCCATGTTCGTGTGCGGGTGGCCTGGGCCCTTGTAGCGGCGCGAGAACTGGCCCTCCATCGCCGATACGTTCACCACGTAGGTGCGGCGCGCCGGCGACGCGGCCATGGCCGCACGCAGCCTGCTGATCAGGATAAACGGCGCGGTCGCGTTGCACAGCTGCACCTCGAGCATTTCGAGGGGGTCGACGTCCTGCACGTTCTGCACCCAGCTGTTCACGCGCGTCACGTCCGGCACGAGCCCGCCGGCGTCGATCGCGGTCCCATCCGCGTGCTTCTCGAGCGACGAGGAGCCGGGGGCCATCGCGAGCTCCGTCAACTCGGCGGCCGAGCGGTGCTGGGCGAGGCCGGCCGCGATCGTGCCGGTGAGGGCGGAGGGGAGCGCCGCGTCGATCGACAGCGCGCCAGCAGCATCAACGGTGGACTGGATCGCCTTGGGGTGCAGCTCGGTCGGATGCCCGAACACCTCCATCTCTGGCAGCGCCCCGGCCGGCAGCGGCTGCGCCTCGGCGTCGGCGAGCAGCGAGTACGAGCCGGGGGAGCGGCGCACGGTCTGCGCGGCGTTGTTGATGAGGATGTCGAGCGGGCCGCGCGCCGCGACCGAGTCGGCGAGCGCGATCACCTGGGAAGGATCACGGAGGTCGATTCCCACGATGTGGAGTCGATCGATCCACTCTGCGGAGTCCGGCAGCGAGGCGAAGCGCCGCGCGGCATCCTTGGGGAAGCGCGTGGTGATCGTCGTGTGCGCACCGTCGCGGAGGAGGCGCAGCGCGATGTGCATGCCGATCTTCGCGCGCCCGCCCGTGAGGAGCGCGCGCTTCCCGGTGAGGTCGGTGCGCGCGTCGCGCTTGCCGTGGCTGAACGCGGCGCACTCGGGGCACAGCTGGTGGTAGAACGCATCCACCCGCGTGTACGGTTGCTTGCAGATGTAGCAGTTGCGCGGCTTGATGAGCTCGCCGGCGGACGCCGCGGTGGTGCTCGAGGAGAGCGGGAGCCCGCGCGTCTCATCGTCGATGCGGTCGGCGGCGCCGGTCGCGGTTGCGGCGATCACCGCGCGATCGGCGGCGGCCACGGTCTCGCGCTTCGTGCGGCGGCGCTCGCGCTTCTGGGCTTTGAACATCGACGAGGTCGCCTGGCGGAGTGCGGCGTGATCCGGGTGATCCGGGTCAAGGGTGTGCGCCTGCGCGAGCACGCGGAGCGCGATCTCAAGTTCGGCCGGATCGACGGAGCTGCCCGGCAGCGCCTGGCCAGTCGGAGTATCGGTCATTGGGTCGATTTTACGCGACGATCCTGGACGCCGTCGCACGGCCTCCGCGCGCAAAAATACACCCGCAACCTCACAGCGTGTTCAGCGGGTGTTGCAGTTTCTTCCAGCTCAGCTCGCAAGACTGGAGCTCCACCAACCGGAAACGAATGGGGGACACCATGGGATTTCTTGATGACGCAAAGGCCAAGGCAGAGGCTGCGGCGAAGAAGGTCGGCGATGCCGTTGAGGACGGCATCGACAAGGCCAAGGACAAGGTTGACGAGCTGCAGGCTGAGGCCGAGGTGAAGCAGGCTGAGGCCAAGCGTGACGCCGTGCAGGCGCGGAACGAGGCGAAGGACGAGCTCCGGGACCGCTGATCCCGCGCGCCGCGCTTCTGAGCTCTCACCTCACCCACTCACCTCACCCCCAATCCCCACGGAGAAATTGCATATTTCGGAGGAACTCGAAGGTTCCCCTCCGAGATCCGCGATTTCTCCGTGGGGATTGGTGGGATTCCCTGGTGCGGTGGGTGCGCCCGCCTAGAAGAGGGTGTTCTTGTCTTCCATGCCGCGCATCGCGTCGTAGTCGAGCACGAGGCAGCGAATGCCGCGATCCTCAGCGAGCGTGCGCGCCTGCGGCTTGATCTCCTGCGCGGCGAAGACGCCCTGCACGGGCGCGAGCTTCGGATCGCGGTTCATCAGCTCAAGGTAGCGTGTCAGCTGCTCGACGCCGTCGATCCCGCCGCGGCGCTTGATCTCGATCGCCACGGAGCCGCCGGACGCGTCTTTCGCGAGGATGTCCACCGGTCCGATCGCGGTCATGTACTCGCGGCGCACCAGCGTGTGCCCCTCGCCAGCGAGCTCGATCTGATCGGCCAGGAGCTCCTGCAGGTGCGCCTCGACGCCATCCTTGATCAGACCGGGATCCACGCCAAGGTCGTACGCCGAATCGTGGATCACCTCGAAGAGGGACACGACGAGCTTGTCGGCGGTCTTCTTGTGTGTGACCTGCCACTGCTCGACGATGCCCGCCTCGCGGTGGTCGTCCTCAAGCTCGAGCGTCTCGAGCGAGCAGGGCGGGCTCATCCAGTTGAGCGGCTTGTACGAGCCGCCGTCCGAATGGACGAGGATGCTGCCGTCGTTCTTGAGCATGAGGACACGCTTGGCCCGCGGAAGGTGGGCCGAGAGGCGGCCGGCATAGTCGACAGAGCAGTCAGCAACAACGATTCGCACCCGCCGTAGTTTACCCGGTGTGGCTGTCCTGTGGCGCGAGCCCCGATCCGCTCGACGATTCGCGGGGCTCCGGCTCCCGCGCGGTGCCGGCGAACACGAGCGCGAACCCGGCGAACGCCACGAGCGGCCAGAACGCCTGCAGCAGCCCGAAGTGCTCGCCGAGGAAGCCGATGAGCATCGGGCCGAGCAGGTAGGCGGTGTACGCGATCGCCGAGACGGCAGCGACGTCGCGCACCGCCGTGCGCGGGTTGTCGGCGGCGGCCGAGATCCCGACCGGGAAGCCGAACGCGCTGCCGATGCCCCAGAGCACCGCGCCCACGACGCTCGCCCAGTTCGTTGGCACGAGAATCGTGACGATCACGCCGGCGATGACGAGCAGCGCGCCGCCGCGCAGCACGAGCACGCGTCCGAAGCGGCCGAGCAGCCAGGATCCCGCGACGCGAGTGAGCGTCATCGAGACGAAGAACGCGCCGAGGGTGAGCGCGGCGGTCTCGTTCGCGAAGCCGCGCCCGTCGGTGAGCGCGAGCGGCAGCCAGTCGCTCGCGGTGCCCTCGGCGAGACTCATGCTCATCGCGATGCCGCCGATGATGAGGATCCGGGGGTCGCGCCACGGGCTGTACGGCCGCTTCTGGGCGGCGCGCGCGGCCTGAGCGGCAGCTGCCGCGGCCTGGTCGGCGGCGGTGACCGTGGGGATCGGGCCGGTGTGCACGCTCGCGTGCGGCTCGACGTCGGAGGACTGCGCGGCGTTCGGGACGACGCGCAAGGCGAGCAGCACGCCCAGCGTGAGCAGGGCGAACAGCGCCGTCAGGTGCACGGGCACCGGGATGCGCAGCGACTCGGCGAGCGCGCCGAGCCCCATCGAACTCACGCTGCCGAGGCTGTACGCCGCGTGGAAGAGGGGCATGCGTGGCTTCCCGAGCTCTCGTTCGGCCGCGGCGCCGCTCACGTTCATCGCGACGTCCGAGGTGGCGAACATGATCCCGAAGAGCGCGAGGCACGCGGCGGCCGGCACGGCGGCCCCCACCCAGAACAGCGCGGCGGCCGCTGGCATGGCGATGGCCTGCCCGATAATCCCGACGGCCAGCGTACGCCGCGGGCCGAGCAACGTCACGGTGCGCCCGGAGAAGATGAGCCCCGTGAGGGATCCGAGCGCGAGCGTCAGCCCGAACACGCTCATCTCGAGCGTGGAAGCCCCGAGGTGATCGCGCACCGCGGGGAGGCGGCTGAGCCAGCTACCGAACCCCATGCCGAGCAGGGCAAACACGGCCAGGATCCCCACGGTCCAGCGGTGGGCTGCGCGGGCGCGAAGCGCGGCGTTCGGTGTGCTCATCAGTAGATTCTATGGCTCAGCGGTGGCCGGAATGCGAGTCGTGCTGCGCGGGATCGCTACACCCCGAGGCGCACCCACGCCCCGCTGCGCGTGCGCAGGCCGAGCGTCACCGCGCGCGCGAGCATGAACACGATCGTGAAGCCAGCCGTGAGCGCGATGAGGGCCGGGGTGCCGCTCGGCACGGCCTGCGTGAGGAGCCACAGGATCGGCAGGTAGACGGCGAGGTTCACGAGGCTGGTCCACGCGAGGTAGCGCGCGTCACCAGCGCCCATGAGGATCCCGTCGAGCACGAACACGAGCCCGCCGAGCGGCAGCGAGACGCCGAGCACGAGGAGGGCGGGCGGCAGGATGTCGAGCACCGCGGGGTCGCTCGTGAACACGCGCCCGATGAGCGGGCTCAGCGCGGCGAGCACGAGCCCGATCGCGGCACCGCTCACCACCCCCCAGAACACGGTGCGGCGGGTGATGAGCCGCGCGCGCTCGGCGTCGCGCGCACCGAGCGCATCGCCGACGAGGGCCTGCGCGGCGATCGCGAGCGCGTCGAGGGCGAACGCGGCGGTCGAGAAGATGGTGAAGACGATCTGGTAACCGGCGGTCGCCGCGGTCCCGTGACTCGTCGCGGCGAACACCGTGGCGAGGAGCGCCGCGCGGAGACCGACCGTGCGGATGAAGAGCCACCCGCCGGAGCGGCCAGCGTGCCCGAGGCCATCGCGGCGCGGCAGGAAGCCTGCCCCCGCGCGCACCGCGTGCCGCACGATCACCCAGAGGTACACGAGCACCATGCCCCACTGGGCGAGCACCGTGCCCCACGCGCTGCCCGCGATCCCGAAACCGAGCCCGTAGATGAACCACCAGTTGAGCAGGGCATTCACGGCGAAGCCGATCGTGGCGACGTAGAGCGGCGTTCGCGTGTCCTGCAGCCCGCGAAGCAGCCCGCTCGCCGCGAACACGACGAGCATCGCCGGGATCCCGAGGCAGGACACTGACAGGAAGATGCGCGCCTGCTCGGCGGTCTCGGCCTCGACCCCGAACAATCCGACGAGTGGGCCGCTGATCAGCCACATGAGCGCGCCGACGACGGCGCCGATCGCGAGCGCGAGCCACAGCCCGTCGATGCCGGCCTGCACCGCGCCGCGCAGATCGCCCGCGCCGCGCCGCCGCGCGACGAGCGGCGTGGTCGAGTAGGCCAGGAACACCATCAGCCCCACTGCGGTCTGCAGGATCGCGCTCGCGACCGCCAAGCCGGCAAGCGCCGACATGCCGAGGTGGCCCACCAGTGCCGAGTCGACGAGCAGGAACAGTGGCTCGGCGACGAGCGCGCCGAGCGCGGGAATGGCGAGGCCGGCGATGCGGCCATCGATCTGACGCCGCGCGGCACGCGCCGGCGCGGCGGGAGCTGGCACCACGGGTTCGGAGGGCATGAGAGTACGGTACCCGGTGCCTCGGACACTGGGATCGCTGCCGCAGCTCTTGCCGCAGCGCACCCTTGTCCACACCCCGCCCTGCCCAGGTGTTCGCTCACAGCCGCGATCCCGATCTGATCTTCTCGGGACGGGGTGCCGGGGGCGCGGCTAGGCTGGGCGCATGAGCAACGTAGCGCCCGTCTCCGGTATCGACCTCGCTGAACTTGACCCTGCGATCCGCCCGCAGGACGATCTCTTCCGCCACGTGAACGGCAAGTGGATCGCCCGCACCGAGGTCCCATCCGACAAGGCGCGCTACGGCTCGTTTGCGGTGCTCGCGGAGAACGCCGAGGAAGCGGTGCGCGACATCATCACCGGCACCCCGGCGCCGGCGCCAGGCACGCCGGCCGTCGGCGAGAGCGACCAGGTCGCCGCCCTCTACGCGAGCTTCATGGACACGGACCGCGCCGACGCGCTCGGCGCGCAGCCCATCCAGGAGGACCTGGCCCGCGCGCTCGCGGTCACCTCGATCGACGAGCTGGTCACCCTCCAGGCGCGCTTCGAGCGGCAGGGGCTTGGCGGATTCTTCGGCATGTTCGTCGACAACGATCCCGGCGATCCCGCGCGCTACATCGTGTTCGTGATGCAGAGCGGGATCGGCCTGCCCGACGAGTCGTACTACCGAGAGGACCAGTTCGCCGAGATCCGCGAGCAGTACCGCGCGCACATCGCCCGCATGCTCGGCCTCGCAGGGGTCGAGGACGCCGAGCGTCTCGCCGATCTCGCATACGAGCTCGAGCGCCGCATCGCGGCAACGCACTGGGACAAGGTTGCCAGCCGCGACATTCAGAAGCTCTACAACCTGCGCTCGTTCGCCGAGCTGGAGGAGATCACCCCGCAGCTCGACTGGTCGCGCTACCTGACGGAGATGGGTGCGCCGGAGGCGGCGTTCGCCGAGGTCGTTGCGGCGCAGCCCGACGCGCTCAGCGGCATGGCCGCGCTGCTCGTCGACGACGAGCTCGAGGCGTGGAAGGCCTGGAGCGTGTGGAACATCGTGCGCTCCTCGGCCGCGCTGCTCTCGCAGGAGATCTCGCGCGCCAACTTCGACTTCTACGGCACCGCGCTCACCGGGGCCCCCGAGCAGCGGGACCGCTGGCGCCGCGGCGTCTCCTTCGTGGAGGGCGCGATGGGTGAGGCGGTTGGCCGTATCTACGTCGAGCGGCACTTCGACGAGGATGCGAAGGCCGAGATGGACGGGCTGGTCGCGCACCTCATCGAGGCGTATCGCGACTCGATCGAGAACCTGTCGTGGATGGGTGCGGACACGCGTGCGCGCGCGATCGACAAGCTGAACAGCTTCACGCCGAAGATCGGCTACCCCGTGAAGTGGCGTGACTACTCGGCGCTCGTCGTCGACGCTGGCGACCTCGTCGGCAACTCTCGCCGCGTCGCCGAGGCGGAGTTCGTGCGTGAGCTTGGCAAGGTCGGCAAGCCCATCGACCGCGACGAGTGGTTCATGACCCCGCAGACCGTCAACGCCTACTACAACCCGGGCTTCAACGAGATCGTGTTCCCCGCAGCGATCCTGCAGCCCCCGTTCTTCGACAAGCACGCCGAGGCTGCGGCGAACTTCGGCGCGATCGGCGCCGTGATCGGGCACGAGATCGGCCACGGCTTCGACGATCAGGGCTCGCGCTACGACGGGGACGGCCGCCTCACCGACTGGTGGACCGAGGAGGACCGCGCGGCGTTCGAGCAGCTCACGGGCGCACTCATCGGGCAGTACAACGAGCTCTCCCCGGAGGGCGCCGACGGCCAGAAGGTCAATGGCGAGCTGACGATCGGCGAGAATATTGGGGACCTGTCCGGCCTCGAAATCGCGTGGAAGGCGTACCTGCGTTCGCTCGAGGGCGCCGAGCCGCCGGTGATCGACGGGCTGAGCGGGGCCGAGCGCTTCTTCCTCTCCTGGGCGCAGGCCTGGCAGCAGAAGTCGCGCCCCGAGGAGACCGTGCGCCTCCTCACGATCGACCCGCACTCGCCCAACGAGTTCCGGTGCAACCAAATCCTCCGCAACCTCGCGGCCTTTCACGAGGCGTACGGCACGCAGCCGGGCGATGCGCTCTGGCTCGACCCGGCCGAGCGCGTGAGCATCTGGTAGTTCGGCGGCGCGCATGGGGCGGTTCGGAGCGGCGTGGCTCACGCAGATCGGGATCGGGGCCGAGCGCTCCGATCCCGATCAGGGCGGTTCCGCTGCGCCCGTCCCGCTGCGCGCGCGGCTCCCGGTCGGTGAGCTCGCTGCCGATGCCGTCACGGTACTCGCAGCCGCCATGGAGTTGGCTCGGGCTGGCCTGAGTGGGGCGCCTCGCGCCGCAGCGGTCCAGGTGGACCCTGAACGGGTCGCCGCCTCGTTCCGCAGCGACCAGCTGGGGCGGATCGACGGCACACCGTTCCCGGTTTGGGCCCCGCTCAGCGGGTTCTTTGCCGCGGGCGACGGGTGGGTGCGCACGCACGCGAACTACGCGTGGCACGCCGCAGCGCTGGCCGGGGTACTGGGCGTTGACGTCGCCGCTCCGGACGTCGCCGCACGCGCGGCCGAGGTGATCCGCGACCGCTCGGCGCGCGAGCTCGAGCGCGAGGTGTTCGCCGCGGGCGGCCTCGCAGTCGCCGTGCGCGACGCGGCGACGTGGGCCGACGAGCGTCGCGACGCCGGGGTGTCTGCGGACGGTGGCGCGATCGGATTCGGCGTGCGCTCAAGCGGGCACGCCGCCGCGTGCCGCGCGCTGCCGAACCGCGCACCGGGTGCGTTCCCGCTGGCTGGCGTTCGGGTGCTGGATCTCACGCGCGTGATCGCCGGACCCGTTGGTACGCGTACGCTCGCGAGCCTCGGCGCCGACGTGCTGCGGGTCGACGGTCCGAACCGTGACGAGCCGTTCTGGCAGTGGCTCGATACCGGGCGCGGGAAGCGCTCGACGCTACTGGATCTGCGCGCGCGGGCGGACGTGCGCACGCTGCGTGAGCTCGTGGCGACGGCGGACGTTGTCGTGTGCGGTGCGCGTCCGGGCGCGCTCGCGCACGCTGGGGTTGATCCCGATCAGCTCGCTGCCGACTACCCGGGTGCGGTGATCGCCAGCGTCGCGGCGTGGGAGCCGGGCGGAGTGTGGGGAGCGCGGCGCGGCTTCGACAGTCTGGTGCAGGCCGCGAGCGGCATCGCGCTACTGGAGTCGCCCGGCGATGGGGTGCCGGGCAAGCTGCCGGCGCAGGCGCTCGACCACTCCGCTGGCGCGCTGCTCGCCGCCGGGGTGCTGAGCCTGCTCGCCCGTGGCACGGGCGGTCGGGTGGAGACGCGGCTCGAGGGGATCGCTGCCGCGCTGCTGCGTGCGGGCGCGGGTGAGGGCTCGCTGGGTGCGGGCTCGCTGAGTGAGGGCGAAGGCGCCGCGGTGCCCGCGCCGGAGCTGTCGCCCGCGGTTGCGACGCCCTGGGGAGCGCTGCAGCTCGCGGGGCCCCCGTACCGCCCGGCCTGGCAGGAGGAGCCGGAACCCTGGGCTGGCCATCCCTGGGGCGAGGATCGCCCAGTCTGGTTGGCTCGGGGCGCTGCGCCCCACGCGCGCCCTTGAGCGCGCGCTGTGCCCCCACTCCAGAAGTGGCAAATCGACGCTTCAGCCCAACGAAGCGTCGGTTTGCCACTTTTCACATGCGGGTGAAAGAGCCTGGGTCAGAGCTCGGGCTGCTCGGGGTCCGCCCCACGCAGCGCCCGGCGCACGCGGCGCTCCGCCGAACGTTCGGCGGAGCGCTGGCGCAGCGACGGCTTCGCCGCCGTCTCGGCGCGCAGTTCGGCGAGTTCGAGCGGCAGCGCGTGCGGGGCCGGCCCGAACGCCGTCCGCGACCGCGCCACCACTCGGCGCGCCATCACGTAGTTGCCCGAACCGCCCAGCACCGCGCCAACGCCGAACGGGATCGCCTTGCTCACCACCGAGGCGCCGCCGATCTTCGCGGCCCTGCGGATGAACATGTCCTTGAGCTGCCCGGCGAGCGGCCCGACGAGCTGGCGTGGCAGCGACGACGAGACGAGCTCGCCCCAGAACGAGGAGCGGGACGAACCCCCGCCCGCCTGCTGCGAGATCTGGCGAAGGAGCGTGATGCCCTCGTCGCCGAGCAGCAACGTCAACACGAGCGCGCGGGCACGATCGGGATCCCGCAGCGTGATCCCGTGCAGCTCCGCGAGGGAGTGCGCGTAGAGCGCGGTCGCCTCGAGGAAGCCGACGGTTTCCGCGCTCGCGATCCCGAGCGCGGCGAGCGTTCCGACGCCGGGGATCGCCGCTGCCGCGCCCACCCCACCGCCGCCGGCGGTGACGGCGGCTACGTAGCGGCGTTCGAGCGCGCGGCTGAGCGCCGCCGGTGTCATGCCCGGGCGCTTCGCGCCGAGCCGGCGCAGGTGCGCGAGCACGAGCGGGCGCTGGATCGCGAGGACGCGGTCGACCGCGCGGTCGATGAGGGTCAGCGTCTCCGCCGACGGCTCCGCAACCGGCGGCGCGTACTGGTAGGCGGCGGCCTGGTAACCGGGCACATCGGCGACAGCGCCCGGCTGGCTTCCCGTGTGCTGATCGGGCGTTCCTGTTGGCGGCCACGGTTCGGGAGGCAGCCAGCGCGGGGCGGGCGTGCCGTCCGGGGCGGCGTCCGCTCGGGGGTCGTGTTCAGGGCTCACAGGTGCAGAATAGGCGACCACGCTGTGCGCCGCGGTATGTGATCGCTCAGAGCGTGCCGCCCTTCGCCCCCCCCCTTTCTCCCCTCGCGCCCCCGTCCCTCGTGCCTCTTCCCCCGGCCCCAACGCGATCCGGGTCACTCCGGCAGGGTGTCGCGCCGCATTACGCCGCGACACCCTGCCGAACTGACCCCGATCCGCCAGATCCGCCAGACCCGCCAGATCCACCCGCCTCGGGGCGGGCGGCCGCGAGCATCGGCGCCGCGCGGCGGCGATCCGCGCGCCCATCACGCGCGCCCAGGCGCTCAGTGCGGTCAAGCCAGGCCGCGATCCGGCGCTCGCTTGCCGTGCCGACGCCGAGCAGGCGGTGCACGCGGAACGGGCGCACGCCGACGAACCGCATGGTGTGGCGCGCCACCTGTCCGGCAGCGGCGTTTCCGGTGAAGGGTAGCGCGAACGTCGGGGTGTCGGCGAGCATCACGAAGCGCCCCGGCCGACCGGCCAGCATGCCGATGGGAAGGCCAAGTTTCGACATGCGATACTCCTCGCCAGGCAGGAGCGCGCGATCGAAGAAGCCCTTGAGGAGCGCGGGCACCCCGCCCCACCACATGGGGGAGACGATCACGATCCGTGACGCGGCGTGCAGCGCGTCGCGGGCGTCCTGGAGTGCGGGCTCGACCGGGATCCTGCCCCGGTATCCGAGCCGCAAATTGGGATCGTAGCTGAGCTCGCGCAGGGCGAGCACCCGCGCGTTGCCGTGTCCGGCGGCGTAGCGCTGGGCGAGCGCCGCGGTGAGGGAATCGGGGTTGGGGTGGCCGTCGATGACGAGGGCATGGGGCATGCGAGCACCTATCTTGACAGTGTCAACCTATGTGGACAGTGCCAAGATAGGAGACAATGTTGCGCATGTCAAGTTCGCGCGGGACGTACCACCACGGCAACCTGGCCGAGGTGCTCGAGGCCGCGGCGATGCAGCTGCTCGAGCGCATGCCTGCCGCGGAGATCAGTTTGCGTGAGGTCGCGCGCGCGGCCGACGTGAGCCACAACGCGCCGTACCACCACTTCACGGATCGGCTCGGGCTCTTGAAAGCGCTCGCCGAGCGCGGCATGGTGGAGCTCACGCGGGCGGTAGAGGACGCGATCGCGGCGGAGCGCACCCCGGACGCCGCGCTGCGTGTTGGCGGGGCCGCGTACATTCGCTTCGCGGTCGAGCGCCCGCACGCGTTCGCGGTCGTCTACGACCCCCAAGTCTGCGTCCCTGGTCAGCCAACCGAAACGATGGCGCCCCTCATCGATCACCTGGAGGGTGTGCTCGCGGAGACGTCGGCGGCCGCCGGGCTGGCAACGGGCGAGGAGATCCGCTCCGTGTGGGGGCTCGTGCACGGCCTTGGCACCCTCTGCGCGGCCGGCCACTTCACCGAGCCTGAGGCGCTCGCCGCAGCGGAGGCGGCGCTCACACGCATGCTCGCCCGCTGAATCGGGGTCAGTTCGGCAGAGTGTCGAGCTCGCTCCGGCAGCGACACCCTGCCGAAGTGACCCCGATCGCGTGGGGCCCGGGGGTCCGTGGGGCGGGGGCCAGGGGGCCCGAGGTCGGGTCTGGGGCCCGGGGGGCTACTGGGTCGGGGTCGGGGCCACCGCGTGGGTCGGGCAGAGCGGTGCCTCGTGCGACGCGCACGCGACGAAGCGCGCGCGGCAGGACTCGTCCGCGCAGTTCGGGATGCTGGTGGTGTGCTCGCCACACACCGTGCAGCGGCCGAGCTGCGCGGCGCCCGGCGCGAAGTCCATCGCCTCGCGGCCGTCGAACACGGCGAGCGAGCCCTCCCACAGGCCATCGTTGCCGAACGCCTCGCCGTAGCGCACGATGCCACCGTCGACCTGGTACACCTCGGAGAAGCCGCGCTCGATCATCGCCGCCGACAGGATCTCGCAGCGGATACCGCCCGTGCAGTAGGTGACGACGGGGCGCCCCTTCAGCTCGTCGAACGCCCCGCTCTCGATCTGCGTGATGAAGTCGTGGGTGGTGCGGGTGTCGGGCACGACGGCGTCGCGGAAGCGGCCGATCTCGGCCTCCCACGCATTGCGGCCGTCGAAGAACACGACCTCGTCGCCGCGCTCGGCCACGAGGTCGTTCACGGCGGCGGGGGAGAGGTGGGTGCCACCGCCGACCACCCCGTTCTCGTCGACCACGATTTCGTCGGGGATCCCGAACGCCACGAGCTCATCGCGCACCTTGACGCTCAGCTTCGGGAAGTCGGCGGAGCGCTGCCACGGCGCGCTGCGATCGACCCCGTGCAGCAGCTCCGGCGTGCTCGGCTCGAACCCGGTGCCCTCGCTCCACTTCATCTCGATGCCGGCGAAGGGGCCGTACTCGCGCGTGCGACGGGCGTACTGCTTGCACGCGTCGAGTTCACCACCCACTGTGCCGTTGATGCCGTGCTTCGAGATGATGATGCGCCCGCGCAGGCCGAGCGATTCGCACAGCTCGCGCTGCCACAGGCGAACTGCCTCCGGGTCGGCGATCGGAGCGAAGGCGTAGTAGAGCAGGATCTTGGCGGTCACCCGACCATGGTACGCGCCCGCACCGCGGCCAGGCTGCGTGCGCAACGCTTGACATTGACGTAACGTCAACTTCTACGGTAGATCTGACGGCGCCACCTGGGCGCCGGACGAAACAGGGGAGGGGAAGCGCGCATGGAGCGTTCGATCCAGGAGGTGGCACGCGCCGCGGGTACGACCTCGCGCACGCTGCGCCACTACGACCGGATCGGGATCGTCCCGCCGAGCAGGATCGGTGCCAACGGCTACCGCTTCTACGACGACCGCGCGCTCGTGCGGCTGCAGCGTGTGCTGCTGCTGCGAGAGCTCGGACTGGGCCTCGACGCGATCGCGGAGGTGCTCGCCGCGCAGGACGCGCAGGCGGCGCACCGCACCGCGCGCGGCGAGACGCCCGCCGCGGCCGAGGCTCGGATTCTCGGCGAGCATCTCGAACTGCTGCGCGCCGAGCGGGATCGCATCGACGCGCAGATCGGCGCCGTCGAGCGCACGGTCGCGGCGCTCGGCCGCGCCGCCCTCCCCGACTCACACACCGAAGGAGACCTGATGTCTGAAGATATGTTCGCCGGATTCGACCACGCGCAGTACCGCGACGAGGTGGCCGCCCGCTGGGGCGAGGACGCCGCCGCCGCGAGTGAGCGCTGGTGGGCGGGCCTCGACGAGGTCGCGCAGGGCGACTGGACGCAGCAGCTCGCCGCGTTGAACGCCGCGTGGATCGCCGCCGTCGAGGCCGGCGAGGAGCCTGCCGGCGCCGCAGGGCAGGAGCTCGCGGCGCGCCACGTCGCCTGGCTGCGGAGCGTGCCTGGCACGCCAGCCGCGACGCCTGGTGGGGATCTCGCCGGCTACGTGCGCGGGCTCGGCGCGATGTACGTCGCCGACGAGCGCTTCGCCGCCAACTACGGCGGGCTCACCGGGGCGGCGTTCGTGCGCGACGCGCTCGAGGCGTACGCCGCGCGCGAGCTCGACCCGCGTTAGACCTGCGCCTTCTCCTTCGCTGCCTCGCGCGCGCTGTCGATGCGCTGCTGCTGCTCGGGGGTGCGCGTGAGCGGCGGAACCACCTCGTGCTGATCGTTCACGATCACCACGTCGTGGTCGACGTGATCCACCATCGCGTGGACCGCGTCGATGAAGTCGCGGCGGCGGATCGCGTCGAGGACGCGCGCGTGGTCGCGCTCCATCTCCGCGCCCGTCGCAACGTTGGCCAGGCGGCCGCGGTGCTCGGGCGTGCGGAGGCGATCGTTGATGCCGGCGTAGAGCGCGGCGAGCAGCCGGTTCTTCGCCGCGTCGAAGACGAGGCGGTGGAACTTGCTGTCGAACGCCGAGTCTGCGCCGTCGGCGAAGCCAAGTACGGGGCAGCGCGTGCAGCCCACTTCCTCGGTTGCCGCCCGCTCGAGCGCGGCGATGTCGTCCTCGCTGCGGTGGATCGCGGCCTGCTGCGCCGCCTCGATCTCGAGGGCGCGGCGGTAGCTGAGGATCTCCTCGAGCGTGAAGTCGGTGAGGAACTCGTTGAGCAGCGTGCTCGTCGGCGCCGCCGAGCGCACGAACGTGCCGCGCCCGGGGAGCGTCTCGATCATGCCGATGCTGGCGAGCGAGCGCACGGCCTCGCGCACGGTGGAGCGGCCGACGCCGGTCTGCTCGGCGAGCTCGGGCTCGATCGGGATCCGGCTGCCCACCGGCCACTCGCCGGTGGTGATCTTTCGCCGCAGGTAGGCGAGGGTTGCGCGTGCGCGCTCGGAACCTGTCGTCACTGCCATGGTCACCCCCGGAATTCTTCGGCGACGGCGCGCCGATCCAGCCCTCAGTATAGCGGGCGCGGGTCCTGGCCTTCTGGGGTGCATGGCCCGTAAGCTGTGGCCATTGACACACGCGCCGGAAGCGGATCCCGCCCCCGGGATTGCGCGCGGCGCCACACACGAGGGGCATGATCATGACGCATGCACAGCAGGGGCGCGGCGCGCTCAATCCGTACGCGGGGATGCGCCAGGTGCCCAGTTTCACGCTGACCAGCACGGACATCCAGGACGGCGAGCCGCTGCCTGCCGAGCTCTACGCGGCATACGCCGGCGGCTCGAACCGCTCGCCGCAGCTCAGCTGGTCGGACTTCCCGGCGGAGACGAAGAGCTTCGCGGTGACGTGTTTCGATCCGGATGCGCCGACCGGATCCGGGTTCTGGCACTGGTCGGTCGCGAACATCCCGCTCGCGGTCACGGAGCTCGCGGCCGGCGCCGGCGCCCCGGCCGGCGAGCCGGGGAGCGAGTTGCTGCCTGCTGGCGCGCTCACCATGCCGAACGAGATGCGCGAGCCGGCGTTCACCGGCGCTGCGCCGCCGGAGCACACGGGCGTGCACCACTACTGGTTCGTGGTGCACGCGCTGAACGTCGAGCACATCGACGTCGACGCGAACGCCACTCCCGCGGTGATGGGATTCACGATGCGCGACGCGGTGATCGCGCGGGCGATCATTGTTGCGACCGGGGAGTTCGGCCAGGCGGCCTAGTCTCAGTACGCCGCGCTCACTCGGCCTCGCCCGCTGGCGCTCACTCTGCCGCGGCCGCTGGCACCGCGCTGCGCACGAGCGGCAGCGTGCGGTTCTTGAAGTGGCTCTCGAGCGCGAGCCTGGTGGACGAGCGCGCGACGCCCTCGGTGTGCGAGATGAGATCCATCACCCGCTGCAGATCGTGCGTGGACCGCGACGCGATCGTCGCCATCATGTCGTAGTCGCCGGTGATGGTGTGCAGCTCCAGGAGCTCGGGGATCTTCGCGAGCCCCTCGGCCACGCGCTGGTGCCCCACCGACTGGTGGATCTGGATCGTGCAGAAGGTGCGCAGTGGGTAGCCGAGTGCCGCGGGGTCGAGGTGCGGCGCCTCGGACGCGATGACCCCGGTGCGGCGGAGCCGGTCGAGGCGACCCTGCGCGGTGGCGCGCGCGACGCCGAGCCGGCGCGCGCACTCGACGACGGAGATCCCGGCGTGCTCGCTGATCAGCGTGATGAGTCGGACGTCCAGCTGGTCGATGCTCATGATCCCCCTCGATGCGGCATTCTGTACTGAGTTTTCGTGATCAGGCTATACGAACTGAGCACTTTGTCGAGGAAAACTTGTACCGTTTGACGCACACGCCGGCGCTCCCTAGAGTGGCCCGGTCAGGAGGGCCGCCCCGCGCGGCCCGCGATGCAGTCGAAGGAGTGAGCATGTCGAAGGTGACGCAGTTCCGTGAGGGTCTTGAGCAGGTCGCGGCGTACCGCGCGGGAAAGCCCGCGCCCGTTGGGCCGGGCGGGCGCAGCGTGAAGCTGTCGTCGAACGAGAACCCCTACGAGCCGCTGCCCTCGGTGGTGCGCCGACTCGCTGAGGCCCTGCCTGCGTCGATCAGCCGCTACCCGAGCATCGCCGCGGAATCGCTCACCGCGGCCCTCGCCGCGCGCTTCGACGTCTCACCCGAGAACCTGGCGCTCGGCTCCGGCTCGGTCGAGGTCGCCGCGCAGCTCATCCACGCGCTCGCCAGCCCGGGCGACGAGGTGATGTTTGCGTGGCGCTCGTTCGAGGCCTACCCGATCCTCGTGCGCGTCGCGGGGGCGGTGCCCGTCGAGGTGCCGCTCGACGCCGATGCGCGCCACGACCTCGCCGCGATGGCCGACGCGATCACCGACCGCACGCGCCTCATCTTCGTGTGCAACCCGAACAATCCCACCGGCACCGTGGTGAGCGAGGCCGAGCTCACCGCCTTCATGGCCCGCGTGCCGAGCGACGTGCTCGTCGTCGTCGACGAGGCGTACGTGCACTTCGACGTCGACGCCGACTCCTCGAGCGGCATCGACTTCTTCCGCCGCTACGACAACGTCGCCGTGCTGCACACCTTCTCGAAGGCGTACGGGCTCGCGGGGCTGCGCGTCGGCTACGCGATCGCGCCGGACGCCGTGGCCGAGGCGCTGCGTAAGGTCGCGATCCCCTTCGCGGTCACGCGGCTCGCTCAGGAGGCGGCGGTCGCCTCGCTCGAGGCCGAGGGCGAACTGCAGGTGCGCATCGACGAGATGGTGCTCGAGCGGGATCGCCTCACGGCGGCGCTCCGGGAGGCCGGGCTGCGCGTCGTGCCGTCGCAGGCGAACTTCGTGTGGCTACCGCTCGGCGAGGAGACCGGCGGCGTGGCTGAGGCGCTGGAGCGTCACGGCATCTCGGCGCGCGCCTTCGCCGGCGAGGGCCTGCGGATCTCGATCGGCGATCCGGCGGAGAACGATCTCGTCATCGCCGCGCTGCGGACCGAGGGAGTCGCCGCAGCGGCCGCCTAGCGCAAAACTAGGCAACTTGCACAGCAGTACCTCGATTGAGCTGTCCGAATTGTCATATCTGTCTACCGTTTAGGTGTCAGGTTTACTCGCAAACGGAAGCTCACTACGATCGAGCAACGGACATCGATGTCAGCACGGCGTCGAGCAGCAACCCCTCGGCGCGGCAGCGCCAGAGGATCATCACACTGGAGTGAGGAACACCCATGGCACGCACACGCTTTCGGACCCGGGCGCTCGGCGTCGCTGGCCTTGTAGCCGCGGCTGCACTGGCACTGAGCGGCTGCACTTCCGACTCAGGCGACTCGGGCGGCGGGGACGCCGACTCGGTGACGATCGGCATCAGCCAGTTCGTGCAGCACCCCGCGCTCGACGCCGCGGCCGAGGGCTTCAAGCAGGCCTTCATCGACGCGGGGTACGTCGAGGGCGAGACGGTGACGTTCGACGTGAAGAACGCGAACGCCGAGGTCGCCACGGCGACCACGATCGCGCAGACCTTCGCGAGCGACGGCGTGGACCTCGCCCTTGCCATCGCAACACCCTCCGCGCAGGCCGCGGCCCAGAACCTCACGGACGTCCCGGTGCTCTTCACCGCGGTGACCGACGCGGTCGCGGCAGATCTCGTCGAGTCGAACGAGGCGCCCGGCGGCAACGTGACCGGCACGAGCGACCTGAGCCCCGTCGCCGAGCAGATCGACCTCATCATGGAGATCAAGCCGGACACGAAGAAGATCGGTATGGTCTACGGCTCCGGCGAGGTCAACTCGCAGGTGCAGGTCGAGCTCGCGCGTGAGGCGGCGAAGGCGCACGGCGTCGAGGTGGTGGAGGCCACGGTCACCAACGCCTCNGCGGCGAAGGCGCACGGCGTCGAGGTGGTGGAGGCCACGGTCACCAACGCCTCCGAGCTGATGCAGGCGACCGAGTCCCTCGGCGACGTCGACGCGATCTACACGCCGAGCGACAACCTCGTCGCCTCGGGCATCGGCGCGATCGTCGGAGTCGCGGAGGAGAAGGGCATCCTCGTGGTGGGCTCCGACTCGACGCACGTCGACGGCGGCGCCGCGGCGACCGTCGGCATCGACTACACGAAGCTCGGCGCGCAGACCGGCGAGATGGCGATCCGCATCCTCAAGGACGGCGCCGATCCCGCGACGATGGCGGTCGAGACTTCGAAGGATCTCGAACTCACGATCAACCCCGAGGCCGCGAAGCGCCTCGGCGTCGAGCTGCCGGCCGCGCTCGTCGAGCGCGCCGCGAACGTGGTGAAGTAGCCATGATCGGTGCAATCGAGCTCGGCCTCATCTATGGCGTCATGGCGCTGGGTGTGTATCTCACCTTCCGCGTCCTCAACTTCCCCGACCTCACGGTCGACGGCAGCTTCACCACGGGTGCCGCGGTCGCGGCCTCCCTCATTACTGCGGGTCAGAACCCGGTGCTCGCCACCCTCGCGGGCGGCGCAGCTGGTCTCGTCGCTGGTGCGATCA
>NZ_RPDI01000021.1 GCF_003917135.1 Leucobacter chromiireducens
TCGCCCGCACCGCGCGGAGCACGGGAATACACCTCATCCTCAGCGCTGAACGGGCCGCAGCGCTCCCACCCGACCTCGGAGCAAGCGTTCCGGAGCGTTTCGCTCTGCGCCCAACTCTGGCCGATGATCTTCACGCGCTGGGACTTCCCCGAGCTGCCCTGCGCGGCGCGCCACCCGGGCGGGCCATACGGGTCGCTGATGGCGCCGAAGTACAGTTCGCTCTCCCCGGCGACCACACGGAGTCAGCGGTGGCGGGCTTTGCGCGACATGCACGCCAGCGCCCCGCACGGGCACCCGCCCCACTCATGGTCCCCGAGGTTCCTCGCCTGGTGCTGCAGCAGGCACTCCCGCGGGCGCCGGGCGGGGGCCAGGCGTTTGCGCTCGACACCGGCACGTTTCATGGCGTGCCCACGCCCGAAGCCGGACTCGCCGTGGTGAGCGGTCCGGCCGGGTCCGGGCGCACCGCGGCCATTCGTTCCATCCTCACCGCGCTCGGCTCAGCCCCACCCGGACACCCGATCGCGGACGACAGTCCCGCCGAGCTGCGCCCCCGCCGCAGCGTCACCGCGGCGCTCCTCTCCCCGCATCGACGAAGCGCGCTCGCGGACGCGCACCCCTGGCAGACGAAAGCGCTCCTGCCGTCAGCGCATCGCGCGCTCCTCGCACGACTCACCGCAACGCTCCAGCGCGAGCTCGACGAAGGTCCGCCCACCGCAGCCGGCGAGTTCGGGGTGCTCGTCGTAGAGGACATCGGCGCATTCGCCGGTTCGGGGATTGAACGCGAACTCGGCGCGGTGCTGCACCGCCTCCGGCACAGCGAGATGCTCGCGATCGTCGAGGGCGAGAACGCCACACTCAACGCCGCGTGGGAGCTCGCCGCCCCGCTTCGCGGCGTTCGATGGGCGCTCGCGCTTCGCCCCGACGAACACGACACCCCAGCCGTCTTTGCCACGCCGTTCACGCGGATGACCCGATCCGGCACCCCTCCCGGCCGGGGTATCCTCGTGCGCGGCGCAGACGTCCAGGGGGTACACGTCGGGATGCCACCGGACCTCCGGCCCGAGCCCCCGCCGCGCAGCACAGCGATCGGCACGCAGCCAGAAGCGGGCGCTACGCGGCTTCCTCTGGCACGAACGCGCGAACCGGAGCTGCCTGACCCCAGTCGTTCATCGCGTCGAGCACCGGCTCAAGCTGCCACCCCAGCGGCGTGAGCTCGTAGACCACCCGTGGCGGAATCTCCGGAAAGGCAGTCCGCGTGACAATGCCACGTGACGCGAACAGGCGCAGCCGGTTGGTCAGCGTGTGCGCACTGATCCCGGGCAGGGCATCGCGCAGCTCACCGAAACGCTGCGGCCCGTGCATCAGCTCACGAATGATGAGTGTGGCCCATGGACCGTCGAACAGCAGCAGGAACCGGGCAACTCCGCACTCGGGAAGGTCAGTTTCCTGCATATTCGATCGTCCTCTCATTAGTGCACTTGATGTAACCGGTGCACTGTATGCACTAATAGAAGCATGACATACATCGTCCACGGCGCAACCGGCGCCCAAGGCTCCCCCGTCCTCGCTTCGCTGCTCGCCAGCGGACACCCGGCCACCGCCGCGGTGCGCACCCCCGCCAACCTCCCCGACGGCGCAACCGCCGCAGCCGTTGACCTCACCGACGCTGCCGCGCTGACCGCGCTCTACACAGGCGCCTCGGGCGTCTTCGTCCACCTGCCGCTGGGCGCCCCCGAGGTCGCCGCGGCGCAGGCCGAGGCCATCGCCACGGCGATCGAGACCGCACGCCCGGCGCGCGTGGTGATTTCCACCAGCGGAGCCATCGTCGACCAGCCAGACTCCCCGCTCCAGGCCCCCGAAGATGCGCCGGTGCGCCGCCTCATCCGGCGCGCAACGGAGAGTGGCGTGTCCACCGCGATCGTCTCCCCCCGCCTCTACCTCGAGAACCTGCTCCTCCCGGTCGTGTTCGGCCCGGCCCGCGAGGCGGGCGTGCTGCGCTACCCGCTCCCCGCCGACTTCCCGGTGTCCTGGAGCTCGCACCTGGACGTCGCCGAGGTCGTGGCACGCCTCCTCACCGAGGACGCGGAGGCGCGCACCGAGGGCGTCATCGCGATCGGCCACCTCCCCGCCCTCACCGGGGAGCAGCTCGCGACCGAGTTCGGCGCCGCACTGGGGCACCCCGTGCGCTATGCGGCACTCAGCCCGGCCGAGTTCGGTGAGCTCATCACCCCGCTCTTCGGCCCCGGTGCCGCGCCGGTCGTGAGCCTGTACGAGGCGCTGAACGCCGAGCCGGGCTTCATGATTTCCGAGCCCACCAGCGCCCAGCGCGTGCTGGACCTCGCCCCGCGCCCGGTCGCGGACTGGCTCGCGAAGATGCTCGCCTAGCCGCGATACGCGCGGTTCACTTTCGCGTGGGAGGGTGGCGGGATGACTGGCGCCCCGCATTCCACCCCGCCACCGCTCCCCGAACTCGAGCCCGTGCTCGCGCAGGTCCGCGCCGACGCCGCGGCCGGTCGGTTCGAGAGCTGGGGCAGCTCAACACTCATCGATGAGTTCACGGGGGTGCCATCGATCCCCCGTGAACTCTTCGACGCGCTGCACGCTGCCGCGGGCATCCGCGCCGAATTCCCGGTCGGAAACGCGGGGCTCCTCCACGTCTACGGCTACTGGTTCTCCCGGGTGCCGACCCCCTTCGGGTACAAGCGCGACCGCTGGGCGGATGGCGCGCTCGCCCGCGCGCTCGGCCGCCCGGCCGACGAGTTTCTGTTGGGGGCGACCCCGGCGGGCACGACGCTCGCGCGCGTGACGCGGGCGGCCCTGCCGGTGCTGCGCACCCCGCCGGCGGGAGCGCGCGTCGCCGACGCCGTGTTCGCCGCCAACCGCTCGCTCCGGCGCGCTCGCGTGGTCCTGCACGCGGCCGAGCCAGCCGGCCCGACGGCGCTCGTCTCCGGGATCGGCACCGCTGGCCCGCACGGAGGCACCCCGCTCCGGCTCATCACCACGTTCCCCGTGTCGGGTGATCCCGATCAGCTCCTTGCCGACTTCGCGCGCGATCCGGGATCGCGTTGGAATGCCGTTGCCGACTAGTCACCGAGCGTTCACCGCCCCATAGACATTTCGTCCATTTGCGTCCCTAGGTTTGGATTTATCGTCCAAACCGAAAGGGAGTGCGCATGGCGCCGAGCATCGTCTTCGACTTCGATGGCACCCTGGCCATCGGCCACGGGCCCGTCCGTGCCTACGCGCAGCAGATCGCGCCGGCAGCGGGGCCGGGGTTCGCAGACCGCGTCGAGGCCGAGCTCGCCCGCTTCGACGCGGGTGAGGCCGAGTTCCGCGATGGCTACGACGTGGTCGGATCGCTCGCCCGCTCCGCTGGCGTCGACGCCGAGACCCTGCAGGCCGCCTACACGGCGAGCCGCGCACAGCTCGGCACTGACCTCGCCCCGGTCGACACGATGCCCGGGCTCGACGGGTTCCTCGAGACGCTCGGACACTCCGCACACCTCGTGCTCGCCACGAACGCCCCCGAGCAGGGCATCGACCGCGTCCTCGCGGCCTGGGGGGTGCGGGATCGCTTCGCCGAGCTCCACTTCGCCATCGGCAAGCCCGCCGGTCTGACACGCCTCGTCACCGCGCTCCGCGCACGTGGCCCTGTGCTCTCGATCGGCGACATCGCAGAGTTTGACCTGGCGCCGGCGCGCGCCCTCGGCGCCGACACGGCGCTCGTGGGGGCCACCGCGGCGCACGCTCCAGCTTCGGTGACGCTGCGCGGGCCATCGCTCGCCGCGCTGCGCACCGACATCGAAACCTGGGCCGCGACCGCGGCGTCCAGCACACACGAGCCGCTCGGCTCGGCACCCGGCATCGAAAGGTAATTCCCCTCATGCGCAAGTCACTCATTGCCGCTGGCGCCCTCACGGTCGCTGCCCTCGGCCTCGCAGGCTGCAGCACCGGCGGGGCGGGCGATTCCGCATCGACCGATGCGGCGCAGGCCTGGCCCGAGTCGATCACGCTGTCCCTCGTCCCCTCCGTTGAGGGCGAGGACCTCGCGGAGGCGCTCGACCCGCTCACCACCTACCTCTCCGAGGGGCTCGGCATCGAGGTCGAGGGGGTCGTGGCGAGCGACTACGCCGCGACCGTCGAGGCGCTCGGCGCCGAGCAGGCGCAGGTGATCATCGCCGACGCCGGCTCCCTCTTCCACGCGACGCAGCAGTACGACGCCGAGCTCGTGCTCCGCGATGTGCGCTTCGGCGCAACGTCGTACGCGGCCGTCGGCTTCACGAACAACCCCGACAAGTACTGCGCCGAGGCGCCGGTGAAGGCGCGCTACGCGGCGAGCGACATCGAGCTGCTCTACTGCAACGGCATCGAGCAGGCCGGCACCGACGCGACCGGGCAGGGCCCCGCGGGGATCAACGCGCTGCAGAAGATCTCCACGGGCACGAAGGTCGCCCTGCAGGCCGCCACCTCGCCCGCGGGCTACCAGTACCCCGTGGTCGCCATGCGCGACGCCGGGATCGACACCGACGCCGACATCACGCAGGTGCCGGTCGAGGGCAACAACAACGCGGTACTCGCGGTCGCGAACGGCGATGCCGAGGTGAGCTTCGGGTACTGGGACGCGCGCACCACCGTCACCGCGGAGGCACCCGAGGTGGCCGACAAGGTCGTCGCGTTCTCGTACACCGAGATGATCCCGAACGGCGGCGTCGCGGTCTCCCCGACCCTCCCCGCCGACCTGGTGACGAAGCTCACGCAGCTCATGGACGACTACGCCGACTCCTCCGAGAACGCGAAGACCGTGATGTTCGACCTCGTTGGGCTCTCCGACTGGACGAACGAGACCGCCGAGGACGAGATCACCCGCTACGGCGAGATCCTCAGCCAGTTCACGAACTAGGTTCTGCATCACGCTCATGTCGCACGCAACCGATGCGCGCCGCGAGGCGGAGGTCCGGCCGGCGCCGGACGCCGCCTCGTGGCGCATCGCCCTCGACCACGCCTCCGTGACCTACCCGAATGGCACCCGCGCCCTGCGCGACGTCTCCCTGAGCATTGAGCCGGGCGAAATGGTGTCGATCGTTGGCCTCTCCGGCTCGGGCAAGTCCACCCTCATCCGCACGATCAACGGGCTCGTGCCCGTCACCTCGGGCGCCGTCACCGTCGGCCCGCACCGCGTCTCCGAGCTGCGCGGGCGCTCCCTGCGCGAGGCGCGCGGCCACATCGGCATGATCTTCCAGGCGTTCAACCTCGCCGAGCGCGCGAGCGTGTACCGCAACACGCTCGTTGGCCGCTTCGCGCACTCCCCCGCGTACCGCACCCTGCTCGGGATCCCGAGCGCGGAGGACCGCGAGATCGCGCTGCGCGCCCTCGGCTCGGTGGGCATCCTCGACAAGGTGTGGACTCGCGCCGGCTCGCTGTCGGGCGGCCAGAAGCAGCGCGTGGCGATCGCCCGCGCCCTGTCGCAGGAGCCGAGCGTCATGCTCGCCGACGAGCCCGTCGCGAGCCTCGACCCGCCCACCGCGCACTCGGTGATGGCGGATCTCGCTCGGATCAACGCCGAGCGCGGCCTCACCGTGCTGATCAACATCCACCTCATGGACCTCGCACGCCAGTACACCACCCGCATGATCGGGCTGCGCGACGGCGCGATGGTCTACGACGGGCCAGCGGCCGAGGCGCGCGATGCCGACTTCGAGGAGATCTACGGCCGGCCGATCCAGCCCCGCGATCGGCTCGGGACGAGCGCATGACCGTGCCCGCGCCGAACGCAGCCCCCGCGGCGGCAGCCCCCGATGCCCTCGCCCTCCCACCCCGGCAGCGCACCTGGCCGCGCGCCGCCCTGATCGTCGCCGCGGTGGCCGCGTTCACCGCGGCGACCTGCCTGCCGGCGATCGGCGGGATCGAGCTGGATCTCGCCGCCATCGCGAAGAACTGGCGCAACGGCGCGGAGAAGATCGCGCAGCTCCTGCAGCCGAACCTCGCGTTTCTCCCCCGCACGCTGGCGCCCATGCTCGAGACGCTGCAGATGGCGCTCGTGGGTGCCGTGCTCGCGGCGATCCTCTCGGTGCCGCTCACGCTGTGGGCCGCATCCCCCACGAACCCGAACGGGATCACGCGCGGCATCGTGCGCACCGCCATCAACATCATCCGCGCGGTGCCCGACCTCGTGTACGCCACCGTGCTCGTCGCGATGCTCGGGGTCGGGGCGCTCCCCGGCGTGGTCGCCCTCGTGCTCTTCAACCTCGGCGTGGTCGTGAAACTCGTCTCCGAGGCGATCGACGCGTCCGACCACAGCTACATGGAGGCTGGTCGCGCGGCCGGTGGCACGCAGCTCCAGATCAATCGGGCCACGGCGCTGCCGCAGGTGTGGCCGCTCTTCACGAACCAGTGGCTCTACGCGCTCGAACTCAACGTGCGCATCTCCGCCATCCTCGGGATCGTGGGAGCCGGCGGCATCGGGCGCCTGCTCGACGAGCGGCGCGGCTTCTACGCCTACTCCGATGTCTCCGTGATCATCCTCGAGATCCTGGTCGTCGTCATCGCGATCGAGATCCTCTCGAACCTGCTCCGCAGGAGGCTCGTATGACCCAGCTCACCGTCACCCCGCCGTCGGCGCCGCGCGGCACGCAGACCTCGCGCGGCCCCGGGCGCCGCGCCGCTGAGCTGCGGCTGCCCGCGCGGCCCTCGCGCCTCGCCGCGACGCTCTGGTCCATCCTCGCCGCGCTCGTCATCCTCATCGCCGCCGGCGGGCTGCAGATCTCCTGGGCGGACCTGCCCGCGCTGCCCGGCCGCATCGCGAACTACCTGTGGCTCATGTTCGAGTCGCCGAACTGGGACAAGCTGCCGCGCGCGCTCTTCGAGACGTGGCGCTCCATCTCGATGGCGTGGCTCGGCGCGCTCCTGTGCGTGGTGATCTCGATCCCGCTCGGCATGCTCGCCGCGACCGGGGTGGGGCCGCTCTGGCTGCGCGGGATCCTGCGCGGCCTCTTCGCCGTGATCCGGGCGGTGCCCGAGGTGATCATCGCACTCGTGCTGCTCACCGTCACCGGGCTCACCCCGCTCACCGGCGCGCTCGCGCTCGGGATCGCGGGCATCGGCACGCAGGGCAAGTGGGTGTACGAGACCGTCGAATCGGTGCGCGACGGCGCCCCGGAAGCGGTGCGCGCGGCGGGCGGCACGACGGCCGCGGTGACCCGCTGGGCGCTCTGGCCGGCCGTGGCCCCCGCGCTCCTCTCGTTCGCGCTCTACCGCTTCGAGATCAACATCCGCACCTCGGCCGTGCTCGGCCTCGTGGGAGCCGGCGGCATCGGCAGCATGCTCTCGAACTACACGAACTATCGGCAGTGGGACACCGTCGGCATGCTGCTGATCGTCGTGATCGTTGCCACCATGATCATGGACACCATCTCCGGGGCGATCCGCCGCCGGCTCATGAGCGGAGGACGGGCATGACCTGGACCGGATCCCCCGAGGCCCGACCGAGCGTGCGCATCGCCGCCCTCGCACCCGGCCTGCAGAAGACCGAGCGCCGCGTCGCCGAGGCCATCGCGCAGGATCGCGGCCGGGCCGTCGAGCTCACCGCGCAGGAGCTCGCCGCATGGGTGGGCGTGGGGCGCACCACCGTGATCCGCGCGGCGCAGTCCCTCGGCTACGAGGGCTATCCGCAGCTGCGCGTCGCGCTCGTGCAGGAGCTCGCGCTCGAGTCGGCAGCGCAGCGCAGCGACGCGGCAGCTCCCGCGGCTGACGGGAGCGCGCTCGGGGTGCTCCGCGGCCGCATCGCGCAGGTGGGTGCCCGGCTCGGCGACACGCTGGCCGCGCTCACCCCCGAGGCGGTCGATGGGTTTCTCGACGCGCTCGAGCACTCCGACCGCGTGCTGGTCGTCGCCAACGGGCTGTCCGGCCCGCTCGGGCTCGCGCTCGTCATGCGCCTGAACGCGGCCGGCCGATCCGTTGAGCACTTCGCAGACCCGATCGCGCAGCAGATCGCGGCGCGCCAGCTCGGCGCGGGATCCGCGTGCATCGTGTTCTCCGGTTCCGGCGCGAACCGCCCCACTCTCGAGGCGATGGCGGCGGCGCGCGAGGGCGGGGCACACGTCATCGCGATCACCTCATTCGCGCGCTCGGCGATCGTGGCGCAGGCCGACACGGCGCTCGTCGTCCCGCCCGTCAACGACAGCTTCCACGATGAGCTGATCCACACCTCACGTGCGGCGCTCATGCTCCTCACGGAGGAACTGGTCGATCTGTTCGTCGAGCGCAGCGGCGAGCGCGGTCGCGCCGCGCGCGCCGCGGCGCTCACCGTGCTCGCCGGGGCGATCGCCGAGTAGTTCGCCCTACTCGACGTCGAGCACGCGCAGCTCAGCCACCGCGGGATCCAGCGCGCCGCGCACGTAGCCGATGGGCGCCGCGGCGACCGCGCGGAGGAACTCGACCGTCTCGCGGGTGATCTCCTCGCCAGGCAGCACGTTCGGGATCCCCGGCGGGTACGCGGAGAGCGCGTCGACGCTCACACGCCCGATCGCGTCCTCGGCGGAAACGGTGCGGTGCGCGCCGAAGTACGCCTGCCGCGGCCGCGTGCGGAGATCCCCGGGACGCGGCAGCGGCGGGATCGCTTCGAGGCCGACGAGCGGGGCGCTACCGCGCTCCGCGTGCAGCGTTTCGAGGCCGCTGAGCAGGCGATCCAGATCTGGCAGTTTGCCCGGCCCGATGAACGCAACGACCGCGCTCACGGTCGCGATCTCGAGGTACACGGCGAAGCGCTCCCCGAGCAGGCTGCGCACGGCGTGCCCGGTGAGCCCCGTGCTCGTCACATCGATCGACACGCGCATGGGGTCGTCCGCGACGATGTCGGGGAAGTCGCCAAAACTGTCCGAGACGATCGGGAAGCGCCCGTCGCCCCGCAGCCGATCGCGGAACGCGGCGACGGCCGCCACCGACTCGGAGAAGCCCTCCCCGTCCTCGAGGGTCGCCCGCGCGATGTCGAGCGAGCCGAGCAGCAGCGCGCTCTCGCTGGTGCTCTGCGTGAGCATGAATGCGCGCTCGAGGAGCGGCGCGAACTCGTCGGCGAATGGCCCCTCCCCGAGGTGGATCATGGCCGACTGCGTGAGGCTGCCGCCGAGCTTGTGCGTGCTCGAGATGACGAGGTCGGCGCCGAGCCTGGTGGGCGACTCGGGGAACTCCGGGTGGAAGCCGAAGTGCGCGCCCCACGCGCCGTCGACGATGAGCGGCACCCCCGCCGCGCGGGTCACGCGCGAGATCGCGGCAACATCCGCCACCGCGCCGAAGTAGCTCGGGCTCACGATGTAGACAGCCCCGACCTCCTCGCCGGCCGCGCGCGCCTCGTCGAGGTGCGTGCTCACCTGCGCGGCGGTGACCCCGTGGTGGATCCCGCGCGCGGTGTCAACGCTCGGCATCATGAAGAACGGGAGCAGATCAGCAACGAGCACCCCGTCGGTGAAGCTCGAGTGCGCGGAGCGCTGCATGAGCACCGCGGAGCCGCGGCCCCGGCTCCCCACCGCGATCGCGGCCATCCGGTTCGCCTGCGAGGCGCCGTTCGTGAGGAACCAGGTCTGCCGCGCGCTCCACGCCTCCGCGGCGAGCTCCTGGGCGCGCACGAGCGGCGAGTGCGGCCCGACGTCGATCCCCTCGACGAGGCGCGGAATGTCCATCGCAACCGCGCGCTCGCCCGCGAACTCGGCGAGGCGCTGGCTCGGGCCGGCACTCGTCGCCCCGTGCCCCGGCACCTGCAGCATGGTGGGCTGCCTGGCCATGTGCCGTTCGAGCGCGGATGCGTACGGGGTACGATCCCCGGGGAACGGGTACTGTCCGGCTGTTGTCACTGCGCGTCCTTCCGGGTCGGTTCCCGCCGGCGCCTCACACCCGGTCGGCTCACCCGTCCCACGCTAGCCGAGTCCCCCGCCTCTGCACACCTTGACGAGGCTGACGGAGCGTGCAAGCCCGCGGCAGCCAGCACGCAGCGCGGCACGGGCGCGCGCTGGCAGACTGGGCGCATGGCATACACCGCACTCATCACCGGCGCGTCGGCGGGGCTCGGCACGGAGTTCGCCAGGCAGCTCGCCGCGCTCGGCGTTGGCGTGATCCTGGTCGCCCGCGACGAGGAGCGTCTCACCCGACTCGCCGCGGAGCTCGACCGCGCGCGCACGCTGGGCGATCCCGATCGAGCCACCGGCCGCAGCGAGGTGCTCGCCGCCGACCTCACCACGGCGGCGGGGCTCGAGCGCGTCGCCGCGCGGCTCGCGGATCCCGCACGCCCCGTCGACATCCTCATCAACAACGCCGGCTTCGGCGTCTACGCGAGCTTCGCGACGAGCGACATCGCCGACGAGCGCCGCATGCACGAGCTCCTGTCGTGGGCCCCGCTCCGGCTCGCGCACGCCGCGCTGCCCGGGATGCTGGATCGCGGCGCTGGCTGGATCCTAAACGTGGCGAGCGTCGCCGCGTTCACGCCGACCGGCACGTACGGGGCGGCGAAGGCCGCGGTGGTGTCGCTGTCGCGCTCGCTGAACGCCCGCTACCGCGGTCGTGGCGTGCGCGTCACGGCGCTCTGCCCCGGCCTGCTCGCGACCGAGTTCCACGAGCGCATGGGCGAGGACCACCTGCCGCAGCTCCCCCGTATCGCGTGGGCGGACACGCGCCGCGTCGCGCGTGACGGGCTGCGCGCGGTGCACGCCGGCCGCGCCGTGCGAGTGTCCGACTGGCGGTACCGCCTGACCGCGCCGCTCACGCGGATCCTCCCCGACCGCCTGCTCGAGCGCGTCTCCACGACCGCGGCGCAGGGCGCGGGCGAGACGCCGGCAGGCGGGCGGGCGCAGCGCGGCGATCGCGGAGAATAGAGGGATGACTGATTCGACCGCCGACGCGCTTCCCGACGACGTGCTGCAGTTCGCGCACGCGCTCTTCGACCTCGCGCGCGCTGGCGACGCGGCGCAGCTGACCGCCGCGATCGACCAGGGCGTCCCCGTCGACCTCACCGACGCGCAGGGCAACACGCTGCTCATGCTCGCCGCCTACCACGGGCACGCGGCGCTCGTCGCCGCGTTGGCGGAGCGCGGCGCCGACCTCGACCGCCCCAACGATCGCGGGCAGACCCCGCTCGCCGGCGCCGTGTTCAAGCGCTCAGCCGAGGTGATCGAGGCGCTCGTGTCGCGCGGCGCCGACCCCGACGCCGGCACCCCGTCCGCGCGGGCGACCGCCGAGATGTTTAACGTGAAACTTCCGTCCGGCCAGCGCGCCGACGAGCCGGGGCGCTGAGGCACTGGCGGCGGCTCACCCCGCGCCGTCCGGGCTGCTGACGCCTCAGCCGAGCCGTTCGCCGATGAGGTTTGCGGTGAGGAGCCGCTCCAGCTCCTCGCCTGCGTAGCCCGCGCGCACCAGCGCCGCGAGCTTGCCGAGCGCGGCCTCGGCCGTCATGTCGCCCGCTCCCGTCGCGCCCGCCGCGGCGAGCTCGGAGCCGACCGCGTACCGGCCGAGTGCGACCGCTCCGTCCGTGCACTGCGTGGTGACCAGGATCGCGGTGCCCCGTTCGGCCGCGGCGCGCACGGGCGCGGCGAGCCCCCCGGTCACCACCGGCGCGGTCCCGGCACCGTAGCCCTCGAGCACGACCCCGGCCGGACACGCGTCGAGGGCAGCGGCGAGCTGCGCGGCGTTCAGCCCGGGGGTGACCTTCACGAGTCCGACTCGCGGGCCCACCCGGCCGGCGGCCCCGCGCAGCGCGGCGGCGAGCTGGGGCGCGACGCCGAGAGCCCCGGCAGCGATCCCCCGCGGCGCGGCGAAGGCGGAGAAGCTCTCGCTTGAGCGCTTCACGGCCCGCACCGCCGGCAGGATCAGGCCATCGAACGCGATCCACACGCCCGCGGCGAGCGGACCGCCCGCGGCGCTGAGCGCCTGGCTGAAGTTCCGCGGCGCATCGCTCTCCGCGGCGCTGAGCGGCACCTGCGAGCCGGTGAAGACGATCGGCAGCGCGAGGTCGGCGAGCGCGAAGGCCGCGTAGGCGGCCGTGTACGCCATCGTGTCGGTTCCGTGGATGACGAGCACGCCGTCCGGCCGCTCACGATCGACGAGCTCACGGATCCGGTCCGAGAGCCGCGCGAGCGATTCCGGGCCGGCCTCTGCGCTGTCGATCGCCCGCTCCGTCTCCGCGTAGCTCCAGGTGAGCGGGGCACCCCCGGCCTCACCGACCGCGGCGGCGAGCCGCTCGATCTCCGCGCGCAGGTGCGGGTGCGGGGCGAGCCCACTCGCCGTCGGCGCCATGCCGAAGGTGCCGCCCGTGTACAGGATCGCCACGCGCGTCGCCGCCTGGCGGCCGGCGCCGGCCTGCGCGGCGCCCGNCGGCGCCCGCCGGCGCGGCCACGGCTTGCGCAGCGCCCGCCTGCGCGGCGCCGGGGGCGGCAGGCCGCCACCGCACCGCGGCACGCGCGAGCAGTCGCGAGACATCGATCGCGCCCTCCGCCTCCTGCGCGGCGGGGCCCCGCAGGAGCGGCAACTCGGTGCAGGCGAGGAGAACGGTCTCGCTCGTGAGCTCCTGCCGCATCCCAGTAAACTCTCGCTCGAGCTCGGGGTCCGGTCCGCCGACCGCCTTGATTCGCTCGATCAGCCGGTGCAGCCGCGCCCCGTCACCTGGCAGTTCGATGTCGACCCGGCCCACCAGCCCGCGGTAGCAGGACCACCCGGCGAGATCCATGGTCTGCCTGGAGCCGAGGAGCGCGACACGGGCGATGCCGCGCACCTCGAGCTCCGCGCTGACCGTGTCCGCCGGGGTGATGAGCTCCGCGGGGAGCTCGAGTGCGCGCAGGCGTTCCGCAAAGTAGTTGAGGGTGTTGCACGCAATGACGTACACGTCCACCTGCGGTGCGATCTGCCGTGCGGCGCGCTCGAGCGCCGCCCAGACCCGCTCCTCCTCGCGCTCGAGGTCCATGGAGTAACCGAGCTCGGGCACCGAGACCACCGTCACCTCGGGGGCGTCGATGTCGCCGCGGTAGCGGTCGCCCAGGAGCTTCCGCTGCTCGTCGAGCACCTTCGCCCACAGGTCGATGCCGGCCTCCGGCCCCGATCCGGCGATGATCCCGATCCGACGGGACGGTGCCTCAGTTGCCGTGCTCACCGCTCGTTCAGCTCCTTGCGTCGGGGTCTGCCGGCCCCGCCAGCGGCCGGTCTTCCGCCGCGGTCGCCTGGGCATTCGCGGCGATATCGATGGTGGAGGTCAGCGCCTCGGGGTTGATCCGGCCGCGCACGCGATACCAGCCGACCACCATGAGGATCACGACGATCACGAACGCGCCGAGGGTGATCCGCCCGACTCCCGGATCGAGCGCCATCAGCAGCACAACCATCGCAAGGAACAGGAGGGTGATGCCGTTGGTGACCGGCGCCCAGGGCAGCCGGAAGCTCGGCCGGTCCCTGCCTTCGCTCCGCATCTTCCGCACGAAGAGCCAGTGGCAGATGATGATGGAGCCCCACACGCCGACGATGCCGAGGCCGGCGAGGTTGAGCACGATCTCGAAGACCTGCCCGGGAACGATGAGGTTCAGGATCACGCCGACCACGCCGAGCCCGGTGGTGATCAGGATCCCGCCGTACGGCACGCCGGCCTTGTTCATGCGCTGCGCGAACTTCGGCCCAGTGCCAGCCATCGCGAGCGAGCGCAGCGTGCGCCCGGTGGAGTAGAGGCCTGCGTTGAGGCTCGACATCGCAGCGGTCAGCACGACCAGGTTCATGATGTCGCCGGCGTAGGGGATGCCGATCGAGTTCATGACCGTCACGAACGGGCTCTCGTTCGCGCGGTACGAGGTCCAGGGCATGAGCAGGGTGAAGAGCACCACCGAGCCTGCGTAGAACAGCATGATGCGCCACATGATCGAGTTCACGGCGCGCGGCACCACCTTGCGCGCGTCCTTCGCCTCGCCGGCGGCGACACCGATCATCTCGGTTCCGCCGTACGCGAAGACGACACCCAGTGCGATCACGAACATCGGGGCGATCCCGTTCGGGAAGAAGCCGCCGTTGTCGGCGATGAGCGCAAGACCCGGCGTGTGCCCGTCGATCGGCGTCTGCGTCACGATGAAGTAGATCCCGAGCAGCCCGAAGAGCACGATCGCGCTGACCTTGATGAGCGCGAACCAGTACTCAAGCTCACCGAACAGCACCGCCGAGGTGATGTTCATCGCCATGACGATGACGAGGGCGATGAGCGCGAGCAACCACTGCGGGATCGGCGTGAAGAATGACCAGAAGTGCGCGTACAGCGCGATCGCGGTGATGTCGGCGATCACGGTCGTGCCCCAGTCGAGGAAGAACAGCCAGCCGACCGAGAACGCGCCCTTCTCCCCCATGAACTCGCGGGCGTAGGAGACGAACGCCCCCGACGACGGGCGGTACATGACGAGCTCGCCGAGCGCGCGCACCACGATGAAGGCGAAGAGCCCGCAGATGATGTAGACCACCGCGAGCGACGGTCCAGCGATCTCCATTCGGCCGCTCGCGCCGAGGAAGAGCCCCGTGCCGATCGAGCCGCCGATGGCGATCATGTTCATGTGGCGACGCTTGAGGGACTTCTTGTACCCGCCATCGCCGGCGTCGACGACTTCAGCCGGGGGTGCCCCGGTGTCGCGAACCTCATTGTTCTGTTCCATGGCTGACCTTTCTCGCGGACGCCGCCCGTCGGCATACCTGTCCAGCTGTCGGACAGCTTAAGTGATTGATCGGGATCCCGCAACACGCCAATCCCCGCCCGATTCGGAATAGGATGGTCGCGATCAAGAGGAACAGAGGTGTGCCGTGCCCGAGCCAGTGCCGCAGGCTCCGCTGCAGCGACGAACCGCTGCAGAGGCCGCATTTCAGGCGCTCCTCGCACTGATCGCGAGCGACGAGATCGAGATCGGCGACCGGCTCCCCGGTGAGATCCAGCTCGCCAAGACCTTCGGCGTGAGCCGCGCCATCCTCCGCGAAGCGCTCGGCGCGTGCGCCACGCTCGGCCTCATCGAGACCCGGAGCGGGAGCGGCACGTTTGTGCGCTCAAAGACCGAGCACCCCCAGCTCACTTTCGGTGGCTACTCCGCCGAAGACCTCATCGAGGCGAGGCCGCACATCGAGATCCCCGCGGCGGGATACGCGGCCGAGCGGCACACCGAGGAGCAGCTCGCTGGCCTCCGTGGGTACGTCGCGCGCATGCGGCAGACGACCGACCTCCGCGCCTGGGTGCGGCTCGACGGCCAGTTCCACCGCGCGATCGCCGAGGCGAGCGGCAACCCGGTGCTCGTCGCAATGGTCATCTCCATGCGACAGGCGCTCGACCCACAGTCCGAGTTCCTGAACATCACGAAGGCCAGGCAGAGCGCATCCGACGAGGAGCACGAGCGCATCATCGACGCCATCGCTTCGGGCTCCCCCGAGGCCGCGCGCGCGGCGGTCGCTCACCACATCGCGCAGGTCGCTGAGGCGCTGGCCGGGTAGCTTCCGGCTGGGCGAGCCAGCCCGCTTCGTGGACGAGGCGGCGCAGGCGGAACGCCTACTCGATGGTGAGCCCGGCGGTGGTGTGCGGGATGGGCGGGGCCACCCGAATGCCGACGTCCGCGCACGCGTCTCGGCCGGTCCAGGTGCGCACCACCTCGACCGCCGCGGGGCCAGCCTGCCCGAACACCGCCCATGCCTGTGGCACATCGTACGGGCTCATGGTCGTCAGCTCGGAGTTGATCCCGACAAACCCAGCCTCCGAGTTGCTGACGTCCGCGAACGTGCCGGTGACGCCCGAAATTTCGGAGACACTGAGGCTGTCGGCATCCTGCAGGGAGATCACTCGCCCCACCTGCGTGCCGAGCCGCGAGCTCCACCGTCGGGAACCCGTCGAGGTTCAGGTCGTCGCGCGGGGCCTCCTGACCGGGACGCTCGCTCACGCCGCCATCCGCCGCTGCGCGTCTGCTGCGGCCAGAGCGCGGACCTGATCGACCCGCTCGGGGGCACCGCGCAGCAGCTGATGCGGAACCTCCTCGCCGAGCTCTGGTCGCGGAGTGTTCAGCCAGAGAGCGATCGACCAGGCATTCATCCCCGCTTCGGCGAGCGTCTCCATGATCACGGGAAGGTGAGGCAGCATGGTGGGCTCAGGCCCGATCCCGAACTGGAACATCGGGTACAGGATCGTCCGGTCGCCCGTCGGGGTGGCCAGCAGCCGGTGCGCGGTGCGCGCCTTGTGCAGGGCCTGCTTCGAGACGCCGAGCCGGCGCACCAGCGACGCCGTCGTGGTGAACGGCCCGATGAGGTCGTCCCATTCCGTTTCCGTGCGGCGCGGGATCGATGCCACGAGCCCGTAGGCGACCTCGCGTAGGTTGAGCCCGTCGAGCTCCGGGGCGGTGCGCTTCGTCAGTTCGTCCCACAGCAACTGCAGCAGCTCGTCCACCGGCTGCGCGCTGCCCTGGGCTGAACTGCGTGAGGTCACCGCCTGCCCGGTGCCGGTGTTGCGCACCACGCGGCGCCCGGAAACCGCGGCATTCCGATCGCGTACGACCATTTCTGCCCCCTCCCCGACCCCCCATCCAGAAGTGGCAAAGTGACCCTTCAGGCGCCTGAAGGGTCGATTTGCCACTTCTGGATGGGGGTGGCAAGGCCAGGGCGAGCCCGCGCGGCGGTCGCTCAGGTGGTCGCGAGGACGAGGATCGGGTCGGTCGTCGGAGCGCCCGACGGCGATCCGCCCTCGGCCTCGACGGTCACGGCGAGCGCGTCGCCCGGTTCGAAGCCGGTCGCGATCGTCATCGAGGCCCCGCCCGTCCCGGCGCGCACGACCCCGAGCGAGGTGGGCGCGTCACCGCGCACGATCCACAGCTCGTAGTCGCGGCCCTCGGGTGCGGACGCCAGCCCGTCGGTGACGAGCACGGCCTCCGCCTCCGCGTCCGACCAGTGCAGCGTGCCCTCACCGCCGCCCGGCAGCGGCGCGGTCGCCGTGTCGGCGTCCGCGGCCTGCTCGATGCGCTGCAGTGCGAGCGCGACCGGGTCCTGCGGCGCGAGGATCGTCGTCCACGGCATCGCGAGCGATACCGTGAGCAGCACGGCGATCGACGCGGCCAGCGCGAACCACTTCGCGCTCCGCCAGGTGCGCCGGGGCTCCGGATCGGACTCCGACGCTGGCTCCGGGTCGAGCTCCTGCGCCGGCTCCGCGAGCGGCGGCGATCCGGCCTCGGGGTCGTCCGCCTCGGACGCGACGAACTGCGGCGAGCGCGCAATCAGCTCGAGAATGGACGCCCGTGCGGCGGCGGGCGGCGCGACCTCGGGCGCCGCGGCGCCGATTGCGGCGGCGGTCTCGCGATCCTCGTCCACGATGGTGCGCCAGGCCGGGTGGGTGCTGAGCGCGTGCGAGAAGCGCTGCTCCTCCTCGGGCGACAGGGCGTGCAGCGCCCGGGCCGCGGAGAGTTCGCGGAATTCCTGCTCGTTCATCGCGTCTCCTCCAATGCGCTCTTGAGTTTGGTCAGGCCGTCTCTGATGCGGGTCTTGATCGTGCCGAGCGGGGTGTCGAGCAGCACCGCGATCTCGCGCTGGCTGTATCCCCCGAAGTAGGCCAGCACGAGCGCCCGTCGTTGCGGCTCCGGGATCTCGTTCAGGCACTGCACGGCACGTCCCCCGTCGACGAGCAGCTCCACCTCCTCGTCCACGCCGGGCCGCACCGCCGCGAGCTCGCGCGCGCCGGCGGCGAGGTCGCGCTGCTTCGACGACTGCGCGGACCGCACGCGGTCGACCGATCGCCGGTGCGCGATGGTCAGGAGCCAGCTCCGCGCCCGCCCGCGGTCGGCGTCGAAGCTGCCGGCGGCCTGCCAGGCTTCGAGGAACACCTCCTGCAGCACCTCCTCGCTCTGGGAGCGATCGACGACGATGCGCAGGATGAGACCGAAGACGCGTGCGGACAGCAGGTCGTAGAGCTCCGCGAACGCGCGCTGATCCCCGCCCGCGGCGCGCGACAGCGCCTCATCCGCAGGATCGGCGCGTTCGCCGTCCGCGGGAATCTCCACCCCGTCGATGACCATCTCCCCCAGCATGCCGCATTCACCTCCGCTTCGTGCGCTGCGCTCGTCGCGTTTTCTCGGATCACCCGAAGGTGAAGGAGTAGAGCTGCACCCCTGATGGGACGGTGAGCTCGAGCCGGCCCGTGTCGGGATCGGCTGTCCGCACGAGCCGGTAGGACTTCGGGGTGCCGCCGACCTCGATCGTCCGGGCCTCGTCGCCGTCGCCGGCCACTCGGACGGTGCCGCTGCCGGCGAGCACCGCGCGCACCTCGCTGGCCCGGTAGTCCAGTCGCACCGTTCCGGTGCCGTCGGCGGGGGTCGCGAACTGGGTCTCGATCTGCCAGGAACCGTCGAGGGCGAAGGTGTCGGGGTCCTGCTTCGCCGGGAAGGCGTACTCCCCCTCGCCCGCCCGGTACTCGCCCGGACCCGCGAAGTTGAGATCCTTCGACGAGCCGAGGAAGGTTTCGGGCGTGGTGCTCCCGAGCTCGGGCGTCGTGTCGGCGGTGTCGGTCTTCTGCGGCAGCTCCACCGAGCCGTCGGCATCGCGCAGCAGTTCGCGGATCATGCGCTCCGTCGTGGCGTAGTCGCCCTCGCCGAACGAGATGTGCCGCACGGTGCCCGAAGCGTCGATCAGGTAGTGGGCGGGCCAGTAGCGGTTGCGGTAGTTCGTCCAGGTCGCGAGCGAGTTGTCGAGCGCCACCGGGTAGGTGATGCCGAAGTCCTTCGCGCCAGCCTCGACGTTCGCGCGCTCCTTCTCGAACGCGTACTCGGGCGAGTGCACGCCGATCACCTCGAGCCCGGCGTCCCGATAGGCGCGATCCCAGGCGACCACGTGGGGAATCGAGCGCTGGCAATTGATGCACGAGTACGCCCAAAAGTCGATGAGCACGACCTTGCCACGCAGCTGCTCGAGTTCGATGCCCGCGCCATCCGGAGTGTTGAGCCAGCCGTCGATGCCCTTGAGCGCCGGCGCGGTGCCGCAGGAGGCGAGCTCGGGCGCATGATTCGCGCACTTGTCGAGATCCCGGTTCTCATCGGTGACGAGACCGCCGAGTCCGAGGGCGCGCTCGCCGGCCTCGCTCTGCGCGAGATTCTCCTGCAGGCCCGCGGTGTAGTCGGGCAGCAGGCGCTGGAGGGCCTGCGGCACGTTGAAGGCCAGGCCGACGGCCAGCGCGATCATCGCGATGCCGCCGGTGATCCGGATGATCCGCTCGCGCTTGCGGAACCCCTGGAGCCGCCGGGCGACGCCGCGGCCCGCGAGCGCGAAGACCAGGAGCGGCAGGGCGACACCGATCGCGAACGAGACCGTGAGGAGCACCGTCTCGATTCCGATCCGCCCCGTCGCGCCCGCGACGATGATCGCGGCCAGCACCGGCCCCGCGCACGGCACGAACACCGTGCCGAGCGCCAGCCCGACCCCGAAGCCGTTGCCGCCCTCGCCGACCGCTCGCCGCGGCAGCCGCTGGAAGGGCTTCTCGAGCAGCTGCTCGAAGCCGGGGAACAACATGCCGACACCGATCGCCAGCAGCACGATGACACCGGCCCACCGGATCGCGTCCTGCGGGATCGAGAGCAGGCCGAGCAACACGGAGCCGAGCAGCGTGACCACCGAGAAGCTGAGCACGAGGCCCGCGATGATCCAGTACGGCCGGCTCCGCTTCGCGGGGATCACCTCGGGCAGCTTGCCCCGCTCGGCCGGCTTCGCGCCCGCGGTGAGAAAGATGACGGGCAGCACCGGCAGGATGCACGGCGAGATTCCCGTGATGAGCCCGCCCAGCAGCCCGATGATCACTACGTCCATGTCCACTCCTCTGTCACCGGGTATTCGGAGCCGGTGCCGATTCGGATGGGAGCGATTCCTCGGGCGCCCGCAGCACCCGGATCGAAAAGAAATCGAAAAACTTCCCATCCGGTTGCCCGGCGGCTCCGAACACCCTCATGAGCCGCGGAGTTCGCGGACAGCAATCCAAGGAGGAACCATGTTCACGAAGAAGAAGACGATGGGCACGGCGGCCGCACTCGTGCTGCTCGGTGCGACCCTGACGGGTTGCTCCATGAGCTCGGACTCCACTGACGAGCCGAAGAAGGCCGAGTCGCAGAGCGAGTCGAGCACGGAGTCGATGGACACGAAGACCGCCGATCCCGCCGCCAACCTCGTCGGCTCCGGCTGCGCCGCCTACGCCGAGCAGGTACCGGACGGCGCCGGGTCGATCCAGGGCATGTCGCAGGACCCGGTCGCGGTCGCCGCATCGAACAATCCCATGCTGACCACGCTCGTCTCCGCGGTCAGCGGCGCGCTCAACCCTGACGTGAACCTCGTCGACACCCTGAACGGCAGCGAGTTCACCGTCTTCGCGCCGGTCGATGACGCGTTCGGCAAGATCGACGCCGCGACGATCGACACGCTCAAGACCGACAAGGATCTGCTCACGAAGATCCTGACCTACCACGTGGTGCCCGGCCAGATCGAGCCCGCGGATATCGACGGCACCCACACGACCGTCGAGGGTCAGGACCTGACGGTCACCGGTTCGGGTGACTCGATCATGGTCAACGACTCGAAGGTCATCTGCGGCGGCGTGCAGACCGCCAACGCCACCGTGTACCTCCTCGACAGCGTGCTGATGCCGCCGGCCGAGTAACGAGCACATCGCGCGGACGGCCGCCCGGGGAGCGATCCTCGGGCGGCCGTTGCCGTTCCTCCGACCTGACCGGGACCTTGCGCCCGCGAAACGAGAAAGGCCCCGAATCCTTCAAGGATCCGGGGCCTCCACCGATTTCGTGAATCACTGGCCCATGATTTCGTTCATGAGCCCTCGTGCGCGAGGGGGGACTTGAACCCCCACGCCCTTGCGGGCACTGGCACCTGAAGCCAGCGCGTCTGCCAATTCCGCCACTCGCGCGAGTTGTCATCCTGACCGTTTCCGTTCAGGCAACTCCACTACCTTAGCAGGCCGAGCCGCTTCTCACCAAAGCGGGCTAAACTGAGGAACGACCGACACCGTCGACCGGCGGTGCCAAGCGAAAGGGCGACACCGACACGTGGGCATTCTTGACAGCGTAGAGCGCGGGCTGGAGCGTGCCGTCAACGGCGCATTCGCCCGCACCTTCCGCTCAGGTGTGCAGCCGGTTGAGATCGCTTCGGCGCTCAAACGCGAGCTGGACATCGGGGCGGTGGTCGTCGATCGCGACCGCATTCTGGCACCGAACCGTTTCATTGTGCGCCTCGCGCCGAAGGACGCCGATCGCCTCCTCGGGATGGGCTCCGCGCTGCAGCAGGAGCTCGTCGGCGTGGTGCTGAAGCACGCGCGCCGCCAGAACTACCAGCTCATGAGCGAGCCGTACATCGAGCTGCAGTCCGACGACTCGCTCACCACCGGTGTGCTCGAAATCACGGCGACGCAGGTGGAGGGCTCCGTGAACTGGGTCGCCGCCATCGACGTCGACGGGCAGCGGCACGAGCTCCCGCGCGGCACCACCACCGTGGGGCGCGGCTCGGACTGCGGGATCCGCATCACCGACACCGCGGCGTCGCGCAAGCACCTCGAAATCATCTGGGACGGCGCGGCGGGCATCGCGCGCGATCTCGGGTCAACGAACGGCTCGAAGATCAACGGGCAGCGCTTCCGCGAAGCGGCGCTGCAGCCCGGCATCACGTTCACGATCGGGCAGACCGCGCTGACCTTCCAGCTCGTCCCAGCGCAGGATCGGGCCGCGCAGCGGCACGCGCCCGAGGCGGCGAGCCACACGGTGCCGTTCAACGCGCCGGAGTCGACGCCGCGCGAGTCCGCAGCGCCCCGCGCTTCCACACCGCCGGCGGCCCAGGTGCCCCCGGCAGCAGACCCCGGGAACTTCCCGCCGCGCACGCGGCAGGGCAACCCGCCGCAGGCACCACGCGCCAAGCGCGCGGTGGACGGCGAGGCACCCGGCGTCGACGAAGACTTCTGGAGAGGCCTATGAGTGAGCTGACGCTCCTGATCCTGCGGATCGGTTTCCTGCTGCTGCTGTGGCTGTTCATCTTCGCGATCGTGTACGCGCTGCGCAGTGACCTCTTCGGCGCCCCGGTGCGCCGCATGCGCGGCGACGCCGCGGGAAGCGGGAACGGAGGCGGCGGGTCTCCCGTGATCGCCGCAGCCGCAGCCGCGGCACCATCACCAGCAGCAGCGGCACCATCACCGGCGCCGTCGCCAGCCCCGCACTCGGGCCCCGCGATCACCCCGACGGGGGGCGCCCTTCCCACGGCTGGCACCGCTCCGGCGGCGCCCGGCTTCGGCCAGGGCAGCGCACCCGGAACGCTTGCGATCACCTCGGGCGTCGCGACCGGCACCACGATCCAGCTCGACGAGGACACCGTCACCATCGGCCGCAGCGGCGACTCGACGCTCGTGATCGTCGACGAGTACACCTCGACCTACCACGCGCGCCTCGTCCGCTCGGGCGAGCAGTGGATTCTCACCGACCTCGACTCGACGAACGGCACCAAGCTCGGCGGCGTGCGCGTCACGAAGCCGGTCCCAGTGCCCCCGTACACGCCAGTGACCATCGGCACGACCACCTTTGAGCTGAGGCCCTGAGCGTGACCATCGCGTATCAGAGCGCCATCGGCTCCCACGTGGGCATGGTGCGGTCGAACAACCAGGACTCCGGCTTCGCCGGCGACCACCTCTACCTCGTCGCCGACGGCATGGGCGGGCACGCGGGCGGCGACGTCGCCTCCGCGATCGCCGCGAAGGAGATGGCCGAGTTCGATCAGCCGCCGCTCGGCAGCCCGGAGGCTGCGACGAACACGCTGCGCACCGCGGTGCTCGAGACGAACGCGAAGCTGCGCGCAACCGTGCAGGATCGGCCGGAGCTCGCCGGCATGGGCACCACGTTCACCGGCTTCCTCACGGTCGGATCGCAGCTGGCGCTCGCGCACATCGGCGACTCGCGACTGTACCTGCTGCGCAACAACGAGCTGCGTCAGATCACGAAGGATCACACCTTCGTGCAGCGCCTCGTCGACAGCGGCAAGATCACCGAGGAGGAGGCGAAGACGCACCCGCGCCGCTCCGTGCTGATGCGCGTGCTCGGCGACGTCGACTCCTCCCCGCAGGTGGACACCCAGGTGCTCGACACCGAGCCCGGCGACGTCTGGCTGCTCTGCTCCGACGGCCTCTGCGGCTACGTCGAGGACACCGACATCGAGAAGATCCTGCGCCGCCGCAGCTCGCTCCAGGGCGCCGTCGATGGCCTGATCGACAAGAGCCTCGCGCACGGCGCCCCCGACAACGTCACCGTGGTGCTCATCGAGACCGTCGAGGAGCCGGATCGCGACCCGGCGGACACGCTCGAGTTCCCGAAGCCGAACCGCCGCTTCGCCGGCTCCGCCGCGACGGCGCCCGCACCGCGCGACGGCACGGTCTCCACGGCGCGCACCCGGATCCTCAGCCGACGCCCCGTGCGCAAGCCCCCGGTCGTGGCCGAGAGCCACTTCGAGCCGCGCGTCGACGAGTACCTCGCCGAGCTCATCGCGGAGACGCGCCGCCGCAACCGGCGCCGCAGGATCCTGTGGGCGCTCGGCGGGCTCTGCATCGTGCTCGGGATCGCTGGCGTGCTGACCGTCGGCTACCAGTGGACGCAGACGCGCTACTTCGTCGGCACCGACGGCCAGACCGTGATCATCTATCAGGGCGTGCAGCAGAACATCGGCTCGATTTCCCTGCACTCCGTCGCCGAGGACACCGAGATCCCCGTTTCGAAACTCGACGGGCTCGAGCTGCGGCAGGTGGAGCGCACGCTCCCGGCCGGCTCCATCGAGGAGGCGCGAGACATCGTGCTGCGCTTGGGGGTGCACGATGACTGAGTCCGCATCGCCGGCCGGTGAGCCACGCACGTTCGAGAAGACGCGCACCAGCGAGACCGTGCTGCAGCGCATCACCGCGCTGCGCGCGCCGCGCCTGCTCCTCGGCCTGGAGCTCTCCCTCCTGATCTTCGCGATCGCGGTCGGCGTTGCCGCCGTGATCATCGTCGACCTCACCGTGCAGGGCACCGTCACCACCACGCTGCTGCCTGCCGGCGCGCTGTTCGTCGCCGCGCTCTTCGCGCTGCACTTCACGATCCGCAAGATCGCGCCAGACGCAGACCCGCTCATCATGCCCATCGCGGCGATGCTCAACGTCGTCGGCGTTGCGATGATCTACCGGCTTGACCTGGCCAAAGACCTGAGCGGCTGGAGCTCGGACGCGATGCGCCAGCTCGTCTGGTCGACGGTCGCCGTCGTGGCAGCGATCGTGGTGCTCGCGGTGATCCGCAACCACATGGTGCTGTTCCGCTACACGTACCTGATGGGTCTCGGCGCGGTGATCCTGCTGCTCCTGCCCATGCTGCCCGGGATCGGCGCGACCATCAACGGCGCGCGCGTCTGGATCCGCATCGGCGACAGCTTCTCATTCCAGCCGGGCGAGATCGCGAAGATCCTGCTCGCGATCTTCTTCGCCGGGTATCTCGTGCGCAACCGCGACTCCCTCGCGATGGTCGGCAAGAAGGTGCTCGGCATCCGCTTCCCGCGCGGCCGCGACCTCGGCCCACTCCTCGTGTTCTGGCTCGCAGCGATGATCGTGCTGGTGTTCCAGCGCGACCTCGGCACCTCACTGCTCTACTTCGGCCTGTTCCTCTCCATGCTGTACCTCGCGACCGGCAGAGTCGGGTGGATCATCCTCGGGGTGGGTCTCTTCCTCGTCGGCGGAATCACCGCGAGCCAAACGCTCGAGTACGTGAACCGCCGCTTCGTGAACTGGCTCGACCCGTTCGCCGACCCCTTCAACGCGAGCCACCAGATGGTGCAGGGCCTCTTCGGCATGGCGAACGGCGGCATGACCGGCACCGGCCTCGGCCAGGGCTACCCGACGGACACGCCGCTCGCTCAGAGCGACTACATCATCCCGAGCCTCGGTGAGGAGCTCGGCCTGATCGGGTTGTTCGTGATCCTCGCCGCGTACCTGCTGCTCGTTGGCCGCGGCCTGCGCATCGGCTTCGCCGGCCAGGACGACTTCGGGAAGCTGCTCGCATCCGGCCTCGCGTTCACGCTCGCGCTGCAGGTCTTCATCGTGGTCGGTGGCGTCACCCGCCTGATCCCGCTCACCGGCCTCACGGCACCGTTCCTCGCGGCCGGCGGCTCATCACTGGTCTCGAACTGGATCATCATCGCACTGCTGATCCTGCTCTCGAACTCTGTCCGCAATCGGCCGAAGTTGGTGATCCGCGCATGAACAAGCAGCTGAAGTCCCTCACGCGCACCGTGTTCATCATGTTCCTCGCGCTGTTCTTCTCCGTCACGATGATCCAGTTCGTGAACGCCGATGAGCTGCGCGCCAACGAACTGAACATGCGCACCGTGAAGAACGGCTACAAGGTGGAGCGCGGCTCGATCCTCGTCGATGGCGAGCCGGTCGCGTACTCGACCCCGACGAGCGACACATACCGCTTCCTGCGGCAGTACTCCGACGGCGCACTCTACGCGCCGATCACGGGCTATTTCTCGCACTCGCAGGGCATCACCGGCCTCGAGTCGGCGATGAACCAGGAGCTCTCGGGCAGCGGCGACTCGCTGTTCTTCACGCGCATCATGAACACGATCAACGGGGTCGCCCCGCAGGGCAGCTCCGTGCAGACCACGATCGACCCGAAGGTGCAGGCCGCGGCCGCCGAGGCGATGTCCGAGGAGGGCTTCGAGGGCGCCGTCGTGGCGATCGAGCCGAAGACCGGGCGCATCCTCGCGCTCGTGTCGACGCCGAGCTTCGATCCCAATCTGCTGTCTTCCAACAGCGACGCCGAGATCATCGCGAACTACTCGCAGCTCGACAAGGATCCGGGCCAGCCGCTCCAGAACCGCGCCATCGCCGGGGATCTCTACCACCCCGGCTCGGTGTACAAGCTGCTCGTCGCGGCCGCAGCGATCGAGAACGGTGAGGCGAGCCCGAGCACGGAGTTCGCGAACCCCGCCGAACTGCCGCTGCCCCAGTCGAGCAACGTGATGCAGAACGCGTCGCGCACCACCTGTGGCACGGGCTCCAAGGCCACGCTCGAGCAGGCGATCGTGCTCTCCTGCAACATCCCGATCGCGGAGCTCGCGATGAAGATGGACCCGGACACGGTGCCTGAGATGGCGCGCGCGTTCGGATTTGAACAGGAACTCAGCGTGCCGCTCACGGTGACGCCGAGCCTGTCGCCAACGCCTGAGGATCAGGCGCAGACCGCGCTCTCCTCGATCGGCCAGCTCGACGTGCGCGCGACGCCGCTGCAGATGGCCATGGTCTCCGCCGGCATCGCCAACGGCGGGACGGTGATGAAGCCAACGCTCGTCGACCAGGTCATCACCCCGGACCTGCGCGTCGCAACGCAGGTGACGCCGGAAGAGTTCGCCAAGCCGATCTCGGAGAAGACGGCGAGCGCGGTTGCTGGGATGATGGAGAAGGGCGTCTCCTCGCAGGAGGGGCTCGCGCGCCAATCAGGGATCCCTGGAGTGCGTGTTGCCGGAAAAACGGGCACCGCGGAGAACGGCACCACCGCCGAGGGGAATGCACTTCCCTTTACGCTGTGGTACACGGGCTTCGCGCCGGTGGAAGACCCGAAGGTTGCCGTCGCGGTTGTGGTCGAAGACGGCGGCGGAGAAGCATACGGTTACGAGGGGGGCTCGTACGACCTCCCGACGGCCGTCGGAAAACGAGTTATGGAAGCGGTGTTGAGCGAATGAGACCAGCTGCAGGGATCACATTCGGCGGACGCTACGAGCTGAGCTCGCGGATCGCCGTCGGCGGCATGGGCGAGGTGTGGAACGCCACCGACAGCATCATCGGGCGCACCGTTGCGATCAAGATCCTCAAGGACGAGTACATGGGGGACCCCGGGTTCCTCGAGCGGTTCCGCGCCGAGGCGCGCCACGCCGCGCTCGTGAACCACGAGGGCATCGCGAACGTCTTCGATTACGGCGAGGAGCAGGGCTCCGCGTACATCGTGATGGAGCTCGTGCCCGGTGAGCCGCTCTCCGCGATCATCGACCGCGAGGGCCGCCTGCCGCCCAACCGCGTGCTCGGGATCGTCGCGCAGACCGCCACCTCGCTGCAGGCCGCGCACGACGCCGGTCTCGTGCACCGCGACATCAAGCCGGGCAACCTCCTCATCACGCCGGAGGGCCGCGTCAAGATCACCGACTTCGGGATCGCGCGCATCGCCGACCAGGTGCCGCTGACCGCGACGGGCCAGGTGATGGGCACCGTCCAGTACCTCGCGCCCGAGCAGGCGAGCGGCCACACCGCGACCGCCGCGACCGACATCTACTCGCTGGGCGTTGTCGCCTACGAGTGCCTCGCGGGCAAGCGCCCGTTCACCGGCGAGTCGCAGGTCGCCATCGCGATGGCGCAGATCAACGACACCCCGCCGGACCTGCCCGCCGACGTGCCGGAGCCCGTGCGCAACCTCGTGTACGCGTGCCTCGCGAAGGACGCGGCCGGCCGCCCCGAGACCGCCGCGAAGCTCGCGCAGGCCGCGACCGCGCTGCACCGCGGCGACGTTGGCCTCGCGGCGAGCTACGTGCCGCAGGTGCTCGGCGAGACCGCGCCGGCCACCACGGTGCTCGATGGCCAGACCACGGTGATGGACGCGGCAACGACCGCGCTGCCGCGCACCACGGCGCTGCCCGGCCAGACCGCAGCGACCGCGGCGCTCGCGGCCGACGGCGAGGACCTCGATCCCGAGACCGGCGAGCCGAAGAAAAAGAAGAAGAGCCCGTGGACGTGGCCGCTCATCACGCTGATCGCGCTCCTGCTGCTGATCGGCGCCGGCACGGTCTTCGCGATCATGAACGGCGGCGCTGGCGAGCCGAAGGAGACGACGTCGAAGACGACGAGCACGACGTCGAAGAAGCCGACCACGCCGGCACCCGAGACCACGGGCGTCGTCGACGAGGGGCAGCTCATCGGCATGAAGGTCGACGAGGCGAAGGCGTTCCTTGAGGGCCAGGGCTTCACGAACGTGCGCACCGCACCGGGCAATCAGGCCCCTGACGACCAGGTGAACAACGTCACCGACGTCAACCCGGTCGGCGACAAGGTGCCCTTCGATCAGGCGATCACGCTCACGTTCAACGTGGCGTTCGGCGACGTGAGCGCGCCGAGCGCACCGACCGCGAGCCCCGCGACCGTCGACTCCGGCGCGGTGACCAATGTGAGCTGGGGCGTCGCGAGCTGCCCCACCGGGCTCACGCTCCAGGCATACAACGTGCAGATCTCGGGCGACGGCTCCGGCCCGGGCTCGGCGCAGTCACCGAACGTGGCGATCACCGCGAACACCCTGGATGCTGGAGCGAGCGACGGCCAGATCACCGTGACCTACTCGGTCACCTGCGGCAACGGCTCCTCGGTGACGCGCGAGTCGGCGAAGTCCGAGCCGGTGACCATCACCGTGAAGGCACCGCCGAAGCCGACCACACCGCCAACGACCCCGCCGACCACCAGCCCGGATCCGGAAGACGAGGAATCGGGCAACTAGCACGCGCGCGGGCGCCGGGGACGGCGCCCGCTTCCCGATAAACTTGGAGGCATTCCCATGAGCACGGAAGAGGTGACCATGCCCGACACGGCAGAGAACGGCGAGCAGCGTATCCTCGCCGGACGCTACGCGATCGGGGAGTTCGTCGGGCAGGGTGGCATGGCCACGGTGTACCGGGGAACCGACACGAAGCTCGGCCGTCAGGTTGCCATCAAGGTGATGAAGGCCGAGCTGTCGAGCGACGACCAGTTCCGCGCGCGCTTCCGGCAGGAGGCGCAGTCGGCGTCCCGCATGGCCCACCCCACCGTGGTGCGCGTGTTCGACGCGGGCGACGATCTGATCCACACCGCCGATGGCCCGAAGCGCCTGCCGTTCATCGTCATGGAGTACGTCGAGGGAACGAACCTGCGCCAGCTCGCTGCGGAGCACAAGCTCTCGCAGGCCGAGGCGTGCCGCATCGTCGACTCCGTGCTCACCGCGCTGGAGTACTCGCACCGCGCCGGCATCGTGCACCGCGACATCAAGCCGGCGAACATCATGATCACGAAGAGCGGTCAGGTGAAGGTCATGGACTTCGGGATCGCGCGTGCGGTGTCCGAGACCTCGTCGACGCTGCAGCAGACCACCGCGATCCTCGGCACCGCCGCGTACTTCTCGCCCGAGCAGGCCAAGGGCGAGGCGATCGACGCGCGAACCGACCTTTACTCGACCGCTGTGCTGCTGTACGAACTCCTCACGGGCGACGTGCCGTTCCGCGGGGACAGCGCCGTTGCCGTTGCCTACCAGCATGTGAGCGAGCGGCCGAAGCCACCGAGCGAGCAGGATCCCGAGATCACCCCGGCGCTCGACCGCGTGGTGCTCTACGGTCTCGCGAAGGATCGCGCGAAGCGTTTCCAGTCGGCCTCCGAGTTCCGTGAGGCCCTGCGCCTCGCGGCGAGCGGGACGATGCCGAACCTCGACGTGCAGCAGCAGGAAGCTGTGCTGTTCTCCGGCGGCGAGGAGGTCTCGGAGTCGGATCTGGCGCTGCGGCAGCTCGCCGAGGGCGGCGGCGCGGCACGCACGCAGAGCCGGCCACCCGTGATGTGGACGTGGGCAGCGATCCTCACCGTCGGTGCGGTGATCGTCGCCGTCGTGTTCTGGCTCGTCACGCTTGCGCCCAAGCAGTTCCTGCCGGACGCGTCACGCGAGATCCCCGTGCTCGTCGACATGGAGCGCGCCGAGGCGATCAAGCTGCTTGAAGACGAAGACCTGATCGCGAACACGGTCGAGCAGACCAACGACGAGATCGCCGCCGGCAACGTCATCTCCAGCGACCCCGAGGCTGGCACGATGGTCGCCACCGGCGAGACCATCACGCTCTACGTCTCGACCGGCCCCGAGGACGCCGAGGTGCCCGAGTTCGCGCGTATGTCCCTCAGCGACTACACGAAGGCCATCGAGGATCTCGGGCTCACCGTCGGCGTCGTGACCTCGGTCGACGACCCGGTGGAGTCGGAGAACCGCGTGCTCGGGGTGTCCCCGGAGCCCGGGGCGAAGATCGCATCTGGTGCGAGCGTCGACCTCAAGGTCGCGAGCGGCAAGGTGCTCATCCCCGAGGTGCAGGGGCAGCCGCTCGACGTGGCGAGCTCACAGATCGATGGGCTCGGGTTGAGCGTCACCCAGACGCCGATCAACAGCTGCCCGACGCAGCCGGGCTACCCGATCTTCGAGCAGTCGATCGCCGGCCAGCAGCCGCAGGGCGCAGCCCTCGAGCTGAAGTACTGCACGGGCTAGGTCTCCTGGGCATGCGCTGAGGGCCGGCACCCGGATTGGGTGCCGGCCCTCAGTGCGTGAGCGGGATCAGTGCGTGATCGCGGTCAGCGCATGAGTGGTGAGAGCGAGCGCGCGATCTCCGCGGCGTTCGCGAGGCCCGTCACCGCAAGCCAGTTGCCGAGCTGCTGGTACCCGCCCTCGGTGAGCACGGACTCCGGGTGATACTGCACGCCGTAGATGGGGAGCTCCCGGTGGCGAAGCGCCATGATGACGCCGCCCGCGGTCTCCGCGGTGATCGTGAGCACCTCCGGCATCGTGTCGCGCACGACCGCGAGCGAGTGGTACCTGGTCGCGTCAAACTCCGCGGGGACCCCGGCGAAGAAGTGATCCTCGTGGTGCCGCACGCGCGACACCTTTCCGTGCATCAGTTCCTCCGCGTGCGTCACGGTGGCGCCGAGCGCCTCCGCGATGGCCTGGTGGCCGAGGCAGACCCCGAGCAGGGGAACGCCCGTGCGGAGCGCGATGCCGACCATCGCGATCGACACCCCAGCATCGGCAGGGGTCCCGGGCCCTGGCGAGATCAGCACCCCGTCGTAGTCGGCGACGAGCTGCTCGAGCTCGCCTGGGGTGAGGTCGTCGTTGCGCACCACGCGGGTGGTGGCGCCGAGCTGCTGCAGGTACCCGTTCAGGGTGTACACGAAGCTGTCGTAGTTGTCGATCACCAAGATGTTGGTCATGTGCCAACCGTCACTTCCTGCTCGGGGAGCTGCAGCGCGACCCAGGGGTACACGTACGCGATGAGGGCGTAGACGAGCGCGGCGAGCGCAAGGATCAGCACGATGACGCGCAGCCACGCCGGGCCGGGAAAGAATCGCCACAGGATCGAGAACATCAGCTCGCAGCTCCCTTCAGTGCCGGGTTGAGTTCCAGCAGTTCCGCTGGCGGGCCGTCGGCGTGCGCCTGGAAGCCCTCGAACACCGAGTACGCGATCGCGCGCTCATCGCTGCCGGCCCACTTCGGGTGGCAGGTCGTGAGTGTCATGATCTGATCCGTCCCTGGCACGCCGTCGAGACGCGGGAACGGGTTCAGCACATCGGTCTCGTTCGGCAGCACGTACTCGATATCGCGGAAGCGGTACGTGTACCAGCCGTCAGCGGTCTCGATGAAGAGCGGATCGCCCACCCGCAGGTTCATGACCTCTCGGAACGAGTTGATGAGCGGGCCGGAGCGGTGCCCGGCGAGCGCGAAGTTGCCCGGCTCGCCAGGCAGTTGCGTGGTCTCGTAGTGGCCGATCCCCTTCTCGTCGAGGTTCAGCACGGTCCACCAATCGGTGGTCTCGCCGATTCGGTTCGCGTAGCTCGTGCCGAACGCCGGCGCGTGCAGCACGGCGAATACCTCGGCGGCCTCCGGCTTCGCCGGCACCGGTACGCCCTCGGTCTGCAGCGGCTTCGCGTTGGCGCGCCAGTTCTCCGAGTCGGCGGCGGAGAGCTGTTCCTGCTTCGCGGTGACCGTCAGTCCGGTGTGCCAGGGCTGCCACACGATGTATCCGAGTACCCCAAGGCCGGCAACCAGCAGCAGCTCCCCGATCACAGTCAGGGGGCTGAGCCGTGCCCTGCGGCGTCGGCCGCGCGCGCGTGGGGTCTCCGTCATGAACAACATTCTAGGTTGCACACCTGAGACGCACACGGGATCGGGCTAGAATCGGTGTTATGGCAGCAGCTGGCAAGAATGTAAGCAAGCGCGCGTCGGGTGAGCTCGACCGCGAACGTGCGGAGCGTGCCTCCGCGCGGAAGGACGCTCCGAACCCGGTGTGGTTCAAGCCCGTGATGTTCGGCTTCATGCTGCTCGGGCTCGTGTGGATCGTGCTGTTCTACATCACCAGCGGCAATCTGCAGCTCCCCATCCCCGCGCTGGGCCAGGGCAACATCTTCGTAGGCTTCGGGCTCGTGCTCGTTGGCTTCCTCATGACGCCGTGGTGGAAGTAGCCGCCCACGCTGATCGAATGACACATTAGTGTCATTAATCACATCGGTGTAATTCCTCCCCAGCTTGGGGAGAAACCTGTGGATAACTCGCTTCGCGGGTACTGCACACACACTTCAGGCCCGGATTCCGCTGCGGAATCCGGGCCTGAGGTGCATCTGGCTGAGATCCGACTCGCCCGCACCGGCGCCGCTCACCCCAGACCCCACCCCGCACACTCCCTCCAGCACCCCACACTTAGTGAGATTCTGATCCGCTCTAGAGCGGCGAAACCGGATCACACCCTCACTCAGTTCGAGTCTGGTCCGGGTCTGGGGTGAGCGGCGCCGGTGGGGGCGGCCGGGGGCAAAGGGCCGGGGCTGCGAGCCGCCAGCTCCTAGAAGATCGCCGGGAGCACCACCAAGTAGGCGCAGGACAGCGCCGCCAGCACCACTCCGAGGGCGACCAGCCCCCAGATGCGGGCCTGCCTCCGCCGCGGGCCGCGAGTGGCCAGCAGCACGCCCATGGTTGCCGCACCGACGATCATGCCGCCGAGGTGCGCCTGCCACGAGATCGCAGCACCCGGGATGAGCCCGATCCCGAAGTTGATCGCGAGCAGCACCGCGAGCGACGTCACGTTCACGCGGGCGGCGCGGTACGCCACAAGCGTCGCCGCGAGCACGCCGAAGATCGCGCCGGACGCGCCAACGGTCGGGATGTTGATCGTCTCGGGCGAGAGGTACGCCCAGAACATCACGCCGAGCGAGCCGCCAACGCCGGCGAAGAGATACAGCGTCAGGTACGCTCCGCGTCCGATCGTCTGCTCGAGATTGCGGCCAAACAGCCACAGCGCGTACATGTTGAACAGGATGTGGAAGAGGAACCCGGTCGAGTGCGTGAACATCGCCGTGAACATGCGCCACGGCTCGAAGTGCATGCCCATCGGCAGGACTGCGTCTGGCAGCGAGTAGAGAGGCGCGTACCAGAGCGTGCGCGTCACCTCGTCCGCGCCGAAGTAGTGGCTGATCAGCTGCAGCACGAACACCACCGCGCACGCGATCATGATGCCGTACGTCACCGGGGTATCAGACCCCAGGATTCGCCGACCCGTCACGCGCGACGCCCGGGCGGCCCGCTTCGCGGTGCTCGGCTGGGTCTGCTTCACACAGTCCCGGCACAGCACGCCAACGGCCGACACCACCTGGCAGTCTGGGCAGATGGTGCGGCCGCAGCGCTGGCACAGCGTGAAGCTGTGCACGCTCGGGTGGCGATAGCAGACGTCGTCAGGCCCGTACTGGACGCGCTCGCCGTACGCAGGCCCCGAACCGTTGCTCGCCACGTCGTGCCTTAGGCCGCGACGATGTCGACGCCGGTGATCACGACGTCCTCGACGGGGCGATCCATCGCACCGGTCTGCACGCCGCCGATCGCCTCAACGACGGCCTGCGATGCCTCGTCGGCGACCTCACCGAAGATGGTGTGCTTGCCGGTCAGCCAATCGGGAGCCGTGGTGGTGATGAAGAACTGCGAGCCGTTCGTCCCGGCGAGACGGCCGGTCATGTCCGGGCGCTTGCCGGCGTTCGCCATGGCGAGCTGGTACTTGCGATCGAAGACGAGCTCGGGGTGGATCTCGTCATCGAAGGTGTAGCCGGGGCCGCCGGTGCCGGTACCCGTGGGGTCGCCGCCCTGGATCATGAAGTCGCGGATGATGCGGTGGAAGATCACGCCGTCGTAGAAGCCCTTCTCCGCCAGGTCGACGAAGTTCTTGACGGTCTTTGGGGCGTGGTCGCCGAAGAGGTTGACGACGATGTCGCCGTGGTTCGTGTGGATGGTCGCTACCGCAGTGTGAATGGTCATAGGCACTAGTGTAGGCGGGCCTCCCACCAGGAACTGAGTGCACCCCGGTGTTCCTGTGAGGTGTAGCTGAGAATCCCGGGTGCTGGTGCACCAGGGCGGCGGTCAACACGGGGATCGGTGTAGCGTGGAGACAGCGAGCACCCTTGCTTCCCGCCTCGCCAAGCTAGGAGGACCGTAATGAAACTCTCACGCAAGCGCCGCCGCGAACTGCGCAGCCTGCGGGGCGACGCGCAGGAGCTGCTTGACCAGCAGCGCGTCGTACTCAGCCACGCCGGAGACGTGCTCTCCCAGGCCGGCCAGCAGGCCAAGCTGCTCAGCGACGAGCACCTCGTGCCACGCATCGACGGCGCGATCGAAGCTGCGCGGCCCACCGTCGACCGTGGCGTGGCATCGGCACGCCGCGCCGCCGACAATGTGCGACGCGTCACGACCCCGATCGTCGCGAACGCGCTCGCGCGCACCATCCGCACGCTCGACCAGCTGGACAATGGCGAGGCGGCGGCACAGGTGCGCGGCTTCGGCGAGCGCGCCGGCTACCTCGCGCCGCAGAAGAAGAAGCGCCGCGTCGGTGGTTTCGTCGCGCTCGGGCTTGGCGTCGCCGCCGCCGTCGGCGTTGGCTATGCGCTGTGGCAGGCCTTCCGCACCGATGACGAGCTCTGGGTGGCTCCCGAGCACTAGCGGTTCCGCGCACCGCGCTGCCACGCGCACATGTCAGGTGTCGTGATCGGTTCGCCGATCCGGCACCTGACGCGTATCCGGGCTACTGCTGCGGGGAGCGTGCCGGCGCGTCAGCCGCGCCCTGCTGACCACTCTGACCGCTCTGCCCGCCCTGGCCACTCTGGCCACCCCGGCCGCGACCGCCGCGGCCCTGCGCGGACCTGCCGCCACCGCTCTTGCGTTGCGCGGGCTTGCCCTGGCCGGCTTTTCCCTGCGCCGGCTTCGCCTGGCCCGACTTCGCCTGCGTCGGCTTGCCCGACTTCGACCCGGCTTTCCCCGCGCCGTTCGCTGGACGGCGGCCGATGCCGGCCATGCGCAGCGCGGTCTGCACGAGCGACAGCGTGCGGAGCTTCCCGAGCTCGCGGATCGGCACCCACCGTGCCTCGTCGGAGGAGCCATCGACCTCGTACTGCAGCGGCCCGTCCTTGACGGTCGCACGGTACACGATCCGGATCGTGTGCAGTTCGGGATCGGTGCCCTCGGGCACCTCTTCGCGCACCATCACGCGCGAATCGACGCCGAGCAGCTTGCCGACCTTCGCTTCGAGCCCGGTTTCCTCGAGCACCTCGCGGACCACGGCGTCGCGCGGATCCTCCCCGGCTTCGAGGCCGCCACCCGGCAGCGTCCATCCGTGGAGGTGGCCGCGGCGCCAGTGGGTGAGCAGAATCTTCCCGCGCCGCTCTACCACCGCGTAGGCGGCCACTCGAAGATCCATGGGACCGAGCCTAGCCTGTCGCGCCGAAAGCGCCCCAGTGGCGCTCCGCAGTGCCGGTCCGGGCTGCGGTCTGCGCGCGCCACCCGACGAGCCAGCGCTCGAGCCTGGCGTACGTATCCGCGCGCGGTTCGGGAGCGGAGAGGAAGAGGTCGTGCAGGCCGCCAGTGACGCGATCGAGCGTGACCGTTGGCCCGAGCCGCAGTGCCGCGCGCGCGACCGCTTCGACGTCGAGCACCGTGTCCGCGTGCGTCAGCTCCTCGCTCCACCGCAGCGGCGCGATCGAGCGGGCGGACAGGAGCACCTCGATCGGGATCGGGATCGCGAGGCCGCGACTCACCCGGTCGTGGCCGGCGAGGATCGCGCGCAGCCACCCGGCGGACATCGAGTGGCTGCGCTCGGGCCGCCACTCCGGGTTGAGCCGCGCGAGCTCGTCGGCAGGCCCCACCTCGCGCTGCGCGCGCATGTAGTACCCGGCGTCGATCTGCGGCGCGAGCTCCTTGGGGGTCATCCGTGCGCTGAGGCTCACGAGCGGCGCGATGGCCTGCCGGCCTGCGGTGGCCAGCTGGAACTCGAGCCAGGGGCTGTTGAGCACGAGCGCGGCCGCGGCGTCCGGGTGACGGGCGGCCCACAGGCTGAGCACCAGCCCTCCGGTTGAGTGCCCGAGGAGTACCAGTTCGCGGCCGGGCTGCCCCTCGGCAATGCACGCGACCGCCTGGTCGATCTCCGCGTCGTAGTCCTCGAGGTGTTCGATGTACCCGGGTGTTTGCCCCGGTCGGAGGCTCCGCCCGTACTTGCGGAGGTCGAGGGCGTAGAAGCGCGCGCCGCGGCTCGTCCAGAACCTGGCGAGCTCCGTCTGGAAGAAGTAGTCGGACCACCCGTGCACGTAGAGCACGTCGACACCGTCGAGGAGCGGGACGCGGCCGCGCAGGCGGTCCCAGAGCGTGCGCGGCGCGGGGAGGGAGCGCACGAGGGTGGCGACGAGCGGTCCCTCGTCGTCCGCCCCCAGCTCAAGGTCGGTGCAGGAGAATCCCGCCCCGAGCACATCCCCGCGCCACTCCACCATGCTCGTAGTCTATGACGCACTCCGGAGTGTGAGGTCGCCAGCCGAGACGTTCGCGGTGATCGTGTGCGGCGAGCTCGGCGACGTGCGGAGCTTGTTCGTGACATCGCCGAGCGTCACCGTCGTGTCGACCCGGTACTCCGCATCCGGGAGGGTGAGCGACACGGAGCCGAGGCTCGTCTCGACGTCCACCTTGTCCGGTGCGTCGCCGGTGAGGATCGCGGTGGCGTCGCCGAGGGACACCTCGAAGTCCGCGGCGCGCACCCCGCGCAGCTCACCGACGAACTGCCCCACCCCGACGTTCACGTCGAGCGAGCGGGCGGCGCCCGTGATCTCCGCACGCCCGGCGCCGACCTCCACGTCGACCTCACCGAAGTTGCCGAGCGCGGTCACGTTGCCTGCCGCGAGCTTGAGATCCAGATCCAGCGCCTGGGTGCGGAAGGCCTCGGGGAGCGTCAACGTGATCGTGCTCGAGCCGAGCCTCCGCTCGGGCGGGCAGAAGCCGAACCAGCAGCTCCCCCCTGCGAGCCGATCAGGGGTGTCGAGCACGAGCGTCTCGCCGTCTCGGCGCAGGCTCACCCGATCGGCCTGCGCACCGCGTGCGGTGAGCTCGGCCTCGCTCACCGCGCCGTAGGCCAGGGTGAAGTCCGCGGCGCCGACGCGCAGCTCGAGCTCGGTGATCCCGCGCGCCGATGCCGTGGCACCGCCGGCCGTCTCTCCCCCGCGGTTCCAGATCACGGCCGAGGCGGCTGACGCGCCGACGGCGAGCAGCGCCGCGCCGCCGAGGACTGCGGTGACGATCGCCACGGGGCCCATGCCGCGGCGGCGAGGGCCTGAGGGGCCCTGCGGCGGCACCGGGGCGGCGGGGGTGTGCATCTGCGGCGTTCCGGGCTGGCCGGGCTGCGCGGTGGGCGTGGTGGTCATTGGGAGGCTCCCGTCTGCGAGATGGTGGGGGGCTGCGGCGGCACCGCGCCCGTGCTTTCGAGGTGCGCGATTGCAGCGAGCACCCGGCGATTTCCGAATTCGTCCGGCTCGAGGCCCAGCTTCTGGAAGATCGCGGTGATGTGTTTCTCCACGCTGGCCTCCGAGAGGAAGAGGAGCGCAGCAATGGCCTGGTTCGAGCGTCCCTCCGCGAGGGCCGCGAGCACCGTGCGCTCGCGCTCGGTGAGCGCGCTCATCCGCTCGTCGCGGCCGCGCCGTGTGAGCAGCTGCGCAACGACCTCGGGGTCGAGCACGGTGGCACCGCTCGCGATCCGATCGATGGCGTCGATGAACTCGCCGACGTCGGCCACGCGGTCCTTCAGGAGATAGCCGAAGGCGCCGCCCTGCGCGGCGATGAGCTCGCTCGCGTAGCGCTCCTCCACGTACTGGGACAGCACCAGCACGGGCAGCTGCGGATGCTCAGCGCGCAGGGCGCGCGCGAGCCGGATTCCCTCGTCCGTGAAGGTGGGGGGCAAGCGCACGTCGAGGATGCACAGCTCGGGATCGCTGCCGCGCACGGCCTCGGGTACGCCGTCGGTCGTTGCGTGCGCCGCGACCACCTCGTGCCCCGAGTGCTCGAGGAGACGCACGAGCCCCTCGCGCAGCAGGACGGAGTCCTCGCAGATCAGGATGCGCATGGAATGCTCACCTCCAGTGCCGTTGGGCCGCCCTGCGGGCTGTCCAGTCGAATCGTGCCGCCCGCGGCGAGCACGCGGTTCGAGATGCCGTCGAGTCCGCCGCCTGGCAGCACCTTGGCACCGCCGATCCCGTTGTCCTCCACGCGGGCCCAGAGTGTGTTCCCGTCCCGGAGCCGCACGATCACCCGGCACTCGCTGGCGCGCGAGTGCTTCGCGGCGTTCGTGAGGCTCTCCGCGATCACGAAGTAGACGGCGGTCTCCGCCTCCGTGCTGCACCGCCCGTCGAGGCGGACGTCGAGCATGACGGGGATGTGCGAGCGGCCGGCGAGCGCGGAAAGCGCCGCGTCGAGGCCGCGATCATCAAGCACTGACGCGTGGATGCCCCGCGCGAGCTGCCGCAGTTCCGTGATCGCGGCCTTCGTCGAGGTGTGTGCCTCGGCGATGAGCGCTTTCGCTTCCTCGGGGTGCGTGTCGATCTGCTGCTGCGCGAGCCCGAGGGTCATCCCAACGGACACGAGTCGCGGCTGAACGCCATCGTGCAGATCCCGCTCGATGCGTGTGCGCTCCACCTCCGCGGCTCGCACCGCCCCGGCCCGCTGGCGTGCCGAGGTCTGCGCCTGTGAGGTGAGCTGCTGCGTCCGCGCGCTCGACCGAATGATCGCGACGCTGACGGCGCGGTGCAGCAGTGCAAGGCCGACGATGCCCGCGGCGCCGACCACGATCACGAGGAGCGCCCAGAGCGGTGAGGTCTCCCCGCCGAAGAGCCCGAACACCGTGCCGAGCCCCGGATCTGGTGCGCCGACTCCTCCGAAGAGCCCGGACACGGCGTTGATACCGGCCCAGAGGGTGCTCTGCGCGAGCACCAGCGTCACGGTACCGAGCACAGTGGCGACCAGGAAGCTGCCGATCGCCTGCCACATGCGCGCATCGCAGAACTGCGCCCAGAGCCCCCGGAGGTATCCCCCGAAGCCTGGGCCGCGCGCGGGCACCGCACGGAGCGCTGGCACGTCGAGCGCGTACAGCCCGGCAACGCGTTCGATCTCGCACCACCCGGTGGCATACAGCCCATACACGAGTCCGACGAGCAGCACGATCCCGATCCCCAGGATGAGGAGCGTGCCAACGCCGACGCTCGCGAGCCCCAGCAGAATCGTGACGACGATCCAACCGGCGATCCCGAGGGCCGCAAGGTGCAAGATCGTGAGGGCGAGACGCAGCGGCGTGCGCCTCAGCTGCTCCGTCGGGGTGACTCCCGGTGTGTGGGCCGCTGGGGCCGAAGAACTGCTCATGCTTCTTAGTGTGGCCCGTGCAGAGCCCGGGGAACACCCGGCCGCCCGGAGAGCTTCATTCGGGGTTTCCCTACCCCGGCAGCACCCGCACGTTTCGCCCCAGAAACGACATCACCCCCGGGCTGCGCCCGGGGGTGATTCTGGTCGTGGATCCTGGGAGAATCGAACTCCCGACATCCTGCTTGCAAAGCAGGCACTCTACCAACTGAGTTAAGGACCCGTTTCGATTCACATTATCATGTGCATCGGTGGGGCTACCAGGACTTGAACCTGGGACCTCTTCATTATCAGTGAAGCGCTCTAACCGCCTGAGCTATAGCCCCTCGACCAGAAAGTAACTTTACCTGAAGAGAAACGAAAGTTGAAATCGAGTTCGCAGTTCGGGCGCGTTGCCCCTGTGTGCGGGGTCACGCGGCGGCGTCGACCCCGCCGCGCCCGGATGCACTTCGGGCACCGGATCCGGCGAGACTCAGCCTCGATGGATCCGGTGCCCGAAGTGGTGACCGGTGCGGGAGCTAGTTGCTCGTGAAACCGAGCTGGAAGCCCCCCAGCACGCGCACCAGCAGGTTGTAGACGAGCGAGGCGATCGCGCCGAGCGCGGTGCCAACGATCACGTTGAGGATGCCGACAACGACCGACAGGCCGAGCACCTGCGGGAAGCCGATGATCTTCATCAGGCTCTTGTCCTCACCGACGATGTCCATGAAGAGCGCGTCGACCTGGCCGAACACACCGGTCTGCAGCAGCACCGTGTAGATCAGGATCGTCGCGACGATTCCCACGATCGCGAAGCAGATCGACACCAGGAAGGAGAACTTCACGGCTGACCAGAAGTCAACGTAGACGAGCTTCAGTCGGACCTGCTTCGCAGGCGCCTTCTTGCGGGTCTTCTTCGCCAGCTTGTCGGCAACAGTATTACTCATTCAGGTCTTCCTCGTTTTCCGCGGTCTCGGCGCCCGGTGCTTCGGACTCAGCGTCGTCGAGCCCGCGCTCCGAATTTCGCGCGATGCCAATGATACGGTCCGCCTCTGGGAATCGTGCAAACACGACCCCCATGGTGTTCCTCCCCTTGGCGGGCACCTCCGAGACGCTCGATCGGACCACCTTACCGCTCGCGAGCACCACGAGCACCTCGTCGGTCTCATCGACGATCAGTGCGCCGACCAGGTCTCCGCGGTTCTCGTCGAGCTTCGCGACCTTGATGCCGAAGCCGCCGCGCTGCTGCACGCGGTACTCGTTCGCCGCGGTGCGCTTCGCATACCCGCCCTCGGTGACCACGAAGACGTATCCGCCCTCGTCGTTCACTCGGGACGCAGACAGGAGCGCGTCGTCGTCGCGGAAGTTCATGCCGCGCACGCCGCTCGTTGACCTGCCCATGGGGCGAAGTGCCTGATCAGAAGCAGTAAACCTGACGGACATGCCGTGCCGAGACACGAGGAGCACATCGTCGTCCGCCTCCGCGATCAGCGCCGAGACAAGTTCATCCCCATCGCGCAGCTTGATCGCGATGATGCCGCCGGTGCGGTTCGTGTCGTACTCGGTGAGCGCGGTCTTCTTGACGAGCCCATCGCGGGTCGCGAGCAGCAGGTACCCGCTCGCGAAGTCGCGGACGTCGAGGATCTGCGTCACGGTCTCGTCGGGCGCGAGGGCGAGCAGGTTCGCGAGGTGCTGGCCCTTCGCGTCACGACCCCCCTCGGGAATCTCGTACGTCTTCGCCCGGTACACGCGCCCGGTATTCGTGAAGAACAGCAGCCAGTGGTGCGTGGTCGTCACGAAGAAGTGCTCAACGATGTCGTCGGCGCGCAGCTGCGCACCCTTCACACCCTTGCCACCGCGGTGCTGCGAACGGTAGTTGTCGATCCGCGTTCGCTTCACATAGCCGCCACGGGTGACGGTGACCACCATCTCCTCTTCGGGGATCAGGTCTTCCATCGACATATCGCCGTCAAAGCCGTGCAGGATCGTCGAGCGACGCTCGTCGCCGAACTTGTCGACCAGCTCACCGAGCTCCGTGACGATGATGCCACGCTGCTCAGCCGGCGACGCGAGAATGCCCTGGTACTCGGCGATCTGCGCTTCGAGCTTTGCCGCGAGGTCGAGGATCTTCTGCCGCTCCATCGCCGCGAGGCGACGGAGCTGGAGGCCGAGGATCGCGTCGGCCTGGATCTGGTCGACATCGAGGAGCTGCATGAGGCCCTCGCGCGCCTCCTCCACGGTGGGCGAGCGCCGGATCAGCGCGATGACCTCGTCGAGCGCGGCGAGCGCCTTGAGGTAGCCGCGCTGGATGTGTGCCTCTGCCTCCGCCTTGCGCAGGCGGTACTCGGTGCGGCGCACGATGACCTCGACCTGGTGCTTCGCCCAGGCGACGATGAAGCCGTCGAGCGAGAGCGTGCGCGGCACGCCGTCGACGATCGCGAGCATGTTCGCGCCGAAGTTCTCCTGCAGCTGCGTGTGCTTGTAGAGGTTGTTCAGCACGACCTTCGGGATCGCGTCGCGCTTCAGCACGATCACGAGGCGCTGGCCCGTGCGGCCGCTCGTCTCATCGCGGATGTCCGCGATGCCCTGGACCTTGTTCTCCTTGACGAGATCGGCGATCTTCACCGCGAGGTTGTCCGGGTTCACCTGGTACGGCAGCTCGGTGACCACGAGGCAGGTGCGCCCCTGGATCTCCTCGATGTTCACGACCGCGCGCATCGTGATGGATCCGCGCCCGGTGCGGTAGGCCTCCCGGATCCCCTTCGTGCCGAGGATCTGCGCCCCCGTGGGGAAATCAGGTCCGTGCACGCGCTCCATCAGCGCGTCGAGGAGCTCGTCACGGGATGCGTCCGGGTGTTCGAGGTGCCAGATGGCACCCTCGGAGACCTCACGGAGATTGTGCGGCGGGATGTTCGTCGCCATACCCACCGCGATGCCGACCGAGCCGTTGACGAGCAGGTTCGGGAAGCGACTCGTCAGGACCGTCGGTTCCTGAGTGCGACCATCGTAGTTGTCCTGGAAGTCGACGGTGTCCTCGTCGATGTCGCGCACCATCTCCATGGCGAGCGGGGACATTTTCGTCTCGGTGTATCGGTGAGCCGCGGCCCCGTCGTTGCCCGGCGAACCGAAGTTGCCCTGTCCGAGCGCGAGCGGGTAGCGGAGCGACCAGGGCTGCACGAGGCGCACCAGCGAGTCGTACACCGCGCTGTCGCCGTGCGGGTGGAACTGGCCCATCACGTCACCGATGACGCGCGTGCACTTCGAGAACGCCTTGTCCGGGCGGTAGCCGCCGTCGTACATCGTGTAGATGACGCGGCGGTGGACCGGCTTCAGGCCATCACGCACGTCGGGCAGCGCGCGGCCGACGATCACGCTCATCGCGTAGTCGAGGTAGGAACGCTGCATCTCGAGCTGCAGATCGACCTGGTCGATCTTGCCGTGCACGGCGTGCTCTTCCGGCTGGGTCTCGTCGGTCACGGGATCGGTCTCCGGGGTCTGGTTCTCAGATGTCAAGGAAGCGCACATCCTTCGCGTTCTGCTGAATAAACGAACGTCGCGCCTCGACGTCCTCGCCCATCAGGGTGGCGAAGATCTCGTCGGCGGTCGCAGCGTCCTCCATCGTGACCTGCAGCAGCGTGCGGGTCTCGGGGTTCATAGTGGTGTCCCACAGCTCCTCGTGGTTCATCTCACCGAGGCCCTTGTAGCGCTGCACGCCGCTCTCCTTCATGAGGCGCTTACCGCTCTCGCCGCCAGCGGCGAGGCGCTCGTCGCGCTCCGCGTCGCTGTAGACGTACTCGTGCTCGGCGTTCGCCCACTTGATGCGGTAGAGCGGCGGCTGCGCCAGGTAGACGTAGCCGAGATCAATGAGCGGGCGCATGTATCGGAACAGCAGCGTGAGGAGGAGCGTGGTGATGTGCTGGCCATCGACGTCGGCATCGGCCATCAGCACGATCTTGTGGTAACGAGCCTTCTCGGGATCGAACTCCTCGCCGATGCCCGCGCCGAACGCCGTGATCATCGCCTGCACCTCGGTGTTGTTCAGTGCGCGATCGAGGCGGGCCTTCTCCACGTTGAGGATCTTGCCGCGCAGCGGCAGAATCGCCTGCGTGTGCGGGTTTCGGCCGGTCTTTGCCGAGCCGCCTGCGGAGTCGCCCTCCACGATGAAGATCTCCGAGATCGTCGGATCCTTGCTCGTGCAATCGGAGAGCTTGCCCGGCATGCCGCCCGACTCGAGGACGCTCTTGCGTCGCGCGGTTTCGCGCGCCTTGCGCGCGGCGAGGCGTGCGGTCGCGGCCTGGATCGCCTTGCGAATGATGTCCTTCGCGGGGCCGGGGTTGCGCTCCAGCCAGTCGCCCAGCTGGTCCCCCACCACCTTCTGCACGAAGGCCTTCGCCTCGGTGTTGCCGAGCTTCGTCTTCGTCTGCCCCTCGAACTGCGGCTCGCCGAGCTTCACCGAGATGACGGCGGTTAGCCCCTCGCGGACGTCGTCGCCGGAGAGGTTGTCGTCCTTCTCGCGAAGAATATTCTTGTCGCGCGCGTAGCGATTCACGAGGGTGGTCAGCGCAGCGCGGAACCCTTCCTCGTGAGTGCCACCCTCGTGGGTGTTGATCGTGTTGGCGTACGTGTGCACGCTCTCCGTGTACGCGTCGGTCCACTGCATCGCAATCTCGACGGCGATCTTGCGCTCGGGGTCCTCCGCGTCGAAGGAGATGATCTCCTCGTGCACGAGGCTCGCGCGCTTCGCCGCGTTGAGGTGCTCGACGTAGTCTTCGATGCCCTTTTCGTAGAGGAACTCATCGTGCGGCGCTGCCGGCGTGACCAGCTCGCCGTCGGCGTTCTCGACGGGCTCCTGCGGTCGCTCGTCGGTGAGCGCGATCTTCAGACCCTTGTTGAGGAACGCCATCTGCTGGAACCGGGTCCGCAGCGTCTGGTAGTCGTACTCGACCGTCTCGAAGATGTCTTCGCTCGGCCAGAACGAGATGGTCGTGCCGGTCTCCTCGGTGGGCTCGCCCTGGGCGAGCGGCGCGTCCGGCACGCTCCCCGTGAACGACATGTTCCACGTGAAACCTTGACGCTTCACCGCGACCGTGAATCGCGTCGAGAGCGCGTTCACGACCGAGGACCCGACGCCGTGCAGGCCGCCGGACACGGCGTAGCCGCCTCCGCCGAACTTGCCGCCGGCGTGGAGCACGGTGAGGACGACCTCGACGGTGGAGCGCCCCTCCGTTGGGTGGGGGTCGACCGGGATGCCGCGCCCGTTGTCAATCACACGGATTCCACCATCCGCGAGAATGGTCACGTCGATCGTGTCGCAGTACCCGGCGAGCGCTTCGTCAACCGAGTTGTCGACGATCTCGTACACCAGGTGGTGCAGGCCGCGCGGACCGGTCGAACCGATGTACATGCCAGGACGCTTGCGAACCGCTTCGAGTCCCTCGAGCACCTGGATTGCGCCGGCGCCGTACTCTTCCGCGGCTGCGGCCTGTTCTGAACTCATGCCTGTGAATGATCCTTTTCTGGGCGTCTCAGAGCGTCGTTTGGCCCCGGATACTTCCGCACACCAGCCTATCAAGAATCCCGCCACGGAGCCGGTATTCCGGGCCGTTGAGGCTGTGTTTTTCCAAGGGGACGCCCCCGTCGGCCTCCCACGGTCGCGCCGGCGCTGCCCGGCTAGCCGTAGGTATCGCGCGGACCACGTCCTGGGACGGTGCGTGGGCCGTGTCGCCAGCTCGGCGCACCCGGCGCGAGGAAGCGGATGTCGCGAATCTCGGCGTCCGGATACTCGCGGAGCAGGCGGGTGAGCATCTCCGCACGGAGCCGGCGCAGCTCCGTGGCCCAGGTGGTCGAATCGCACTGCACCTGGAGCACGCCGTGACTCAGTCCGAGCACGGTCGTGTGCTCTGCGGTCGCCGCTCCCGCGAACTCGGGCCACTCGCCGATCAGTCTGGCCTGCTCGAGCTCTACGCTCCACCCCATCTCGCCGGCCATCTTCGCGAGCACGTCACCCAGCGCTCGGGGGTCTCTGCCAAACCCGAATGCCTCTCCCCCGGGGCCCGCATCCGTGGTGCGCTGTCGCCGACGAACCGGACGGCCGCGCCACACCGACTTCGCACGCAGGTACGCCTCGCTCGCGAACCCGAGCTCCGCCGCGTCAGCCACTACTCTCCTCCGCTCGGCTCGCCGTCGACAATCTCCCCGGCACGAATGTGCACGCGATGCCAGGATACGTCGTCGGGAACGTCGCCCTCGACCGCTGCGGTCACGATAACCTGCTCGTACTCGCGCACGGCGGACATCAAACGCTCACGCCGGCGCGCGTCGAGTTCAGCGAACACATCGTCGAGGATGATGACCGGGTCCCCGGCGGGAGACTCCTCCCGAAGCAGGCCCGCGAGCGCCAGTTTCAGAGCGAGCGCGAACGACCAGGACTCCCCGTGGCTCGCGTATCCCTTGACGGGGAGCGCATTCAGCTCGAGCGCGAGGTCGTCGCGGTGCGGACCGACCAGTGTCACGCCGCGTTCGACCTCGCGCGCACGTACGCTAGTGAGCGCCTCCCGGATCTCGTCAGCCAGTGTTTCACGTGAAACGGAGGCGAGTTCCGAGAGTGACGGTGTTTCACGTGAAACGTCGCCCTCGGTGAGCACATCGGTGACCGACTCGCTCAGGCGAAGTCCCGGGCCGTGGTCCTGCTCGACCAGCGCCGCATAGCTTGAGCGCAACACCGGCTCCAGGTCGCGGGCGAGCTCGCGGCGGGCCAGCATGATCTGCGCCCCGAAGGTCGCGAGCTGCTCGTCCCACACTTCGAGCGCGGCCGTCGGGGGGCCGCTCCGCCCCCGCGAGGATTTCAGCAGCGCCGTGCGCTGGCGCACGACGCGTTCGTAGTCGGAGAGCGCGCCCGCAGCAACAGGATGGCGAAGCACGAGCGACTCATCGAGGAAGCGACGACGTAGGGATGGCTCTCCACGAACGATTGTGAGGTCTTCCGGGGCGAACAGCACAGCCGCAAACCACCGAGTCACCTCACGCGGACGCACGGCGTTGCGGTTCACCTGAGCGCGATTCGGGCGATCCCGATTGATCTGCATTTCGAGGAGCACCTCGCGCTCCGCGGCGCTCACGAGGAGGCGGGCGGTCCCGGACTCCGCGCCGGCGCGGACGAGCGCGGCGTCGCCGGTGACGCGGTGCGAGCGAAGCGAGGCGAAGTAGCCGATTGCCTCGACGAGGTTCGTCTTCCCCTGCCCGTTTCGGCCGACGATGAGGTTCGGTCCGGGTTCGAGCGCGAGCTCGGCGGTGCGGTAGTTGCGAAAATCACCGAGCGAGAGATGTGCGACCCGCACCGCTCCCCCGTTTCCTAGCGGAGCAGCAGGTTGGGCTGGAGGAGATACTTGAAGCTCTCCTCATCGACCTCGTCCTTGCTGCGCTGACTCGTGATGAGCACGGGACCCGGCTTCCCGGGGTTATCCGTTCGGGTGAACGCAATCCGCGCGTACTCGGAGTGCGTGGAGCGCAGCCCATCGAGCAGGAACTGCGGCTTGAGCGAGACGACCATCTCATCGCCAACGAGGTGCGCGTCGACCGTCTCGACGGCCTGGGCGGACTCGGTGCCCGCGGCTTCGAGCGTCACGGTGCCCTCGGCGAACGAGAAACGCAGGGCTGCCTCGCGCTCGAGCACGAGGCCGACTCGGCCGACGGCCTCGACGAGCTCGGCCGTGTTCACCACGGCGTAGTTGTCGACGCTCTCGGGGAAGAGTCGCCCAACCGGCGGGTAGTTGCCCTTGATGAGGAGCGACGTCACGGTCTTCGACCCACCGGTGAACGCGATCAGCTCGCGCTCGCCATCCTTGATGATCGAGACGTTCACCTGGCCGTCACCCGAGAAGGTCTTCCCCACCTCGGTGACGATCTTCGACGGCACGAGCGCGCTCAGCGCGTCCCGCTCGCCCGCGTGCTCCCAATCGATGCCGCGCGTCGCCACGCGGTATCGGTCCGTCGCCGTGAGCGTCAGCGAGTTCTCGCTGATCTCGAACTGGACGCCGGTGATGACCGGCGTGACGTCGTCCTTCGACGCCGCGAGCGACACCTGGGCGATTGCGTCGGAGAACACGTCGGCGGGAACCGCGCCAGACACCGCGTCGACGCGGGGAATCTGAGGGTACTCCTCGACCGGCATCGCCGGGAGGCTGAAGGACGCTGAGCCGCACCGCACCTCGACGCGGCTCTCCAGCAGCGTCACCTCAACATCGGCGTGCGGCAGGCGCTGCGCGATCTCGCTCAGCAGACGTCCCGACACGAGTGCACGACCGGCCTCCGACACCTGTGCGAGCACGCTCGTGCGTGCCGAAACCTCATAGTCGAACGAGGAGACCGTGAGGCTCTCCCCCTCCGCCTCGATGAGCGCGCCGCTCAGCAGTGGTTGCGTGGGGCGCTGCGGGAGCAGCTTCACCGCGAACGATACGGCCTCGCTAAAGACATCACGGTTAACGGTGAAACGCATGTGGCTGCTCCTTCCGCCCGTGAGCGTGGCTGTGTCGATGGGCTTCACAATCTTTGCACACTCTGCGATGAGGAGCATCCGACGGGCGTGTCACATCGCCGAAGGCCGGCCTCGATCGCGTGATCGAGTGCCTGACAAAAAATAAGAGAAATTGTTAACAGTGTTAACGGCTGTGGATTGTGTGGATAAGTGACAACTTTCCTGTCACCGGCTGCGAACTACACGCGTGTGAGTTGTTGGCAGCCTTGGGATAGATCCGGAGCGGCGCACGGACAGGAAACTTGTGACACCGCGTCTCACTCACAGGGGTGTGGATTTCTTCCACAGAAACGCGCGAGTTCTCCCCAGCTATCCACAGATCTTGTCACAGCTGTGGATAACTCGTCTCAGCGCGAGCCCTGCTTGATGCGCGTGGTGAGCTCGGTGACCTGGTTGTATATCGAACGGCGTTCAGCGATGAGCTGCGAGATCTTCTTGTGCGCGTACATGACCGTGGTGTGGTCGCGCCCGCCGAACAACTGCCCAATCTTCGGGAGCGAGAGCGGCGTGAGCTCGCGGCAGAGGTACATGGCGATCTGACGCGCGGTCGCGATCTGCTGCGCGCGGGTGGGACCGTAGAGATCGTCAACGGAGAGATCGAAGTACTCCGCCGTGCGGCTGATGATGTCCGAGGGCTGCACCTCGTTGTCCGCGTCGAGGGTGATGAGATCCTTCAGCACCGTGTGGACGAGCGCCATATCGATGCGCTGCTGGTTCAGGCTCGCATACGCGGTCACACGAATCAGGGTGCCCTCGAGCTCCCGGATGTTCGAGGAGAACTTGCTCGCGATGAACTCGAGGATGTTGTGATCGATCTCGAGGTTCTCGCGCTGCGCCTTCTTGCGGAGGATCGCGATACGCGTCTCAAGGTCTGGCGCCTGGATATCGGTGAGCAGTCCCCACTCGAAGCGCGAGAGCATGCGCTCCTCGAATCCGCGCAGCTGCTTCGGCTGCACGTCGCTCGTGATCACTACCTGCTTGTTGTGATCGTGCAGGGTGTTGAAGGTGTGGAAGAAGGCTTCCTGCGTCTCAACCTTGTCCTCGAGGAACTGGATGTCGTCGACGAGGAGGATGTCGACGCTGCGGTACCTGGCGTGGAACGCCGCGCCCTGATTGTTCGCGATCGAGTTGATGAAGTCGTTCGTGAAGTCCTCGGAGCTGACGTAGCGCACGCGCACCTCGGGGAACAGCTCGCGCGCGTAGTGTCCGATGGCGTGGAGCAGGTGCGTCTTCCCGAGGCCAGAGTCGCCGTAGATGAAGAGCGGGTTGTAGGCGCGCGCTGGGGCTTCGGCGACGGCCACCGCCGCGGCGTGCGCGAAGCGGTTGGACTGGCCAATGACGAAGCTGTCGAAGCGGTACTTCTCGTTGAGCCGACTATCCCCGGGATCCTCGCCGCCGTGACGGCCACGCGGCTCGTGCACCGGCCGGGTCGGCTCGGGCCGCGCTGCCGGCTCGTCGCCGGGCACGCTCACGGTGGGAGGCGCCTCCTGCACCGGGTCCGGATCCAGCGACGGGTGCGCGTCCTCGTCGACGATCACCACGAAGTTCTGGATCTCCTGCGCCTCAGGAATGTCCGCGATCGCGGTCATGATGGCCGGGCGCAGACGATTCTCCAGGAGCTTGAGCGTGAACTCGAGCTGCACAGCGAGGTAGAGCGTTCCGGCGGCGATGCCACGCGGCAGCGCCAGCGCGAGCTGCGCGCCGACCGCCGGACCCACAGCTGGATCCGCCATCACCGCCTGGGTCACGCGGGCCCAGACCTCTTGTACTTCGTCCTCAGTCACGCAAATACCCGGCTCGTTCGTAGTGGTGGATGAACGATGTTATACCCAGGCTTATCCACAGCAGGTGAACGAAAACTTGGGGGAATTCCCGCGATCTTCTCGCTGGAATGACATCTGCGCCCACGTTAGTCACAGATTTGTCCACAGGCAAGTCCCCAGCTTATCCACACGCCGAGCGACCCGGGAAGCGGGCGCGAACGCAGCGAATCACCACATGTTTTTGACGGGAGAAGCGATACGGCGTAGAGTAAATACCTTGTATGGGCGAAATGTCGCCCTGCCCAGATCCGACTTCCTCGACGACACTGAGCTTCGGGGATCTGTTCCATAAGTCACGGAGTCCTCAATGAGCAAGCGTACTTTCCAGCCGAATAACCGCCGCCGCGCCAAGGTGCACGGCTTCCGCGCCCGCATGCGTACCCGCGCGGGCCGCGCGATCGTTGCCGCACGTCGCGGCAAGGGCCGCTCCAAGCTCACCGCGTAATTTCCTCCCGGGGCTCACTATGCCTGCCAAGCGGCACCGTGTTACCCGGGGAGATGACTACCGGCGGGTCGTTCGATCCGGCTACCGCGTGGGTGGTGCATTCTGCATCACCCACGCGGTTTTGCGTGCGCCGGGGGAACCCGCCCGCTTCGGCTTCATCGTCTCAAAGGCGGTGGGCAACGCGGTCACCAGGAACCTCGTGCGCCGGCGAATGAAGACCATCGCCGAGCGCCGGATCGCGGCCGGCTTCTCAGCCGTCGACGTCGTGTTCCGCGCACTCCCCGCGATCGCCGAGGTGCCGTACTCGGAGCTCGAGTCGACGCTCAACCGTGCGCTCGACCGCGTCGAACGGACGCGTGCCGCCACGCAGGGATCACCGTGAGACGCGCGCTCTTCGAGATCTGGTTTCTCCCGCGGAACATCGCGATTGGGATCATGCATCTCTACCGGCGCTTCATCTCCCCGCTCTACGGGCAGGTGTGCAGGTATTATCCATCGTGTTCCCGGTACGCTGTTGAGGCATACCAACTGCGCGGTTTCATCGTTGGGACCGCACTCACTGGCTGGCGGCTGCTGCGCTGCAACCCCTTCACGCCCGGCGGGATCGACGACGTTCCCGCTCGGAACCAACAGAACTTTGTGATTAACTCGCGCGGCTTCGTCCGCCCCATCGAGCGAAAGGCCTAACGCGGTGGATTTCTTCGAGACCATACTCTGGCCCCTCCGCTGGCTCGTCGAGCTGGTACTGGCCGTCTGGCATCAGGCACTGACCTGGCTCGGGATGGAGGCTGCTTCCGGTCTCACCTGGGTGCTCTCGATCATCGGTCTGGTGATCGTGGTGCGCTCGGCGCTCATCCCGGTCACCGTGCGCCAGATCAAGTCTCAGCGCCGCATGATGGATCTTGCGCCCGAGATGAAGAAGGTGCAGGACAAGTACAAGGGCAAGAAGGATCAGTTCTCGCGTGAGGCCATGAGCCGCGAGACGATGGCCCTCTACAAGAAGCACGGCACGAACCCGTTCTCCTCGTGCCTGCCGATCCTGATTCAGATGCCGGTCTTCTTCTCGCTGTTCTACGTGCTCCGCCACGCGGCCGAGAACAAGACGGGTATCGGCTTCATGAATGAGGCGCTGACGCAGAGCTTCAACGAGGCCTCGATCTTCGGCGCACCGCTCAAGATGAACTTCACGCAGGGCTGGGAGAGCGGCAACTGGACCGTCGTGATCCTGCTCGGCGTCATCGTGGTCCTCATGATCGCGTCGCAGTTCTTCACGCAGCTGCAGATCATGTCGAAGAACGTCTCGGATGAGACGAAGGCGTCGCCGATGTACCGCCAGCAGCGCATCCTGCTCTACATCATTCCCTTCGCGTTCCTGTTCTCCGGCGTCACCTTCCCGCTCGCGCTGAACGTGTACTGGTTCACGTCGAACGTCTGGACCATGGGCCAGCAGTTCATCGTGATCCGCAACATGCCCACCCCGGGGAGCGAGGCGTGGCGTGCGCGCCAGGCGCGCCTGAAGGCCAAGGGCAAGCTCACCGACGACGAAGTCCGCGCGCTCGATGCGCAGACCCCGACGAAGGCTGAGGGGCAGCGGCAGCAGCCGATGAGCTCGAAGCGTGCGAAGAAGAAGGGCAAGTGATCCGCGTGACCACGGAGCAGAACACCCCAGCACCCGAGCAGCCCGACCTCACGCTCGCCGAGCTTGAGGCCGACGGCGATCTCGCCGCCGACTACATCGAGGGCCTCCTCGACATCGCCGATCTCGACGGCGACATCGACATCGACGTCGCCAATGGCCGTGCCTACGTGTCGGTGACCGGCGGCGGCGAGCAGCTCGATCACCTCGCCGCGCCGGACACCGTGCAGGCGCTGCAGGACCTCACCCGGCTCGCCGTGCAGGCCAAGACCGGCCGGTTCTCGCGCCTCATCGTCGACATCGGCGGCTCGCGCGACGCCCGCGCGACCGAACTCAAGGGAATGGTTGACGCGGCGGTGGCGCAGATCGCCGCGGGTCGCGACAGCGTCGAGCTCGAGCCCATGTCCTCGTACGAGCGGAAGCTGGTGCACGACGACGTCGCGGAGCGCGGATACTTCTCGGAGTCGCGCGGCGAGGGCCGCGACCGCCGGCTCGTGATCAGCCGCGCGTAGCGCGAGCGAACCCGTTTCACGTGAAACGCGCGGAGGGCGCAGAATGACCGAACTCACCGAGCTGGAGCTCGAGCCAGCAGCTGCCGCGGAGATCGCGGGGGATCGCATCGACGTGCTCCGCGCCTTCGCGAGCGACCTCGCCGAGCGTGGCGAGGAGCTCGGCCTCATCGGCCCGCTGGAGCTCCCCCGGCTCTGGACGCGACACCTGCTGAACAGCGCCGTCCTGGCGCCGCTCATCCGCGCCGGCGGTCGCGTCGCGGACATCGGCACCGGCGGCGGGATGCCCGGCCTCGTGCTCGCCATCGTCCGCCCGGACGCGCACTTCCTGTTCGTGGAGCCCATGGAGCGCCGCTGCCTCTGGCTGAACGAACAGATTGAGCGGCTCGACCTGACGAACGCCGAGGTGAAGCGCGGCCGCGCGGAGGAGTTCCACGACGCGTTCGAGGTGGACCAGGTGACCGCGCGTGCGGTGACCGCACTGCGGAAGCTCGTTCCGATCACGGCGCCGCTCCTCCGCGCCGGCGGCGAGATGCTGTTCCTCAAGGGCACCTCGGTCGAGGCGGAGATCGACGCCGCAGCCAAGGTGCTGCGGAAGCATCGCCTCTCCGATATTCGGGTGGAGGAACTCGGCGCCGGGCAGCTCGCTGAAACGACGCGCGTATTTCGGGCTAAAATCGAGAGTCATGGCTGATACGGAGAAGTCACTCGTCGGCGACCACCTCGTCGACAAGGTCAGGCGACGGCGCAAGCTCGCCGAGACCGTCTCTCCCCTCCCCGAAACACCGCGCATCATCACGGTGTCGAACCAGAAGGGTGGCGTCGGCAAGACCACGACAACGGTCAACCTCGCCTCCGCGCTCGCGCGCCGGGGTGCGCGCGTGCTCGTGATCGACCTGGATCCCCAGGGCAACGCCTCGACCGCGCTCGGTGTGCAGCACCGCCCCGAGGTGACGAGCGTCTACGATGTGCTGCTCGGCGACAGTACCCTGACGGACGCCCTGCAGCAGACCACCGACCACGAGAACCTGTGGTGCGTTCCCTCCACGATCAACCTCGCCGGAGCGGAGATCGAGCTCGTGTCGCTCGTCGCCCGCGAGCAGCGACTGCGCACCGGGCTGCAGTCTTTCCTCCGCGAGGCCCCCGAGCCCTACCACTACGTCTTCATCGATTGCCCGCCGTCACTCGGCCTGCTGACCGTCAACGCCTTCGTCGCCGCCGACGAGGTGCTGATCCCGATCCAGTGCGAGTACTACGCGCTCGAGGGCTTGAGCCAGCTGCTCGGCAACATCCAGCTGATTCAGAAGCATCTGAACCCCGGGCTGCAGGTCTCCACGATCCTGCTCACCATGTACGACGCGCGCACGAACCTCGCACAGGAGGTCGCCAACGAGGTGCGCTCGCACTTCCCCGAGCAGGTGCTGAGCGCGGTGATCCCGCGTTCCGTGCGCATCTCCGAGGCGCCGAGCTACGGGCAGACGGTGCACGCGTATGATGGCGCATCGATCGGCGCACTCGCGTACCTCGAGGCTGCAGCTGAGATCGCGGAGCGCGGCGTACAGGCCGGCATTTCCATGGAAGGGCGCGTGTAATGGCGACGAAGAAGCGGGGCGGTCTCGGCCGCGGGATCGGGGCCCTCATCCCCCAGGCGCCGGCAACGGGTGAGCGCCCGGTTGACGTGTTCTTCCCGGCGAGCGGCACGGGCGCCGACTCCGAGCAGCCCGCCGCGGACGGCACCACCGGAGCGGTCCCCGCCACCGCGGGCGCCGTCGACGGCGCGAACGCTGGCTCGGGCGACGACGCAGCGGCCGAGCTCCAGGCGGTGCCCGGTGCGCGCCTCACGCGGCTTGAGCTGAGCGACATCACGCCGAACCGGGTGCAGCCGCGCACCGAGTTCGACGAGGACGCGCTCGCCGAGCTCACCCACTCCGTCAAGGAGTTCGGTGTGTTCCAGCCGATCGTGGTGCGTGAGATCGAGCCGGCCCCGAAGCGCGGGCCCCACTACGAGATCATCATGGGCGAGCGCCGTTTCCGCGCGTCGAAGCGCGCCGGCCTCGACACGATCCCCGCGATCATCCGCAGCACCGCCGACGAGCACATGCTCCGCGATGCTCTGCTCGAGAACCTGCACCGCGCGGAGCTGAATCCGCTCGAGGAGGCGTCGGCCTACCAGCAGCTGCTCGCAGACTTCGGCATCACGCAGGAGCAGCTCGCCGAGCGGATCGGGCGGTCACGCCCGCAGATCTCAAACACCATCCGGTTGCTGCGCCTACCTGAGCCCGTGCAGGCCCGCGTCGCGGCCGGTGTGCTCTCGGCCGGTCATGCGCGCGCGATCCTCTCGCACGTCGGTGACGCCGAGTCGATGCAGCGCCTCGCCGACAAGATCGTCGACGAGGGGCTGTCGGTGCGCGCCGCGGAGGCCGCGGCGGCCGAGGGCCCGCAGCGCAAGGTGCCGAAGCCGCGCGCCGGCGGCGTGCAGGCGCAGCTCGGCGAGATCGCCGACCGCCTGGGCGATCGCTTCGACACCAGGGTCGCCGTGAAGCTCGGCGCGAAGAAGGGCCAGATCGTCATCGATTTCGCCACCATCGCCGACCTCAAGCGGATTCTCTCGGAGCTCGGGGACCCCGGATTTAGTTGAGCGGCGACGGCGCGCGGTGTGATTGACTGAGCACATGGCTGCAGCAGCGAAGATCGTGTCGGCGGAGCGCCTCATTGCGGCGACTCCGGAGCGGGTGTTCGAGTTGATCGCCGACCCAGCGCAGCAACCGCGCTGGGACGGGAATGACAACCTCGCCGAGGCGGCGCCCGGACAGCGCGTGCGCGCCGTCGGTGACGTCTTCCTGATGACGAATGTCGGCGACCGCGTGCGGCAGAACCGCGTCGTCGAGTTCGAGGAGGGCCGGCGCATCGCGTGGCTGCCCTCCCCCGTCGGGGAGGCCGAGCCCGGGCACCTGTGGCGGTGGGAGCTCGAAGCACGCGCGGACGGCACGCTCGTGCGGCACACCTTCGATTGGAGCGGACTCACCGATCCCAATCGAGTCGCGCGTGCCCAGCAGAACACGCCGGAGGCGCTTGGCGCATCGATCGATCGCCTCTCGACGCTCGCGGAGGCCGGCGAGTAGCGGCGAACGCTCCGGCCCTCGCACCAACGCCAGCGGGGGTGAGTCTCAGGACTCACCGCCCGCTGGCGTTGGAGCACGGGTGCGGCTGCACGCCGCCCCACCGACTAGATGATGCCGGCGAGGTGCTCTTCGATCATCGGCTTCGGCATGGCGCCGATGATCTCGCGCACCTCTTCGCCGCCCGAGAAGACCTTCATCGCGGGGATGGAGGTGATGCGGTACTGCGCCGCGAGATTCGGGTTCTCGTCGACGTTGAGCTTCACGATGCGCAGCTTGCCGTCCTGCTCGCCGGCGATCTGGTCGAGGATCGGGGCGACGGCGCGGCAGGGGCCGCACCAGGCCGCCCAGAAGTCCACGAGGACGGGGATGTCGCTCTGCAGCACGACCTTCTCGAAGGTCTGCTCGTCAACGTTGATGGGTTCGGACATGATGACTCCTTTGGTCACACGGGTGAGTGGGGCGCCGCCGATCAGACGGCTGCGAGCTCCGCGTTCTTCTGTTCGTGCAGTGCGAGGAACGCCTCGGCGTCAAGCGCGGCGATCGTGCCGGATGCTGCTGCGGTGATGGCCTGGCGGTAGTGCGGGTCGGTGACATCGCCCGCGGCAAACACGCCGGGAGCCGAGGTGCGCGAGCTGCGGCCCTCGACCGCGATCGTGCCCTCCTCCGTGAGATCGAGCTTGCCGTGCACGAGGTGCGTGCGCGGATCGTTGCCGATCGCGACGAAGAGGCCCTGGAGCGGCAGTTCGCGCTCGGAGCCGTCGACCGTGCTGCGGAGCGTCACGCCCTCGACCTCGGCCTCGCCGTGGATCGCCGTCACCTCGGAGTCCCAGATGAACTCGATCTTCTCGTTGTCGAAGGCGCGCTGCTGCATGATCTTCGAGGCCTTGAGCTCGTTGCGGCGATGGATCACGTAGACCTTCTCGGCGAAGCGCGTCAGGAACGTCGCCTCCTCCATCGCGGAGTCGCCGCCGCCGACCACGGCGATCGTCTTCTCACGGAAGAAGAAGCCGTCGCACGTCGCGCACCAGGAGACGCCGTGGCCGGAGAGGCGCTCCTCGTCGGCGAGCCCGATCTTGCGGTAGGCCGAACCGGTCGCATAGATCACGGTGAGCGCCTCGTGCACGCTGCCGTCACCCGCGGTGACGCGCTTCACGTCGCCCGAGAAGTCGACCTCCGTGATGTCGTCGTACACGACCTCCGTGCCGAACTTCTCCGCCTGCTCCTGCATCCGCTGCATGAGCTCGGGGCCCTGGATCCCCTCGGGGAAGCCGGGGAAGTTCTCCACCTCTGTGGTGTTCATCAGCTCGCCGCCGATGCCGATGGCACTCGCGAAGAGCAGCGGCTTCAGGCCAGCACGGGCCGCGTAAATCGCGGCGGTGAAGCCGGCGGGGCCGGAACCGATGATGATGATCTGCTGCATGAGGCTCCTCGCACGCATCGCTGACGGGTTGCGATCGAAGGCCGACCGCTCAGGGGGTATAACCCATCCTAGGCTCGCGCTATTCCTGCGCGCTGAGTGGGGTCGGCGCGGGGCCATCCGACGCAGCCGCGCGGGTGCGTGCGCGCTGACGGAGGCTGCGCCAGATGCCGAAGCCGAGCAGCGCGGCAGCGAGGCCGCCGAGCGTCCACAGCGCGATGGACTCGATCGCGCTGCGGATCGAGATCGAGAGCGTCCCGGTGAACACCGTGGGATCCCCGTCGGGCGCCGAGAGCGTCACCACGAGGCCGGACTCCCCCGAGGACACGCGGCTGTGCACGGGGACGAGGAGCTGCTGGTTGCCCTCCGCCGGGATCACCACGTCCGGGAAGCGCTGCTCGGCGAGTGACAGCGCCGCGGAGGCCGGGGTCACGTCGACGAGCACCCGCGCGTCGAATGGGAGGGTGTTGCGCAGTTGCACGGGGAACCGCGTCGAAGTGCCGACGAGCTGCGCGTGCTCGGTGCTGATCGCCTGCACGCCCTCGAGCAGCTCGGCGTCGCGCGCGCGGTAGCTCGCCGCGACCTCGGCGAAGTCCGCATCCGGCGCAGCGTGGCGCGTGGCAAAGAGCGCGAGGAGCCGCGTGCGCTGGTAGCCGCTCAGATACTCCGGGTTGACGAGCACCGCCCCGATCTGGGTGACGGAGGACTCGCGGCCCACCGCGGCGCGCAGCAGCTCTCGCCGCTCCTCGAGCGTGTCCCCCGCACGGAGCGTCGCCGTCCCCGCTGGGAGTTCGGCGAGCGTCGTGTCCGTCACCCAGTCGAACGCGGCAAGCTGCTCGATGAGCGCGCTGGGCTGCTCAGCGTTCGCGACCGCCCCACGGTCGAGCGCCAGCAGCACACCTGTCTGCGAGGCCTGCGCGGCGAGCGCGAGGCGGGCGGCGAGTTCGGCTGCTCCCGCGGCGCGCTCCGCTGCGGTGTCGCCGCGCAGCGCGTCGCGGGCGGCGTCGCCGAGGCCCGCGTCGGCGACGAACGCGGTGCCGGCGCCGAGCGTCGCGCGCGGTCCCCCGGTCAGGGCGGCGTTGCTGGAGCTCAGCACCGTGGTGGAGACGCCGTTGCTCCGGAGAAACTCGAGCGTCTCGGCGTTCACCGAACCCTCGGCCGGCCAGGCCAGCCGCTCGCTCCCCTCCCATGCCAGGAGTTCCTGCAGCGAGGGTGCGGGCGGGACGCTGGGCGTGTCGGTGCTGGGGTCGGTGTCGGTGCTGGTGTCGGCGTCAGTGCTGGGGCTCGTGTCGGCGTTCGTGCCGGCGCTGGCCTCCGTGTCCACGGCCGGGGCGTCGGCGGGTGGCGCGTCGACGCCGCCATCGGACGGCGCCTCGGCGGAGTCGGTCGGGAACGATCCAAATCGAGTCACGAAATCGAGGCTCGAAGGCGTGAGCAACTTCGAGAAGCCGAGCGCCGCCTGCGCCGCGGGGTCGGCGTCGGCGAACTGCAGCAGGAACGTGGGGAGGTCGAGCGTGGTCAGCCGCTCCAGGAAGAGGCGCGCATTCTCGGGCGCTTCGGTACCATACGCGCGGATCCCGGCGATCACGCGCGGGTCGATCGCCAGGGTTGCCTGCTGGGAGCGCGCGGCGGTGAGGAGCCGATCCCACTCGGGGGTCAGTGCTTCGAGCTGCGAACGGGTGGGGAGCGTCCGGATGTCGTCGGGCAGCACGAGCGGCACGATGAGGCCGAGCTGCACCTGCGGGATGCTCTGTGCGGCCGGCCGGCTCCCGGCGGCGGCACCGTTCTGCGCCGGCCCGTGCCACACGATCGGCGTGACGGCTGTGAGCAACGGTTCCGCGCGATCGCCCGGTGCGTCGGCGGCTGCGTCCTCGTCGGCTGCGTCGGCCTCGCCCGCCGGTGGCGCGTCCGTC
>NZ_RPDI01000022.1 GCF_003917135.1 Leucobacter chromiireducens
TCACGTGCAGGTTGTACTCGGGGCCGAGCTGGTTCGGGATCGTGAGCATCAGCGTGTCCGCTGACATTACCGCGTCGTCGGCGCGCAGCTGCTCGATCAGCTTGTCGGGGGTGTCGGCATACGTCTTTCCGAAGGTGGAGCGGAACCCGTCAATGATCCCGATCTGATCCTGGCCGTCGCGTCCGCGAAGGCCGAAATACATCTCGTCCTGCTCCGTGACGATGGGGAAGACGCTGCGACTCACGGAGACGCGCGGGCGACCCGTGTGGCCGGCCTCCGTGTATGCGGTGCGGAACTCGTCGATCTGGCGCGCCTGCAGGATGTGCAGTGGCTCACCCGTTGCCTCGGTGAGCAGCGTTGAGCTCATGAGGTTCAGGCCGGCGGTGCCCGTCTGGCGCGCGGTGTCGATGCTGCCAGCGCCCCACCAGACGTGATCGCGCAGCGTAGCCGACTGCGGCTCAATCGCGAGCCGGCCGAGCGGGCCCATGTTCGGGTCGCTGTCGACGAGCGTCTCGCCCTCGATCGCCCGCATGAACAGGTCGAACTTGTCGCGTGCGAGGTCGGCGCCGCGCGGATCCTCGGATCCGGTGTACCCGAAGGCCTCGTAGCCGCGTACGGCGGTCTCGGGGGATCCCCGGCTCACGCCGAGCGCGAGCCTGCCCTCGGCGATGATGTCGAGTGCTGCGGCCTCCTCGGCCAGGTACAGCGGGTTCTCGTAGCGCATGTCGATCACGCCGGTGCCGACCTCGATGCGCTTCGTGCGCGCGGCCATCGCGGTGAGCAGGGGGATCGGCGAGGCCGCCTGGCGTGCGAAGTGGTGCACGCGGACGTACGCGCCGTTCACGCCGATCTCGTCGGCCCCCTCGGCCAGCTCGATGGTCTGGCGCAGCATGTCGCCGGCGGTGCGCACCCGCGAGCCGGGGACCGGACCGTAGTGGCCGAATGACAGGAATCCGAATGCTCTCATGCTGGGTGCAACGTGCGCGGGCAAAGTGTATTCCCGCGCATGTAGTTTGGGTGGGGCAGCGACCTGCCCGTCCCGTCCCGGCACCCTGGGCCCACCCGGCCGCCAGGCCGCCCGCCGAGACGCGGCACCCTGGCACCACGCGCATGGTACCCGGGGGCGATCCCGCACCGCGAGCGCACTCGTAGCGTCGAAGCATGGACATTCAACCGAGCGGTATGGGCCTCGTTGCGCGCGTCGCGAACCTCAGCAAGCACTACGGCGCGGGCGACCACCGGGTCACCGCACTCAACGACGTCTCGATCGGGATCCGGCGCGGGCAGTTCACCGCGATCATGGGCCCATCGGGATCCGGTAAGTCGACCCTCATGCACGTCATGGCCGGGCTCGACACCCCCACCGAGGGGCGGGTGTGGCTCGGCGACGACGAGATCACGCACCTCGGCGACGCGGAGCTCACCCGGCTGCGCCGGCGCAGGATCGGCTTCGTGTTCCAGGCGTTCAACCTGGTGCCGACACTCGACGTGATGGGCAACCTGCGGCTGCCGTTCGAGCTCGACGGGCGCGGCGTTCCCGCAGCAGATCGGGATCGGATCGATGCGCTCGTGCAGGCGCTCGGACTCGCCGGCCGCACCTCGCACCGGCCGCACGAGCTGTCGGGTGGGCAGCAGCAGCGCGTCGCGATCGCGCGGGCGCTCGCCACGCAGCCGGACGTGATCTTCGCCGACGAGCCGACCGGCGCCCTCGACTCGCGCACGGGCCGCGAGGTGCTCGGCCTGCTCCGCGCCGCCGTGGTCGAGCAGGGGCAGAGCATCGCGATGGTGACGCACGATCCGATCGCCGCGAGCCACGCCGACCGCATCCTCTTCCTCGCCGACGGCCGCATCGTGTCCGACCGCGGCGCGATGACGCCGGAGCAGATCTCGGAAACCATGCTCAGCCTGGAAACGGTCGCGGCGTGAAGACCGGGGCCGGAATCCGCGAGCACGGCGCCACCGTTGTGGTGGCAGCGCTCAGTTCACTCTTCGCCGCGACGCTGATCCTGTTCACCGGGGTGCTCGGCGCGGCGCTCGATCCCGCACTGATCGCTGAGTCAGCGACGTTCCGGATCACGCTCCTCATGGTGTCGGTGGTGTTCATCATCATCGCGCTCTACGTCGGCGCGATCGTCACCGCGAACACCTTCGCGACGATCATCGCCGGCCGCACCCGCACGATCGCCCTGCTGCGACTCGTCGGGGCGAGCTCTCGCGCGGTGCGCGGCCGCGTCGCCGCCGAGGGGCTCGCGATGGGCCTGCTCGGCGCGGTGATCGGTTGGGTGCTCGCCGAGGCGCTCGTCGTCGGCGTGGTGACCTGGGGCCCGGGGCTCGGCTGGCTGCCCGAGGGGCGGGAGTACCCGATCTTCGACCCGCTCGCGCTCGGCGCGATCGCGATTGTCGCGCTCACCACGTGGGCTGCGGCCTGGGCGGGATCCCGCCGCGTTGGATCGGTCTCGCCGATCGCCGCGACCGGCGCCGCCGTCGAGCTCCGCCCCGAGGACGCGCGCGGCCGCAACGGGCGCACCGTGTGGGCGATCATCCTCGTGCTGCTCGGCGTGGTGCTCATCGCGCTCGGGCTGTTCCTCAGCCTCACGACCCCGATCGCTTTGTTCGTGTCGTTCTTCGGTGGGCTGTTCTCGTTCACCGGAATCGCGCTCGGCGCGCACGTCATCATGCCGCCCATCTTGCGGCTCACCGGGAAGGTTTTCGGAGCTGGCCCCACCGGGCGGCTGGCCGCGGCGAACGCGGTGCGCTTCCCCGAGCGCAGTTCGCGGTCGACGATCGGCCTCGTGATCGGGGTGACGCTCGTCACGATGTTCGCGGTGGCGCTCGAGACGTACGCCGCGATGACCCTGCAGGCGTTCGACAACAATCCGGAGCTTGAGCAGGCGCTCACCCAGACGCTCGCGATCACGACCGCGGTGTTCACCGGCCTCGTCGGGTTCTCCGCGATCATCGCCGCCGTCGGCATGGTGAACACGCTGTCGCTCAGCGTGCTGCAGCGCACACGGGAGCTCGGGCTGCTCCGCGCGCTCGGCTTCACCGGCGGGCAGGTGCGCCGCATGGTGATCACCGAGAGCTGCCAGATGACGCTCGCCGCGCTCGGCTTCGGCGTGGTGCTCGGCGTGTTCTACGGCTGGGTGGCCGCGCAGTCGCTCGTCGGCTCGCAGGTCGGCTTCGCCGCCCCATCGATCCCGTGGCCGATCCTTGCCGGCGTCGTGGTGTTCGGCTTCGCGGTGGCGGTCACCGCTGCGGTGGCGCCCGCGCGACGCGCGATCCGGGTTTCGCCGGTGGCCGCGCTCGCGGTCGACTAAGGGAGGGTCGGGCGGGGGCGCTGCGCCGGTTGCACGCTGCGCCAATCCGCACGGAGAAATTCGGGTTTTCGGAGGCATCCCAGAGATTGCCTCCGAAAACCCGAATTTCTCCGTTTGGGTGTGGGGTGCCCCGCGCGGCAGTGACCGTGGGTGTGTTGTGCCCCGCGCGGCAGTGGCTGCGGGACGCCGGGCGCGGCCGCGTGGTGCGCGGCGCCCGCCGCCCCGAGCACCGACCACCCCTTGCGTCTGCCACAGCCACCCCAGCACCCGCCCGGGCTAGGCTGGGGGTATGACCGTTGTGATTGATTCCAGTTTCGATCCCGTCCCCTCCCTGAACCGCTCGGTCGACGTCTCCGTCGCCGACACCGCCGCGGTCGAGGCCGCGCCGGCGCGCGCGTGCTTCGTGCCCGCCGAGGGCGACCTCCCCACGTGCGACTGCCTCGCCGGCCAGACGCGCGACGCGCTCGCCGCAGCGGGGTTCACCGGGGCAAAGAACCAGACTCTCGTGCTCCCCGGCGCGCAGTTGCGCGTGCTCGTCGGCACGGGCGCCGGCCTCACGACGAGCGCCGAGCTGCGTGACGCGGTCGCAGCGTTCACCCGTGCGGCGCGTGAGGCCGCGCACCTCGCCGTCGACCTCACCGCCGTGGTCTCCGAGCAGCTCTCCGCGCGCGACGCCGCGCTCGCCGCGACCGAGGGTGCGCTCCTCGCGCGCTACCGCTTCGAGGCCCTGAAGGGCGAGTCCAAGCACGTCGCCCTCGACGCCCTCACGCTGGGCGTCGCCGAGGCCGACCGCGCCGCCGCCCAGGACGGCGTCGACCGTGCCGTCGTGCTCGCACGCGCGGCCGCCATCTCGCGCGATCTCGGCAACACCCCGCCCCGCCACCTCACCGCGGAGAAGTTCGCGGATCTCGCGGCGAAGCTCGGCCCCGAGTACGGCCTCGAGGTGGAGATCTTCGACCGCGACGCGCTCGTCGAGCTCGGCACGGGTGGCCTGCTCGGCGTGAACGCCGGCAGCACCGACGAGCCGCGCATGATCAAGCTGCGCTACGTCCCCGAGGGCGCGAGCGACGCGACCCCGCACCTCGCGCTGATCGGCAAGGGCATCATGTTCGACTCGGGCGGCATCAGCCTGAAGCCCGCGAACTCGATGGGCAGCATGAAGCTCGACATGATGGGCGCCGGATCGGTGTTTGCCGCCATGCTCACGCTCCGCGAGCTCGGCGTGCAGTCGGCGGTGACCGGCTGGCTCATGTGCACCGACAACATGCTCTCGGGCACCGCGACGAAGATCGGCGATGTGCTCACCATGCGCGGCGGCAAGACCGTCGAGGTGAAGAACAGCGACGCCGAGGGCCGCCTCGTGATGGCGGACGGCCTCGTGCTCGCCACGGAGGAGGAACGTCGCCCGGACGCGATCGTCGACATCGCGACGCTGACCGGCAACGCCATGGCGGCGCTCGGCCTCGGCACCGCGGCGACCCTCGCCAACAACGATGACGTCGCCGCGCAGCTCAAGGCCGCCGCTGAGGCGACGGACGAGCGCGTCTGGCCGCTGCCGCTCGATCACCGCTACCGCGACCAGCTGAAGTCGAACGTCGCCGATCTGTCGAACATCGGCGGCCCGTACGGCGGGGCGATCCTCGCGGCGCTCTTCCTGAACGAGTTCGTTGCCGACTTCCCCTGGGGGCACCTGGACATCGCGCCGACGATGGAATCGGAGCGCGACGATCTGTGGCGCTCCACCGGGTCGACGGGCTTCGGCGCGCGCCTGCTCGCGCAGCTCGCTGACGACTTCGTGGCCCCGCAGGCCGCCGACGACGCGCAGGGAGCGTAGCCATGACCGGCCTGCTGCGCGATCTCGACGCGTACATCAGCGACTTCGCTGATTTCGTGACCGCCGCGCCGACCTCGTACCACGCGGCGGCGCGCATCTCGGAGCTGCTCACCGACGCCGGCTTCGCCGCGCACGACGAGGGTGCTGCCTGGTCGCCCCTCGCTGCTGGCGGGGCGGGCTTCGTGGTGCGCGACGGCGCCGTGATTGCGTGGCGGGCCGGATCCGAACTCACCGCGACGAGCCCCGTCCGGGTGCTCGGCGTGCACACCGACTCGCCTGGCTTCATGCTGAAGCCCCGGCCCGACTTCCGCGCGGATGGCTGGGCGCAGGCCGGCGTGGAGGTGTACGGCGGCCCGCTCCTCAACTCGTGGCTCGATCGGGATCTCGGCCTTGCCGGTCGCGTGGTCACCGCGGATGGCGCCGAGCACCTCGTCTGCACGGGGGCGATCGCGCGGATCCCGCAGCTCGCGATCCACCTCGATCGTGAGGCGAACACCGGCCTCGCGCTGAACAAGCAGCGCCACACGCAGCCGGTGCTCGCCGTCGGCGACAGCGCGGAGGGGGTCACGGTGGCCGGCGTGCTCGCCGACGCCGCGGCGAATGCCGCGAACGCGGCCGGCGTTGCCGCCGCGCCGTTCGCGCCGGGGGACATCGCTGGCGCTGATGTTCGCCTCTTCGATACGCAGCCGCCGCAGCGGATCGGCGTGAGCGGCGAGTTCTTCGCGTCGCCCCGCCTCGACAACCTGAGCTCGACGTTCGCCGGCCTCGTTGCGCTCCTCGAGACGGTGCCGGCGCCGGGCACGATCTCGATGCTCGCGGCGTTCGATCACGAGGAGCTCGGCTCGGAGACCCGCTCGGGCGCCGCGGGCCCGTTCCTCGCGGACGTGCTGGAGCGGCTGCGCGCGGGGCTCGGCGCCACCGCCGATGAGGCGGCACGCGCGCTCTCGGCGTCGTGGTGCGTGTCGTCGGACGCGGGGCATTCCGTGCACCCGAATTACCCGGAGAAGCACGACCCCAACGTCCGCCCGCTCGCGGGCAACGGTCCGATGCTGAAGGTCAACGCGAACCAGCGGTACGCGAGCGACGCGCACGGGGCCGCCCTCTGGGCGCGCGCCTGCGCGCGTGCCGAGGTGCGCACCCAGGAGTTCGTGTCCAACAACACGGTGCCGTGCGGATCGACGATCGGGCCGATCACCGCGGCGCGCCTCGGTATTCGGACGGTGGACGTTGGCGTGCCGCTCCTCTCGATGCACTCCGCGCGCGAGCTCGCGCACGTCGCCGACCTGCACGGCTTGGCGCGCGCGACGGGCGCGTTCTTCGCGGGCGCCTGACGCGCGGCTCCGACACACCGCAGCACCGTCCCCGGTTCGGCACGCGCCGAGCCGGGGACTTTTCTGTGTGACTGCGCATTTCGGATAGCCTGCGCGGCGGCCAGCGTGCATTCTTGTCTCATACCTTCAACCAGCGTCGCGAGAAGGAGACATTGAGTGCGCGAGTCATTTCGTTCGGCCATGCGTGAGTGGCGCACCGGCATCTGCCTGGTCACAGCTGTCGATGCCGAGCGCCGACCCATCGGCCTCGTGTGCAACTCCTTCACCTCCGTGTCGCTTGAGCCGCCGCTCGTGAGCTGGGCGGTAGACCACGGCTCGTCCGCAATCGCCGGCTGGCGTGCCGCGGCCTCCTACGCGCTGCACGTGCTCCCACCGCTCGAGCGGCCGCTTGAGCACCCGCTGATCGCCGCGTTCGCGCAGCGCGGCGGCGACAAGTTCGCCGGGCTGCGCTTCGCCCGCAACGAGAACGGGGACCCGGTGTTCCCGGAGCTCCCCACACGCTTCGACTGCGTACTCCACCAGCGGATCGAGCTCGGCGACCACGACCTCATGGTCGGGCGGCCCACCACGATCACCCACCCCGCACAGAATCGAGAATCATGAACCGCGACATCCTCAATGGCGAAGATTTCAAGCTCGGCCTCTTCTCCCCGAACTGCTCGGGCGGCCTCGCCGTCACCCGGATCCCCGAGCGCTGGAGCGCGAGCTGGGACGACAACCTCGCGCTCGCGCGCGCAGCGGAGGCCGCCGGCATCGACTTCCTGCTGCCGATCGCCCGTTTCATCGGGTACAAGGGCGAAACGAACTTTCACGGCTCCGTGCTCGACCCCATCGTGTGGGCCGCTGGCCTCCTCGCGAGCACGACGCGCATCAACGTGTTCTCGACCGTGCACACTGCCTTCAACAACCCGATGGTGGTCGCGAAGCAGCTCGCCACGCTCGACCAGATCGGCGGGGGCGGCCGCGCCGGCCTCAACGTCGTTGCCGGGTGGAACCTGCCGGAGTACGAGGCGCTCGGCGCCCCGATGCCCGAGGCGCACGACGATCGCTACGGCTTCGCCGCCGAGTGGCTCGACGTGATCGAGCGCGCGTGGGCCGCGGAGGGGAAGTTCCAGTACGACGGGAAGTTCTACCAGCTCACGGACAGCGAAACCGAACCGAAGCCGCGCGGTGGCCGCGTGCCGATCCTGAACGCCGGCTCGTCGACGCAGGGCCGCGACTTCGCCGCGCACTTCTCCGACTTCGCGTTCACGATCATTCCGGACGCCGAGACCGGGGCCGGCATCGTGCGGGCCATGAAGGAGCAGGCGCGCACCACCTACCAGCGGGAGGTCGGCGTGCTGACGCTCGGCCATGTGGTGTGCCGGGAGAGCCGCGCCGAGGCCGAGGACTTCCTGGCCTACTACGCCGACGAGAACGCCGACTGGGGCGCGGTCGACTACCTGATGGGGCTCCAGGGGATGCACGCGCAGTCGTTCACCCCGGAGATGCTGCAGACGATGCGATCCCGCTTCGCCTCCGGGCACGGCTCGCTGCCGATCGTTGGCACCCCGGAAGAGGTCGCCGAGCAGATCCGGGCCGTGAGCGATGCTGGGTTCGACGGCATGACGCTCGCGTTTGTCGACTACACGAACGAGGTGACGCAGTTCGGGCGAGACGTGATGCCGATCCTGGAGCGCATGGGCGTGCGGCGCCCCCGAGCCTAGATGCCGCTCCCGCTGCTCGCCGAGTTCCCCCTGGCCCGCGCCGCCGCGCCGGCCCGGCTTCGTGATGCCGTCGGGAGCCTCACCGGCTACGGGCACGCGGTACTCGGCGGGGAGCGGGAACGCCAGTTCGGGGTGGTGAACGGCCGGCGCATCGGGGCACTGTCGCTCGTGTACGTTGCGTACGCGACACGCGTGCGCGTCGTCGCGCCGCCGACCGGCGAGCAGGTCGTGCTCGTGATCCCGTTCGGGCCGATGCACGTCACCACGGCCGGCCACGCCGAGCGGCACACCGAGCCGTTCGTGCTCTCGGGCTCCGCCGAGACGATGATGCTGCCCGACCCGGAGGCCGGGGCGCTCGTTGGCACGGTGCCAGCGGCGGAACTCCTCGCGGCGTTCCGCGAGGGGTTCCCTGCGGCCCGCGAACTCAGCGTCGACCTCGCGCAGGCGCGGCCGATTCCGGTGCAGGCCGGCCCAGCGCTCCGCCGCGTCTGGAGCGATTTCGCCCGGCGGCCCGAGGCGGATCCCGGGCCGCTGGTCGATCGTCTCCTCATCGGACTGACGCCGCACCTGCGTGGCGGGTCGGGGCTCGGCGGCCCACCGCCCGCCTACCTCGCGCACGCCGTGCGGCACCTGCGTCGCCACCTGGGGGAGGCGGTCTCGCTCGCCGAGCTCGGCGAGGTGGTCGGGATCGGGAGCCGACAGTTGCAGCTCGCGTTCCAGGCGCACCTCGGCTGCACTGCCCAGGAGTACCTGCGGGACGCACGGCTCGACCGCGCCTTGGCCATGCTCCGGGCGGGCGGCGGGGCGAGCGGTGCGCGAAGCATCGCCGCGGTCGCGGCCGAGGTGGGGATCCCGCACAGCGGCAGGTTCTCCCAGTACTTCGCGACGCGGTTTGGGGTGCGGCCCTCCGAGATCTGCGCCTAACACGAAGCAGGGAGCGCGAAGCGCCCAGCACTGCGGAGCCCGATGGAGACCCCAGCGCCGGGCGCTTCGCAGGGAGCCGGCAGCTAGGCCATCGCCGCGCGGAGGCCGGTGAGCTGCTGCTCGAGTGCCGTGCCGTCCTCGTCAGCGAGGGCCGCCTTGCTCAGCCGCGCGAGCACGCCGGCGGCGTCGTCGCGCCCGGCGAGCGCGGGCACCACGGCCAGGAGCTTCGCGAAGCTCTCCGAGCCGTGCGCGTGCGTCTGGCCGTAGCCCTTGAGCACGCGCGCGCTCTTCGCGATCTCGCAGGCGAGGTCGTAGTTGGCCGGTGCGGTCTCGACGATGAGGTCGAGCCACGCGTCGATGGCGATCTGCTCGCGCCCGTAGCGCAGCGAGCGCGGTCGCATCGGCCGCATCGACGCCATGAACCAGAGCATGCTGTAGCCGAACACCGAGGTCGTGTTGACGATCATGCCGTCGCGCGTGATCTTGCCGACGACGCGGGCGAACAGTTTCGAGCGCGACAGCGCACGCCCCAGCGCGGTGGGGAGGGTGTCGGTGATCTCATCGACCTGGGGGTGGAGGAACTCGCGGACCTGCGTCAGCTGGCCGCTCTCGGCCTTCGCCTCGACGCGCACCCCCTCCATGCGCCGGGTGCGCAGCTTCTGCAGCGCGACGTGAATGGTGTCCTGGTACGACATCCAGAGCGCCGTGTGCCGCGCGACCTCGAGCGAGAGCACTGCCGGATCGCTGGCGCCGCGTGCGGCGTCGAACTCGGTGACGCGCGCGACGCGGTCGAGGAACAGGTCGGTGTAGTCCGGGCTCTGGTAGAGCGCGGTGCGCACGCAGCCGTGCACCACCATGGAGCGCGCGGGCTCGGCGAAGGAGGCGACGCGGTCCATGCGGTCGGCGATCTTCGGGCCGACGAGCGCACGGGGGTTACTGCTCGCGAGTTCGCTGTGGCGCCGCGCCTCGGCCTCCGCGGCCTCCTCCGCGGGGTCGCGCGGACGGCGGCGGCCGATCGTCACGCGCATCGGCCCGAGGCCCGACGGCTGCTGCGGGGGAGCCGCCGCGAGCGCGGCCTCCTCCGCCGCGGCCTGCTCGGCGGCCTCGAAGCCGAGGCCGAACGCTTTCAGCGAGCGCTCAACGGCCTTGCCCGAGCGCTTGAGCGACTCCTCGAAGGCCTCGCGGGGAATCGGGAGCGCACCCGAGCCGGCGAGCGCGCCGAACAGGGACGAGGAGATGACGCTCCCCGCCTGGGCGGCCAGCGCATTGAAGTCGGTGGCGATGAGCTGCTTCGCGCCGGCGCGCGCCGAGCCGAGGAGGCTCTCCTCGTCGACGCGGCCATCGCCGAGCGCGATCTTCTCCGTGATCGCGTACACGCGGTTCGTCGAGGCGATGAGTGTCGTGCGGTCGGGCGTGCAGAAGCCGCGCTGCAGTGCCCGCCCCGCCTCCATGAGCTCGGAGGCGATCACGACGTCGACCTCGCCCGGGGTGGGGAAGAGGCTCAGGATCGGCTCGGTGCGCGCGCTGTTCGGCGCTGCCGCGTCGCTTCGCGGGTAGAGCTCGACGTAGTACACGGTCGCGCCGGTGCGCTGCGCGACGCCGGCGACGGAGGTGCTCTGGGTGACGTAGCCGGCGTCCTCGCCGAGCGACACGATCCAGTCGGCGAGCACGCCGCCGCCCTCGCCGCCCATGGCGAGGATCGCGATGGTGATGGGCCTGCGGCCAGCGGTCCAGGTGCTCACGCGGCCACCTCGTACTGGCTCGCGCGGCGCTCGACCGGGCCGGACAGGAGCGAGATCCACGCGGAGCGGATCCTGCCGAGGGTGCGGTCGCCCCAGCTCGGGTTGATCACCACGTCGGTGCGGTAGAACGACGGGCAGAGCGAGGCCGCGTGCGCGTTCGCGCCGCAGACGCCGCAGCCGACGCAGCTGTCGATCACGGTGGCGACGGGGTCGGTGCGCATGGGATCCGGGTTCTCCTTCAGCGTGAGCGACGGGCAGCCGGAGATGCGGATGCACGCGTGGTCGCCCGTGCACGTGTCGGCGTCGACGCCGAAGCGCTGCCGCACCACGCGCTTGCCCGCCTTGATGTCCTGCTGCGCCTGCGGTTTCACGCGGCGCTGCCGGTTGAGCTGGCACTCGCTCTGCGCGATGACCACCTTGGGGCCCTCGGTTTTCGTGGTGAACGCCTCGACGAAGATCTTCTTGAGCTTCGCGACGTCGTAGGTGTGCGTCATCGTTTTCGCCCACTTCACGCCGACGCCGCGGACGGCGCGCTCGATCGGGTTGCGCGAGGAGCGCGAGCCGATCTCCGCCTGCCCGTACGAGGAGAGCACGTCCTGCCCGCCGGTGGCCGCGGCGTACGAGTTGTCGACGACGACGACCACCTGGTCGTTCTTGTTGAACACGGCGTTGCCGATGCCGCTCGTGAGGCCGTTGTGCCAGAACCCGCCGTCGCCCATCACGCCGATCGTCGAGCGGTCGGCGTCGCGCGAGTTGAGCGCGGCAGCGCCGGCCGAGCCGAGGCCGTAGCCCATGGTCGTGCCGCCGAGGTTGAACGGCTCGTTGATGCCGAACAGGTGGCAGCCGATATCCATGCTGACGTGATGCTCCTGCCCGGTTTCCCGCTCCGCGAGCTTCATTGCGGAGAAGATGGGGCGCTCGGGGCACCCGGTGCAGAGCCCCGGCGGGCGCGCCTGCACCTGCGTCGCGTCGACGCGCGGGGCGAACGGGCTCGCCGGGTCGCTGGCCGGCAGGAGCAGCGACGGCATCGCGGCCATGAGCTCCGGCGCGTGCTGCTCGAGGAACTGCGTGACGCCCTTCGTCACGACCTGGGTCGTGTATTCGCCGCCCATGGGGAGGAGGTCCTTGCCGTGCAGCTGCGTCTCGACGCCGGCCTTGCGCAGGATCGAGTGCAGGTTCTGCTCGATGTAGTCGGGCTGCCCCTCCTCCAGCAGCAGCACCGCCTTCTTGTCCCGGCAGAACTCCAGCACCTCCTCGTCCACCACGGGGTACGTGACGTTCATGACGTACATGGGGACGCGGGTGTTGCCGAACGCGTCCGAGCAGCCGACGAGCTCGAGCGCGCGGTTGAGCGTGTTGTAGAGCCCGCCCTGCACGATGATCCCGATGTCGTCGACGTCGCCGTCGAAGAACTCGTTCAGGCCGTGCTCGCGGATGTAGTGGACGGCGGCGGGCCACCGCGTGTGCACCTTCTCGTGCTCGTGCAGGAAGCTCGCCGGCGGCAGTACGATGCGGTTGAGGTCGCGCTGCGGGTTCTCGACGGCGTCCGTGATGGTCATCGGCGGGCGCACGTTGTCCGCGGCGGTGAACGAGCCCTGCAGGTGGCAGGAACGGAGCCGGAGGTCGAGCATCACCGGGGTGTTGCTGGCCTCGGAGAGCGCGAAGCCGTGCTTCACGGTGTTGACGATCGCCGAGATGTTGGGGCGGGGATCGAGGAGCCACATCTGCGACTTCATGGCGAACGCGTGCGAGCGCTCCTGCATGATGCTGGATCCCTCGCCGTAGTCCTCGCCGAGGATCACGAGCGCGCCGCCCTTCACGCCGCCGCTCGACAGGTTCGCGAGCGCATCGGAGGCGACGTTCAGCCCCACCGTCGACTTGAACGTGACCGCTCCGCGGAGCGGGTAGTGCACCGACGCGGCGAGCATGGCCGCCGCTGTGGCCTCCGACGCGGAGTTCTCGAAGTAGACGTCGAGCTCCTCCAGGATGTCGTGCGCGTCGCCGAGCACGTCCATCAGGTGCGAGATGGGGGCGCCCTGGTAGCCGCCGACGTACGCGACCCCGGATTCGAGCAGCGCCTTGGTCACCGCGAGGATGCCTTCCACGTGCAACTCGGTTCCCTCACCGGAACGGAGGAGCTTCACCTCGTTGACAAATGACCGTTCAGCCATAATCCCGCCCTTTCGTGTCACCATTGACGCGCGGTCCCCCAGTGACCGCACTCTCGAATATATCAAAGAATCAGCGATCGTCACACAAGTGAAATAAAGAATTCGCATTTCGGCCGGACGCACGAGGGCTCCCGGCCAGCCGGCCGGGAGCCCTCCACGCACCCCGCCTGGCTACCCCTCCGGGGCGGCGATCCGCGGGCGGAACGGCCACTGCGCCTCGCGCCCACCCGTGACCCCGGCCGGGCGCAGGATCAGGATCAGCACCATCACCGCGCCGAGCACGATGAGTCGGCTGCCCGAGGGCAGCGAGACGACGAGGCCACCGAGCTGCACCCCCTGTTCGAGCAGGCCAAGCCCGTGACTCAGCGCCGAGATCGCGAGCGTTCCGACGACCGCGCCCCAGAGCGAGCGGATGCCGCCGACCACGAGCATCGCGATCGTCGTGAACGTGAAATCGAGCGAGAACTGCGAGGACTGCGCCACGCCGTTGAGCTGCACCCACACGGCCCCGCCCACCGCGGCGAGCGCGCCAGACACCGTGAACGCGACGAGCCGGTGGAACGTCACCCTTACGCCCGACGCCGGCGCCGCCTGCATGCTGTCGCGTGCGGCGCGGAGCATGCGCGCGCTCCGGCTCTGGCCGTACAGCCACGCGAGCGCGATCGCGGCGAGCGCGATGAGGAGGACGGTCTGCAGGTCAAAGCTGCGCGGCAGCCCCGTCATCGACTGCCCGGCCTTCGGGCCGATCTGCTGCCAGTAGGTGAGGATCTGCACCACGAGCATGAGCAGCGCGAACGTCGCGATCCCCGCCTCAAGGCCATTGAGGCGCATGAGTGCCAGGCCGCTCAGGAACGCGAGCAGCCCGCCGACCACCGCGGCAGCGGCGAGCGCAACGAACGGGGCGGCCTGCGCGTCGCGGAGGAACGGGAAGAGCTCCGGCATGATCGACGCCTTGATGGCCGTCGGGATCGTGAGGAGCGACAGCGTCCACGCGCCGACCGCGACGAACGCGATGTGCCCGAACGAGAGCACGCCGCTGTTGCCGATGAACGTCCACATCGCGACGACGATGATCAGGTTCGCGAGCGCGTAGCCGAGATCGATCGCCGCGGTGCCTGAGAGCGCGCTCGCCCCGAACGAGAACAGCCACACGGTGGCGAGCGGCACGGCGAGCGTCCACAGCTTCGCGAGCGGTTCGGGGACGGGAATGCCGGGGATCCGCCGCGGCGTCGCGTTCGATGAGGTGTGCGGGGAGGTCATGTGCGCTCCTTCGGGGTGCGGCCTGCGAAAATGCCGTTCGGGGCGAGCACCAGCACCACGGCGACGAGGAGATAGACGAACGCGATCCGGAAGTCGTTGATCCCCGCAGGCAGGAACGACGTGAACACCGACACGGCGAAGCCGACGAGGAAGCCGCCGGCGACGCTGCCGCCGAGCTTGCCGAGCCCGCCGATCGTCGAACCGATGAGGGCGAAGAGCGTGACCTGCACGCCGAACGTCGGTCCGACGGAACCGGACTGCGCGGTGAGCACGAACGCGATCGCTGCGGCGAGGATCCCGCTCACCGCGAAGGTGAGGGCGATGACGCTGCCCGCGCGGATGCCGAGGATCCGTGCCGCGCGGAAGTCCTCCGACGCCGCCTGCACCTGCAGCCCCATGCGCGTGCGTGTGAGGAAGAACCGCACCGCGAGCAGCAGCACCCCGGCGAGCACGATCGACACCACGGTGAGCAGGTTGACGCGCAGCTCACCGATCCGGATCGAGGTCGTGAGCCCCGGGGCGATGGCCGCCGAGAGGACGTTGGTGCCGAACACGCCGTCGTAGACCCGCTGCAGCAGAATGCTGACCCCGAAGCTCGCGATGAGGAGCGTCGCGGGCGGCTGCGCGCGCAGCCACCGGAACACCGCGGCGTCCATCGTGAGCGCCAGTGCGACCGCGACGAGCACCGAGGCCATGATCGCGAGCGGCCAGGACAGCGGCCAGATGAGGATCAGCGCGTAGCCGGCCGCGGTGATGAGCTCGCCGTTGGCGAAGTTCGCGAGCCGCATGACGCCGAAGACGAGCCCGATCCCGAGCGCGGCGAGCGCGTAGACCGCGCCGGTTGAGACCGCATCGATGAGTGCCTGAATGATATTCACGAGCCGAGATACGCTTTCATGAGAAGGGCGGAGTCGCGCGCATCCTCCGGCGCGAGCGTCATGGAGATGCGTCCCTCGCTGATCACGTGCGTGCGGTCCGCCGCTGCGACGGTTTGCTGCGCGCGCTGCTCCACCAGCAGTACGGCGGTGCCGCGCTCGCGGATCGCCGCGATCGACGCGAACACCGTGTCGACCGCGGTGGGGGAGAGCCCGAGCGACGGCTCGTCGAGCGCCAGCAGCGCCGGCGCGGCGAGCAGCGCCCGGCCGATTGCGAGCTGCTGTTGCTGACCGCCGGAGAGGAGGCCGGCCTGGCGGTCGCCGAACTCCTCGAGGATCGGGAAGAGCGACAGCACCCACGCGAGATCCTCCGCGAGGCCGTCGGCGCTCGCGCGCGCCGTCGAGCCGAGCCGCAGGTTCTCGCGCACGGTGAGGCGGCCGAACACGTTGTGCCCCTCCTGCACGAGCGCGATGCCGCGGCGCGCGATTCGCTCGGTGGGCTGGCCGAGCAGCGTCCGGCCGGCGAAGTCGAGGGTGTCGGCGCTCGCGCGCACCGCCCCGACGAGCGCGAGCATGGTGGACGTCTTCCCCGCACCGTTCGGGCCGATGATGCCGACGAGTTCACCAGCGTCGACGTGGAAGTCGATCCCGGACACCGCGGCGATCCCGCGATACGAGACCCGCAGGCCGGTCGCGGTGAGCAGTCGCCCGCTGGGCTGCGCCGTCATTGTGCGCCCCCGTCCGCGAGCTGCTGCGCCGCGCTGCCGAGGTAGCTCGAGGCGAGCCGCGCGTCGGCGCGCACCTCCTCGGGCGGACCGTCGAGCACGTTCTGCCCGGCTCCGAGCACGAAAATGTGGTCGCAGCTGGAGAACACGAGCGGCATGTTGTGGTCGATGAGCAGCACGCCGACGTTGCGGGCCGCGACCGCGCGCATGGTGCCGCGCAGGTGCTCGGCCTCGCCGTCGTTCAGGCCGGCCGCCGGCTCGTCGAGGAGCACGTAGCCGGGCTGCGTCGCGAGCGCGCGTGCGACGCCGAGGCGCCGCTCGACGCCGTGGGGGAGCCGGTCGGCGTCGTGGAGCATCCACTCCCCGAGCTGCAGCTCGCCGAGCAGTTCGCGTGCGAGGGCGCGTGCGCGTGCGCGTGGCGCACCGCAGGCGATCGCGGTGACCTCGACGTTCTCAAGCACGGTGCAGCCGCCGAAGAGGTGGCCGTGCTGGAAGGTGCGTGCGACCCCGCGGCGCGCCCGCCGCTCGGGACGCATCCGGGTGAGATCGGCGCCGTCGCCGGTGACGCTGCCGCTGTCCGGCCGGTCGTAGCCGGTGAGGATGTTCACGAGCGTGGATTTCCCGGCGCCGTTCGCGCCGATCAGGCCCGTGACGCGGCCGCGTGGGATGTCGATCGTGACGTCTCGCAGGGCCTGCACCCCGGCGTACGCGCGTGAGAGGGAGTCCCCCCGCAGACGGGCTGCGTCTGCGGGGGGAGCGACATCGAGCTGCATGAGGCGGACCCGCGGATTACCGCAGAACCTTTTCGGGCGCGCGGGTTTCGAGGTGCGCGAGCTTCCCGTCGGTGACCGTGAGCACGCGCTGCGGGCGCTCGACGTTCACGTGCAGATCAGCGGAGAAGCTGGTCGGGCCGACGAGCAGGGGTACGTCGGAGAACCCGGTGAACGCCGCGGCGAGCTTGTCGCCGTCCCAGGAGCCGGCCTCGTCGTACGCGAGCTGCACGGCCTCGATCGCCGCGTTGCCCGTCGTCATGCTGCCGTTCTCGGGCCGCGCGCCGTACACTTCCTCGTACTTCGCCGATGCCTCGTTGACCTTCGGGTCGCTGTCGTCGCCCCACACGGAGGGGTAGGTCACCACGTAGTAGTCGGTGAGCCCGGGGATCGCGTCGAGCCAGAACGTGCCGTCCATGCCGAAGCCGGACACCACCGGGGTATCGATGCCGCCGTCGCGGAGCTCCTTCGCGGCCTTTCCGCCGCCCTCCCCGTAGCTGCAGTTGAAGACGACGTCCGGCGCCGTGCCGCCCGATATCTTCGAGACGGTCTCCTTGACGCTGTCGCCCTGCTTGAAGGTGTAGGTCGCGATCTCGGTGCCGCCGAGCTGCGTGAAGCGCTCCGCCGCGGTCTCGCACTGGTTCTGCGTGTACTTGATCGAGTCGTCCTTCAGGAAGACGGCGTTCTTCCACCCCTGATCCGCGGCGAACTCCGCCATGACGCTCGCCTCGCCAGGCACGGCGTTGCCGAGCGAGAAGCCGATGTTCAGGCCGCCCTCCGGGCCGTAGATCGTGTCGCCGACGCACGGCGCGATGTTGAGCACGTTGTTCTGCTCTGCGATCTGGGACGCCGGCACGGCGGTGTCGTAGTCGCACGTGACCATGAGCACCTTCGCGCCGTCGTCGATGAGGCTCTGCGCGGCCGGCGCGTACTTCTCGAAGTCCGAGCCGGTGTCGATCACGGAGAGCTCGACGGGGGTGCCGTCGATGCCGCCGGCGTCGTTCAGCTCGTCGACCGCGATTTTCATCGCGTTGAGTGCCGGGATGTCGAACGGCGACATGAAGCCGGTCTCGGCCATCACGGCGCCGATGAGGATGCTGTCGCCGCCGGCAGCGTCGCCGGTGTCCGTGTCGGGGCTTGCGCTGGGCGCTGCGGCGACGCAGCCGGACAGGGCGAGGGTGCCCGCGGCGAGAACCGCAAGCGACGCGAGAACGGATTTCCGCATGGTGTCATGCCTTCCTGTGATGGCAAGGGCGACTCGACTCTGAGGCTGCCTCACCTGATTGTGCTCTGACGGGTCAGTGACGGCAGTTGGCGAGCGGTGCCATTGGGGCGCGGTGCGCCCGGATGAACCTTGCCAGGTGTCGACAGTGACAGGACAATGTCTATCCCAGAAACGTAACGTTCGTCAATAGAATGTTTGAACTGGGGCAAAATGTGCCATGCACTGGCAGCGGCGATCGCGCTGCTGGCCCCTGGTGTGGGCGGCGTGCGGCGTGCTTCAGGCTCGTGCGCCCCCGTGCGGGTGAGGGGGGGGCGGGCAGGGCTAGGCGTTCACCGCGCGCTCGACGAATGCGAACGCCGGCTGGTCGAGGTGGGTGACGATCTCTTCGATCAGGTGGGTCGCCGGGTCGCCGGCCCAGTCGCTGCGGAGGAGCTCGCGCGGGAGCCCCGGATCGCGCATGGGGAGGATGCGCCAGTCATCGAGTGCGCGCAGGTAGTGCGCGAACGCGTCGCGCGGTGCGATCTCCTCGGGGGCGAGGCGGCGGAGCGGCTGGAAGCCGCCCTGATGCCTGGTCAGGAACTCGCGGTAGCCCGCGTGGATCGCGTCGAGGTCCCAGCTCTCGCGCGCCATGCGTGTGAGATCCTGGCCGCCGGCGTGCCGGCCGACGAACAGGTTGGTGTTGCTCGTGAGCTCTAGGTGGTCGATGAGTTCCAGTGCGTCGGCGGCCATCCGCGCGGGCGCGATCCACACCCCCTGCCCGACGTTGCCGAAGCCGAGCGTTGCGAGCCGCGAGCGGAGGAGATGGCGCTTCGCCCGCTGCTCCTCCGGGATCGAGAACGTCGCGATGCACCAGCCGTCGGCGAGCTGCGCCGGCTGGCGCGAGTGCCAGATCACCTCGTCGCCGGAGGCCAGCGAGGACTGCGCGAGCTCGGTGAGCCGGTAGCCCGTGCGGCCATCGCGCTTCTCGGGGGCGAGCCAGTCGCGCTTCTTCAGGCGCGACACCGCCGTGCGCGTGCTCGACTCGTCAATGTCGAGCTCCTCGAGCAGCGACACGATCCCCTTGATGGGGAGCCAATCACCCGCGCGCCGGGCGAACGCCCCGAGCAGGGTGACGAGCAGGGTGCGAGAAGTATTCGAACTCATGAGCGAAAGGCCTGTCTGCGAAGAGGGAGAGGATGAAACAACACAACTGTTGCGATCATCACAGAATCGTGACAGTTTGTGGGGAAGCCCAACGGAGTGTGCTTGAAAGAAGGAGTCTCCATGACGATTCACCCCACGTTTTCCCACGTTGGCGTTACGGTACCCAATTTACGCGAGGCCGTAGCGTGGTACCGCGATGTGTTCCAGTATTACCTCCTCGCTGGGCCGATTGAGGTGCTGGAGGACGACAGCCCGCTCGGGCGGGCGGCGACCGGGATCTACGGGGCGGGCTTCACGCGCTTTCAGTTCGCGCACATGGCCTCCCCGGACGGCGCCGGCTTCGAGATCTTCGAGTTCGCGGCACCGGCGTACGAGCGGCCGGCCGACAGCTTCGAGTTCTGGCGCAGCGGTGTCAACCACTTCGCGGTGACTGCGAGCGATGTCGCGGCGCTCGCCGCGGAGGTGGTCGCTGCCGGCGGGAAGCAGCGATCGGAGGTCGTCACGATCAACCCGGAGCGCGGCTTCGAGATCGTGTACTGCGAGGACCCGTGGGGCAATGTCTTCGAGGCCTGCTCGCACCCCTATCCCTACATGTGGGGCGGCTAACGGGGCGGGTCGGGGCGCCGGAATTGGCGCCCCGACCCGCCCTGACGCGGCCCGCAGCTACGCGTCGCGCAGCACTGTGGTGACGCGCGCGGTCGAGACGCGGCGCCCCTGATCGTCGTCGATCTCAACGGCGTAGACCGCGACGGACTTGCCGAGTCGGATCGCCGTGCAGGTCGCGGTGACGCGGCCCGACGCCGCGCGGCCCGTGTGGGTCGCGCTGATGTCGAGACCGACCGCGGTGCGGCCGACGCCGGCATGCTCGCACGCGGCAAGCGACGCCAGGGTCTCGGCGAGTGTGCAGTACGCGCCGCCGTGCATCGAGCCGGTGATCTGGCGGTTGCCGGCGACGGGCATGGTCGCGATGGCGCGCTCGGCGCCGATGCGTACAAACTCAATGCCGAGGCGCTCGTCGAGTTCGCCGAGGATCGTCTGTACCGGTCCGGTGTTCGTGGTGATCATGGTGTGCTCCTCACATCATTGTGCGGTGTCGCCCAGGTAGGCGACCCCCTGGATTTCAATGAGGGCCTCGGGCTGCCACAGCTGTGTGACGCCGATGCCCGCCATTGCGGGGTACTCGGATCCGGCCATCTCGCGCCAGATCCGTCCGATCTCGCGCCCGTTGCGTTGATAGTCGTCGACATCGGTGAGGTAGATGGTCACGTCGATGAGGTCGGCCGGCGTACCGCCAGCGTGCTCAAGGGTCGCGAGCACGTTGCCGAACGCCTGCGTGAACTGCTCGATGATCCCGCCGGGCACGATCTGGTAGTTCGCGTCGAGCGCGGTCTGCCCGCCGAGGTAGACGAACGGGCCGGCCTTCACGCCGTGCGCGAATCCCTTGGGGGCGCACAGCTGCGGGGGGTTGATGATCTCTGCTGACAACGTTGTCTCCTTCTGTGGTCCCGCCCCCGAACGGGTGCGGCTGCCGGGTGCGACGGGGTGACGCGGCGAGAATTTCATCTCGCACTTGTGACGTTCGTGAATATTCTGACATACTTGGCACGTGTTCGGCCACCGGATTTGTCGAACTGATCGGGGCACGGTCGCCCCACACGAGCTACAGGAGCAACGATGCACTTGGGGACGATTCGCACCGCAACCGGGCAGACCAGGGCGGCGGTGCGCGACGACGAACACTGGGTTCTTCTGGACGCCCCCGACGTCGGCGAGCTGGTCGCGGCACCCGGGTGGCGCGCGCAGCTCGCGGCGGCGCTCGCGCCGGGCAGCGCGGCGGAGCGGCGCGCCGACGGCGAGCTCGCCGCGCCCGTCGCCCGCCCGGCGAAGATCGTCTGCTGCGGGCTCAACTACCACGATCACATCGTCGAGACCGGGCGCGATATCCCGGAGTATCCGACGCTCTTCGCGAAGTTCGCCGACACGCTGACCGGGCCGAGCGACGACATCGAGATCATCGGCTCGGCGAAGGTCGACTGGGAAGCGGAGCTCGCCGTCGTGATCGGCGCACCGCTCAAGCGCGCGAGCCGCGCGGAGGCCGCGGCAGGGATTCTCGGCTACACCGTCGCCAACGATGTCTCCTGCCGCGACTGGCAGGCGCGCACGCTGCAGTGGTTCCAGGGCAAAGCGTGGGATCGCACCACGCCGATCGGCCCGGTGATCGTCACGGCGGACGCGATCGACCCGGCGGCCGGCCTCGCGATCCACTGCGAGATCGACGGCCACGAGGTGCAGCGATCCAGCACGCGCGAGCTCGTCTTCGACGCCGCGGAACTCGTGGCGTACGTGTCGCAGTTCACCGAGCTGCGGCCCGGCGACCTCATCCTCACCGGCACGCCGGGCGGGGTCGGCCTCGGTGCTTCCCCGCAGCGCTGGCTGCGCGACGGCGAAACACTCACCACCACAATCGAGGGCATCGGCACCCTGCGCAACACCCTGCGCGTCACGCCGCCCCTCGCCGACCCCGAGGAGGCACGCGCATGACGCCGCAGAACGACGCTACAACGGAGCGGTTCCTCGCCGCGATCCAGCTCACCGAGTGCGAGCCAGCAGTGTTCGACCGTGCGTTCGAGGTGACGCCGCAGTACGTCCCGTGGCCGAAGGCGTACGGGGGCGACTCGGTCGCGCAGGCCGCAGCCGCAGCGCTCCGCACGATCGGCGACGACCGGGAGCTGCACTCGCTCCACAGCTCGTTCCTGCGCCCCGTCACGATCGGGGAGCCCGTGCGCTACGAGGTCGAGCTGCTCCGCGACGGCCGAGGCTACTCGACGCGGCACGTCCGCGGATTCCAGCACGGCAAGCCCGTCTTCCTCACGACCGCCTCATTCCAAGTGCCGGAGGACGGCCCCGAGCTCGCCCCGACGGCCCCGGCGGTTCCCGAGCCGGAATCGCTGCCGAGCTCGGCGGACTACCTCGCCGCGCGCGGCGCCGACCAGTCAGCGGCGGGCGACTACTGGGCGCGCGGGCGCGGTTTCGACATGCGGCACGTGCCCGGCCCCGTCTACCTGGCCGTCGACGGGCACGCCGCGCCGCACCAGGCCGTGTGGCTGCGCGCCTTCGCGCCGCTGCCCGACGCGGAGCGCACGCACCAGCTCGCGCTCGCCTACGCGTGCGACTACACGATCCTCGAGCCGACGCTCCGAGCACTCGGGCTGCACTGGCAGAGCCCCGGCCTCGTGACGGCGAGCCTCGATCACAGCATGTGGTTCCATCGCCCGGCCAGGGCCGACGAGTGGGTGCTCTACGCGCAGGAGGCGGTGGGGGCCCAGCGCGGGCGCGGGCTCAACACCGGCCGCTTCTTCACGCGCGACGGCACGCTCATCGCCACCGTCGCCCAAGAGGGCATGATCCGCACACCATAACTTCGACCCCTGCAGCGGCGGCTCCCAGCGTTGGGGCCGCCACCCACCGCACGAAAGGACTCCGCCCATGGGCAAGCGCATCGCCGTCATCGGAGGGGGGCCTGCTGGCCTCTACTTCGCTGTCCTCGCCAAGAAGCTCGACCCGAGCCACGACATCACCATCTGGGAGCGCAACGCGCGCGACGACACGTTCGGCTTCGGCGTCGTGTTCAGCGACGAGACGCTCGGCGGCATCGAGAACGCCGATCCCGAGATCTTCGCCGCAATGCAGCGCTGCTTCGCGCAGTGGAGCGACATCGACGTCCACTTCAAGGGCGAGCGCATCACCGTCGGCGGGCAGGGCTTCGCCGCGACGAGCCGCAAGGAGCTGCTGCTGCTCCTGCAGGAGCGCGCGCTCGAGCTCGGCGTCACGATCCACTTCAGCACCGAGGCGCCCGACGTCGATGAACTGTCGCGCGACTTCGACCTCGTGATCGCGTCCGACGGCATCAACTCGCGCATCCGGCCCCACTACGCCGACTCCTTCGGCCCATCGCTCGATCCGCGCCAGTCGAAGTTCATCTGGCTGGGCCTCGACCGGGCGATCGAGGCTTTCACCTTCCACGTGAAGCACACGCCGTGGGGCATCATCCAGGTGCACGCGTACCCGTACTCCGCGACCGAGAGCACCTTCCTCGTCGAGATGCACGAGGACGTGTGGCGCGCCGCCGGCTTCGACGCGAGCGAGAGCCAGAGCTTCCCGCCCGGCGTCAGCGACGACGTGTCCGTGCAGAAGCTCGCCGAGATCTTCGCCGACGAGCTCGACGGCGCCGAGCTGCTCACCAACAACTCGAAGTGGATCACGTTCAACACGGTGCGGAACGAGCGCTGGAGCCACGGCAACGTCGTGCTGCTCGGCGACGCGGCGCACACCGCGCACTTCTCCATCGGATCGGGCACGAAGCTCGCGCTGGAGGACGCGCTCGCGCTCGCGGCGAACCTGCACGAGCACCCGGCGGACCTCCCCGCGGCGCTCGCGGCGTACGAGGAGGAGCGGCGACCGGTGGTGCTCTCCTTGCAGCGCGCCGCGCAGGCCTCCCTCGAATGGTTCGAGAACATCGGCCAGTACGCGGACCAGGAGCCGCTGCAGTTCGCGTTCAACCTGCTGACCCGCTCGCGGCGCATCACCTTCGAGAACCTCGGGGTGCGCGACGCCGAGTTCGCCGAGCTGATGCAGCGCAACTTCGCGCAGCGCGTTGCCGGCGAGGACGTGCCCGCCATGTTCCAGCCGACGCGGATCGGGCAGCTGGAACTCAAGAACCGGATCATCGTTTCGGCGATGGATCAGTACTCGGCCGAGGACGGCGTCGTGAGCGACTACCACCTCGTGCACCTCGGCAGCCGCGCCATCGGCGGCGCCGGGCTCGTGATGACCGAGATGATCGCGCCGTCGGCCGACGGCCGGATCTCGCCTGCCGACGCCGGCCTCTACACGGACGAGCAGCGGGACGCGTGGCGCCGCGTCGTGGACTTCGTGCACGCGAACTCCACGGCGAAGATCGGCGCGCAGCTCGGCCACTCGGGCAGGAAGGGCTCGACGAAGCGCATGTGGGAGGGCATCGACGAGCCGGTCGAGACCGGCGGCTGGGAAGTGATTGGGCCGTCGGCGATTCCGTACGGCCCAGGCGGCAACCTGCCGCGCGCCGCGACGCGCGCCGACCTCGACCGCATCCGAGACGACTACGCAGCGGCGACGGTGCGCGCCGCGGAGGCCGGCTTCGACCTGCTCGAACTGCACGCCGCGCACGGCTACCTGCTCTCCTCCTTCCTGTCGCCCATCTCGAACCAGCGCGACGACGAGTACGGCGGATCGCTCGAGCAGCGGCTGCGCTACCCGCTCGAGGTGTTCGACGCGGTGCGCGCCGCGTGGCCGGCCGACAAGCCGCTGCTCGTGCGCATCTCCGCGCACGATTGGATTCCCGGCGGCAACACCGACGAGGACGCGGTCGCGATCGCTGCCGCGTTCATCGAGCGCGGCGCTGACGGGATCGACGTGTCGTCCGGCCAGATCGCGAAGGAGGAGACTCCGAGCTTCGGCCGCAGCTACCAGACCCCGTTCGCGGACAAGATCCGCAACCGGGTCGCGGAGAAGGCCGGTGTCCCCGTGATCGCCGTCGGCGCCATCAGCTCGTACGACGACGTCAACTCGCTCCTGCTCGCCGGTCGCTGCGACCTCGTCGCGATCGGCCGCGGCCACCTCTACAACCCGCACTGGACGCTGCACGCGGCCGCCGAGCAGGAGTTCCGCGGGGACGCTGCCGCCTGGATCGACCCGTACCGCGCCGGCAGGCGGAAGCCGCCGACCTCGCGCACCGACGCGATCAGGCCACGCCTTGAGCTGCTCACCGGCGCGGGCGACGAGGACCAGACCCACACGAGGTGGATTGGAGGGAAAACGATTCCCGCCGCCTGATATCGAGCCACCCATCCGCACTAGGATCGCTTCGCGGGACTGAGCACCGGGGCGACGGCAGTGACGCCGTCGCCCCGCCGGCCCGCGGCACCAGACATCTCACCGAGGAGAACACTGTCATGACCACCACCGACCTCGCCGCGGCGCTCGCCGCAGGCCGCCTGCGTATCGTCGACCTCACGAACCAGCTGTCATCGTCAACGCCGACGCTGCGCCTGCCCGACCCGTTCGCCAACCTGATCGATTTCAGCCTCGAAGAAGTAAGCCGCTTCAACGAGCCCGGCCCGTTCTGGATGCATCACAACATTCACACCGGCGAACACATCGGCACCCACCTCGACGCCCCCGTGCACTGGATCAGCGGCCGCGAGGGGCGCGACGTCGCGAGCATCCCCCCGGAGCGCCTCATCGGCCCGGCCGTCGTGCTCGACTTCACCGAGCAGGTCGCGGCAGACCCCGACTACCTCGTGACCGTCGCAGACATCCAGGCGTGGGAGGCAGCGAACGGCGCGCTGCCCGAGAACGGCTGGGTGCTCTTCCGCACCGGCTGGGATCGCTTCGCGGACAGCCAGGAGGCGTTCCTCAATGCGGACGAGACCGGATCGCACACCCCGGGCATGACCGCGGAGACCGCGCTGTGGCTCGCCACCGAGACGAAGATCTCGGGGGTCGGGGTGGAGACCGTCGGCATCGACGCCGGCCGCGGGGCCGAACTCGATCCGCCGTTCCCGGCGCACTTCCACCTGCTCGGCAACGACAAGTACGGCATCACCTCGCTGCAGAATCTCGCCGAGCTGCCCACCACGGGTGCCGTGATCGTGGTCGCGCCGCTGCCGATCGTCGGCGGCGGTGGCAGCCCATCGCGCATCTACGCGTTCGTGGACGCCGCGTAGCGCGCCCCGCGCCCCGGGCGCAGCAATTTGGCCCCCGCGAGCAGCTCGCGGGGGCCAAATTGCTGCGCGCTAGCGGGTTTTCCCCGTGATGATGCGCTGCGCGACGAGGTGCCCGGAGCCGGCGCCGAGGCCCGGGCCTGGATGGGTCGCGGCACCGATGTGCCACACCCCGGCGACCGGGGTGCGGTGCCCGGCAGCCCCGGGGAATGGGCGCCAGCGGAGATTCTGATCGAGCTCAGCGGAGCCGGCGTACGGGTCGCCCGAGATCGCGTTCGGGTTCGCCGCGGTGAGATCGCTCGGGGCGATCACGTCGCTCGCGAGGACCGAGGACCGGGTGCCGGGCGCGAACTCCTCGAGCCGGTCGAGCACGCGCTCGACGTACGCCTCGCGGAGCCCGGCATCATCCCAGCCGCCGCGCACGTCGATGCGCTCCGCGGCGTCGCCCGCCGGCGCGAACGGCACCTCCTGCAGCTGCAGCCAGAGCGTCGCTTTGCCCTCGGGCGCGCGGCTCGGGTCGATGACGCTCTGCTGGCCGACCACGACGGTGGGTCGCGCGGGGAGCAGCCCGGCCTCCGCCTGCGCGCAGGCGATTCCCGTGCTGCCTGAGCCGTCGCTCAGGTGCACGAGCGGCACCTCGCGCAGTGCGGGATCCTCCCACTGGAGCGGCCGATCCAGCGCGAAGTGCAGCTGCATCGCTGCGCGGCCCGGCCGGTAGCTGGCGGCGCGCGCACGCTGCGCGGCGACCTCGGGCGCGCCCCGCAGCAGGTCTCCGTACAGGGCGCCGGGAGCGACGCTCGCGAGCACCGTGTCGGCGGCGATCGTGCCGGAGGAGGTGCGGACGCCGGTGACCTTGCCGTCGGCGACGATGATCTCCTCGGCCTCCTCGCCGGTGCGGATCTCCACGCCTGAGTCACGCAGCAGCTGTTCGAACGCGGTGAGGAACGAGCCCACCCCGCCGGTGACGACGGGAAGCCCGAACTGATGCATCGCCGCGGCGAACACGGGGATCATCATGCCGCCGGTCGCGTGATCCGGGCCGAGGCCCGAGTGCAGCCCCCACGGGGTCCACAGCGCGTCGACCTCCCAGCCGGTGAACGAGCGCCTGAGGTAGCTGCGCGCACTCGTGAGCGCGTCGCGCGCGAGCTCCTCGACGCCGGCGCTCTTGAGCGCGCGCAGCGCCTGCCAGCCCAGCCGGCCGAGGACGCGCGCCGAGCCCAGCTCGGCGCCGAGCGCCCCGAAGATGGTGGGCGCACGCGTGCCGAACTCGGCGAGCATGCTCAGGTACGCGTCCCGGTCGGCCGCGTGCGCGAAGCCGGCGGCGGTCCGCTCGGGATCCCGGTACGCGATCGTGGTGCGGCGCTCGCCCTGCACGGTGGCGGTGCTCGCGGTCACCGCGGTGTCGCTGTTGCTGTACGCGAGCCCGCGCGCGGCGAGCTCGGCCCCGAGCTCGCCGTACGCCGCGCTCGACACGAAGAGCGGGTGCCATGAGGAGTAGGTGTCGTGGCGGAAACCGGGCAGCGTGCGCTGCGCATCGGCGGCGATGAAGCCGCCGATGCGGTCAGCGCGCTCCAGGAGCACGGTGTCGATCCCCGCGCGCGCGAGTTCCGCTGCGGCGACCATGCCGTTGATTCCGCTGCCAATGACAACCGCGCTCATGAAGCCTCCGTGCTCTGGGTGGTGGTGTCATGATAGCTGCCGCCGTGGAACACGAGCGGGGCCGCGGCGGCGTGTGCGTACTGCCTGATCTGGCCGATATAGATGACGTGATCACCGGCCTCGTGGCGCGCCACCGTCTCGCACTCGAACGTCGCGAGCGTACCCTCGAGCACGGGCAGCCCGGCGAGCCCCTCGCGGAGCGCAACCCCGTCGAACTTGTCGGACGCGCCGGTGGCGAACTGGCGCGAGAGGTGCTGCTGATCGTTCGCGAGCACGTTGATCGCGAAGTGGGACGCGGTCTCGAACGCCGGCAGGCTGCGCAGGTGCCTGCCCGGGCACCACAGCACGAGCGGAGGGTCCATGGAGAGCGAGGTGAACGAGTTGGCGGTCACCCCGATCCGTTCGCCGTCGGGGGTGACCGTGGTGACCACGGTCACCCCCGTGGCGAACTGGCCGAACGCGCTCCGGAGATCTCGCGGATCGAACGCGTCGGAATCAACGATGGTGTTCATTGCGGCCCCCTCGGTGCGGACGGACGCTGCGGTCTGTGTGAGTGACATGGTGGATCCGATCGTTCAGGCCGCTGCCGCGGCCGTGGCCTCGGCGCGCTGGGCAACCTCCGCGAGGTAGCGCTCCGCGCCGTCCGGGGTGAGGAAGTAATCGCCGAAATCCACCGGGTCGGTGAAGCCGTTTGCGAAGCGGTGCGCGATCTCGGGGTACTCCGCGCCGGCCGCGAGCAGCTGCAGCACGTGCGGCGGCGGCGGGGCGAGCAGCGCGTTCGTCCAGTCCGCGACGGGCTTGATGCGCGCCCAGTAGCGCTCGAACGCGTTCTGCTGGAACGCCCGGTCGTACGGCAGCCCCTCGTGGTCGAGGATCGCGTCGAGGTAGCTCTGCGCGCACTTCGACGCGTTGTTGGAGCCCTGGCCGGTGATCGGGTCGTTGAGCACCACGACGTCGGCCATGCCGAGCACGGTGCGGCCCGAGGGGAGCTGCATGACCGGGTGGCGCACGGTGGGGGCGAAGCGGCCCTGCAGCACGCCGAGCTCGTCGGTGAGCTGCACGTCGCCGGCGCGCTCGGCCTCCCACGGCAGGTACTCGCGCAGGAAGTCGAGCGAGGCGTCGAGGTGCTGCTCGGGCGTGAGGCCCTGCCAGCGATCGAGCGGACCGCCAGGAACGCCCTCGAACACGAAGATGTGGCAGTCGCCGCCGATCGTCGCGGCGGGGAACACGAAGAACTCGCCGACCCCCGGCACGAGATTGAAGCTCACGCGCGAGAAGTCGGGCGACGGGGCGAAGCCGGTGACGTAGGTGAGCGCGAGGGCGCGCTGCGGCTCCGCGTACGTGCTGCGCTGGGCGTCCCGCTCGAACGCGCGTGCGATCTCACCCTTGCCCGCTGCGACGATCACGAGCTCCGATTCGAGCGAGTAGCGTTCGAGCGCGGCGATGTCCGCCTGCTCGTACACGACCTCGCCGCCGTTCTGCGCGAACAGCTCGATGAGGGCGGGGAACTTGATCCGCTGATCGATCGCGTACGCGGGGGAGTCCAGTTGCCCGGCCCAGCTGAACAGCTGCTCTCCCGGCTGCTCCGGGTGGGGAACGGTGAACCCGATGCCCTCGACGGGTGGCGCGTCCGGCCACAGGTCGACGCCGACGGCGCGCTCGTACTCCAGCGCCTTCGAGAACATGCACTGGCTGGAGGCGACGCGGCCGGCGCGAATCTCCTCGGGCGTGCGGTCCGAGATGAGGCGAACGTGGTAGCCGTGCATCAGCAGGCCGAGGCCGAGCTGGATACCGGACTGGCCGGCACCGACGATGGTGATGTGTCGTTGGGACATGAGGAGCCTTTCTGAATGGTGCTGCGTGTGCCTGGTGCTCGCGCGCGTGCGCGCGAGAGGAGAATGCGTCAGGGGGCGAGGAGCGGGATTGCTGGATCGCGCTGCTCGGGCCCGAGGGCGGCGTAGCCACCGTCCGCCGCGTAGTCCGCGCCGGTGACGAAGCTGGCCGCGTCCGAGGCGAGGAAGGAGACCACGCGGCCGACCTCCTCCGGCCGGCCGAGGCGTCCGAGCATGTGGAAGCTCGCGGCCACCCGGTCGGCGTGCTCGAGGTCGCCGCCGGAGACCTCCTCGATGACGTTCGACCAGGTCCAGCCCGGGCTCACGGAGTTGACCCGGATCCCGTCTGGCGCGTAGTCGAGCGCCTGGAGCCGGGTGAGCTGCACGATCGCGGCCTTGCTCACCGGGTACACCCACCGCCCGGTCTGCGCGACCGACGAGGAGATCGAGCTGAAGTTGATGACGGCGCCCGCGCCGCTGCGCGCGAGGTGCGGGCGGGCGATCTCGGCGAGCCGCGCGCCGCTCACCACGTTGATGTTCAGTCCGGTGAGCCAGTCGGCCCGCGCGGTCTCCGCGCCGTTGTCGAGGTAGCTCGCGGCCAGGTTGACGAGCACGTCGAGTCTGCCGTGACGCTCGATGATGCCGTCGACGAGTGCGGTGAGCTCGGCGTCGTCGGTGATGTCGCAGCGCTGCGCGTCGAAGCCCTCCGGCAGGGCCGCGAGCCCGGCCTCGTCGACGTCGGCGATGACCACCGCCGCGCCGTCCGCGCGGAGCACCTCGGCGACGCCTCGACCGATTTTCGTCGCGCCGCCGGTCACGAGTGCGACGCGGTCGGCAAGCGGGAGTGATCCGCGATGAGGCATGGCAAATCTCCTGTTCTTCATTGAACGAGTGTGGGTATGCTTACCCTCAATCAAACGCGCGGGGGATCGGCGGGACTATCCAAAATGCGCCGACCCTATCCGTTTGACGTAGAACGTCGCCGTGGACGGAGGGACCGGGTATGTCGTTGCGCGTCCGGGAGTTGCTCCCGCGTCCCGATGAGCTGCTGACGTCGCGAGCGACCACGCGCGCGGCAGCGGTGGACGAGGCGCACCACACGATCTCCCAGCTCTTCTGCGAGCACGGGCTCGCCCCGCTCGAGTCGCGCGAGGTGCGGATGACGCTCCGCTCGGCGCACGACGGCGGCACCGGGATCGACGTGCTCGACTACGGCGAGGCCGTGCGCATCAGCGTGCCGAATGGGCTCCAGGACTTTCACCTCGTGCAGATCCCGCTGCGCGGCCGCGCGACGATGGAGGTGGGAAACGCGCTCGTGCACTCCTCGCCGAGCGTTGCGACCGTCCCGCCGCGTGACCGCGCGTTCGCGATGCGCTGGAACGCCGGGGTGCCGACCCTGATCTTCTATGCTGAGCGCGAGCGCCTGCGCGAGGTCGCGCGCTCCATGTACGGGGTCGACGACGCCCGGCTGACGCTCGGCCTGCACATGCAGCTGGACTCCCCGGCGGGGCACGACTTTCTCCGCGCGCTCCTCGAGCATCACGGGCAGCTGGAGCGCCCGGCCGCCGACGGCGCGTACGTGCGCCGGCTCTCCGCCGAGCTGCTCCTCGCGCGCTTCCTCGGCGCGGTCGAGAACTCCGTGAGCCGCGCGCTCGGGGTGTGGTCGAGCGCCGCGCCCGTGCGGGTCACGCCGGGCGACGCGCTGGTGCGCCGCTTCGAGGAGGAGATCGAGAGCGGGGTCGCGAACGGCGCGACCGTGCTCGACATCGCCGCCACCCTCGGCGTGCCGCTGCGCACCCTGCAGTCGCACGTGCGCGCGGTGCGCGGCACGACACCGTCCGCACTGCTCCGCGACGCGCAGCTCCGGCACGCGCGCGTGCTCCTGACCGGCGCCGATCCGCTGCGCGACACCGTGACGAGCATTGCCCTGCGCGCCGGGTTCACGCATCTCGGCCGGTTCGCAGCCGAGTACCGGCGGCGGTTTGGTGAGTCGCCGACCGACACCCTGCGGCGCTAGACTCGCGCTCACTATGGCCGGCACCCTGCACTCCGTCGCGAACGCGCTCGACATCCTGCTCCTGCTCCGCGCGCGGGGGCCGCTCCGGCTGTCCGAGATCGCCGCGGAGCTGGGGGTGGGCACCTCGACTGCCCACCGCCTCGTGGCGACGCTGCGCGATCGGCGGTTCGTGCGGCAGGAAACGGGCGGCAAGCGGTACGAGCTCGGCAGCGCGATGCTGTTCACGTCGAGCGTCTCGGCGATCGAGCACTGTGTGGCGGTGAGCGAGCCGGTGATGCAGGAGCTCCGGCGCAGCACCGAGGAGACCGTGCACCTCACGGTGCTGCGCGGCGCGGTGTGCCTCTTCGCCGCGTCGGTGGAGTCGCAGCGGCAGGTGCGCGTGACCAGCAGGGTGGGGCAGGGGCCGCCGGCGCACACCGCGGCCGGCGGCAAGGTGCTGCTCGCCGCGCTCGACGCCGAGCGGCTCGATGAGCTGTTCCTCGCCGGGCCGCTCACCCGGGTGACGCCGCACTCGGTCACGGATCCCGAGCTGCTCAGGCGTGAGCTCGCCGCGGTCGCTGAGCGCGGCTACGCGCGAAACCTCGGGGAGTCGGAGGCGGACATGTACGCGCTCGCGGTTCCAGTGCATCGGCCGAGCGGCGAGGTGGCCTGCAGCCTCACCGTCGCGGCGCCGCTGTCGCGCATGGCGCTCAGCGCCGACCGGGAGCAGCTGAGTGCGCGCGAGCGTGAGCTTCTTGTCCAGCTCACCGCGGCCGCGACGCGGATCGGCTCGATGCTCGCGTTCTAGTTTCCCGCTATGAGGAATTTCTGAGTGCCGTTTCCAATCAGAGGTAGCGTGAGAGCACCTCCCCAGCAACGGGCCGCACCGGAGCCGCCCGTGGGAGGCGAGCGAAAGGACGCATCATGGCTGACGCACTCGACCCTCTCGGTCGTCCGTTCAAGCGCATCAGCGTGCAGCGAAAGAACGAGCTGCCACTGGCACCAGGCCAAACCGCGAAGGCGAAGCGGTACTCGGGGGTCGCGGTGGAGAACACCGACGTGGTCGGGCTGTGGTTCGGCCGCGTGCACACCGGAGTCGGCGAGCACTCCGACCCCCACCACCACGGCGAGGCCGAGACCGGCGGCTTCGTGCTCCAGGGACGCGGCTACATCCGCTACGGCGAGCGATACGACGAGATCACCTACTTCGAGGAGGGGGACTTCGTCTACGTTCCCCCGTTCGTGCCGCACATCGAGGGCAACGCGAGCCGCTCGGAGGAGCTGATCTGGCTGACCACGCGGAACCCCGACAACATCGTGGTGAACCTCACCGATCAGGACGTTTCCGATCTTGAGATCGACTACCGCGACTAAGCGCGAGCGCCGAGCGCCGGTCACGGGAGCATCCCGCGGCCGGCGCTTTCTGTGCGGGAGCCTGACGCTTTCGCGGCGATCCCTGTCCGGTTCCGGGATTGGTTCGCTAGGATCATGGCATGAGTGAGATGCAGCATGCGGGGGCCGGCGGTGTCGCCCTCTCCAATGACGTGCTCGCACCCAGCGTGCAGCGCATCGGGAACCGTGACATCGAGATCACCTTCCTCGGGAAGAACGCCGCGGGACAGAACACCTGGATCATGTGGAACTCCGCTGAGCCGTACCTCATTGGCATGCTGTCGCAGGGCAAGATGGGCTACCACTTCGAGCAGCGCACCAGCTCGGGCGTGCTCGTGCACGAGAACATCTCGCTGAGCCGCGTCCAGCGCGCGATCGGCGGCTAGCGCGCAGCGATCCCGCGCTGCTGCGTCTGCTCACCGCCGCGCAGCTGGCTCACGCCTCGGCGCCGCGCCACCCGCCCGCTCCGCCAACGGCGCGCTCGATCGCGCGCTCGTAGTTCTCCTTCACGATGTCGTAGTGCGCCCACGACTCGACGGCACTGACGCTCGTGAGCGCCCGCAGCTCCTCGGTGGCGCGCAGCAGGTGCGCGGCCGATGGGCCCTCGAGCGTCGCCACGTAGTCGAATCGGCCGTGTGTGCGTGCCGCGAAGTCCACGTCGGGGGAGCGGAGGAGGAACTCGCGGATCGGGGCGGCGTCGCCCCGCGCGGTGATACCGAGCCCGATCGCGATGCGCGAGCGGGTGAGCTGCCCCGAGGTGATCGCGGAAATGCGGATCACGCCGGCTGTGACAAGTCGGTGCACGCGCGCACGCACCGACGAGGGTGAGAGATGCACGGCATCGCCGAGCGCGCGGAAGCTCATCCGGCCATCGCGCTGCAACAGCCTGATGAGCTCCGTATCGAGCGCGTCGATCGTCGCCGGGCTGCGGCGGTCTGCGACGAAGAACCCGCTGAGCACGTCGACGTAGGTCGTGACGAGCAGGGAGCGCACCCCGGGGATCGCCCGCACCGCGTCGAGCACCTCGTGGAGCTCCGCGGAGTCGCGGTGGCGTGACTCGAACACGAGGGGCATGCTGCCGCTCGTGAGCGACACGAACACGCTGTTGGGGATCGCGGCGATGCGGTCAGCGACGGGGCGGAGCGGACCGTCGACCGCGACCGCGGCGTGCGTGAGCACGTGGTGGCCGACCACCTGCGGGTCGAGCGCCGCGACGACCCGCACGCCCTCGTGCTCAGTGAGGCGGCGCAGCCGCAGTGAGGCGGCGTCGCGCGAGATGCCGAGCCCGGCGGCCAGATCGTTGATCGAGGCGCGCCCGTCCTCCTGCAGCGCGCGAATGAGCGCGGCATCGATCGCGTCGAGACCTGATTCGCGCGGCTGCGCACGCCTGGGGTGCATCGTCCCAGGATACGCGGGATTGCGAGAATCGGCGCGCAGAACGTTGGCAGAAGAGCGATTATTGCACTGGAGATCGCAATTCTTGCGAACTCTGTTCGCATATCAAGTGCTAAGGGGCGTATTGGCTCCCGTTTCGCGATCGCGCGGTGGTGGCTTTCGTTCTACAGTTCATGGTGCGCGCCGCACCCGGTCCCGCGGCGCCCCAGTCGAGCAAGGGAGCTTTGCATGTCATCGTCCACAGCCAGCGCGCCGGTCTTCACGCACCGGCGCGCGCTCCGATCTGGCTTCGCTGCCATGGTCGGCACCACGATCGAGTGGTACGACTTCTACGTCTACGCGACGGCCGCTGCGCTCGTGTTCCCCGTCGTGTTCTTCCCCGAGCTGGATCGCGGCCTGGCGACGCTGGCGTCGTTCGGTACGTACGCGGTCGCGTTCTTTGCTCGTCCGCTCGGCGGCATCATCTTCGGCCACATCGGTGACAAGATTGGCCGCAAGCCGGCGCTCACGATCACGCTGCTGCTCATGGGTATCGCGACGACGCTCGTCGGAGTGCTGCCCGACTACAACACGATCGGGATCATGGGCCCGATCCTGCTCATCGTGCTCCGCGTGTGCCAGGGCCTCGCGGTCGGCGGCGAGTGGGGCGGTGCGAGCCTCATGTCGGTCGAGAGTGCGCCGGCGAAGTTCAAGAACTTCTACGGCGGCTTCACCCAGATCGGGAACCCGCTCGGCGCGCTCATGTCCTCTGGTGCCTTCTGGATCCTCGCGCTCATGGGCGACGACGTCCTGTTCTCCTGGGGCTGGCGCGTGCCCTTCCTGTTCTCGATCGTGTTGATCTTCGTGGGCATCTGGGTGCGCTACCGCGTCGAGGAGACGCCCGTGTTCGAGGAGAAGGTGGGCGGCCAGCAGCAGTCGACGCCGCTGCTCTTCGCGCTCAAGAACAACTGGTGGCCGATCCTGCTCGGCTTCTGCATCGTCGCGATCTCCTCGGGCGGCTACGTGGTCGCAACGACGTTCGTGCAGAGCTACGCGACGAGCCCAGAGGTGGGCCTTCCGTACGAGACGATCCTGGGCGCGATGACGATCGCGTCGCTCGTCGAGGCGATCGTGACCCTCCCGCTCGCGCTGCTCGGAGACAAGATCGGCGGCAAGTGGGTCATGTACCTCGGCATCATCGGCTCGTTCGCCGCGGTCGTGCCGCTCGTGCTCTTCATTGAGGGCCACAACGTCGCGATGATCTACCTCTTCGTGTCCATCGTGCGCCTCGCGCTCAGCGGCGCCTGGGCTCCACTCTCGACGATCATGACGCAGATGTTCCGGCCGCAAGCGCGCTATACCTCCATGTCGCTCTCGTACGGCATCGGTGCGGCGGTGTGGGGCGGCCTGTCGCCCGCGATCGCCACGGCGCTGCTGAACGCGACCGGCAACTTCTGGTCCGTGATCGCGTTCTACGGCCTGCTCTCGGCAGTTGCCCTCTTCGGCGTGTTCTTCGCGCCGCAGCACTCAGACACCGCGCCGGTCACCGGATCGTTCCGGCCCCGGCTCGACACCACCGCAGTCCCCACCACCGAAGGAAAGTAAGCACCATGCGCTCGCTCGCCACCTATGACGCACGTAACTCGGCCCCGACGATTGTCACCGCCGAGCGAATCCTGACGGTCGACGAGAGTCGACCGGAGGCCGAGGCCATGCTCACCGCCGAGGGCATGATCCTCGCGGTCGGCACGCTCGCCGAGTGCGAGCAGGTGGCGGCGAGCGCTGGTCTCGCGCCCGTGCACGTCGACCACGCAGAGGCGACGATCGTTCCTGGCTTTGTCGATGCGCACGCGCACCCCCTGATGTATGGGCAGCTGCTCACCTGGGTGGACATCACCCCGGCGAAGGCAGCGAGCATTCCCGAGATCATCGAGCTGATGCGCGAAGCCGCGAAGCAGCTGCCCGCCGGCGTGCCCCTGCGGGGCTTCGGCTACGAGCAGCGCAACCTCGCCGAGCAGCGTCACCCCACCCGACACGAGCTCGATCAGATCGCCACGGATCGCGAGGTGTACATCATGAACGCCTCCGGCCACGGCGGCGTGGTCAACACGTTCACGTTCGAGAAGTTCGGCGTCACGAAGGACACCCCAAACCCGGAGGGCGGCGAGTTCTTCCGGGACGCGGACGGCGAGCTGACGGGTGAGCTCTCGGACGCCGCCTGCAACGTGCTCACCGGCCTGCACGGCGTGAAGGTTGGCCACCACGGACCCAATTTCCACCTGGGCGACGAGCCGGCTGAGCACCAGCGCCAGCTCGACCTCGTGCAGCGGGAGTTCCTCCGCGGCGGCGTGACCGCGATCGGCGATGCGCAGGTGTCGAAGCGCGAGTTCGCCGCCTACCTCGAAATGGCGGATCGCGGAGCGCTCAACATGCGCGTGTCCATGTACTTCCTGTCGCACCTGCTCGACCAGGTGGTGGATCTCGGCTTCACCGGCCCCTTCGGCAATGCGTTCCTCTCGGCGGCCGGCATCAAGCTCTACGCTGACGGCACGCTCGGCGGCTGGACCGCCTACTTCCCCGATGGGTATCTCGGGGATCCCTGCCGCACCGGTCAGCTCTACCACGAGCCACGCGAGTACACCGAGCTCGTGCGCAAGGCGCACGGGGCAGGCCTGCAGACCGCGACGCACGCGCAGTCGCCCATCGCGATCAAGATGGTGGTCGACGCGATTGAGCAGGCGCTCGCCGACCGCCCGGACGCGGACGCCCGGCACCGCATCGAGCACTGCGGGCTGCCCACCCCTGAAGACATCACCCGCATGGCTGAGCTCGGCATCCGCCCGGTCAACCAGACCCAGCACTACTACAACTGGGGCGAGGGCGTTGAGCAGGCGATCGGTACCCCCGGCGAGCGTTTCAACCCGCTCGGCGAGTTCCGTGACGCTGGCGTGCCGATCACGATCTCCTCGGACGCGCCCGTCGCGGAGCCCCGCCCGCTCGAGGCGATCCAGGCCGCCGTGACCCGCGTGACGCGTCGCGGGCACAAGCTCGGCGAGGACTCGCTGCGCATCTCCGCGGCGGAGGCACTTCGCGGCCACACGCTCGAGGGTGCGAAAACGCTCGGCCGCGAGGCCGAGTTCGGCTCGCTCGAGGTGGGCAAGCGCGCCGACTTCGTCGTGCTGGGGCAGAACCCGCTCGACACCGACGGCGCAGACATCGCCGCGATCCCGGTCCGCGAGACCTGGGTCGACGGCGCAGTGAAGTTCCGCGCGGAGGGGGAGTAACCATGACGGCGCAGACGACGGCAAAGCGCACCACCGGGTGGCTGGTCATCGAGACGATCAAGAACTACGGTGTGGACGCCGTGTTCGGGATCCCCGGAACCCACAACCTCGAGTTCTACCGGCCGCTCGCGGAGTTTGGGATCCGTGCGGTCACCTCCCGCCACGAGCAGGGCGCCGGCTACGCGGCCGACGGTTGGTCGCTCCAGACGGGCATGCCCGGCGTCGTCATCACGACGAGCGGGCCTGGCCTCCTCAACGCGCTGAGTGCCGCTGGCACCGCGTACGCCGAGTCGCGCCCCATGATCATCCTCGCGCCAGGGCCTGCGCGCGGGAAGGAATTCGCCGACGTCGGCACGCTGCACGAGACCAAGGACCAGCTGAGCGCTGCCGCGGCGATCGTCGAGCGCGCCCGCCGGGTACAGACGGCGATCGAGGCCGTCGCGGCCGTGCACGAGGCGTTCGAACTGTTCGCCACGACGCGCCCTCGCCCCGTCTACATCGAGGTGCCGCTCGATCTGCTCGAGGAGGAGATCGGTGACGAGGTGCCGGCGACCGCGCTCGCAGCGCGCGACTTCGCCCCCATCGCGGCGCCCGCGGCCGACGTGGTCGCGGCGGCTGCCGCCGCACTCGCCGGGGCCCAGGACCCCGTGATCCTCGCGGGCGGCGGCTCGCGCGCCGCGACTGCGGAGCTGCGGCAGCTCGCCGAGCGGCTGAGCGCCCCCGTGGTCACCACGCTCAACGCGAAGGGCGTGCTCGATGAGACCCACCCGCTCGCACTCGGCTCGAACCTGCGGCTCGCGGCCGCGCGAAATCGTGCACGTGATGCGGACGTACTCCTCGTTGTCGGGGCGAAGCTCGGCGAGGCGGAGCTCTGGGTCGACGCGCTCGAGGCGCGTGGCCGAGTGATCCGAATCGACCTGCTCGACACGCAGATCCACAAGAACCAGGCCGCGGAGATCGGGATCGTGGCCGACGCCGCGGCGGCGCTCGCCGCGATCGGTGCGGCGCTCGAGACTCAGGACCTGTCAGCGCGCGAAGCCGCTGCCGAGACCGCCGCCGCGAGCGTTGTGGCGAGCCGTGCGGCGGTCCGTGCGGAGTCGGCGGAACTCGATCCCGTGAACACCGCACTGGGCGAGCTCATCGCGAGCGTACTGCCGGAACACGCGATCGTCTCGACCGACTCCTCGCAGATCGCCTACTGGGGCCTCCTCAACGCGATCACCGCGAGCGTACCGAACTCCACCCCCTATATGGGCACGTACGCCACGCTCGGCTACGGCCTACCCGCCGCGATCGGCTCGCGCATCGCCTGCCCGGAGCGGCCGGTGTTCACCGTGCTCGGGGACGGCGCGCTGATGTTCTCCATGCAGGAGTTCATCACGGTCGTCGAGCAGGGGCTCGACGTGACCGTGATCGTGGTCGACAACGGCGGCTACGCCGAGATCAAGCAGAATGAGGCCGACGCGGGCATCGCGCCGGTCGGTGTGGTGCTCACGCAGCCCGACTGGGTGGCCGTCGCCACCGCGTTCGGCGGAGCCGGGCAGCGCGCCACGAACGCCGCGGAACTGACCGCAGCGATCAGCGCCGCCGGCGCGGCAGGCGGGCTGCAGCTCATTCACCTGCCACAGGACTCCTTCGATCTTGGATCGGGGGTGGCCGCGTGAGCCCGCTCGCCGTCTACACGGACACGGACGACACCGACGTTTCGGCGGGCGTCGCGCTCCTCGAGGCTGCCGGCTACGAGGTCCGCGTGCTCGAGACGCGGGACCCCGCAGCGATCATCGCGGGAGCCCATGATGCGGAGGTACTGCTGCTCGGCTACGCGCCGATCACCCGCGAGATCATCGAGGCGCTGCCGAAGCTGAAACTCATCGCCCTCATGTCGATGGGGTTCGACTTCGTCGACCTGGACGCCGCGAGCGAGCACGGCATCTGGGTCACCAACGTGCCAGGCGCCGCCACCGAGGAGGTCGCGACGCACGCGCTCGCGCTCCTGCTCCACGCAACGCGGCAGCTGCCCTTCTACCTGGGCTCCGCCACCCCGGAGCGGTGGAACGAGCGCGCGGAGACCGCCCCGCCCCGACTGAGTGAACTCCAACTCGGCATCGTCGGACTCGGCAAGATCGGGCGCGAGTTCGCCCGCGTCGCCGGCCCGTTGTTCGGGGGCATCATCGGCTACGATCCGTTCCTCCCCGACACCCCCGAGGTGCGCGCCGACCTCAAGGTGCTCGGGATCCGCAGGGCCGAGCTCGCCGAGGTGCGCGACCGCGCGCACGTGCTCTCCCTGCACCTGCCGCTCACCCCCGACACCGAGCACCTGCTCGACGCTGAGTTCATCGCGGCCATGCCGCCCGGGACCGTGGTGCTGAACGTGTCGCGTGGCGGCCTCATCGACAGCGCCGCGCTCGCCGCAGCGCTCGACGCCGGACAGCTCTCCGCGGCGGCGCTCGACGTGCTCGATCAGGAGCCGCCGGCCGCCTCCCACCCGCTGCTCGGTCGCGCCGATGTGGTACTCACCCCGCACATCGCGTACTTCTCCTCCTTCACCGAGGGGGAGTACGTGCGCGTGCAGGCTGCGAACGCCGTGGCGCTCGCGGAGACCGGACGCCCAGAGTCCCCCGTCAACCGGCCGGCGAACGTGCCCGCATAGTTGTCGACCCTCACACACCGCACTGCCCTGAAAGGACCCATCGTGACCGCACTCACCGCCGAGGCCAAGCGCACCGCGCAGGCGTGGATCGACGACCACCTCGCCGAGCTCACCGCGTGGCACACCCACATCTGGGAGCTCGCCGAGCCGGCCTGGCGCGAGTACCGCTCGCAGGCGTGGTACGTCGACCGGCTCCGCGCGGAGGGCTTCGAGGTGGAGGACGGTTCCGCCGGCATGCCCACCGCGTTCAGCGCGGTGTGGTCGAACGGCGACGGCCCCACCATGCTCACCTACGCGGAGTACGACGCCGTGCCGGGCAACAGCCAGGCCGCCACCACCTCCGAGGCACCACGTGAGGGACTCAGCCGCTTCGCGCCAGGCCACACCGATCCACACTCGGTGCTGGGGATCTCGACGCTCGCCGGCGTGCTCGCGACGAAGCACGCGATGACGGTGCACGGCATCGGGGGCACACTGAAGTACACGGGAGAGCCCGCCGAGAAGATGCACGGCTCGAAGGTGGTGCACGGCCTGCGCGGCTACTACGACGACGCCGACGCGATCGTGTCGTTCCACCCGTTCTACATGCTGCCGCTCTGCAACACCGCGCGCTGGGACACGCAGTGCGGCGCGTACTACAGCAAGGTGTACTCCTTCGTCTGCGACGAACCGGAGACCTGGCAGCTCTCGAGCGCGGACCCAAACTCCCCGATCCCCGCTTCCCACTCCGCGGCGCGCGCGCCCGGGGCCAACGTCGCGCTCATGCAGATGTACACCGCGTCGCGCACCATGCTCGACTCGATGCTGCCGGCAACAGGCGGGTGGAGCTTCTCCGACGCGATCCTGAGCGATGGCCAGGCGACGGCGGACAATCTGCCGCAGCGCGTGGCGCGCATCCAATTTTCGTGGCGCACGCCCGATATCGAGATGGCCGAGCACATCCTCACGATCCTCGACCGCAACGCGCAAGCGGCGGCCAGCATGGCGCACTGCGCCGCGGAGGACCGCTGGATCGCGCGCAGCCGCCCCGGTCGCACGAACCACGTGATGAGCGAGACCCTGTACGCGAACCTCACGGACGTCGGCGCCCCGAGCTACGGGCCGGAGGCGATCGGGGTGGCGCAGGAGATCCAACGCTCGCTGGGCCGCGAGGCTACCGCGCGGCCGTTCCTCGCGGAGACCGAGCAGCTCATCGCCCCGCAGGAGGCCGAGCGCCTGCTGCGCGAGCACATGCCGGCCTGGCAGCGCAACTGGACGAGCGACGACTACGTGGAGATGAGCCACTACGCGCCGCTCGTGCGGTTCTACGTGTCGCGACCTGCGCTCCAGCCGGTCCCGGGGGAGGGACCCTACCCCGGCTGGGTGATGAACGCGCTCGGCGGGATCCCGGAGACGATCGCCCCCACCATCGTGACCGCGGGCAAGACCGTGTCCGGCACGTTCCTCGACCTCCTCACGCAGCCTGAAACGCTCGCCGCCGCGCAGCGGGAGTTCACCGAGCGCGTCGCCGCGGAGCCCATGCCGGCGCTCCTGCCGGCCGACTTCGAGCCGCCGATCGACCTGCCGTGGCCCGACTACTCCGGGGCCGGTGAACACCGCCACTGGTGACCCAACGCGGGTGTCACCCAGCCGCAAGACAGAGGGCCCAGCGCAATGCGCTGGGCCCTCTTTCGTGTACCCGCGCCCGAATCTGCGTATTTTTCCCGGATCCGCTCCGCGAGGCACGCGCCTAGCGTTGGCGGCATCACGCGGCTGCGGGCGTCAGATGTAGCTCTCGGCGGCTGTTGGCCGTGAGATCGGGGACAGGACAACGGAGTGCTGCCTCCGAATCCCACAGGAGAAGGCAGCACGGCCATGAGACACCATCGAGCCCAACAGTCGCCACAACCGAGCCCGCAGCACCGCATGCGGCGCAGGCACTTCATTGGCAGCGTCTTCCGCGGGCGCGGGGCACCGCTCCGCGGCGGGGCAGCACTCCTCGCTGCGGTCGCGCTCCTGTTCCCCGCGTTCACCTCACCGGCGTTCGCTGAGGAGCTGGTACCTGCGCAGGATCCGGCGCTCACCGCGCAGGCGGCCCCGGCCCCCGAAGCCCCGGCAGAACCGGCCCCGGCAGCCGCGCCAGCGCCCGCGCCCGAGCCGGCCCCCGTCGCGGAGCCGGCGCCAGCGCCCGCACCGGAGCCGGCTCCGGCACCCGAACCGGTCCCGGTTCCCGAACCCGCGCCGGTTCCCGAACCCGCGCCCGCTCCGGAACCCGCGCCCGCCCCGGAGCCAGCTCCCGAGCCGCAGGCGGCGCCGGCACCGGCAGCCGAGCCGGCCCCCGCCCCGGAACCCGCGGCGGATCCGGCTCCGACCCAGAGCGCCGCGAAAGCCTCGGCCCCCGAGGTGCAGACCCTCGGCAGCGGTGGGCCCAAGAAGGACAAGGTCACCCTCTGCCACGCGACGAAGTCGACGAAGAACCCCTGGGTGGTGATCACCATCGCGCCGGACGGCTCAGCCCACGGGCACGCGGGTGCGCACCACCAGGATGCGCGCGACATCATCCCGCCGTTCACATACACGGTGCGTGGCGAGACCCTGCAGTTCCCCGGACAGAACTGGGACGAGACCGGGCAGGCGATCTTCAACGCCGGCTGCTCGAACCCGCCGCCTCAGGTGGATCCCGCGCCGTCGGTGACGTTGACGCCGGGGGAGTGTGTTGCTGAGCAGGACTTCCCGCCGGTGACCGCGATGTTCGCGAACCTGGTGTCGGGGCAGCCGTACAGCTACCGCGTGAACTCGGGCAGCGTGGAGACGTTCACCGCGAGCGGTGCGACGGAGAGCGTGTCGCTTGGGTCGATTGACAGCGAGAGCGTATCCATCGAGGTCTGGGGCACTGGTGAACGGGCCGCGACCGGGAAGGTGATGCAGTCGGTGCAGGTTGAGCGGTGTGCTCCTCCCGAGGACGTGAAGGTGACGCTGTGTCACGCGACCGAGTCGGACTCGAACCCGTGGAACAAGATCACCGTTGCTGCTGAGGCTGCGTACAACGGGCATCGGGGTGCGTCGCATCACGATGGTCGGGACATCATCCCGCCGTTCGAGGCGATGATCGCTGGTGAGATGGTCACGTTCGAGGGTCAGAACTGGGACGAGGCTGGGCAGGCGATCTTCGAGAACGACTGCGAGCAGCTTCCGCCCGAGGTCGATCCCGATCCGATGGTGCAGCTCAGCACCGGTGAGTGCCCCGTCGCCGGCGGTTCCGCGCCCGTGACGATTGAACTCTCGGACCTCGTGGTCGGTGAGCCCTACTCCGTCGAGGTGGACGGTGTGGAGATCGCTGAGGCAAGCCCCATGGACTTCGTCGCAGATGCAACGACGCGCAGCATCACCGTCACCCCGAATGGCGAGGGCACGCTCCTCGTCATGGTGCAGGGCACCGGTGAGCACGCTGGCGACAGTGCAGAAGCCACGATCTCCGTGAGCGAGTGCCCGGAGCCCGAGGCCCCAGCGCTGCTGCTCGACGTTGAGCAGTGCATGGCGTTCGGGGACGGCCTGCCGGAGACGATCACCGCGGAGCTCAGCGAGCTGGTCGCCGGTGTCGACTACAGCGTGACGATCCAGTCCGGGAGCGCGACGCCGTACCTGAGTCGCACCGTGCAGGTGGAAACGGGCAGCACGCTCGACGTTCCGCTCACCATCTCGGGAGCCGGCACCTACACGGTGAAGGTGACCGTCGGTGAGGAATCGGTGGAGCAGGAGATCACCGTGACCCCCTGCCCGGCTGGCGCGTACGACCTGTCGCTCGTGAAGACCGCGAGCGTCGGCGAGGATGGAGCGGTCGCCGAACTCGGTGACACCATCCGCTACACGCTCGCCGTGACGAACGCCGGCCCGGACGCCGCGTTCAAGCCGGTCGTGACCGACGAGGTGCCAGCAGGCCTCACGCCGGTCGCTGGCTCGGAGAGCGCGAGTGGCGGCTGGGTCGTGGCGATCGCTGGCAACACCGTGACCGCCAGCTACGACGGGGCCTTCGAGGGAGAGGCAACCATCTCCTTCGACGTGACGGTCACCGCGACGCCGGCGAGCGGCTCGGTGACGAACGAGGCCTGCGTCGCAGCCGACGGACCGGCTGAGCCCGAACCGTCGCCTGAACGCGCGGCTGGCGATACCACCCCGACGCTCGCGGTCCTCACGGGTGAGGAGCAGCCGGGCGGCGGCGATACGAACGCCGAGAACGACTGCGGCTCCGTGACCACAGAGGTCCGCGCGGTCTCCGTTGCGGGCAGCGCGGTCTGCATCAACGACACCCCCTGGTTCACCTACAACATCACGCCGAGCGGCACCGCGGACACCGCGACGCTGCCGATCGTGATGATCTGGTGGACGCCTGAGGCGTTCGCGAACCGGGACGCGTCGATCTCCGCGGGTGATCCCGCAGCGATCCTCGCGGACGGTGCCTCACAGGTCGATCCGATCGCCTACCCGGCCGGCTGGCAGAGCGGCGACGCGGTGACCGGCCAGATGCTGTGGCCGGGAGCCTCGGTCGATGCACAGGGCAACCCGACCGGGTGGCCGGGCTGGACCCTCGGCAGCGATGGCGTGTGGTTCCTTGACCCGAGCGCTCCGCACTACGACCTCCGCGCGGAGGCGATCGTGGAGATCCGGATCAATCCGACCGCCAACCAGGCAACCGTCTACCCGCCGGCCACGCCGAACTGCGCGGCGCAGCCGCCGCAGCCCCCGGTGACGCCGGAGCCCCCGGCACCGCCCACCACCCCGGGTGGCGTGGTCCCGGGTGTCGCCCCAGCGCCGATCCCCGCGGCAATGACGCCGGTGCACCAGGAGCTCGCGAAGACCGGTGCTCCCGCGAACGGCTCGGAGCGGCTCGGTGCGGTCGGCCTGGCACTCATCGCCGGTGCGACGCTCGTCTGGAGTCTCAGCAGGCGGCGCCGCAGCGCCCACTAGGGAGGAGGAGTTGATCGCGGCCCCGCGGGCGTATCGCCCCGCGGGGCCGCGGTCTGTTCTGGGGGAGTTGCCCCATCAGTTTTCCGTGATCCCCACGGCGTTTCGCGAAGCCGGGGTGCGGGTGTACGCTGAGTGCAGGCGGGTGCGACACGCCAGGGATGCAGTGTTTTGGGTCCCTGATTTGCGCGCCCGGACTGAATCAGCATAGTATTTCATCTCGGTAGCAAGCGGAAAGAAAAAGCCGCTTCGGCCCCATCGTTTAGCGGCCTAGGACACCGCCCTTTCACGGCGGCAGCACGGGTTCGAATCCCGTTGGGGTCACTGAAACCGAATATAATTGAATAACACACTATGGCCCTGTAGCGCAGTTGGTTAGCGCGCCGCCCTGTCACGGCGGAGGTCGCGGGTTCAAGTCCCGTCAGGGTCGCCAGGTGGAGAAGCCCTTCCTCGGAAGGGTTTCTTCGTCTCAGGCGGTCACCCAGTGTGAGTGCCTGGCTCTGTAGCTCAGTTGGTAGAGCGTTCGACTGAAAATCGAAAGGTCACCGGATCGATGCCGGTCGGAGCCACGAAGGAACATTACACCTTCACCGAACCCCCGCGTAGCTTCTACATCGCGGGGGTTCTTTTATTGTGGCTGACCGGGTGTTTTGCATCTTGGCATTGAGCGACCGACGGGGGTTCAGTGCAAAATCGAAAGGTTGCTCCCAGGTCTATCAGTCGGGAACCCCGCACAAACCCCGCACATTCAAAACAAGCCGTTGAGCCCTTTCTGCATGGTCTCGGCGGCTTTCTTGCTTCCCGTCTGCTTCGCCATGTAGATGTCCTGCGTGATTGAGGGGTTCGCCTGGCCCAGGTACTCGGCAATGTCGCGAGCAGAAAGGCCGGCTGCGTCGAGCATCGTTGCGACCGTCTTGCGGAAACTGTGGGTTGATAGCTCGGGGTAGCCTAGATCATCTCGGCGATCACGGATCTCACGCTGTGTATTGGACGGGTCTCGCAGCTTCATGAGAGGCGTTGGGAAGAGCAATGCGGTCTGACCCTCAAGTCGGTTGCGTCGACGCTCCAGAAGCTTCACTGTGGACTTTGGGAGTGGAGTGGTGCGCGCTGAAGCTGCCGTTTTAGGGAACAGCTGCCGCTGCATGCCGATCTTTGGGAGACGCTTCGCGATTGCATCCACAGTCGCCGTACCGGCTTTGAAATCGACCGACGAGACCTCGAGCGCGCACGCCTCGGCGACGCGCCACCCTGTGGACAGCATGAACTCGATCAGCTCCACCGTGTCCCACTCTTTCAGGAGGGCATCATTTTGCACCTTGGAGATGAAGCCAGGAAGCTCAGCGAGAGGGATTGCCTCGCTCCCCTTCTTCTTGCGATGCGAGATTCGCTCCAGCTCGCGCACAGGATTGCGCGAAATCGCGCCGTTGCGTACCGCGAGGCCCATCATGCCGCTCAGTGAGGAGCGGCAATTCTTCGCAGCGCCCGGACCGTTCTCTTTCTCGATGCGAGTCAGGAACTTTTGCAGCCGCTCAGGAGTGGCCTCGGCGACGGACATGTCACCGATTTCTTTGCCAATGTGCGCGTTCACTGCGTAGCCGTAGGTCTCGAGCGTGCCCTCTGACCGGCCTGCGTCACGTTTGGCGGCCAAGAACAATTGCCCCAGTGCGCGAAGTGTTGTGGTGGGCCTTAGCTCGCCGCCGCGATCCGCTTCAATTGTTGTGAGAGCTGTCTTGAGAGCGTGCTCCGCTTTGCTCTTGGAGCTGCTGAACCGCTCGACCTGACGCAACTTACCGTCGCTGAATCGGTAGCGGGTTCGAGCTCGGACCTTCCCTGGCGCGATCTCGTCGACCTTGATGACACCGTGGGTGCCGATCGGGTTACGTGGTCTGGACATCTTCGATATGCCCTCTCTCCTTCGCGAGGCGAACCCAGTGGGAGGCCGTGCTCGTAGGTAGTTTGAACGTGTCTTCCACGAGCTTGGTGGATTTGCGTCCACGGCTCTGGCCGTACTCAAAGATGATCGCAACGAGTTCCAAGGTCTCTGGATCTGGTTTTAGTCGACCTTCCGTTGTGAGGCGATTCTGGATGAGTTGAAACACACTTTGCACGCTCCCGTACTTCGTCTCTGAGTCCAGTCGGACCGTTTGGTCAATGACCCCCTCGATAATGCGAGCGAGTGGCACCTTGCGTACAGATGCGCCCGTGATGGGCTCGCCGTCCTCGAATCGCCTGAATGCAACAAATCCGGCTTCGTAAGTCTTGCTCTGCGCATTCCAGTGAAGCGTGAATTCCGTTCGGTGGGGGAAGTCATCCGCACCAGGACCGTAGGAAACCATGAGCTTTGCTGGGGCAGAAATGTTCTTTGTGATCTGAATTCGGTCAAATGCATCAGTGGATACCTGGGCTAGAGAAGGTGTCCTGCTGGCCGGGGTGTCTAGTTCATCGCGCCTCATGATTACCCAGTAAAGCACAACACGCTAATTGGTGGATCTTGCAAAGTTATCCAAGCTCCGGTAGAACTGTATTAATGCATCGTGCAGAACCCATCAAATCGCAGAAGGAGTACAAGATGTCCACGACAGAAACAGCAGCAGAGAGAAGGGCACTCCTTGACGTTCATGCCCTGTCTGCTCAAATCGGGATGACCACCAGCACTATCTACAGGAAGCGATCAATGGGGGAGTCGCTGCCGAAGGCACTAAAAATTGGAGGTTTGGTGCGGTGGCGACAGGGTGATGTGGATTCCTGGCTGGATCAGCAGATGGAGGACGCGTAATGGCTCTGCCATTGGGGACAGCAGTTGCAAATTTTGCCGTTAATCCTGATCACAGGACAGGCAGTCAGAAGGAAGCTGAAGTCGAGGCTGCCAACGCGGCAAGGCGTCGGCACTACGACCGAGCAGGTCAGCTTCCATCAGCGCAGACTTACCGCGATCCCGTTCAGGACGAAGTCTTCCGAAACATGATGAACGGCCGCCGCAAGATGAAGATCACCACGACTGATGAGAACGGCATCAACACGACCGTGTTCTTCGACGAAGCGGCATCGCTCGAACTCATTGACTACATGGCTGCAGCCATGAGCATCAAGGAGACCCGGAGCCGCAAAGGCTTCCGAGCTTCCCTAAGCAGCAACAACCCCGCTATTGGATCTAACGCCAATCAGGCCAGTAGCGGGGTCCACATCGAAAACACATTTCACTAGGAGGCATTTTCTATGTCAGTAGCTATTCTCTCGCATGATCGCGAGAACACCAACACCGCCTTCAATACGGAGATCCAAGTCGGCAGTCTCACTGTCATGGTCGAAAGCCAGAGCGTGAGGACCATCACGCCAATCGGGACGCTCACCTTCACTCCCGAACAAGCTTGCACGTATGCTGCGGCGCTCCAGGCCGTCGCTGTGCACGTCATGGAGCAGAATGAGGAGGTGGCAGCATGAGCATCTCGTCGCTGACTGTTGAGAAGCTGAACTACCTCATCGCGAAGAGTGGCCACTCGCACCAGACGCTCGCGGTCGTCGCAGAAATCCCGCTCCCTACCCTTGTGCGAAAGCTCAACGGTGAGGGCGACTTCACGGTCGGGGAGCTTGCCGGCATCACTCGCGCGCTCGGGACAACAATGTCCGCTCTTTTCGCTCCGGGAACGATCAAAGAGGACAAGCCCTGCACCGTGCCGGCGTGTGTTCGTAGCACGCACAAGTACGAGAACGGGTACCGCGTTGATTACTGCCGCCTCGCCCGCATTGAGGACGAAGGTTTCAACGTGAACGGCCACCTCGACGAAAAAGACGAGTGGGCGGCATGGGTAGATCCCGACGACATTGCCGACGGGTGGGCAGGGGTCGCTCAGGTGCGGAAGCTTCTGACGGCGTTTGAACAGATGCAGAGGGCCTGCGATGCGCTGAACGGCCATGCCATCGAACGCCGCACCGCGCCTGGCCAGCCTGCGGCTGAGGAGCTGCAAGGGGTGGGGCTGTGACTGAAATGTCGACAGACGGGATCGTCAACAAAGACCTCAGCCACTCAGCCTCTTTCACGCCACCTGGAGACAGCAGCATGACCATCAACCAGACCACCCCCGCGTCCTCCCCGCTTGACACGTTGAAAGCGCTCGCGCTCCGAAACATCGAACAGCTTGAGTACGTCCTTGACCAGCTCGGCGGTGGCAGCGCCGATGTCCCTGAAACTCTGCTCGAGTTCATTGACTTGATGCGCGACGCACAGTACCGAGCCCTCGGTGAACACGTCCCAGTTGCCAAACACCCTGAGTGGGACCACCTGCACCTCCTCTCCGACGAGGCATACACGTACGACGATGGCAGTTCAGTCCGGGGCGCCTTCGAAACCAGGGGCGTGATCTCAACCCACTACCCCCGCTACGACGGTACCTACGAAGAGGCACACGCGCGCCACCTGGAAGCTGTTCGCGAGTTCCACACGCCTCCACTGCGGGCACTGGACAAGCAGGGCCATGATGGCCCGCAGGCAGGTTAGCGCAGCCGCCGAACACACCCTCACACACTGGCTCGACCAGGTCTCACAGGGGCAGCTCCCACTCCAGGAGCTGCCCCTGTGTGTCTCCGCATGGTTCCATGCGGGTGAAGCAGCAGGGCGTGTATCTCGGCAACCAGAAATCGACCAGCTCAACCATCTTCTCGACGTGTACTGGGCGCGCGCGTTCCTCACCAACGACGAACGCCGCGAACGCATCCTGCAACGCCTCGACCGAGGACTCACCAACGCCACCGAGGAGCAGTGGCAACAGATCGAACACGACCTCGCGGCGATCACACGATCGCGACAAGTCGGGGTAATTGGGGCCGGGCTTGAACCGGCAGAACGGAGGCAGGAATGCCCGCAGGCGAAGAAAGATTCTGGGCCGCACGGCCTGAGCTCGCCGCGATCAAACAGTGGGCACAGGCGCGCCGCGTAGCCCCCTGGGCCGTGCTAGGCGTCGTGCTCGCCAGAGTCATCACCCACACGCCCTGTGACGTGCAGCTCCCGGCGATTGTCGGCGGGCCAGGGTCCCTCAACATCTTCGTTGGCCTGGTAGCCCGATCAGGCGGAGGGAAAGGGGCGGCGATCGCCGTGGGCGGCGAAGCGCTCGAGATTGGCCCGAGCATCCTCCGAGTTGCCCGCGCCAACCTCGGGTCCGGTGAGGGCATCTCGGCCGCATTCGTCGGCCGTGAGAAGACGGACGACGGCAGCGAGATCACTCAGCACACTGACAGCGTCTTGTTCGAGGTCGCGGAGGTCGACACCTTCGGAGCGGTCTCGGGCCGGACAGGGGCAACACTCATGCCGGAGATCCGGAAGCTCTGGTCAGGGGAAGCGCTCGGATTCCAGAACCGAGACTCGGCACGCACCCTCCCTGTCGAGGCACACAGCTACCGGGCAGCGATGATCGTCGGCGTGCAACCTACCCGGTCCGGCGCGCTCCTCGGTGACGCGGACGGCGGCACCCCGCAGCGGTTCCTTTGGATGCCTGCCACCGACCCGTCAGCGCCGAACCGCGCACCAGCACCACCCGAGCCGATCCGATGGTCACTGCCAGGGGAAGACCAGATACCGACTGTGTCCGGTCGCCGGATCATGCAGGTGTGCGATGCAGCATGGGATGCGATCGACGGTGCCCAGATCGCCCGCCTGCGCGGCGAAGGGGATGCGCTCGACGGTCACGCCCTCTTCAGCCGCTTGAAGGTGGCCGCTGCACTCGCTCTACTCGACGGCCGCGGAGGGGTAGCTGAGGGTGACTGGGACCTCGCGGGAATCGTGATGCGGGTCTCGAATCTCACCAGGCAGGCCTGCGGCGACGCTCTCCGCGATGCGGCAGCGAAGGTGAACGAAGCCCGAGCCGAGGCACGGGCAGAGGCCGCGGTCGTCACCGCGGACCATACCGAGGTGGTGGCGCTCGGGAAAGCGAAAGACCGAATCCTGGGGAAGCTCTCGTCATCGTGGATGGCGGTTGCGCCGATCAGAAGCAACCTGTCGACGAAGCTCCGCAGCTACTGGGATCAGGCAGTGTCCGAGATGGTCGCCGCTGGCGTGGTTGAGGTGCTGACCGATGAGTATCAAGGGCGTCCGCGCACTCGGATGAGACTCTCCACACCGCCAGGACTGGCGAATCCGCCAGCACTGCCCGCCAACCCTGATCTTCCGCGGAATCATGCGGATCTGAGCGGTGGCAAAGCAGACATGGCAGAAACGCCAGCACTGGCGACAAACAGTAATCCCGCCAGCACAGAGCCCGAAGAGGAGGCGGCCGCATGAATCCAGTAACCGTGATCAAGACCACAGGTTCCCAGGAACCCGAGATTGGCCCTGCGTCCGTGAGGCGAAAACGCTACCGGGTGCAAGCTCGTCCGGCTGAGTGGGGCAATGCGGACGGCACGACTAGCCCGCTCGTGAAGCTCTATGGCGGCACCCGGGCACCCGTCGCCGTTGACTACAGCGAGATCCCGCGTCTTATTGTCGAGCTCGCCGAGCTCCTCTACGAGCACCAACGAACCTCCCGGAAGGAGGAAGCATGAAGACCTATAAGAACCACCGCTGTAGCCGGCAGCACCAAAAGCCAGAAACCTTCATCCGCTGCGCGCTCCCCACCCACGCCTGGGTGAAAGGCACCGGCAGTTTCGCTCTCATCAGTTGGTGCGGGCGACCAAGCGTCAGCCTTTGGGAGACCAACGCCGTAGCAACTGTGATCCTCGAAGATCTCAACGCGACCGGCTGCAGGAGCAGATGCCGAGGACGACACGAGATCGTGCAAGTGGCCATTGGGCCGGAGACACGAGCGGGCGCAGCATGGGGATGAGCCACAGACAATTCAAGGTCTCACCCAACATGGGCAAAGGCGCGGACGGACAACCCATACCCATGATCAAGATCAAGACGCGTAGCGGGTACGTCTACATCCACTACGCGCAAGCTCGAGCGATCGTCGACGAAGTGCACGACCTCTGCGACGCATACGAACGCGAACAGCGCACACAACCCGTTCACAACTGACCGCGTAACACACACAGAGCCCCGGTCTCATGGCCGGGGCTCACCCATACAGAGAGCAGAAACCGCATGAGCAGCAGCACAAACCAGACATGGGACGACTACTTCAACGAAGTCGAAGCCGAGATCGGGGTCGCACCCGAAGCCGAACAGCACTCCCCGGAAGAGCAGCGCTACACCGCGAAGAAGGAAGCCCGCGACCTCGCAAACAAGCTCCGCATCGCCGGCCCCTCAGGGCTTCCCAGAACCGGGAATCTCCCCGAGCCGCTCGGCCCCAACGCAAGCGGCAAAGACATCGCCGCCCGAATCAACCTCTAACCCCCGAAACGGAGAACACCACAGTGGCTCTGAACATTGCACAGGCAAAGGAACAGCAGGACGTCAGCGAACTCGAGGCCGAACTCCTCGACCTCAACCGAGAACGTGAAGACTACCTGCACTCAGTCAGCGATCGATACGCGCCCGTCCCGATCCGCACCCTCTCCGAGATCCGCGACGCAATCGAGATCGCACAAGCACGACTCGACGCTGCCAAGAAAACAGCCGACAAGAAAAAGAAGCAGACGGCAACAGCAGACACAGTGCGAGCGACACTCTCTGACGCAGTTTCAAAGACAACTGCTGCACGCACCCGAGTCCAGGAAGCCGCACAGGCTGTTGACGCGGCCATCGCCGCGCTCCGCAACGAAACCCGCGCACACAACGAGATCATCAGCAACACCCGCAGCGCGCTGCTCCAGTACGGCATCCCTACCGAAGGAGCCGAACTCGACAATGAACCCATCGAGATCGACACAACGCAGATCAGCCACGGAGATACAACCCTCCGCGCTTACTCGCCCCGCGCAGTCAGCAACTACCTGACTGCTACATTCACCACTACTGATCAGTTCCCTGAAGAGCCACAGGGCTGGTCACTCATCCGAGGCTCCTACGCGGCCGGCAATTACTGGCGGCACGGAGCACACATTAACTAGTGTTGCCAGTCGCGGCGGTCCTGACTGAACTGCCGCCTCGTGAGGTCATGGTAAAAACGAGACTAGGATCTCGGTAAGTGAGGAACTAGAAAGGAGTTGTTTCAAATGGCATTTCCGCTGAAGCTCGCTTCACATCTGACTGGAGCAACTCCTTTCCAGCTCCGCAAGTGGCGACTCGAGAATGTACTTGTGCCTGAGGTTTCCGAAAGTCGGCCACCGCTTTATTCTTTCCGGGATCTTGTTGCATTGCGGTCGATGGTCTTTTTGCGTGCAAAGACATCCTCTCAACGGCTGATGAAAGCGATGAGCAGCCTCGAACAGCTGAACATGGTCCACCTGGTAGAGCATCCTGCTGAGTATCAGTTTGGGACCGACGGGAAACGAATCTATGTTCGCGCGCCAGACGATGGCGAGAACGCTGTTGATCTGACTGGGAACGTAGGCAACACACTAGTCAGATATACCTTCGAAGAGCTCTTTGACGAGTTCCTCGATTTCAAAGACCGGCCGGTAGTGAATTTCCGAAATCCTGCGCCGAGTATCGAAGTGAATCCACGACGGCTTGGAGGGTGGCCGACAGTCGAAGGGACGCGCGTGTCCTTTGACGCGGTCGCCCGAGCCATCGACGGTGAGGACCTGACTGTAGAAGAAGTCGCCGAGGTCTATCCAAGCGTGACACCCGCGCAGGCGCTTGAAGCGATTAGCTTCAATGAGCGGGTTGAGGCGGTGGCAGTCTAACCTTGCTGACGCTATGCCTTGATGAGAACATCAACCATCATTTCGCTAAGTCCCTGAAAGCTGTCTTCAGGCGAGTCTCTTTCGTATCGGTCCGAAGCCTCGGGCATATCGGCATGGAAGATCTTGACCTTTTCAGGGCTCTACAGGGCGATGGGGTGAATGGGTTGATCTCTCTCGACCAACGGCAGCTCTTCGATCCTCGCGAACGAGAAAGTTTGCGCAACGCAGGACTGCACTGGATTGGTACTGAGATGCCCGAAGCCAGAGGGTACGAATTCAGTGCAGCAATCAATATGTCTCTGCTGAACGGGCTGACTGTGTTGCTCGACGAAGGCTTCGATAGCCAACCGCATCAGTACTTCCTGGCCAGCACCAAGTCATCGCACCGGGCGCTAGTAACTAAGACTGCCATTTAGATGACTCACCCCGGCGAGCTCTAACCCCACCACCACACACCAGGGGGGAGCCCCCACCACAATCCACTCAGGACCGACGGGGCTAACAAACAAGAATTTGCGTGCGGTTTTCCTTGTTTTTTGGGGTGTTTTGGGCCTGGGTTTGGCATGGTGGTGCGGTTTTGGGGCGGATGGCCTGGGTCTGTGGTGTTCGTTTTTGGTCTGTTTTTGGTCGTTTCTTCTGTGAAAGGGGGTGAATATGCGTAGTTCGTTTGTGAGTTCTGAGGCGCGGAAGTTGTGGCGTGAGACGACGAAGGCGTACGCGATGATGCCGCACGAGAAGCTGGTTTTGCGTGGTGCGTGCACGGCGCTCGACAAGATTGCGCTGCTTGAGGCGGAGCTGCAGGGTGCGTCTTTGACGGGTCGTGGCTCGATGGGGCAGGAGGTAGCGAATCCGCTATTGGGGGAGTTGCGTGCTCAGCAGGCGGCGTTTGATCGTGCGGTGAAGCAGCTTGATCTTCCTGAGGAGGGCGAACGGGCGGGGCGTTCGGCGGTGAACCGTTCGACGTCTGCTCGTGATGCTGCGAATGCCCGTTGGGGGTTGCAGTAGCTGCAGGGTCCGGGCCTTGTGCTCGTGTTTTGGGGAGTCTCGTTTGAGGCTCCCTTTTGTGTTTCTGAAGTAGGAGAGGAGCAGTGATGCTCGAGAAGGAAGACCTTGAACGATTGATGGCTGAGTGCCGAAAGGTGGGTGTGGCTGATGTGAAGGCGCTCGAGGCGGGATGGAGCGATCTGGCGCAGAGCTATCCCGGGGAAGGCGCCGATTTTATGGAGAAGCTAATGGCGTTTCTACGGGTCGCTGCGGAAGCGACGCGTGAGATGGACCGGCTGAAGGGGGAGGATCTCTGATGGCGGACCGGACAGTCAAGGTAACACTCACCGCGCAGGCCCAGGGGTACATCGCGGCGATGGAGAAGGCGGCACAGGCCACGCGTGAGGCTGGCAGCGAGACGGAGAAGTTGGCTCAGAAGCAGCAGGCCTTCGAAGAGATGGGCCGTGTCGGGATGGCTTCTGGCGCGTTGCTCGCGGTGGGGTTGGGGCTCGTGTCTAAGGCTGCGATTGATTGGGATTCGGCGTGGGCTGGTGTCACCAAGACTGTTGACGGTTCTGCGGAGGAACTCGCGGAGGTCGAGGCCGGCCTTCGTGGGCTTACGAGCGTGCTCCCTGCATCGCACACGGAGATCGCTGCAGTGGCGGAGGCTGCTGGTCAGCAGTGGTGCCCCG
>NZ_RPDI01000023.1:0-10133 GCF_003917135.1 Leucobacter chromiireducens
GAAAGCCGTGACTTTCCATGAACTCGGCACGGCAGACTCCCTCGTCAATGCGGCTGGCTTTGCGGCCACGGGCTCGCTCGGCTCCTGGCTCAGCGTGGCCTCCTCCTACGATGGGCGACGCCTCGTGGTCGGCGGGTACCACGAGCACGGTTCCGTGTGGAGCTCTGAGAACCAGGGTGAGAGCTGGCAAGAGCAGCCCAGCGAGGCCGGCACCGCGGCTTCGAATACGGTTGCCATCACCGCAGCCGGTTGGCAGATTTACGCGGGCAACGGTCTGAACGGCGGCAAGGTGATCCGTTCGGTGGCGCCTCCGGGCGGTGCCGGCATCACGCACTACCAGATCCAGTACACGCGGATGGATCCCTCCGACCCCGGTTACGACCCCGACGTCGTCACCTCCGATCCGCTCACCGGCTGGGTGAACTGGACACCGGGCACCCCGATCACCGGATCCCCGGGAGTCGTCGGCAACCTCATCAACACGAAGGACTACTGGTTCCGTGTTGCTGCGGCGAACAGCTACGGCAACGGCCCCTGGGGCGGACCTGTGAAAGCGACTCCGATGGGCACCCCAGACGCACCGCAGCAGCTGCGCGCCACCGCCGACAACGGCGAAGTCGCATTGACGTGGGAAGAGCCGGTGAGCGATGGCGGCTTCCCCATCGTCGACTACAAGATCGAATACCGGCTCGCGAGTGGTTCGGGCGCACCGGGGTCCGGTGGCTGGGTCCCGGTGGTGCGTGGCACATCTACCGCGCTCACGTATACCGTGACCGGGCTGCAGAACGGGCAGTGGTATGAGTTCCGTGTCGCCGCAGTCAACGAATCACCCGACCCGCTCGAAACTCGTGATGGGCAGGGACCGTGGAATGATCCCTTCTCGGAAGGGCATGCGACATCCGCTGACGAGCAGGCCGCATACGCGGCGACCTTTGCGAAACCCCTCACCGCGCCAACCGCGCCCAGGATCACACAGAGCGATGCTGACGTGATCCCTGACGATACGACCGTGACGCTCAACTGGCTCGCGCCCATTGACAACGGAGGCAGTGATCTCAAGAACTACACCGTCGAGATGTGTCGGGTGCCCGCAGGGCCTGCCCCGACCTACACAGACTGCGCAGACCCGGCTGCGGTGTGGACGACGGTACCCGTGGATCCGGCCGATGTGCTGCTCACCACGATAGAGGCGTCCGGTCTTACCAACGGGGTGAAGCACTGGTTCCGCATCACCGCGACGAACGAGGATGACCTCACGAGCCCCTTCTCGCTCGTGGTCACCGCCACACCGCGAGGGCCGGCCTTCATCTCGATCGGGGTCAGTGGCATAGGAGACGGCATGGATGTGAACGTGACCGAAGGCGATCGCCTCTCCTCCGCGAAGCAAACCGTCCAGGTGCGCACCAACTCGCCAGCGGGATACTCGCTCACCGTCTCCACCGAGACCGAGGAGCGAGCCCTCGTCAACGAAGAGATGCCTGGCGCATTGCTTATGTCGGGAACCGGAACGACGCTCTCTCCGACCACGCTCGATGCAGGGTCCTGGGGGTTCCGAGTGGACAACCTCGGAGGTTTCGGGGCGTCAACCGCCGTCGAACAGAACGTGTCTGGCGGTGGCCAGCACCTTTGGGCTGGGGTTCCCGGACCGACGGCCCCCGCGACGATCCGAAATTCGTCGACGGGAACCTGCGCGCAGGCGGTGCTCGACCCTGACCACTGCTCAGCCGACAACCTCGAGATCTGGTATGCGATGCGGGTCTCGCCCGGCACTCCACCCGGCCGCTATGAGCAGACGATCGTCTACACAGCGGTGGCCAACTGAGTGCCATCAGCAAGCTTCCCCACTGGACCTCAGATGGGAAGAAAAGGAAACGCACAAAGCGGGATGCGAGAGAGCATGTCTCGAAGTGCATGGAAAGGAACAACATGAAGAACAAGGCAAAGTTCGGTCTCGGTGCGCTGGCTTCGGCAGCGCTGATCGTGGCTGGTCTGGTCGTCACCCCGGGCGCCTACGCGGTCGGTGAGACCGACACCGAAAGCGACACCATCGGTGGTGAGGTCAAGGACGTCATCATCATCCAGACCACCGGAGATGTGAACATCAAGGCACTTCCGGATGCCGGCGGCCGCATCTCCTCGAAGAGCCATGACGTCATAGTCAGCACGACGTCGACCGGCGGATACACGCTGCAGGCGCGTTCGATCTCCCCGTCGAGCCTGATGGCAAATGTGAATGATCCTTCGACGGGCTTCGCTGCCGTATCGGGTACGCCGCTCGCGCCGGTCGCGCTCGGCAACGATCAGTGGGGTTTCCGCCTTGGCGCGATGCCTGATCTGAACAACGTTTCGTCGACACCGTACAACTTTGCCGGTATGACGAACGCCAACCAGACCATTAAGACGGCAGGCGCTGCGGTGATGGGCGATGTCACGAAGGTGAACTACGCGATCAAGGCGAAGGATCTCGCCGTGGGTCTGTACACCAATGAGGTTCTGTACACCGCAACGGCCCAGTAGTCGTCGCTGGAAACTAGCCCCGGCGAATTACAACAGGAACAGGCAGAGTGAGAATACCTATGACTATGCATAGCAGCGGATCGAGCAGCCGGGTGACGCGACGACCCGGGTTCTCCCTTGCGCACAGAGTGGGGATCTTCTTGCTCTGCCTGTTCCTTGTCGGAGCAAGCGCGGTGCTCACAGTGGACTCCGCGCTTGCCGTCGACGCAAGCGACGAGCCCTCGGCGATCACAATCTCGCCGACACGCGAGAAGCTCGCTCTCGACCCTGGTCAGTCCTACAATGGCACATTCGAAGTGTTCAACTCCGGAAGCAAGCCCATCGAGTTCAGTGTTTACGTGAGCCCATATCAGATCAGTGACATCGACTATCAAAATCCCGATTTCGAGACGGATGCTCCCCGTACCCAGTTGTCGCGGTGGGTCACCCTTGGCAGTGAGAGCGTGACATTGGAAGCGAACGAACTCACGAAAGTTCCGTACCTCATTCAGGTTCCTGAGGATGTACCGGCCGGAGGGCAGTACGCGGCACTCTTCGTGGAAACTCGGGTGCCAGACGAGTCCGATTCCTCCGTCGTGGTGAAGAGCCGTGCAGGAATGTTGCTCTATGTCACCGTGAACGGCGACACTCGCGAAGCCGGTCGGATCACGGAGGAACGGGTTGACTGGTGGCAGCCCGCGGCCCCACTCACGTCTTCTACTACCGTGAAGAACACAGGGAATACGGACTTCTTTGTCTCTTCCAGGATTCAGGTCTCGACACTCTTCGGGAATGAAGTATTCGAGTCCTCGAAGCAATCTCCTGTACTGCCGGACACCAGCAGAAGAATCGCTCTTGAATGGGCCGAGAGCTCTCCCGGCATCTACCAAGTGACGACGACGACCACGATTCTCGGGGAAGACCAGGTCAGCAGCAAGTGGGTATTCGTGTTGCCGCTGGGGATCTTGTTGGGCATCCTTAGTGGCCTCGTCTTGGCGGTAGGTGTCTTCTGGATCGTACGTCGTTCCCGCAAGCACAAGGTCTCTCGAGCGGTAGAGGCAGCAGTACAAGAAGCACTGCACGCCGAGCGGGCTGAGCGTCCAGAAGGGGAGAGAACATGACCGATAGCAGCCCCCGAAGGCAGTTCTTCTCCGAAGCAACTTCAGCTCGTATCAGCGCCAGGATGGCAGCAGTCATCGTGGCAATCCTCTTGCTCCCTGTGATGGTCTGCTCCGCTCCCGTGCTCCTTGGAAGTGAGGCAGCATATGGGGCGCCTCCCGGCCAGGTCAGCGCACTCTCGGAAGACAGTGAAGGGGGGCTGGTGTCAACTCGGGTCTGTGGCCAGCCCTCGGCAGAGTTTCTCAACTTTACGAAACAATCGAAGACGCATACCGCACAAAAGAACGTGATCGTTTCCGTTGAATTCGTGGGAGCTGACGTTGCCGAAATCTACCTCAATGGGTCACGAATCCTGCTCGGCGAAGGCCTCGGAGGGAAGGCGCAAGCCTACTCCGTCGACGTGGATCTGCTTATTGGGGAAAACATCGTCCGGCTTCTTGGAACCGAGACCTGCAGCACCGATAGCGGAGAGAAAGGTCTGTTCGCCGTCACTGAGACTTCGATCATATATGAGCCCGAAATCTCGACCGTTGACGAGCCAGATTCCGGAAGCGACCCTCCGAACATACCTATCCTCTCAGTTACTGGAACCGGGATCGACTTTCTGCTCGGAGTGCTGATCGGGGTCGTACTCTCCTTGCTTGGGTTGATCGCGTTCCGCAAAGCCAAGAGCCGTGTTAGCAAGGAGCCAACCGAGCATCGTCCACAACTGTAGGCGGCCACGATTTCCCCCTTCGTTTCTTACCCAGTCTCACCGAAACCGCTAGACACCGCGAGTAGTGAATAGTCCCTGGGTAGGCGATAGGTGTTGGTTGCCCGGTATCGACCGTTACCACTGTACGATCGCGGGCCCGAGTGGGAGCCGGAGTATCGCCCGTGCTTGTTGAGCGCGAATGGAGCAACGCATCGCGAATTGTTGCAGGAAGTAGTCCACGTATGCCGGGGCAGCGGGCAGCAGGCGTTCCGCGAGGGCAGGTCGAGGCGTTCGAAGCACTGAGCAGGGTGCCGACATGGCACATCCGCTATAACAACCATTCCGGCACGGTCACGCCCGTCTTTCACGGTAAGTGCCGGGCAGGGAGGAGAACCAGCGGTGGGTGCTTTTCGGTTGCTGTTGCGGCTGTGATACGTTCTGCTGCCTGCACGGCATCATCGGCGCGCAGGAGAACAGCGGCGTCGAGGGGAAGGTCGACTAGGTCCTCCGCAACCACCCGATCCTCGTGACTGCCATCGAAACTCTCGACGAGCTCAACGACATGCTCCCCGCCCACCGGAACGGCACGTCAGCTCGCGGGACAGAACGCGGCAGTCTGCCGGCTACGTTTCTGATACGAACGAGCATCCGCTCTGCCCGATGCACTTGGCGATCGCGTTCTTGAACTCTAGGCGTGTGCCTTGCTTCTGCTCTGGACCACAAGATGGGGCTCTGCTCTGAGCGTCGAAGATCGCTGAGCAGAGAGCGACACCTTGGACACCCGTGCACACACCCCGAACGGATCAAAACTCATTGCTCGTACCGCGCTTGCCTAATCTGATGTTCATGGCCACGCAACGACCGACCGTCTCCTTCCGTTGACCAACAGTGCATGGTTCTGTTGGTTCAACTATGCTGAGATCCCCGTTGCTTTGTTCGTAGCCCAGCATCCGGGAGGATGAGGGGCAAGGCAGCCAGCCGGGCCCGGCATGATTATTGCCCCCTGTCCAAGGAACGATTTGGGGGGGTGTCACCAGGCCCCGCCTGGCGGTGAGTGATCGCTGATAGTGGCAAGACCGGAACACGCTTGATCGCGTGGGGCCGTTCGTAACGTGGATGCCGATGCCCACCGCCACCTGACTGTCGAACCAGCCAGGAACGGAGGAACACCCGTGGGTCAGATCGAACATCACGACGAAGTGCAGGTTCTCATCGGCTTGGATGTCGGCAAAAGCGAGTATCATGCTGTCGCACTCACCCGCGACGGCACGAAGCTCTACGACAAACCGCTCCCGAATACCGAGGCCGGGATCATCCAGGCACTCAACCGGCTCCCCGAGCACGGGCCAGCACTCGTAGTCGTCCATCAGCCAGCCACGATCGGCACGCTCCCCGTCGCCTTCGCACAGGCATCCGGTGTGCTCATCGGCTACCTCCCTGGGCTCACCATGCGTCGCGTCGCGGACCTCCACCCCGGTGAGGCGAAGACCGACGACGCGAGGGACGCGTTCATCATCGCGGAGACCGCACGCACGATGCCGTGAATGCTTCGCTCGATCAGAGTCGCTGACCAGCAGATCGCGGAACTATCGATACTCTTCGGTTTCGATGACGATCTTGCTGCGCAGATCACGCAGGTCTCCAACCGGGTACGTGGTCTCCTCACCCAGATCCACCCCATGCTGGAGAAGGTGCTCGGGCCGCGTCTGGATCATCCCGCGATCCTCGATCTCCTGCAACGTTACCCATCACCGGATGACCTGCGCCAGGCCGGGCAGAAGCGCGTCGCGGCCAGGCTCCTCAAGCGTGCCCCGCGTAAGGGCTGGGTCTGGGCGGCGGACATCTTCGACGCGCTCGATCAGCAGACAGTGACGGTCGCTGGCACGAACGCCGCGAGTATCGTGCTACCACGGCTAGTGACACAACTCATCGAGCTCCGCCAGCAACGTACTGACATCGCGTCCGAGGTCGAGAAGATCGTGGTGGCGCATCCTCTTCACCCGGTCCTGACGAGTATGCCGAGAGTCGGCGTCAGGACCGCAGCCAGGCTCCTCACCGAGATCGTCGGGAAACACTTCCCCACAGCAGGGCACCTCGCCGCATACGCCGGTCTCGCACCCGTCACCAGACGCTCAGGCACCTCGATCCGGGGCGAATCGCCTTCACAGCGCGGGAACAAGGTCTTGAAGCGGGCGATGTTCCTCTCCGTGTTTGCGGCGCTCCGGGATCCCGAACCCCGGGCCTACTACGGCCGGATGATCGCGCAGGGCAAACGCCATAACCAAGCCCTCATCGCACTTGCGCGAAGGCGTTGCGACGTCCTCAACGCAATGCTCAGAACCGAGAGTCTCTACCAGCCACGTGCCCAGCATCACACCGCTCTCGCGGCTTGACAAAAGTAATAGGGCCACTCCCACCCAGGTCCGCTTCCCCTAGGGCCGGGGAACACCTGCTACCAACCGGAGGTTGAGGGATCGCGCCTATATGCTCATCCGTTATGGTCATCCGTTAAATCGGGGAGAATCGTTCTGGCCGAGTGGCGGCGATGCATGCCTCTTGACCCCCGATGCAGCGCGCTAAGGGCGCATCGAACTGCGGCAAGCCCGAGGCATAGCTACGCAAACCAACATGGGCAGACACTGAACTCTGCGCTTTCGGACATGATATGCGAAACCATATACATAGGCTCTTCGTGACATAGCCGTTTCAGGCTCGGACGTTTCCTTGTCTACGCAGGCTCTCCATTATGACGTTGGGTGCATCCCATGCGCCCGATGGCGGCCCTCATCCAAGTTGCAAAGCTTCCCGCCTTGCCGATAGCGGACTCAGGTAGGTTCCCTGGATCGGAGCAGCGGACGCATGGTGGGGTGTCGCGACATCGGCCGCATAGAGACGCAATGCGAGGGAAGCAGGACAGCATGATCACTGGGCGGGAAAAGGACCTGGATCTCGCGACCTCCCTGATTGGCTCTGGCATGAGCCTCGATATCGTCGGCACTCGCGGTAGCGGCAGAACCGCGTTCCTTGCGACGTTACAGGCTCGGCTGGAGGCCAGTGGCTGGCAGGTTCTCACGATTCGCGGAATTGCGTCGCTGAAGCAACAGCATTTCGCTGCCCTCCACCTCGCTGGTATCGCAGGCAGCAAAGTACCCGACCGAGTTCCTGCCTCACTCGCAGAAATAGCTGCCAGGCTTCGGACACGTCTCGAAGGAGCGAGGACCGCGATCTTCGTCGACGACTGGGACAACCTGGACGAAGCGTCCTGGGGCATCGTCGAATCAGTTCGGGCGGAACTCCTCGTTCCTGTCGCGCTATCTCGCCTCCAAGGGTTTCGCCCTCGCCAGAGCCCCAACGCTGTGCCCGCGGCGACCCTGCTTCCCACCTTCGTCGTCGAGATGAAGCCACTGCATCTCGATGAAATGGAAGCCATCCTCCAGGATCACCTTGGCGCTCCGCTAGAAACGGGAACCCTGAATAGGATCTACTCTAAGTCGGCAGGAAATGCCGGTCTCGCATTTGCCCTTGTGGACGCCGCTTTGCGGGAAGGCCGCCTGTCGCCAAGCGGCGGCGGCCGGCTGGCAAGCAAAGGGGATCTGTGGTCGCCCGGCCTGCGAGCTGTTGTCGAAACGCATCTGGAGGATCTCGACGAAGAGAGCAGGGAAGCTCTTGAGATCATTGCGATTGTCGGTGCCGCTGACCTTGAGACGGTCCGCAAGCTCGTTGAGTGGGACTCTCTCGAGTTGCTGGAGGAGCGCTCTTTAATCGCTTTCCTGCCCGACGACCGGAGTAGCCGCGTGACCGTAGTCCCGCCTATTCTCGCAGAGTACTTCCGCCATCAGAACGTCATCGCCCGCAGAACTCGCCTCGTCGAACTCATCGTCGAGCGAATCGGCTCAGCAGAGTCTGCTTCGGCCGTCCTTGCCGAGCGATCCGCCACCCAAACCATCGGCCATGAAGCTGTGTTCGCCGGGCTCGTTCGCGAGCGGGCAAGAGCCCGGCGGCTGGTGACATCGGTGGAGTGGGAGGCACACCCGACCCCTTCGAGTGCGACACGTTATATCTCCGCGCTCATCGAGTCGCACTCCGCCACGGTCGAGGAAACTGTCGACCGGGTACTCGCCGAAACCGACTCATCGCCGGGAGACCCCGAGAGCAGAGCGAGGTTCCTTGCGCTGCAGGCGAGCTGGGTAGCGCATGTTCACGGAGACATCGAAGCCGCGGTTCGCCTGCTTCGTGACCGAAGCGAGGACCTCGGAGCGTACGCACGCATTCTCGACGCAGCTGAGGTGTCAATTCTGACGTATCTCGACCGGGTGCCCGAGGATTTTCCCGCAAAGCTCGAACTCGTTGACGGCCTGCCCGTGTCGGTACAGCTTGCCCTCCTCGAAACACAAATGCTGGTGCTCGTTACTGGCTGCCGTTTCAAGGACGCGAGGAACGTCTTTCAGTTGATCGAGACATTGGATCCCCAAGCAAGCCGGACTCAGCCCAGGGTGCTTCTCGGGCTGGCGCTTCTCGGGCAGGGCCAGCACGCGGATGCCCTTCGGGTACTTATGAACGGTTTCGAAGAATCTCGTGGCCGGCTCGACACGGAAGGAGTGCGGGGCTTTGGTGCAGCCGCTGCAATCTGCCACACGCATTCCGGAGACTACTCGGCAATGGATGAGTTGCTCGACGCCGTCTTCGTGGTAGGCGAGCCAACGCCTTTCCCGCCTGGGGCGCAGATTGCGCTGCTCACCGTCGCAGCCAATATGGCCTCGCGCCGAGGACAGACACTCCTGGCAGAACGGTATGCCGGCGATGCGCAACGCTACAACCTCGCTGATGGCCCGCTACCCGGTCAGAGTCTTGCATGGCCGGTATCCCAGCTTCTGATTCTCAACGGGAGGCCCGCGGAGGCTGCAGACGAGCTCTGGTCCTCCGGAGAGCAGCTTTGGCACCGGAAGGCCTACTTCGCGAGCATCCTGAGCATGCTCGTCGCGCTGGAGATCAAGCCCGACGACGAACGCCTGCTCGTTGCACAGCGCCACCTGGAATCGATCCCCGAGGCCGCTGCCATGCAAGCACAAGGAAAGTACATCACGGCACTCCACAGCCATGATCCGCGAGGCATGATGAATGCCGCCACGGAGCTAGCCCAGACGGGACGATTCGGGCTCGCAGCAGCAGCCGGCCAGCTGGCGGCACAGTGGCATGGCGAATCCGGAGAACATGAGCTGCAACTCCAGGCGCTCGAGTACGTGTCGCGCATCAGATCGGACGCAGGAGACGTGGATCTCGACGTGCTGCGCTTCAACTCCTACCGCACCATGCTTTCTGAAAGAGAACTTGAGGTCGCAGAACTTGCAGCGGCCGGGCTGACAAACAAGGAGATCGCGACACAGCTAGTGATCAGCGTACGTACTGTTGACAGCCACATGCATCGCATCATGCGCAAGCTTGACGTGCCGAATCGCAGATCACTGAGCCACCATCTCAGGCAGGGACGATCAAGGCCATGAAGCAAGGCGCCGGGAAAGAAGAACTTCCTCTCTCGACACTCCAGACCTCACGGCACTAGACCCTGAATCCGACCACCATCACTCACAACACTTACGTCAGGACTTCAGGCCACCTATAGCGGGCAAGTCATTACTGGTTCGCGCCCCGAAGGTTACGTAAACCAACTCGCTCTGACCTCGCTGCGTTAGATGAATACCCAGAATTGATCTACTGGAGCGCCACCGAAAGAGCGGGCCAACAGGGGAAGGGAAAGGTCGGAGTGCATTCTGTGAGCTGGCTTGAGCTGATCCGCCTTGAGCCTGCCCAATCCCCCCCCCCCCCC
>NZ_RPDI01000023.1:10175-54334 GCF_003917135.1 Leucobacter chromiireducens
CCCCCCCCCCCCCCCCCCCCGTGCGCGCGTAACTTCCCCATGAGCCTGGGCCATCACAGGATAGGCACCTCGACGTCAGGGAAGAGGGCCTGTGACGATAGTCCGGCCAACCTCAAGCACGAGGCAATGCCATGGCAGCCCTAGCCTCATGCGCCTGAGCGAACTATGATCACTCCAACTAAGCGGCGGTCCGGCGCTGCACACGAGTTCAGCCCTGACTTGAAAGAAGCTACACAGCACATGAAACCCGAACCCTCTATGCCCCGCCGCAAGAAAAGCTTCGTCTCGACCCTGTTGGTCCTCGCTGGAGTTGCACTGGGGCTATCAGTTCCCTCCGCAGCCGCTCAGGCGTCGGTCGTCCTGCCTCTCGAATCCGTGTACTCCGACACGGTCTACGGTTCAGTGCTCTCAGTGGGCAACGGGAGTATGCGATGCCCGACGGCGTCCGATGGAGTCAACCTGCGAGCTGGCACGAGTTTCGAGGCATGCGCCCAAGCACAAGCCGGTACGGTCCCTGCCGGCACCTACACGAACAACAACGACTACTCAATGCGCTGGAACGACACCGACGGGCGAAGCGATACCTTTAACAACTCGTCCGCGCAGTTCACGATCCCGGCCGGAGCTTCGATCAAGTACGCCATGCTCGAATGGGCGGGCCATACGGGAGAGTTCAGGACCTCCGGGGGTACTACCTCATCGATCAGGTCGTGCAACATCGTAGGGCAGCAGTATGCGACGCAATTCCCCACGACAATGCCTTCATCGCCGGCGGCGGCGACTCCAGAGACTCAGTCTCCTGGCATCCAGATCAACGGTTCAGCACCCACCTGGGTGACGCCGCATGTGACCCGCGACACCGGAGCCGGCTGGCCCAACAACAGCGACCGCATGTACACGGGCTGGTCGGACGTGACCGGCTTGCTGGAGAGTTCAGGGCTCTCCGGCGTCACAACAGTGACCGTCTCGAACATCTGGGCACCCGCTGGCGTGAACTGCACCGCAGGCTGGGGCCTCACGGTGGTATGGGCTTTCGACGGCCCCGTTGCCGGGGTCGCCGAATACCAGAACGCCATCAATATCTCTCAGGGACACGTCCGGCAGGGCTCGGCCGATCTTCCCTCTACCGCCGTATTTACCGGATTCGAAGCGGTTTCATCGACCAATAGGCTCGGGCTCGTCGCCTACGAAGGCGATCGAGGCACCGTCGGGGACCGTTTCTCAATCAACGGGACCGATGTTCCTGAGCCGACTGGCTATGGCACCCTCAACGATTTCTTCGTTTCTTCCGCGACCGGAGCAAGTGATCCGGCCTGGGGCGTGAACTTCAGCGTCGACGTGAACGACTTCACGACCAACCTCATCCATGCTGGCGATACGCAGGCGACGCTGGGGTTCCGGACGAATGGAGATGGCTACTGGCTGCAGTCTGCCTGGCTGGAGGCGCCCGTTGCGAGCGTGCACATCGAGAAGACCGCGAATATCTCTAAGGGCAGACCTGGAGACCCGGTGGTCTGGACGATCACCGTATCAAACCCCAGCCCTGCTGAGATCCACGACGTTACTGTTACCGACCCGCAAGAAGCGAGCTGCGACCGCGAGATTCCATCGAGCTTCCTGGTATCCGATAGCTATACCTACACCTGCCAGGGCGTGCTCCCGGAGCAGACTGTGACCAATACCGCTACCGTCACGGCTCGCACCGAACTCGGCACTGAACTCAGCGACGAGGACAGTGCCACGGTCGAGGTCATCCATCCGGCACTGTCGATCACCAAGTCCGCGGACAAGGCCCTGTATCTGGACGGGGAGACGGTGAACTTCGCAATCATCGTTGAGAACACCGGCGACGTCGAACTGAGCGATGTCCATGTCGAGGATCCCAAGGCACCGGGCTGCTCCGCGGAACTTGGAACGCTTGCCGCCGGAGCACAGCACTCCCTCAGCTGCTCTGCGACTGCGCCGATCGCCGGAAACGAGAACACGGCGACGGTCACCGGAACCGACCCGCTCGGGAACACCGTCGCAGAGGACGACACGGCCCCGGCAATTGCCGCGCGTCCCTCGCTCAGAATCGAGAAGTCCGTCTCCCAGCAAGAAGTTCACGTAGGAGACACCGTAACCTTCACGATCAAGGTCACGAACGACGGCAACGTACGCCTCGACCAAGTCGCACTCGAAGACCTCGACGTCACCAGCTGCTCCCAGCAGATCGGTACACTTTCGCCAGGGGAGACGCGCACCAGCACCTGCACGTGGAAGGCTGAGCAGGCCGAGAAGTTCGTCAACACCGCGCACGCCAGCGGAATCGCAATGCGCTGCACCGGTGAAGAGGCGCCGGGGACTTGCACGGAAGAACTTGGGGTCGATCCCCTCGTCCGCGTGGATAGCGCCAGTGTGGCGGCTTCTGAGAAGCCCGCAGTTCCGCCGGGGAACGGGGATGGAAATGGCGCCGACAATCTGAGCGTGACCGGCGGACAAGGCCTGGGCATCTTGGCCGGTCTTGGACTGCTCAGCACAGCAGCAGGTGTTCTCCTCGTGCTGCGCAGAAGAGAGCAGAAGCGATAGCAGCAGGGACCCACGAAGGGCGATCATCGATGGTTGTGGCATCGGTTGAGGACCAACTACGCCACAACCTTCGATCCCACGACATGGCTGGGAACTCATCGATTCCTCAAACTGCTTGGCGCAATGTGAACGACATCTGTAGAGGTTTTCTGCGCAATCAGCAGACGGATCAGGAAGAGGTCTTGCACACCGACTAGTAGCAGGATTGGACTTCTCACTCTTGCGGTCGGTTTCCGGTTGTCTTATCGCGCAAAGCCCTTCTTGCCTTCTCTACCTGCTCGCATGACCTTGGTCTACAAGACTGGGACTACTAGGCAACGCTTTGCGCGGCGAGGAAGGAGACGTTCTCGATCACTTTCGGCTGGGCCATTCGCGTGTTCAGATATGCCCGTCATCGGGCGGCGTTGAGTTTCTTGGAGAGGGTTGCATGAAGAAATGAGGAACTAGGCGGAAGTAGTTGCTCTCTTACGCTCTGAATGGCCAGATGAGGGGCACCCAGAACACAGCGACCGCGAAGAACAGCACCACGAACGGCAGCCCGAACTTCGCGTAGTCGCCGAAGCGGTACTGACCAGGTTGCATCACCATGAGATTCGCCGGAGTCGCGACCGGGGTGAGGAACGCCGCAGCACCTGCCACGGTCAGTCCCATCAGGAACGGCAGCGGTGAGACGTGCATGGCGTCGGCGAGCGCGAGCGCGATGGGGATCATGATCAGCACGGTGGCGGTGTTGCTGATGAGTTGGCCGAGGATCAGCGTGACGATCGCGATCGCGGTGAGCGCCGCGGTGGGGCCGAACCCTCCGACCGCGGTCAGGAGCCAATCGGCGATCAGCTGTGCGGCTCCGGTCGATTGGAATGCGGTCGAGAGCGGGATCATGCCGGCGACGAGCACCACGGTGGTCCACGAGATCGAGCGGTAGGCCTGGGTGGGAGAGACGACCTTCATGAGGATGAGCGCGCATGCCGCGAGCAGGCCGGCGACCGCTGCGGGAACGATTCCGGTGACCAGCAGCACCAGCATCGCGGCGGTGACGACTAGTGTGCGCTTCGCCCCCTGCCCCAGCGGAATGCTGCGGCGAAGCAGATCGGGGCGATCGACCACCAGCACCTCGCGGTCGTCGGAGGTGTGCCGGCTGAGATCGTCCCAGCTGCCGTCGAGCAGCAGCGTGTCCCCCGTCCGCAGCGTCGACTTCGGTCCGTCGAGGTGCTCGTCTCCACGACGCGCGGCGAGGATCACCAGGTCGCCGCTGGGCGTGCACATGCCGGGAAACACGTGCATGCCGATCAGTTGCGAACGCGGTGGGATCACCACCTCGGTCACCCCGCGGCTCGCGCTCACCGCGATGTCGGCGGGTGCCAGGTCGTAGTCGCGGCGCAGCAGTTCCGCGAGCCGCAGCACGTCCATGGGCGCCGACGGCGCGTGCCGCTCAGGCAGCAGTCGCGGGCCGAGCAGCACCACGATCGCCACCGTGCCCGCGAGCAGCGGGAGCCCGGCCAGCGCGAACTCGAAGTAGCCGAACGGTCGCGCGCCGGCATCCGCCGCCGCGTCTGAGACGAGGATGTTCACCGGGGTGCCGGTGAGCGCGAGCATCGATCCGGCGTGCGCCGAGAACGCCAGCGGTAGCAGCATCTGCGACGGCGCGATGCCGGCGCGCATCGCTACTACCACCACCAGAGGCAGGAACGCCGCGACCGAGCCGTTCACGCTGATCAGCGAGGTGATGACCGCCGTGAGCAGGCAGAGCACGACGATCAGCGGCACGCGCCTGGTGCCGGCCCGCGAGACGACCTGCTGGCCGGCCCAGGCGATCACGCCCGAGGACTGGAGCGCTTCGCTAATCACGAAGAGCGAGGCGATGAACAGCACGGTGGGATCCCCGAACCCGGCGAGAGCCTCGCCGAGATCCAGCACGCCAGAGAGGAACAGCGCCAGAGACACCCCGATGGCGATCACGCCCAGCGGAATCCGGTTCGTCACGAATGCGACGACGGCCACCGACAGGATGATGAAGACGATGCCGATCGGATCCATATAAGCGAGCGTAGTCCGCGCGCGGATTCTCGTATAGCTTGGGCAAGGAACAGCGATATGATCTGGCTAGGTTCTCATTGTTGATGGCCCGCCCTCGGAATCTAGTAGGCCTGTTCTTCAGTGGCGTCAGTGTCGTTTTCGCGAGTGTAGGAGTAGTAGACATGAAAGCAGCTGCCAGCGTTGTTCCAGCACCGCGCCAGAAGGGGTTTCTGAACTGGATCGAGCGGGTGGGGAACAAGGTTCCCGACCCGACGATCATGTTCCTGTATCTGATCGGGTTCATCGCCGTGCTCTCGGCGATTCTCAGTTGGGTGGGGGTTTCGGTCTCCGACGAGGTCGCGACTCCGGTGAACACCGATCAGGTCTCGCAGCTGAACGACCAGTTCGGCACGAACTGGCAGATCTACGACACCGCGACGGGCGAGCCCGCCGATGTCCCGAAGTACGTCGTCGAGACCCGTACGTTCGAGGTGAAGAACCTCATCTCGGTCGATGGCCTGCGTTTCTTCTTCACGTCGTTCGTGGACAATTTCGCCGGATTCAGCGTCGTCGCCACCGTACTGATCGCCATGGCGGGCGTGGGCGTCGCCGAGCATGCGGGTCTCATGGGTGCGCTGATCCGCCGCGTGGTGAAGGTCGCTCCGAGGCGCTGGCTCGCCGCCATCCTTCTCTTCGTCGGTGTGCTCTCCTCGGTCGCCACGGATGCCGGCTACCTGATCCTGGTGCCGTTGGCCGCCGCCGCCTTCCTCACCGTCGGCCGTCACCCGCTCGCTGGTCTCGCAGGGGCGTTCGCCGCTGTCGGCGCGGCATTCGGGGCGAACCTCATCATCACTCCGAGTGACAGCATGCTCACCGAGGTGACCAACGGCGTGCTGGCCGCTGCGGGGATGAAGCCGTTGCAGGTCACCCATAATCTCTACTTCGGCATCGTCTCGACGTTCCTACTCACACTCGTCGCACTTCTCGTGACCATGTTCGTCACCGAGAAACGACTCGGCGGCTACGACAAGTCCGAGATGACCGTCGCCGACGATGGCGACAGCATCGACCACGATGCCGAGGCGCGCGGACTGAAGTTCTCCGGCTGGGCCCTGCTCGGTTTCGTCGTCGTGATCCTGGCGCTCACGCTGCCCCCTGGGGCTCCGTTGCGCGCCCCGTCGAACGACGAGATCGTAGGGACTTCGCCGTTCATGGCGAGCCTGGTGTTCATCATCTCGTTGGCCTTCCTGGTCTGCGGAGTCGCCTACGGGGCCGGAGCGAAGACATTGAAGGGCGGTTCGGCTGCCGTCGCCGCGATCGCCAAGACCTTCGGGAGCCTGGGCGGGCTGCTGGTCATGTTCTTGATGATCGCCCAGTTCATCGCCCTCTTCAACTGGACGAATCTACCCACCGTTGCGGCGATCTCCGCCGCGGAGGCGCTTCAGCATGCGAACGTGCCCGCCATCGTCCTTCTGCTCGCGTTCATCCTGGTGATCCTGGTGCTCGACTTCATCCTGCCCGGGCTGGTGCCGAAGTGGGTGATCTTCGCGCCGGTGTTCATCCCCATCTTCGCGTCGCTCGACGTCGCCCCGCAGACGCTGCTCGCCGCCTACCGTGTCGGTGATTCGCCGGTCAACGTGCTCACGCCGCTCATGGTGTATCTGCCGTTCATGGTCACCGTGGCGCAGCGGTACAAGAAAGACGCGGGCATCGGCACGATCATCGCCCTGATGATCCCGTACGCGCTGTGGATGCTGCTGGCATGGACAGCGCTCTACGTCGTCTGGTTCCTCACCGGCATCCCGTGGGGGCCGGGATCGCCCGTGCAAATCGGGTAGCGCTCGTCCTCTCTCCCCTCCCGTGAAAGGAAACCGGATCATGACCCGCAGTCCGAACAAACTCATTCCCGAGGACTTCGCCACCGTTCCCGGTCTGGCCGCGGTAGAAGCGACTCGGATCAGCCTCGGAGACTCCACGTCCGATGTCGACCTCATCGCGGTCGGCATCCCGGAGTCGGGCGACGTACCGGTCCTGATCGGCCTCGAACGCGACGCGCTCGTGGCCGCCGGGTTCGAGGCCAAGCCCGGCCAGACGCTGCTGCTGCCCAGGGCGAGCGGCCCCGACCTGCTGGCCGTCGGCCTCGGCGACTCCTCGGCCGCCACCCCGGCTGAGCTGCGCGATACGGCGGCCGCGGTCGTGCGCGCGGCGGCCTCGCGCGAACGCGTCGGCCTGAGCCTCGACCTGCCGAGCGACGACCGATCGACCGCGATCACCGCGCTGGTGGAGGGCGCGCTGCTCGCCCGCTACCGGTACACCGAACTGAAGAGCGAGCCGAAGCACGCACCCCTCGTGGAGCTGGCGATCGATGACACCTCCGAGGAGGATCGGCCGGCCGTCGAAGCCGCCCGGATCAACGCGCGCGCAGCGGTCGTGGCGCGCGACCTGGCCAATACACCGCCGGGCCACCTCACCGCGACCGATCTCGGCGAGATCGCCGTCGAGCTCGGTCACCGGTTCGGCTTCGACGTCGAGACGTTCGACAAGCAGCAGCTGATCGAGCTCGGCTGCGGTGGCCTGCTCGGCGTCAATCAGGGCTCCGTCGAGGAACCCCGAATGATCGTGCTGCGCTATCGCCCGGAGGACGAGCCGGCCGGCCGGCTCGGGCTCATCGGCAAGGGCATCATGTACGACTCCGGCGGTATCAGTCTGAAGCCGTCCGACCCGATGCACCTGCTCATGAAGATGGACATGGGCGGTGCGGCGGCCGTGCTGGGCGCCTTCACGGGACTGCGGGATGCGGGGGTGCGCGCGGAAGTGCTCGGCTGGCTCATGTGCACCGACAACATGCCCTCCGGCACCTCGTACAAGCTCGGCGACGTGCTCACCGCACGGGGCGGCACCACGATCGAGGTGAAGAACACCGACGCCGAGGGTCGCCTCGTGATGAGCGACGCATTCTCGTTCGCCAACGAGGAGGGGGTCGACGCCATCATCGACATCGCGACCCTCACGGGAGCCGCCCTCGTCTCGCTCGGCGGCCACGTGGCCGCGCTGCTCGGCAACGACGAGCGGGTGATCGACGCAGTGAACCGCTCGTCGAGTTCGACCGACGAGCAGGTGTGGCAGTTGCCTCTGGTGCGCAAGTATCGGAAGCAGCTCGATTCGGACATCGCCGACATCTCGAACCTCGGCGGCCCGTTCGGCGGCACCATCACCGCGGCGCTCTTCCTCGACCATTTCACCGCCGGCACCCCATGGGCGCACCTCGACATCGCGGGCACGATGCAGGTGGACGCCGATGATTCGTGGCGCACCAAGGGCGCGACCGGTTTCGGCGCGCGCCTGCTGCTCGATCTCGCAGGCGACTTCGCCGGCATCCCGGCGAGCTCGGCCTGACCTGGAGAAGGAGAACCATATGTCCGACGCCCAGTACACCGGACCCTTGAACTTCGCGGTGTTCGCGCTCCCGCACGCAGCGCGGCTCGCGGAGATCGCGGCCGAGATTCGTGAGCTCGCCCGCGGAGGCCGGGCCGAGATCCTCGATGTGGAGCTGGTCTCGCGCACCGCCGCCGGCCACGCGCAGCTCGAGTCGCTGCCGCACGACCTCGCCCCCGCCGAGACAGACCTCCTGCGGCCCGACGACCTGACGACGATCGCCGCGGATCTCGGCGATGACGAGATGGCCCTCGTCGTGGTCTACGAGGATCGGACACTCGCCACGGTGGCGGGCAGCGTCTCGGCCGTCGCAGGTCGCGAGCTCTGGTCCGGCGGCATCGACGCCGCGGATCTCGATACCGACAACGCAGATGTCGAGGTCGCCGACCCCGACGCGAAGAACTGAGGGAGCATCATGGGTCTTCTCCGCACCGCCGCTCGCGCATCCGTCGCCGCCCGCGTCGTCGGGAACGTGCAGCGACGCCAGCAGACGCAGTGGGCAGCCCAAGACGCGGCCCGGGCGCAGAGCGCACCGGCGCAGAACGTCCCGGCGCAACCCACGGCCCCGCCCTCAGCGCCGGCAGCCGCACCCGACACGCAGGCCCTCATCGACCAGCTGACCCAACTGGGGCAACTGCGCGATGCCGGGGTGCTCACCCCGGCGGAGTTCGATGCGCAGAAGCAGCGACTCCTGACCTCCAGCTGACCCGACCGCCCGTTTCCGACAAGCAATTCGATCTGCTCTGCAGCGAAAGGAACACCCCATGTCATTCCTCTCCAACATCTGGGACGCCATCTGGTGGATGCTCACGATATTCGTGTTCATCGCCTACCTGATGGCGCTCTTCTCGATCATCGGCGATCTCTTCCGCGATCGGAAGCTGAACGGCTTCGCGAAGGCCGTCTGGCTGCTCTTCCTCGTCTTCCTGCCCTTCCTCACCGCCTTGGTCTACCTCATCGTTCGCGGGCGCGGCATGGGCGAGCGCGCGGCGGCCCAGGCGCAGCAGACGCAGGATGCCGCTGAGTCGTACATCCGCTCGGTGGCGGCCGAGGCCACGCCGACCGATGAGATCGTGCGAGCGAAGCAGTTGCTCGACGCCGGGGCGATCACCGACGAGGAGTACGCGTCGCTCAAGGCGGCCGCGCTCGCCAAGGTCCAGGCGTGAGGCTGGGGCGCGCGGTCTCGCTCGGCGGCCGCGTCCCTCTTCCCGATATCTCCTCGGTGGGAGCCCGCCGCGATCGGCCGCACCTGATCGAAACCGCGCCTTCCCGGATCGGCTGAAGCGCGCCCCGACGCGGAGGGAGAACACCGTGACGTCCACCGGACCCGGGCGAGCCTCTTGGCGGTTCGAGGATCTCGCATCCTCCGCCGGTCATCGTGGACAAGGCCCACCCCGCCGAAGTCATCCGCAAGGGCCTACACGCCCGCGGCATCGAGGCCGTGACCCCGAGAAGAGCAACCAGATCGCCGCCCGCAAATGGCGAGGACGGCGCGGCGTCCGACCACCCGGCCAGGATACCGCCGTGTACAAGCGCCGTGACGTCGTGGAACGCGGCTTCGGCCGGAACAAGCAATGGCGGGCGATCGCCACCCGCTACGACGAACTCACCATAATGTACCGCGCAGCCGCCGTCCTCACTCAGCTATAGGAGATACTCACTAGCCGCCCCTCCTGGAACCAAGACTGAAAGCTCACGTCAGACTGTCGACGAGAATTGGAGCAGACCCCTGGATACTGCGCCCTGGGTACGCAGTCACGGATCCAACAACTGATCATTCTGAATCTCGAACCGATCAGCACGCAAAGCGCTTCCTGCCCCACTCAATCTCACCCATCACCCCGTACTATCGAACTCAATCGTGCCCACGCGGCCACGATGTATGATCTTCTATCAGCGAGCAGGAACATATCCACTATGCACCCTTCAAGACTTCCAGGCCTGTCCGGGCCAGATCGATCAGCGGCAGGAGCCAGGAGCTGGTGGAAACGAGGCCTGGCTCTGGCCGCGGTTGCGTCGGTGCCGGTTGTTTGGCGTAGTTGCTCCCGCCCAGGCAGATCCGGGTGATACCGTGCTCTTTCCAGACGCAAACCTGGAATCCTGCGTGAGGGATGCCCTCGATATCGCTGATCCCGCCCCTGTGACTGAGGGCGATATGGCGACGGTGACTTCACTGATATGCGAAGGGCTCGAGATCGTCGATATCAGTCCCCTTGCTTACGCCACAGGGCTGACAGATCTCTACTTGGGCGAGAACCAGATCGCAGACGTGACTCCGCTTGCGAGCGTAACCAACCTGCTGGTTCTGCAGCTTGGAACCAACCAGGTCACGGATATCGGGCCGCTCGAGGGCCTGACCGACTTGCAATGGGTTGAGCTGGACCACAACCAGATCTCCGATCTGGGCCCGCTGACGGAACTCACAAACCTGGACTATCTCGACGTGTCCAGCAATGCGATCATCGATCTCGGACCGCTCTCCAGCCTCACAGCATTGGACAGCCTGGACGTTTCCGACAACCAGATCTCCGCCATCTCACCGCTGGCCGATCTCACGAGCCTCACCAGCTTGGGCCTGTCACATAAACAGATCGCTGATGTTTCCCCGCTGGAAGAACTGACTGGCCTGACAGCACTCACCCTCGACAACAACCAAATCGCAGACATCGACCCGCTCGCCGGTCTCACCGATCTGGTTGGTCTCGATCTCAGCACCAACCAGATTGTGAGTGTCACTCAGCTCGCGGGTCTCGAGGATCTCGAACAATTGGATCTCGACTACAATCAGATTTCCGATACTACCCCGCTCGCTGGTCTCACGAACTTGGAAGATTTGCATCTTGACGGCAACCAAGTTTCCGACCTGTACCCGCTCGCCGGCCTGTCGAGCCTGGATTTTGCAACCGCCTGGGATCAGCATCCTGCTCGTTCCGCAGTGGTGAACGTTCCTCAGGCAATCGCGGTAATCAATTCTAACCAAGCACTCGTGCCCGTATGGGTGGTGGGCGGCGTCGGTATTCTTTCCGGGACTGACGTAACTTGGACCGAGCCTGGGACCTGGAATCTCGCCTGGAGCGAGACTATCTCGCTTCCCAGCGGAGGAATCAGCATGTTTTCGGGAACAGCCGCCTACACCGTAGTGCCGTTCGCAGAAATCCCCGCGATCACCGGCACGCCAGGGAATGGAGTTGTGGGTACTCCATATAATTTCGCCTTCGCGGTGACTGGGACTCCATCGCCGGAGGTGACCATCACCGACGGGAAGCTGCCGGACGGGCTCACGCTGAGCAATGACGATGTGACTTCCGGCACGCCGACCCAGGTGGGCACCTTCATCTTCACCGTGACCGCGACCAACAGCGAGGGCGAAGCAACGCTTACTGACCAGAGCATCACGGTCGCATCAGCCGAGACTGGTGCGACCGCACCAACCATTGCCGGCAAGCCGGGTGCTGGGGTCGTCGGCGCCTCATACGACTATGCGTTCACCGTCACCGGGAATCCGGTCCCGACTGTGAAAGTCACCGCGGGCGCACTGCCGGACGGTCTTTCACTGAGCAGCACGGGCAGGATCAAAGGCACCCCGACCCAGGCGGGTACCTTCATCTTCACCGTGACCGCGACCAACAGCGAGGGCGAAGCAACGCTCACTAACCGGAGCATGGCGGTCAGCAACGCTGACGCGAAGAACCCTGAAAGCAACCTGCCGACCACCGGCGGCGAAGCGTTCTGGAGTCTGGGAGGGGCCGCGCTCCTGATGCTCCTTGCTGGCGCATCACTGGTGCTCGTTCATGCGAGACGGTCACGCCACGCTAGCTAGAACCGAATGCGAAGCGTTGTGTGGGTGCTCGATCAACTGGCACCCACACAACGCTTTCTTGTGTACTGACCAGATTTGCATTTCAGTCACCTGTAGCTCTCGTCAATTGTCGAATACGCAGTCACGTCTTCTTAAAAAGGGCCATGTGTCTGTGCACGGTTTCGCTCCAATCATCATGAGCCTCATCTTCGGTCTAACGATTGACGCCCCACAGGCGAACGTTTCGCGAGTGGGTTCAGAATCTCGCCAGCGACAGCCTCGCGTCCGAAGCGGTGCCGTCAGTTGTCAGTATTTCCGGAGCATACTTGCGAGCGTCGCCAGCCTGATCATCTCCGGTTTCGAGAGGTCCATATCCAGCGATAGGGCGATGATCCGCTCTCTCGGTATTTTTTTAACCGCTGCGATCTTTGACGGCTTCATCTTACGAATGCTGCTGCTTAAGGACCGTAGATGATCCCACTTGACGCGATCGGGCTTGCCACGCGAAGAACCATACCTGCATCGAGCAGCGCGGCTCGCAGGTGTTGGAGGCCTGCTGGGGATGATCATTGATTGAATCCCTCAGCGTTCATTCTGGTCTTCTCGCGACTGTCGTACGCGGAATTGTCTTGCCGGTGTTCGGGGGGGGGAGCTGACGTGAACCGCACAGCGAACATGGTTCAGCCTCGCCTGCGGGAGCTTGCGCCGCTGCTCGGGCCATTGGCTGCTATCGAGTCGGTGCGGAGCGCACCTGTGGGGCCTGTCGCATTCGGGCACGCGAAGCTGGTGCATGTCATGGCCGGCCAATCCCGTATCGTCACCCCGACCGGTGAGCATTTGCTCACTACGGGTGACGTACTAGTACTTGGTGCCGGAGTATGGTATTCGGCTGTGCCCGCACCTCGGGTGCGAACATGGACGATCTACCTTGACCAAGAGTTCCTGCGATCTCATATGATGTGGGCGCTGCCTGAACCGGACCGCGTACGGCCCGGGTTTCATCCTGCGGGATGGGATGGCCGCGCGCTCGTCTTCCGGGCCGGTCGCGAACGGCTCGCCCGGTTGGAGCCCCTATTGCGGCGAATGAGCGTGATCCCTCAGCGAGGAGGAGCAGCCGCAGTGGCCGCGCTGATGTCACTATTCGCTCAGACCGCCGAGCACATCGTTCCCGTGCTCGTTTTGGGAAGCAATCCGCCCCACCCTATGACGCTGATACCAGCAGGGAAGCTCACTGGCCCGATTCCTGCTGCCGAGGCGCAACGTGCAGCCAGACTGCTACGAGCAGGGTTGGCACATCCCTGGACGATGGACGAGCTTGCCCGAACGGTCGCGATGTCAAAGTCGCAGCTCACAAGACAGTTCACGACCGCATTCGGGGTAGCGCCAATGCGCTGGCTCGCTGAAACTCGGTTGACGGAGTTTGCCCGTTTGCTTGAGGAAACAGCTCTGCCAGTGGTTGTCGCTGCACGGACAGTGGGTTGGCAAGATCGGCGTATCGCTGCCGCATGGTTCCGGCGCCGCTACGGGGTCTCCCCGCTGCAGTTTCGGAGGCTCCCCTAAGAGCAAGGCGTGCGCGATCTCACAGAGGGTTCTCATTCAGGCCGTCCGTGTGTTCATCTTCCTGGTTCAGGGCAGACAGCGTGATTTAACTCGGGAACGGCGGCCTTTCAACCGTCCTTCTCGAATTCTCTGGTGAACCAGCCCACCCATCGGGTAAGCCGGATTAGACAGGTCGGGTTTATCGGAGCCTGACGGTGACCCGTACATTTCGACGTCCGTCCCTACCTCCTGATCTCCCCGGCGCACCTGAACTTCGCAAGGGTCACCGGCGCATGCCTCTGACCTCCGAACGGGAGGAGCGCAGAATCATGACAAGACAAATAAACAGACCGGAGCTTCGTGCTGCGCGGGAAGCGCAGGTTGAGGAGCTGCAGGAGACGCTGACCTCGTCGGTAGAGGCGTTGGTCACGGGCGAGGACTGGAAGCGGGCGCTCACGTTCGTGGCACAGTTCCGCAAGCGCAGCGTGAACAACGTGCTGCTGATCTTCGCTCAGCACGAGGCCGCGTTCGCTGCCGGTCTGGTCGCCGATCCGTATCCGACGTATGTGGCTGGGATGAAGCAGTGGCAGTCTCTCGGGCGTGAGGTGGTCGACGGGCAGAAGCCGTATGGCATCCTCGCGCCGTTCAAGGCGCGGTTCGCGTCGGCGACGCCGGGCAACCCGGATTCGTGGCGCAGGCTCAAGCCGCGCGAGCGGCCGAGGCCGGGCGAGTCGGTGCGGGAGCGGATGATCGGCGTCACGCCGGCCCGAGTGTTCGACATCTCCCAGACTAAGGGTGCGGAAGTGCCGCTCCCGCCGCGCCCGAAGCTCCTGGAAGGCGAGGCACCTGCCGGGCTGCGCGAGGGCCTGATCGCGCAAATCGTTGCGGCGGGATACGAGTTCCGGCCGGTGCCGCATGAGCGAGAGATTCGCGGCGCGAACGGGCTTACGCACTGGAACGAGAAGTGGGTGGCGGTGCGCACGAACATGGACGATGCCGCGCAGGTGAAGACCCTGGCGCACGAGCTCGCCCATATCCGCCTGCATGACCCCGAGGATGAGGACGCGACCCGGCATCGCGGGATCGCGGAGGTCGAGGCGGAGTCGGTGGCGCTGATGATCGGTGCCGCGCACGGCATGGACACCGCCGCCTACACGATCCCGTATGTGTCGGGGTGGGCGGCGACGGTGGACGGGAAGGATCCGGTGGCGGTCGTGAAGCACACCGCCGAGCGGGTGCGGCAGATCGCCGTCTCGATCCTCGGCCAGCTCGACACCGTGCAGCTTGGCACTGGGGAGCCTCCCGGTCTTGTCCGCGAGCCTCCTGCTCGTGCTGCGTCGAAGCAGCCGACACGCACCGGACGCACCTCCACCCCGAGGTCGCGCCCCGCACGGGCTGCAGAACCGGCGCACAAGGCAGTCGAAGCACGGGGCCTGTCATGAGCGCCGGCCAGCTCCTCGCCCCGGTCGCGGGCATGACGCTCGCGGACGCCGCCCAGCACTATGCGAGCCAGGGCGTGCCGGTGTTCCCCTGCGTGCCTGGCGAGAAGCGGCCGCTTGTCGCGCACGGCTTCCATAATGCGACCGCCGACCCCGGGCAGGTTGCGGCGTGGTGGCAGAGATGGCCGGAGGCGAATATCGGCATCCCGACCGGCCCCGCGTCGGGGCTCGAGGTCGTCGATGTCGACGCGAAGGGTGATCCGCCGCGCGGGCCCGAGTCCTGGCAGCGCGCCACCCGCGCCGGCTTCCTCGATGGCTGGGTCGCGCACGTCGTCACCCCGTCGGGCGGGTTGCACGCCTACTATCCGGTGGCGGAGGCCGAGCAGCGGTCGTGGGCATCCGGTGCCGCGCAGCTCGACTTCCGGGGCACCGCCGGCTACATCATCGCCCCACCCTCCCGCACGCTTGTTGGCGGTGAGGTGGCGGCGTATCAGCTTCTCGAACTCTCGCCTGATCCCGCGAAGCCGGTGGATGCGGGAGCGTTGCGGGAGTTCCTGGACCCAAGGCCGCCGCGCGCACCCTGGCAGTCGCGCCCGTTCCGTGGGAGTCTCGAAGAGCGCACCGCGCATATCGCGGCCTGGCTGAGCGGGCGGAGCGAGGACCGGAACGTCGGCCTGTACTGGGCGTCCTGCCGTCTCGCCGAGAACGGGGCCACGCTCGCGGAGGCGTTCGATGCGCTCGGGCCGGTCGCCGAGGACATCGGCCTGCCGCCGAGGGAGATCGAGCGGACGATCCGCTCCGCCTACCGCGGCCCCGCACAACAGACCCAGACACAGGGCAATGCGCGGCAGTCGCAGGTGCGACGGGAACCGGCGAGCCGAGGGCGGGTGCTCGCATGACGACGACGGCGGTTCGAGGAGATGGCCGGCTCGCGGTCGTGACGGCGGTGGCGGGCACGGTGCTGATCGCGGCGGGAGCGTTCTGGTTGAGCTTCACGGCGCTCGCGGACTTGGCGCGCCGTTCGGGGATCGATGCGGGGCAGGCTTGGGCGTGGCCGTTGATCGTGGACGGGATCATCGTCGTCGCAACGGTCTCGGTCGTCGCGCTCGCGGGCACCCGGCAGGCGTGGTATCCGTGGCTGCTGCTGATCTGCGGGGCCGGCCTGTCGGTCACGGCGAACTCCATTCACGCGCTCGTCGCCGCCGATGCCGATGTGCCCGGCGTGCTCGCCGCATCGGTCGCAGCGGTGCCGCCGGTGGTGTTGCTCGCGATCACGCACCTCACCGTCATCCTCACCCGCCACCACGCCGTCCAGGCACCCCCGGACGAGAACGTGGAGATCACCGAGGAGCGGGCGCTGCCGGTGTCGTCGGCGGTGACATCGGGGACGTTCCCACTGCCCTCGATCATCGAGGCCCGCCCGACTGCACCGGGGCCTCCCCGAGCCGTGCCGGGGGGTCGGGGTGTGGCGGAGGCATTGCGCGCGGAGGGGTGGTCGAACAAGAAGATCGCCCGGCATCTCGGCGTCCATGCCTCGACCGTCGGCCGCTGGTTCGCCCCCGATCAGCACGCCCCCGCCAGCCAGGTGCCTGAGCTGGTCGGAGACGATCTCGAACCTGAGCTTGACCCTGAATCCGATGTTGACGAGGAGGAGGAACCCTCATGAATCCCGATGACCAGGCCCCGGAGCTGGGGCCGCCGGAGTCCGCGCACTCGCGGCTGCACCCGGCACTTGCGGCGGCGATGGCCGCCGAACGCGCACGACCGGCCGAGGAAGCCTCGGCGGAACGGTCGATGCTCGCCACGCACCGCGACCCCACCCTCACCCAGCCGGACGCCACCACGACGCGCACCGAAACCCCGGATGCTGAGACCCCGGAGGCGGAGGGGTGGCGGCGCACGCAGGTGCGGTGGGTGCGCCCGACCGAGCTGATCGCCGGCGGCAGCGCACGGGCTACCGGCTGGGGCGTGGACCTGCGAGCCGAGCTGCTGCGTCGCGCCCGCGAATCCGTGCACGAGCGCCGTGCTGTCCGGGCGGAGCGTCCTGAGCAGAGCGAGCGGGTGAGACGGCTGCCTGATCTGTCGATCGGCGGGCGCCGGAGAACCCCCGCCCGCCGCGAGGTCGAGCGTGCGGGGATGGGGCTGAGGTGAGCTGCCATGTCCGCACGCATCGACTTGCTCGCGCAGGACCTTCCCGGCCCCATGCAGCCCGGGAGCACCACTCCGATAGGAGGTGCCATTACCATGACCAGCAAACACACGAAGAGAACCCCCGCGACCGCGCCCAGAACCTCGGGCGGGGCGCGGGGGTTCGAGCATCCCGAAGGACTCCGCGCCCTGCTGATCCGCCTGCACGAGCAAGGCCAGTGGGCGTGGCAGCACGACTCCGAAGTCGCGGAGCTTATGCGGCATGCCGCCGACCGCTACGCTGCGCTTGCCCGTCGGCACGGCCTCGACCCGTGGGAGGCCGCCGCTGCCGCGTTTGATGCGATGCGGACGGGGGCGGTGCGCCGAGCCGACGATCCCTGGGCGGTCGTCACCCGCGCCGTGCAGGTGACCTGCATCGCCGAGGAGCGCGCGAACGGGCTGCTCTGCTCAGTGCATCAGGCGCGCCGTCCGAAGTTCTCCGCGCACCACGACGCCGAACGCTTCTCCGACCGAGAGAACCCGCTCACCGACTACCACCCCAGCTTCCGCGCCCCAGACCCCTTCGCCGAGGACACCGAAGCGGAGGCGGATGAAGCCGCCGGCCGGCTAGCACCGGCGATCGAGGACACTGTCGCCTTGTTCCACTTCCTCGGCTGGCCGGAAGAGACGGCACGTGCCGGAATCGAGTACATCGTGACCCGGCTCGCCGAGTGCCCGTCCCGCGCTTCGGCGTTCGAGTCGCTGCGCCGCGACTACCACGCCCGCGCCCTCCTCGACCTGCCCGCCGGGTCGTGGCTGTCGATGCTCAGGGTCGTGCTCGGCAACCCCGACCCGATCCACGCGCACACGAGGATCGCGCGCGGGGTGCTGCACCGGCTCGTGAACGAAGAACCCCTCCGCTCCCTCCTCACGGATGAAGCCGTTCTGTCGGAGGTGGTGCTCACAGCGCCCCCAGGGGGTGGGTGCCATGGCTGGGAGTAGCCCTGGGCATATCGAGCTGGAACGCGCCCTCGACTCCATCGTCGTCGGCACCCGGCACCGCACCGATCTCGGCGACATCGACGCCCTCATGGACTCGATCAGCCGTGTCGGCCTGTTGCAGCCGATCACCCTCACCCCGGACGGGGTGCTCGTGTGCGGGTGGCGCCGCTACCATGCGCTGCGCCGGCTCGGGCATCGCACGACGAACGTGTGGATCAGGTCGGGTCTCACGGACCGGCTCAGCCAGCTCCTCGCCGAGCAGGACGACGCCGCGATGCACAAACCTTTGTCGTTGATTGAGGCGGAGTCGCTGTACCGGGAGCTGAAAGCTGTCATGACTGAGGATGCGGCGCGCCGGCAGGAAGCTTCACGCTTCGGCAGCGCGACCCGGGAAGCCGGGGATGCTGCGGAGGTCTCCGGTGCCGTCGAATCGACGGCACCGCGCTCGGCCGGGGAAGCCAGGGTGCAGGCCGCGCGCATGGTGACCGGGCGCGGCTCGCAGACGATGCTCGAACAGATCGGCCGCCTCAAGGACCTCGCGAACGACGACACCCGTCCTGAGCACATCCGCGCCCAGGCCGCTGAGGAGCTGGCGCGGATCGAGGCCGGCGGGAAGGTGTATGGCTCGCACTTGCGCATGAACGCCGCCCTCTCGCTCGATGAGCTCGACCGTCTCGCCGCAGACCCGGACACGCCGGAGATGGTGCGGGTGCAGGCCGCGACCTCCGCAACGGAAGTGAGGGCGGCAGGGCGGGAGGCGCGCACGGCGGAGCTTGCGCAGCTCGCCGCCGACGCTGTGGCCCGGATCACCGCGGCGAAGCGGGCCGGGAAGAAGAGGGGGAAGCCCGAGGCGCGGCCGCGGCTGGCGCGGGTGATGCTGCCGCCGCGGGCGTTCCTCGCGTTGTGGGCGGACCTGGACGGGTGGACGACCCGGTACGACGCCGCCGAGATCGCCCGCACGCTCACCGCGCCGGAGTGGGAGCGGGTCGAGCGGGTGCTCGCCGAGACCGTCGCGTTCCTCGCGATCATCCGCGACCTCCGCACCGAAGCTGCCGAAGCCGCCAACGATGCCGCCGCTGAGCCGCGGCGGATCGGAGTGCGGGCGGGCTGACCCAGGGCGCGGGGTGTGCACCTCCTGAGCATCGACTTCCAGGAGGTTCCGCATGGACCCGAACGCTGACCGCCCGCCCCGCAGGCTCTTCATCGCCGCCGCAGCCGGCGCGGCCGTGTTCCTGCTGCTGATCGGCGTCGGCGTCTACGGCCTCCTCCGCGGCCCCGCCACCCCGGACACCCCGCACGCTCCGGCCACGCCGACAAGCCCCGCCGAGGAGACGCGGCAGCCGAGCTTCACGCCGCGCCCGGTGGCCGAGACCTCGGATGCGGAGGCGTTCGCGCGGGCGGTGGCGGAGCGGTTGTTCGGGTGGGATACCGGCCTCGAGTACGGGCCGGCCGACTACATGCAGCGCCTCGTCGATGTCGCCGACCCGGCAGAAGCGCCGGGCCTGGCGGCGGATGTGCGCGGCTACTTCCCGGAGGCGCGGGCCTGGGGTGAGCTGCGGCAGTACGAGACACGGCAGTGGATCGAGATCGAGAGCATTGTCGTGCCTGGGGATTGGGCGGCGGCAAAGGCGCAGGCCGGTGCCGGGCAGCTCCCGCCCGGCGCGATCGCCTACACGATCACCGGCACCCGCCACCGCACCGGCGTCTGGGATGGGCGGGAGACGTCGGATGCGCGCCCGGTCGCGTTCACGATCTTCGCCGCCTGCACCGAGCAGGACGGGTGCCGGCTGCTCCGGCTTTCCACCGTCAATCAGCCGCTCCGCTGAACCCAGGCCTCTGATCGTGAAGAAGCTGCTGATCCTCGGCCTGGTGCTTCTGTGCCTGGGCCCGTCGGTTGCGATCGTGAGCGTCGGCGCGCTCCTCGGCCCGGTGCTGTGCATCACGGGATCGCTCACGGTCGGGCCGATCCCGGATTCCCTCACCGCGACCACCGCCGACGGCACACAGGTCACGCTCGACCGCAAGCAGCTCACCCATGCTGCGACGGTGATCACGACCGGGGCGGGCATTCCTGGCGTCGGCCAGCCCGGCGTGCGTGTCGCGCTCACGGCGGGGCTCACGGAGTCGCGGTTGCGGATGCTCGCCAACACCGGCGCCTACCCCGAGTCGGGGTCGTTCCCGAACGATGGCGACGCCTCCGATCACGACTCCCTCGGCATCTTCCAGATGCGCCCGCAAGCCGGATGGGGCACGGTCGCGGAACTGATGGACCCGGTGTATCAGTCCCGAGCGTTCTACGGTGGCCCCGACGGACCCAACTTCCCGACACCGCGCGGTCTGCTCGATATTCCCGGCTGGCAGCAGATGGACCCAGGAGCCGCGGCGCAGGCGGTCGAAGTGTCCGCGTACCCGGATAGGTACCGGAACTGGCTGCCTGTCGCCGATGCAATCCTCACCGCCCTCACCACTCCCGCCAGTAGCGGCGGAGGGAGCACGAACGGCCCAGGCCCGGTGCCGGAGACTTCGCGCATCGTGTTCCCGCTGCCGGAGGGCACCTACACCAGCACCGACTCCTTCGGATGGCGCACTGACCCCTTCACCGGGGAGCGCGAGTTCCATTCCGGCAGCGACCTCGCCGCCGCCGACGGCACCCCCATCTCGGCGATCGCCGACGGGCGCGTGACGGTCGCCGAGTTCTCCGCCGGGTGGGGCGGCCTCATCATCCTCGAGCACACGGTGCAGGGTGAGCGGGTCGCGTCCTATTACGCGCATATGTGGCAGGACGGCATCTACGTCACCGCCGGGGAGACCGTCGGCGCGGGGCAGCACATCGGCGATGTAGGCTCCTCGGGCCGCTCCACCGGCGCGCATCTGCATATCGAGATCCGGCCGGGCGGGCAAGGCCAGCCGCCCGTGGACGCGGTCGACTGGCTCGCGCAGCACGGAGCCGTCGCCACCGACAGCAGCGCGCCCCGGCAGGGCGGCTGCCAGATCGGGGCCGGCTCGTGAACGTGTTTCCCGACTTCGGCGCAGTCAGCGGCGCGGACGGGCTGACCGAGGCGATCGGGGCGATGTTCACGATCGTGCTCATCGCCGCCGTGCTGACGCTCCTGATCTCTGCGATCGCGTGGGCGATCTCCTCCTCGACCGGGAACCCGTACACCGCGCAGAAGGCCCGCATAGGGGTGTTCGTCGCGCTCGGCACGGCCGCCCTCGCCGGGGCCGCCGTCGCGTGGACGAACTTTCTCATCACCGTCGGCGACACCCTCTGATCTCGCCGCGTTTCGCCGGATCGCTGGGGCGCACCTGCCTGCTGGTGGACGAGTCGCGTCCCCGCATCGACAGGAGGACCACCCGTGATTGACATTGACCCGAACAGCGACGGGCTCCCCGGGATCGCGCAGCTCCGCGAGATCGTCGGCGCGGTCATGACGGCGGGGCTCATTCTTGCCGTCCTCGCACTGATTATTTCCGCGATCATCTGGGGTTTTGGTGCGAACAGCAGCAATCCCCACTTGGCATCGAGGGGAAAGACGGGCGTCCTCGTCTCCTGCGGCGCGGCCATCCTGTGCGGCGCGGCGGTCACGCTCGTGAACTTTTTCTGGACTGTCGGCCAGGCCGTCAACTAGCGAAGGTCGGTGAGTCACGGTGAGCATCTGCGACGCCCCGATCATCTCCACCGTCTGCACCGCCGTCGGCGAAGGCCCAGCCGGGCTCTTCTTCCGCTGGGTTGCCGACGCGATGGGGCTGGCCGTCTCCACACTGTTCCAGGGCATGTGGGAGGTGTTCTCCACCACGACCGCCGTGGACATCACCTCCGACGGGTACCTCCGGGTCTACAACATCCTCTTCGGCATCGCCGTCGTCGTGACCCTGCTGCTGTTCTGCTTCCAGCTCATCGCAGGTCTCGCCCGCCGCGACCCCTCCGCCCTCACTCGCGCCGGCATCGGGATCGCCAAGAGCGTGCTCGGGTCATTCGTGCTCATCACCTGCACCGCCCTGCTCCTACAGGTCACCGATCTGCTGTCGGTCGGGATCATGCAGGCCGCCGGCGAGACCATCGAGAGCATGGGCGGCAGGCTCGCCCTCCTCATCGCCGGCCTCACCGTCGTGGGTTCCACCACAGGGGCCGGGGCGCTGCTGATGATCTTCCTCGCCGGCCTCATGATCGCCGCGATCTTCATCCTGTGGTTCTCGCTCCTGATCCGCAAAGCCCTGCTGCTGGTCGCGATCGTGCTCGGCCCCATCGCGCTCGCCGGCCTCACCTGGGAAGCATCGCGCGGATGGTTCGCCAAGTGGGCGACCTTCGTGATCGCCCTGATCGCCTCGAAACTCGTGGTGACCGTCATATTCCTCGTGGCACTCACGCAGGTGGCGACCCCGATCACGCTGGATCTCGCCGTCCTGTCAGAGCCCATCGCCGGAATAGTTCTGCTGTTCATCGCCAGTTTCGCCCCCTACATGGTCTACAAGTTCCTCGCGTTCGTCGGTTTCGACATGTACCAGGCGGCATCGATGGAGCAGGAGGCGAAGTCGGCCCTCAACCGCCCTATTCCGATTCCATCGAAGCCGAAAGCCGCCGACGCGAAGCAGGTGCTCGACGGTGGTGGCGACGCGAAGGGCACGCCGTCCGCGCCCGAGTCCGCGCCGGCACCCGCCCCGGTAGAGACCCCCACGGCCAGCGCACCTGCTGCGGAAGGGGCTGCCGCCGGAGGCACTGCCGAGGGTACGACGGCCGCGGCGTCGAGTGGTGGTGCGGCGGTGCCGGTCGTCGGCGGAGTGATCCTCGCGACGGAAGCCGTCAAGGAGGCCGCGACCGCAGGTCCTGCGCTCGGCGGGGCGATCGGCGAGGTCGCCGACGGGCACGCCGCGTCGGCAGGCGAGAGTGCAGCCCCGCCGCCGGCGACTGCGCAGGCGCAGCAGCCGCCCGCCGTGCTCCCGCCACCCTCGACGCGGCCATCCGGCACAGGTTCGGAGGGGTGAGCGGTCATGTCCAGCACCAGCACCCCGTTCGAGTTGCAGACGATCCAGTTCTCAAGGCTCACCCGTCGCGGCATCTTGCTCGGATTGTCGCTCTCGCAGTTGATCGTGCTCGCCTGCGCGCTCCTCATCGTCGTCGTCGCCTTGTACACGAGTGGCGGTGCGGGGCTTGCCTGGTCGTCGCCAGCGTGGCTGACGCTCGCGGCGATCGCGTGGGTGCCCGTCTCGGGGCGCAAGCTTATCGAGTGGGCGCCGATCATCACCCGCTGGCTGATGCGCACCCGCGCGAAGCAGACCCGCTACCGTCGCCGCATGATCCGGCCCCGCCCGGCCGGCACCCTCGCCCTCCCCGGCGACCTCGCAGCCCTGCGCGAGTGGCATGACCCCGAGACGGGGGCGGCGATGATTCACGACCCGCACGCGCAGACGTTGACGGTGGTGCTGCGGGTGCAGCATCCGGCGTTTGTGCTCCTCGACCCGGCCGAGCAGCAGCGCCGGGTCACCGGCTGGGGCCGGGTACTTGCCGCCGCGTGCCGGTCCGGCAGGATCGCCCGCATCCAGGTCATGGAGCGCACGCTGCCCGATTCGGGGTCGGGGCTTGCCGAGTGGTGGCGGCAGCACGGCACCGACGATGGCTCCTGGGCGGCCACCACCTACCGGGAGCTCATCGAGCGCGCCGGCCCCGCCGGCGAACGCCACCAGACGACCCTCTCCCTCGCACTCGACCTGCGGGCCGCCACCCGGCAGATTCGCTCCGCAGGAGGAGGCATGGCAGGGGCGGCGGCGGTGCTCAGGCAGGAGATGCAGTCGCTGCAGACCGCGCTGCGCAGCGCGGAACTCGCGTTCGCGGGCTGGCTCACCCCGGGCGATGTCGCCCTGATCCTCCGCACCGCCTACGACCCCGCCGCAGGGCCCGCCCTCGAACGCCACGGAGCCCTCGGCCGCCACCTTGCCACCGCCGGCCCGGTCGCGGTGAACGAGGCGTGGGACCGGCTGCGCTCCGACAGCGCCCACCACGCGGTGCTGTGGATCAGCGAATGGCCCAGGGCGCAAACCTTCCCCGGATTCCTCGCCCCCTTGGTCCTCAACGGCGGGGTACTCCGTTCCCTGTCGCTCCACTATCTCCCGGTCAGGGCTGACCAGGCGGCGCGGGATCTCAGGAAGAAGAAGACCGAAATGATCGCAGACGCAGCCCAGCGTCGGAAGATCGGGCAAGTCGAAGACACCCAGGCCTCGGCGGAGTTCCAGGACGTGCTCCAGCAGGAGTCGGAGCTGACCGGGGGGCACGGCATCCTCCGCGTGATCGGCCTCGTCTCCGTCTCCGCACCCACCCCGGGAGAGCTCGATGCGGCGGTCGCTCAGATCGAGCAAGCCGCGATCCAGTCCTCCTGCGAAACAAGGAGGCTCGTCGGCCAGCAAGCGCAAGCGTTCACGGCGGCCGCTCTCCCGCTCTGCCGCAGCATCTGATCCTGCAAGGGAAACATCCCGGTGCACCTGGCACAGCTGGCGCACCTGGGAGAAGACCCCGTTCTCTGAAAGGAGCCGATCATGCCCACCCTCCTCGAAGATGCGCAGGATGTTTCTGCTGCGGTGCGGAACTTCGCCGCTTCGCTTCGCGACGCCGCAGAGCCCCGCGATATCTACCCGATGCTCGGGGAACTCCTCGGCACCTCCCGATCTCTCACCGCGGTCTTTGGCAGCATCTCGGCCGCACTCACGGACCATCACCCGCAAGCAGCCGACGACCAAGGCAACCCGGAAGCCGGGGCGAATGCCGTGCAGCAGACGCTTGACCGGTTACGGGAAGCGAGAAGCCTCGCCGTCCAGATGGAAGCCGCACTCGACCAGGCCCTGCAATCGGCAGGCACCATCGCCTGGCGCGCCCCAGCACCAGCCCCCGCCCCGGCCCCGGCCCCGGCACCCCAATTTCCCCGCTACGTCAACATCGTGTTTCTCCAAGGCGAGGACGCCGACCGGATCATCGAGACGATCACCCTGCACGACCCGAATGCAGCGTTCACAGAACTCGCCGGATACGACTGCGGCGACGAGACCGTAGAGGCGGCGCTCGAGAACGGGTACGTCTACGACAGGCCCCCGATCGGGCAGCTCGACCAGGCCCTGACCCGCGACGTGTACACGATGGTCTACAACCCCTTCATGGGGCACGTCGGCCTCTACCGGGAACACGACGCCCTCCCCGATCCCGCACTCCTCGGCATCGAAGGTCCACCCTCGCACGCCGCACCCGCCCCGGCTGGTGCAGTGCCAGAGTGTGAGGTGTCACGGGCGGATCGTCTCGGCACCCCGCGAGTGAACCGGGCGACCTATCCGACGCGGGCGAGCCTGCGGGGGCTGGGCGCGTGACCGGCCGCCACGCCAGCCCCCACCCGTTTGATGAGGGGCAGCTGCATACCTCGGTACTCGTCGGGCCGGAAGGCGAACGTCGCGCCCAACGCCATGCGCGTCGGCAGGCCGCCGCCAGGTTGCGCGCCGAAGCCCGCACGGCCCAGGCGGCAGCGGCACGAGCCGAGCGAGAAGCAGCGAAGAAGGAGTGGCGTGCGACCAGCTATCTACCCCGAGCCGGTGAGTCCGGGGCTGCGGCACTTCGCACGCCGGGCAGGTTCCGGCTACCGAGACATCAGGACACCTCGGCGACGCTCGCCGGGCACTACCCGTTCCTCGCCGAGGGCGGCCTCGGCTCAGCCGGCACCTTCGTCGGGCAAGACCTCTACTCCGGCGGCTCCTTCGTCTACGACCCCTGGGAGCTATACCGGCAGGGCGTCATCACCGCCCCGAACATGATCCTCGCCGGCATCGTCGGCTCAGGGAAGAGCTCGCTCGCGAAGGCGCTGTACACGCGGGGGCTGCCGTTTGGGCGGCGCGTTTACGTCCCCGGGGACCCGAAAGGCGAACACACCGCCGTCGCTCGCGCCGTCGGAGGGCGAGCGATCCTCCTCGGCCCTTCTCTGCCTGCACGTTTGAACCCCCTCGACGCCGGGTACCGGGCTACGGGAATCGCGGACGAGGACTGGAAAGCGCAGGTCGCCGCGCGCCGCCGCGACCTCATCGGCGCACTATCGGAGACGGTGCTCGACCGCCGCCTCTCGCCGGTCGAGCACACCGCGATCGACGTGGCACTCGCCGACGCCGTGCGCTCCGCAGAGGTGCCGATCCTGCCGATGGTCGTCGACCGCATCCTCGAACCCTCACCCGACGACGACCCCGACGGCAGGCTCGCGGAAGACGGCCGCATGGTCGGGCACGCACTCCGCAGATTGGTCGCCGGCGACCTATCCGGGATGTTCGACGGGCCGAGTACCGAGACCTTCGATCCGACGCTGCCGATGCTCTCCCTCGACCTCTCCCGCGTCGCCGAGAACTCCGCACTGCTCGCCGTGCTCATGACGTGCAGCTCGGCATGGATGGAGGCCGCCCTCCAAGACCCGAACGGCGGCAGGCGGCTCGTTGTCTACGACGAAGCATGGAGGCTGATGTCGTACCCAAGTTTGCTGGCCAGGATGGACGCTCAATGGAGGCTGGCACGTCATTTCGGGATCAGCAACCAGCTCATCTTTCACAAGCTGACCGACTTGGAGAACGTCGGCGATAGCGGGTCAAGGATGCGCGCCCTCGCTTCCTCACTGCTCGCAAATGCGGAAGTGCGGGTGGTATACCGGCAGGCGAGCGACCAGCTCGGCACGACCGCGGAAACCCTCGGCCTCACCGGCACCGAACGATCCCTCCTCCCGACCCTCGGCATCGGGCAGGGCCTGTGGAAGATCAAGGACCGCAGCTTCGTCGTGCAGCACCAGCTCCACCCAGCAGAACTCGAGCTCTTCGACACTCGCGGCCGGATGCTCTAGGAAACCCGCAGGTTCAGGATTCCTGAAGACGATTCGTCGTGAAGGTGCGGTTCGACGGGGCGCTGGACTGGGTGTGAGGGTGCATGTTCGCGGGAGAAGCACCCTCACTTCGTTCTCCAGCGGTGCGGCGTTCGACGAGGATCGTGTCGCGCCATTGGCCGGCGTGCGGCCCGTAGGTCATGCGGGCGATGCGCTCTCGTCGTCCGACAGCGCGGAACCCAGCGCGCTCGTGCAGGCGCAGGCTCGCGGTGTTCTCCGGGAAGATCGATGACTGGACGGTCCAGATCCCGTGCTGGTCGGTGAGATCCAAGAACGCTGCGAGAAGGCGACGCCCGACTCCGTGACCTGCCGCGTCGGGGTGGATGTAGATCGAGTGCTCGATAACGCCCGCGTACGCGGCTCGCGCCGATACGGGGGACGCGGCGGCCCCTCCGAGGACCTGGCCGGTGGAGTTGACGGCGACGAGGCTGAGCTCCGGGCGTTTACTCGCGGTGAATGCGGCCCAGGTTGCAGGTGGGGCGGTTTCGAAGGTGGCGTGCCCGGTGGCGATCCCGGCCCGGTAGATGCTCTCGACCACGGGCCAGTCGGGCTCGGCCATGGCCCGGAACCGGAGTGGCTCCATCAGGCTGTGAGAGCTCGGGCCGCGGCGGCGAGGGTGCCGGTCGTGGGCTGGTAGTACGCCCATTTGCCGCGCTGCTCACGGGTGACGAGCCCAGCCTCGACGAGGAGTTTCATGTGATGCGACACCGTTGGCTGCGACAAGCCGACGGGTTCGGTGAGATCGCACACGCACATCTCCCCGCTCGCACTCGCGGTGATCAGCGAGAACAGCTTCACTCGGTTCGGGTCGCCGAGCGCTTTGAACACCTTCGCGAGTTGATGCGCGGTCGCGTCATTGACCATTGCGTCGGCCGCAGGGGCACAGCACAACGCCTCCGCAGGTGTCGCGTCGATCGTCACGGGGAGAGTGGTCATGCTCCCATTCTGCCCGACGCATTGACAGATGTCGATACGTCGGGCAGGCTCTTCATATCGAAGAACGTCAATGTGTGGAGGTTGGTATGAATTCCGTCGTCGTCATCGGTGCGGGCCCGCAGGGGCTCGCGGCGGCTGCGCACCTGATTGAGCGCGGCCTGAACCCGTTCGTCCTGGAAGCAGGTGCTGGTCCGGCGGCGGCGGTGGCCGAATGGGGGCATGTGCGCCTGTTCTCGCCGTGGACGGAGCTCACCGATGCGGCGTCTCGTCGCCTGCTGGAACGCACCGGGTGGGTGGCGCCGACGCAGGGGTATCCGACTGGGGCGCAGTGGATCGAGGGGTATCTCGCACCGCTCGCGGAGGCGCTCGGTGACCGCATCCAGTACGGGGCGCGGGTCGTCGGGGTCGGGCGCAAGGGCCGGGATCTCTCGGTCGATGCCGGACGAGCCGGGCAGCCGTTCGTCGTACACCTCCGCCGCACGGACGGCACGGAAGCGCGGATCGAGGCGGCTGCGGTGATCGACGCGTCGGGCACCTGGACCACCCCGAGCCCGGCCGGTGCCGACGGCCTCCCCGCGCTCGGGGAACGGGCCGCCGCCGAGGCAGGGCTGGTGGAGCACCGGATGCCCACGATCGAGGACGCCACGGGTCTCGCCGGACAGCATGTGGTCGTGGTCGGCAACGGGCACTCTGCCGCGACGACGATCGGGATCCTGTCGCGGGTGGCGAAGCGAGAGCCCGGGACGCGGATCAGCTGGGTGCTGCGCCGCGGCACGGTCGGCAACACCTTCGGCGGAGGGACCGCCGACGAACTCCCCGAGCGTGGGGCGCTGGGCCAGCGAGCCAAGAAGGCAGTCGAAGACGGGCTCGTGGACCTCGTCACCGGGTTCCGCACCGACCAGGTCATTCTTGAGAAGGGGCAGGCGGTTCTCGTCGCGGAAGATGGACGCCGGCTTGCTCCGGCGTCCCGGGTGTTCGTTTCGACCGGGTTCCGCCCTGATCTGTCGTTCCTGTCCGAGGTCCGTCTCGACCTCGACGTGCGGTTGCAGGCGCCGGTGAAGGTCGCGGTCGAGGTGGACCCGAACCTGCACTCCTGCGGCTCGATCCGCGCGACCGGGGCCGCGGACCTGGAGCATCCGGAGCCGGGGTTCTACATCGTGGGCGCGAAGTCGTATGGGCGTGCGCCGACGTTCCTGGCTCTGACCGGGTTCGAGCAGGTCCGCAGCGTCGTCGCCGCGATCGCAGGCGACCGCGAGGCCGCCGAGCGGGTCGACCTCGTCCTGCCCGATACCGGCGTGTGTGGCGGCTCGGGACTCTTCGACGCGCCGGACGAGACTGCCAGTGCGGGATCATGCTGCGCGCCTGTCCCGCAGCTCATCCAGCTCGGTGTGGGACCGGCGTCGTAGGGTCACCGCTCGCTCGCTTTGCGTCAGTCCTGACTGTATAGTCAGTGTGTGCTGACTATTGCTTCTCGTCTTGACGTCATGAACCGGCTCGGCCGGGCGATGGCGGACCCGACGCGCTCCCGGATCCTGATGACCCTGCTCGGCGGCCCGAGCTACCCCGCCGTGCTCTCGCGCGAGCTGGAGCTGACGCGTTCAAACGTGTCGAACCACCTGACCTGCTTGCGCGACTGCGGGATCGTGGTCGCGGAGCCCGAAGGGCGGCAGACGCGGTACGAGATCGCGGACCCGCACCTCGCGGCGGCGCTGACCGCGCTGGTGGACGTGACGCTCGCCGTCGACGAGCACGCTCCGTGCATAGACTCTTCGTGCACGGTGCCGGGCTGCTGCGGGACCGGAGTGGGCGCGTGAGCGCGGCGTGCGGCTGCGAGCACGACGAGCCCGAGACCACGGCCGCCGAAGAAGCCGAGGATGCGGAGCGCCCCTGGTGGCGGGACCGCGGGATCATGGTCCCGGTCTTCTCCGGCATCTCGTTCCTCACCGGCCTGGCCCTGGAGTGGTCTGGGATGGAGATCCCGGCACTGGTGGCGTTCTGGATCGGCCTGCTCCTCGGTGCGTCGACCTTCACCCCGGGCGCGATAAGGAAGCTGTTCAAGGGCAAGCTCGGCATCGGCCTGCTGATGACGATCAGCGCGGTCGGCGCGGTGATCCTCGGGTATGTCGAGGAGGCCGCTGCCCTGGCGTTCCTGTACTCGATCGCCGAGGCACTGGAAGACAAGGCGATGGATCGTGCCCGTGGCGGACTCCGGGCGCTGCTCAAGCTCGTCCCCGAGACCGCGACCGTCCGCCGCGACGGCGCGTCGGTCGAGGTTCCGGCGAAGGATCTCCAGGTGGGGCAGCTGATGTTGGTGCGTCCGGGTGAGCGGATCGCGACCGACGGCATCGTCCGCACGGGGCGCTCGAGCCTGGACACCTCCGCGATCACCGGTGAGTCGATCCCTGTCGAGGTTGAACCCGGCGATGCAGTCTCCGCGGGTGCGATCAACACCGCGGGTGCGCTGGAGGTCGAGACGACCGCGGCAGGCACCGACAACTCGCTGACCACGATCGTCGACCTCGTGGAGAGGGCCCAGGCCGAGAAGGGCGACCGGGCCCGTCTCGCCGACCGCATCGCCCGCCCCCTCGTCCCGGGCGTGCTGATCCTCGCCGCCCTCGTCGCGATCATCGGGTCGCTGCTCGGCGACACGGAGCTGTGGATCACCCGCGCCCTCGTCGTGCTCGTGGCGGCGTCGCCGTGCGCGCTGGCGATCTCCGTGCCGCTGACCGTGGTGGCCGCGATCGGCTCGGCGAGCAAGTTCGGCGTGATCATCAAGTCCGGTGCCGCGTTCGAGCGGTTCGGAGTGATCCGCCACGTCGCCGTCGACAAGACCGGAACCCTCACCCTGGGCGAGCCCGCCGTCACCGCCGTACTCACCGCTGACGGCGTGACCGAGGAGCAGGCACTGGCCTGGGCGGCCGCGCTCGAACAGCACAGCACCCACCCGCTCGCCGCCGCGATCACCGCCGCCGCACCCGGCGCGCCAGCGGCGGAAGGTGTGACTGAGCGGGCCGGGCACGGCATCGAAGGCGAACTCGACGGGGCCCGGATCACGGTCGGCAGCCCGCGCTGGCTCGACGCTGGGGCCCTAGGCGACCGGGTCGCCGGGCTCGAGGAGCAGGGCATGACGGTCGTGATTGTCCACCGCGACGACGTCTCGGTCGCCGCGATCGGCGTCCGCGACGAGCTGCGCCCCGAAGTTCCCGAGGTCGTGCGCACGCTCGCCGCGCAAGGCGTCGGGGTCACGATGCTCACCGGCGACAACGCCCGCACCGCCCTCGCCCTCGCAGCCCAAGCAGGGATCGGTGACGTGCGCGCCGAGCTGCGCCCGGAAGACAAAGCCGCCGCGATCGGCGAGCTCAGCACGAGGGGGGCGGTGGCGATGATCGGCGACGGCATCAACGACGCCCCCGCCCTCGCCGCAGCGGACATCGGGATCGCGATGGGCGCGACGGGTTCGGATGCGGCGATCGAGTCGGCCGATGTTGCGTTCACTGGCCACGACCTGCGCCTGCTGCCGCGCGCGTTCGACCACGCCCGCCGCGGACGCCACATCATCAACCAGAACATCATCCTGTCGCTGCTGATCATCACCGCCCTTCTCCCACTCGCCCTCTTCGGCATCCTCGGGCTCGCCGCAGTGGTCCTCGTGCACGAAATCGCCGAGGTCGTCGTGATCCTCAACGGTCTGCGAGCCGCCCGGACACGGAAGAGCGCCGCGTGACCGCGCAGGACGTCGTCGGGGAGAGCCGCGGTGCGTACACGGGGAGCAGGCGGGCGCTCGGCGTCGCCCTCGTCGTGGCTGTGCTGGCTGTGGTGTTCGACCAGGGCTTGAAGGCTCTCGCCGTGGCGCAGCTGACCCCGGGTGAACGGATCCCGCTGGTCGGGGACCTGTTCGGTCTGTCTCTGGTCTACAACCCCGGGGCCGCGTTCTCGATCGGTTCCGGGGCCACCTGGAGCTTCACGATGATCGGCCTCCTCGCAGCCGTGGCGGTGGTCGTGTTTGCCGCACGGCTGCGCGGGGCGAGGTGGGGCGTCGCGCTGGGGCTGGTCCTCGGCGGCGCGGTCGGCAACCTGGTTGACCGGCTCGTGAACCCGCCCTCGTTCGGGCAGGGTCACGTGACCGACTTCCTCGCCTACAGTGACCTGTTCGTCGGGAACGTCGCGGACGTCTTCGTGGTCGTAGGCGTCGGCCTGGTCTGCCTGAACCTCTTGACGCCAAGCACTCGCACGACAGGTGGCGGCGAACGAATGGAAGTGTCTCGTGAAGATTGAACTGCTGCACATCGTCGACTGCCCGAACACGGACATCGCCGAAGCCAACGCACGCGCAGCGCTGGATACTCTTGGGCTCGGGGCCGTGGCTGTCGAGGTGGTGACGATCCGGACGGAGGCAGAGGCAGCGAGCACTCAGTTCGGAGGCTCGCCCACGATCCTCGTCGATGGTGTCGACTTGTTCCCGACGGCCCCGGTTCGCGCGCTCGCATGCCGGGTCTACGCGACCGAGAGCGGGATTGCCGGAGCGCCCACGCAGGAGCAGATCGAAGCAACGCTGCGAGGCGCATCTCGATAGAGAGAGCGACCGGTGACGCGATGGATGGGGCACGCCTCACAGCACACCGGTGTTCGCCGCAGGGACCAAGAAACCCGAACCGCGGCGGAGGGGGCAGGGCCAATGGCCGCCGCCCCTCCCGTGCTCGCAGTCCCTCAGACGAGCAGTTCTGCGAGGAGGGTCTCGATGCGAGCCTTGATGTCGTCGCGGATGGGGCGAACGGCGTCGATGCCCTGCCCGGCAGGATCGTCGAGCTTCCAGTCCTCGTATCGCTTGCCCGGGAAGAACGGGCACGCGTCCCCGCAGCCCATCGTGATCACCACGTCAGAGTCCTGCACCGCTTCGGTGGTGAGTACCTTGGGCTGTTCGGCGGTGATGTCGATGCCCTCTTCGCGCATCGCCTCGACCGCGACCGGGTTGATCTGGTCGGCGGGCATGGACCCTGCCGAGCGGACTTCGACGCGGTCGCCCGCGAGGTGGCGGAGGTAGCCGGCGGCCATCTGGGAGCGGCCGGCGTTGTGGACGCAGACGAACAGGACGGATGGCTTCTGGGTTTCGGTCATGACGGGCTCCTTCAAGCCTTGCTGGTGAGAGTGGCGAGGAGGCCGCGGACGCGGCCCTCAATGTCGTTGCGGATCGCGTCGACTCCTTCCGGGGATGCGAGGGCCGGGTCGCCGACGGTCCAGTCTTCGTAGCGGACGCCGGGGATGATCGGGCACACATCCCCGCAGCCCATCGTGATCACCACGTCGGCCGCGCGCACGGCGTCATCGGTGAGCGGCTTCGGGAACGCCGTCTCGGCCTCCTGCTCGCCCTCGATCTCGGTGAGCAGAGAGCGCACGTGCGGGTGCACGTCCGACGCAGGGGTGGAGCCTGCAGAGCGGGCGACGACGCGGCCGCCTGCGAGCTGGTTGACGATCGCGGCGGCGAGCTGGGAGCGGCCCGCGTTCTGCACGCACACGAACAGCACCTGCGGCACCCCGGCCGTCCGATCACGGGTCAGATCGGCCAGGCGCTGCCGGGCGAACCGCTCGGTCAGCGGGATCATGTGCGCCGTCAGCTTCGCCGAACGCACCAGGCCTGCGTAGGACTCACGCACGATCGCGATCACGAGATCCCGGTTCAGCCCGGTCAGCTCGTCCGCGAGCTCCTCCGCGAGGCGGGTTACTCGGGCGTCCATCTGCTGCAGTGCCTCGGCCCGTGCTGCGGTGTCTTCGGGTTCGTCGGTGACAGCGGCGGCGGGAGCGAACGCGTCGAGGAGGGCCGCGACGGCGCGCTGCTTGCCCGGGGCGATGCGGTAGTACACCCAGGTGCCGCGTCGCTCGGACAGCAGCATCCCGGTCTCCTTCAGCACCTTCAGGTGGTGGGAAACCGTCGGCTGGGACACCTCGGCCAGCTCGGCGAGGTCACACACGCAGGACTCGCCCCGAGGGTCGGTCGCGATCGCGGACAGCATCCGCAGCCGCAGAGGGTCAGCGAGCGCTTTCAGCGCGCTGGCCACGGTGGTGGCGGCTTCGGTCCCGATGGCGTGTGCCGTGGACGCTGCGCACGCGTCTGCGTCGGTGATGACGGTGGTATCGGTCATGACGTCCTCGATTCAGTGGCAGTGGCAGTGGCGTAGGGGTTGGTGTGGAACCAGGCCTTCGCGGCCCAGAGCGAGACGTAGACCAGGCCCACGAGCACCGGCACTTCGATGAGCGGGCCAACGACCCCGGCCAGCGCCTGACCGGACGCCGCGCCGAAGGTGCCGATCGCGACCGCGATCGCGAGCTCGAAGTTGTTGCCCGCCGCGGTGAACGCCAGTGTCGTCGACCGGGCATAGCCGAGACCGAGCCCCTTGCCGAGCAGAATGCCGGCAAACCACATCAGCGCGAAGTAGACCAGCAGCGGCAACGCGATGCGGGCAACATCCATCGGGTGGGAGGTGACCTGCTCGCCCTGCAGCGCGAACAGCAGCACGATCGTGAACAGCAGCCCGTAGAGCGCCCACGGCCCGATCTTCGGGAGGAACTTCTCCTCGTACCAGTCGCGCCCCTTGCGCCTCTCACCGATGAAGCGGGACGCGAAGCCCGCGATAAGCGGGACGCCGAGGAACACGAGCACGTTCAAGGCGATCTGCCAGACCGAGACATCCAACCCCTGCGCATCCAGCCCCAGCCAACCCGGCAGCACGGTCAGGTAGAACCAACCCAGCAGGGAGAAAGCGACAACCTGGAACACGGAGTTGATCGCGACCAGCACCGCGGTCGCTTCCCGGTCACCGCAGGCGAGATCGTTCCAGATCACGACCATCGCGATGCAGCGGGCGAGCCCGACGATGATCAGCCCGGTCCGGTACTCGGGCAGATCCGGCAGGAAGATCCACGCAAGCGCGAACATGACCGCAGGCCCCACGAGCCAGTTCAGCACGAGCGAAGAGATGAGGAGCTTCTTGTCACCCGTGACGGCGGCGACCTTGTCGTAGCGGACCTTCGCCAGCACCGGGTACATCATCACCAGCAGGCCCAGCCCGATCGGGACCGAGATCCCGCCGACCTCCATCGCAGAGAGCGCGTCTGAAAGTGCGGGCACGAAACGACCGAGCAAGAGGCCCGCGACCATCGCGAGGCCGATCCACAGCGGCAGCCACTTGTCGAGGGTGGAGAGCCGCTTCGGGGCGGTGCGGGTCAAGGTGTCAGTCATGCGATCAGCCCCTCGATCTTCGCGACGTAGACGGGTTTCGGGTGCGCTCCGATCAGCACGTCCACTCGTTCCCCGTTCCGGTAGAAGCCGAGGGTCGGGATCGAGGTCACGCCTGCTGCGGTCACGGTCTCGGGGTTCTGGTCGGCGTCGACCTTCACGATCTTCACCCGCCCCGCGTACTCGCCGGCGAGCAGGTCCAGGATCGGAGCGATCGCCTTGCACGGGCCGCACCAGGTCGCCCAAATGTCGACCACGACAGGCAGCTCGGACTCGAGCACCTCCGTCCGGAAGGTGGCGTCGGAGACGGGAGTGACGATGCTCATGCGGAGACCTCCAGAACAGGTGCGGAAACGGTGGTGGGTGCGAGGTTCGACAGGTAGTGCTGGGCGTCCTGCGCGGCCGCACAACCGGTGCCTGCGGCGGTGATCGCCTGCCGGTACGTGTGATCGACGAGATCCCCAGCCGCGAACACCCCGGCCAGATTCGTCCGCGTCGACGGATGCGCGACCCGCACATACCCATCCGCGTCAGTGTCGACCTGCCCGGTCACGAGCTCGGAACGCGGGTCGTGCCCGATCGCGACGAACACCCCCGTCGCGTCGAGCGTGCGCTCGGCCCCGGTGATCGTGTCGCGCAACGTGAGCCCGGTGACCTGCTCGCCGCCGAGGATCGCAGCGACCTCGCTGTTCCAGGCAACCTCGATCTTCGGATCGTCCAGCACGCGCTGCGCCATGATCCTCGACGCCCGGAACTCATCCCGGCGGTGCACCACGGTCACCTTCGATGCGAACCGGGTGAGGAACAGGGCCTCCTCCATTGCCGAGTCCCCGCCGCCAACCACGACGATCCCCTGCTCCCGGAAGAAAAACCCGTCGCAGGTCGCACACCAGGACACACCGTGCCCCGACAGCCGTTCTTCCTCGGGGAGGCCAAGGTTGCGGTACGCGGAACCCATCGTCAGGATCACCGCCCGCGCCCGGTACGTCACCCCGGCGCCGGTCTCGATGGTCTTCACATCGCCGTCGAGATCAAGGCGGGTCGCATCGTCGTAAACGATCTCGGCACCGAACCGCTCAGCCTGCACCCGCATCGACTCCATCAACTCAGGCCCCTGCACACCATCGACGAAACCCGGGAAGTTCTCCACCTCGGTCGTCGTCATCAACGCACCACCAGCCGTCACCGAACCCGCGATCACGACCGGCGCGAGACCAGCACGCGCGGCATAGACCGCCGCGGTGTACCCCGCGGGACCGGACCCGACGATGACTAACTCAACCTCTTGATTCGACATGTATCTATATTGACGCATATCGAAACAGTAGACAAGCCGATCGGCCGCACGTGGGCCGGTGTTTGCCGAAGGTTCACCTTCGGCAACGGCTACACGCTGTCCACAGTGGTGCTGGGCGGGTCCGCAACGGCGCGGGCGTAGTGAAGGGCAGTGTCGATGATGATGCCGAAGAGGTCGCAGACACGACGGACGTCTCCACCGGCCTGCTCAACCTCATAGAGGATGCGGTCGGCACGGAGCGACTGAGCGGAGATCCCGGCCTTCTTCCATGGGAAGTCGCGGCCGGGCAGGGTGACTCACACACCATCCGAGCTCCCTCCCTCGCTTCGCTCGCGGCTGTGGCTTCTCAGCCCGGCTCGGGAAGACGAGAGGCAGGCGAGAACCCGGCGGACGGGTGGGTCGGTGGCGCACCTGACTGTTGGCCGTCGTCACCCCTGACGGCGGCGCTCGTTCTAGTCAGGAGTTCACTATGTCGCCTACCGCTCTCATGCCACCCGATACCTCGCCACCGCCGGGCCGTACTGTCGCTCGCATGGCGGCGATTCTCACCGTGCTGCTGATGCTCTTCGGCGGCCTGTTCTTCACCCCGGCCCCCGCGCAGGCGGCAACCCTCGGGGTCGGGTACGGCAACGAGGACCTGTGGCTCGGCAGCTTCTCAAGTCACGGCCGGCAGGCGTACTGCATGGACCTGGACGCGCTGCCCCCATACGGCACGACCGAGCATCCCGAGCTCAAGACCACGCTCGATGAGCTCAGCGACACGCAGCTCGCCCGGCTGAACTATGTGCTCGGCCGGTGGGGCGAATCGCAGGACCCGAACATCACCTCGGCGGTGCAGCTCTATGTCTGGGATGTCGCCGACCACGGCAACTACACGAGCCGGGGCGGCGACGGGCACTTCATCACCCGCGTTCCCGCGAACATGCAGGCCACGGTGCTCGCGAACCTCGCCGCGATGCGCGATACCGCGGCGGCGAACGCGGTGCCGAATCCGTCGGTGTCGATGTCGATTCAGATGGACGACCAGTACCACGGGCAGCTCACCATCAGCACGAACCCCGCTACCGCGACCGGCACCGTCACCCTCACCGGCGGCACCTTCACGAACGGCTCCGCGACGGCGACGCTCGGCGCGGGCACGCATCAGATCGTCGGCACCCCCGCCGAGGGCGCGCCCGAGTACCGGATCGAGGCGAAGATGTCGGCGCACGCGCTCGGCTACGGGGCCGGCGTCGACCTGTTCTACACCCCGGGCGAGCAGCGAATTCTCGCCGCCGCATCCTTCGAGCCGCTGACCGCTACCGTGCAGTCCCCGGTGATCCCGCTGGACTTCCAGCCGATCATCGAAACGCAGGTGTCCTCGAAGTTCGTGCAGGCCGGCGATCCGATGCTGGACGACCTCACCGTGACGGTGATCAAGCACTCCTGGATCAAGGTCGACGGCCAGCCGGTGCCGGTGGTTGCGGAGGGTCGCCTCTATGGCCCGTTCGACGCTCAGCCGGCCGAAGCGAACGCGCCACCTGCGGGTGCGCCGCTCGCCGGCACCGAAGAGCTCACGCTCACCCATGCGGGTCACTACACCTCGCCGGGTACGATCATCGCGCCTGAGTCGGGCTTCTATACCTGGGTGTGGTCGATCGACAAGACCGCGCAGGGCGACTGGGCGAAGTACCTCACCGACAGCTTCACCGATCGCTTCGGCCGGGTCGTAGAGACTTCGGTGGTGCCGTTCCAGCCGGAGGCGGTGTCGCAGGCGAACGGGCGGCTCGTGAAGCCGGGCGATGAGGTGACCGACACCATCACCGTCGCATCCACGAACGGGGCCTGGCTGAAACAGAATAGCGAACCGATCCCCGTGATCTTCGAGGGCACCGCCTACCAGGTGCCCGGCACCCTCCCCCCGACACGAGGTGCTGCGATCCCCGTGGATGCGGTGCCGCTCGGCACCGTCACGGTCACGGCGACCGGGCCGGGCACCTACACCTCGCCGAAGGTGACGCTGCCGGATGCGGGGTTCGTCACCTGGGTGTGGGAGGTCAAGAAGAGCAGCCAGCCGGAATGGGTGCGACCGTTCATCGCCTCAGATTGGCGCGACAACTACGGCATCAACGTCGAGACGCACAGCGTCCGCTGGCCCCTCACCATCACCTCGGAAGTCCGGGAGTACAACGTCCACAAGAACGGGCGGGCGTTCGACCGGATCACCGTCAGCGAGTTCCCCGAGAACCACCCCGGTTTCGAGGGCGACGGCTACTGGCAGCCCGACGCCAAGGAGCTCACGCACACCGTCTACGGCCCCTTCGCCACAGATGCGGAGCTGACCGAGGACATGGCATTGGACGATGCGCCGGTGCTGACCCGGATCACGACCCCGGCAAGAAATGGGGTCTACGACATCGGCTACGGCGAGGACGATCGGATTCAGCCGACGGAGCCCGGCTACTACGTCGTGGTGACCCGCTTCGAGGGCGACGACCGGGTGCAGCCGTTCACATCGTCGCCGGCTGACATCTGGGAACGGTTCTTCGTACCAGGTCCCGAGCAGCCGCTGTCGGTGGTCACGCAGGCCCAGGCATCGGCGTTCGTCGGCGACCCGTTCGAGGACACCGCACTCGTACAAGGCAGCCACATTCCCGAGGGCGCGTACCTGGTGTTCCGGGCCTACGGGCCGCAACCTGCGGGCGAGGATCCCGTGTGCGAGGTGCCGTTCTTCACCTCGGAGCAGATCGCGGTGACTGAGGCGGGCCACTACCGTTCCGGCACGACGAGCACTGATGAGGCCGGGAACGTGTACTGGGTCGAGACCTTGTACGGGAAGGACGGGAAGGTGCTCTCCGAGGGCCGCTGCGGTGCCCCGGGCGAAACGACCGTCGTGAGCGTACGCCCACCGGGTACCCCGGAGACGCCGACGCCGGAGCAGCCGGAACTACCTGAACTGCCGCCGGAGCTCGCACTCACCGGCGGCACCGCCTGGGGCGCCTGGGTCGGCGGTATCGCGGCCGTCCTGCTCCTCGCGGCCGGGGCGACGCTCTGGTTCGGCCGCAAGCTCGCGCTCCACCGTGAGCGCATACAGGACGAGGGCGAGGAGGTGACGATCGAAGAACTCATGAACCAGTAACGCACCCCCAGGACGGGCGGAACCCGCAGACCCCTTACCCCCAGGTCTGCCGGCTCCGCCCGTCTCTCATGTAGCCCCTGACGCACCTCACTCCTGTAGACGACCACACAGACCAGGGAGGGCCGATGATGGCGACGTTCTCGGAGGACATGCTCACCCGGATGGAGCTGACGGCGCTCACAGAGCCCGGCAATCCGGTCACGGGGCAGCTGGTGCGCGCGATCGGCCTGACCGAGACGCTCGCCCTGATCCGCGACCCGGGCGCGGCGATCCCGGCTGCGGTCGATCCGCTCCAAGGGGTCCGGTGGCGGCAAGCTGCCGCAGCCCGGCAGCGCGACGCGCTCCGGGATCAGGTCGCCGAGCTGACCGAGCGGCACGGGTTCCGGGCGCTCACTCCGGGGGCTGCGGGGTGGCCGGTCGCGCTGAACGATCTCGGGGATCGGGCACCGCTCCTGTTGTGGGCGCGCGGGAACCCGGAACTGCTCACCGCCTCCGCCTCCTCGCGGGTGACGATCACCGGAGCCCGAGCCGCAACCGCCTACGGCGTGCACGTCACGCAGGAACTCGCGGAAGACCTCGCCGCACTCCCGCGCATCATCGTCTCCGGTGGCGCCTACGGCGTCGACGCCGCCGCGCACCGCGCCGCCCTCACCACGGGCCCCGCATCCACGATGGTGGTCTCTGCCAGCGGCCTCGACCGCCCCTACCCGCCGAACAATGCTGAGCTGTTCGAGCGGATCGTGGTGCAGGCCGGCATCCAGATCAGCGAGACCCCGCCCGGGCAGGGGCCGTCGCGGGAACGGTTCGTCGCCCGCGCCCGGCTCCTCGCCGCGCTCAGCGGGGCGACGATCATCACCGAGGCCGGGGCGCACTCGGGGTCGCTGCTGGTCGCGGCGCGCGCGTTCGAGCTCGGCCGTGCAGTCGGTGCGGTTCCCGGGCCGGTCACCTCGGCGTCGTCGGTGGGCTGTCACCGGCTCATGCGGGAAGGCATCGCCGAGACCGTCACCCGTGCTGGTGAGGTCGCCGAGCTCATGGACCCCTCGCCCTTCCCGCTCGGCCCCGCCTACCAGCAGGTCGCCCGCCGTGCCGCGCCCGATCACAGCCGCGCCGCACGCCGACTCGCACTCTGACCCACCCCCTCAGCCACCCATGCCCTCGGGCGGCTGTTCTTTCATCCACTCGATAGGAGAACTTTGCCGATGTCGAAGCGTGCCCGCTCGAAGACCGACCCGACCGCCGTGGTGATGGTGCGCATCGTCGTCGCCGAGGACGGCACCCTGTCGGTGACGGTGGACGGGGCGCCGTATCTGCCGCCGGAGTTCTCGCCGCCGTGGCGGCGCTCCGCCTACCCGCACATCGTGGATGCCATCAGCCAGCACACCGGCCAGACGCTCCGCGTCGATGTCATCGAGATCGACGGACGGGTCATCACCGACTACCGCACCCCACCCAAACCCAGACCTGTGATCCCCGAGCCCGCCGCAGCCCCCGTGGCGGCAGCACCCCAGCCTGCCGCGCCGGCCGCGCCCGTGCCGGCGGTGCCACGGTTTGCGCAGCTCGCGGGCAGCGGCTTCGTTCCCGGCGAGGATGTCGCAGTCGCGGTCATCATCTCCCACACAGAGACCGCACCGAACGGGGTCGCCCGCGCGCTCATCGATTCCCGGTATCTTGCGGCGTGCCCGACGGGCGAGGCGATCCTCGTGGGCCGCATCTCCGGCACCCTCGTACTCGGGAGGCCCGAGTGAGCGGGCAGCTTCGCCCGACCGGGTCGATGGGTGACGAACTCACGAACGCCGCGCTCGTCGCCCTCGCGGCACTCGGCGTGGCCGCGGTGCTGCTGCGCGTCGCGGGCAGCATCGCCGCGTTCCTCACCGGCACCCCGCAACCAGAGGCCGGCCTCGGCGCCGGGGCAGCCGTGCTCCTCAACCCCAGCGACCCCACCAACGCGCTCGACGCTCCCGGCCTCAACGTCGCCGCCTACTGGATCGTCGCGGGGCTCCTCATCACAGGCGCGAGCGTTGGAGGCTGGTGGGTATGGTCAGCGATCCGGCACCACTCCCGACAGCAGGCGCTCGACCCGTACCGGATCGTCGGTATCGCGACCCGCCGCGAGGTCGCACGGGCCGGCTCCATCAAGGCGCTCCTCGCAAGGGCCCGGAACCTCCGCCCTTCACTCGACCATCCCGAGCCGGTGGAGGTGGGCTACCGGATCGGCAGCTCGCGCGGGGTCGAGGTGTGGGCGTCGGTCGAGGACTCGATGCTGCTCATCGGGCCGCCCCGCTCCGGCAAGGGCGTGCATATCGTCATCAACTCGATCCTCTCCGCACCCGGCGCGGTCATCACGACGAGCACACGCCCCGACAACGTGACCGCCACGATCAAGGCCAGGCAACGTGTCGGCCCGGTCGCGGTGTTCGACCCGCAGCACCTCGCAGACGGCATCCCCGCAGGACTGCGCTGGTCACCCGTGCGCGGCTGCAGCGACCCGCTGACCGCGATGATCCGGGCTTCCGGCCTCGCCTCCGCGACCGGGCTCGGGAAGGGCGGGGTCGAGGGCGGCGACTTCTGGGAAGCAAAGACAAGGGTCGCGCTGCAATGCCTCCTCCACGCCGCAGCCCTCGACGGGAGGCAGCCGGCCGATCTGTTCCGGTGGACGCTCGACCCGGCAGCGGCCGGAGATGCCGTGTCGATCCTCGCCGCCCACCCGATGGCGGCCGGCGGCTGGGCGGAGGCCTTGCAGGCGATGCTCGAATCCGACCCGCGCACCATGGACTCGATCTGGCAGGGCGTCTCCCTCGCACTCGCCGCGCTCGCCGACCCGCGCGTGCTCGACGCCGTGAGCCCAGGCCCCGACGAAGTCTTCGACCCCGAGGTGTTCCTCGCGCAGAAGGGCACCCTCTACCTGCTCGCGACCGCAGCCGGGGCGAACAACAGTGCGCCGCTGGTGGCGGCGCTCATTGAGGACGTGGTCGAGGCGGCCCGTCGCCTCGCGGCACGCAGTCCGGGCGCGCGTCTCGATCCGCCCCTGTTGCTCGCGCTCGACGAGGTGGCGAACCTGTCGCCGTTGCCGTCCTTGCCGACGCTCATGGCGGAGGGTGGCGGGTCGGGGATCACGACCATGCCCGTTCTGCAATCGCTCGCGCAGGCTCGGGAGAAGTGGTCAGAGAACGCGGCCTCGGCGATCTGGGATGCCGCAATCGTGAAGATCATCCTCGGCGGAGCTTCGAACTCGAAAGACCTCCAAGACCTCAGCACCCTGATCGGCGAGCGCGACGAGATCACCGACTCCACCACCGTCGGCGACCACGGCTCCCGATCCGCGCAACGCTCTATCCGCAGAGTGCCCGTCATGCCGCCCGACGTGATCCGCCGCTTCCCATTCGGCACCGGCCTCATACTGCTGCGCTCCGCACCGCCCATCGTCGCGCACCTCCGCCGCTGGACCGAACGCACCGACGCCAAGCAACTCACGCAGGATCGGGCAGAGGTCGAGGCCCAGCTCCACCGCCGTCAGACCCCAGGTCCGGCGGGAGCACCTCCCGAATAGAGGCGGCACACCAGGTGCCGCAATGAGCGAGGAGGTCGTAACGATGGAGATCCGTTCAGAGCCGTCGATCCAAGGGTTTCTGTCCCGAGCACCGGAGCAGAAGTCGAAGCCGGGAGAGGTCTTCCTGCTGGTCGCGCAGATCGGGCAGAAGTTCCGTCGCCACGAGGAAGACGGCACCTTCACCCTCATCGGCTCCGCATACATCGACCTGATCATGATCGGAGACAAGGCCGAGGAGGCCTTCGCAGATTTCGTCAAGGGCGATGATGTCGTAGCGATCGGCGAGTTCACGAAGCGACAGTACGAGCAGGACGGGCAGCGAATCGAGCGCCCTCAGTTCCGCGCCTCACGGCTCCTCTTCGATACCTCCCGTGCCCGATACGCCGTCGAACGCACCCCGCGCCAGATCGCGCCCAAAAGGTCTACTGCGGCGGAGGTTACGGCGGTGGAGTTCCACTCGCCCGAGCCTCGGCGTGCGAGCGGGCTGGGGAGGTGGACACGATGAGCGACGACCCCACTCAGGCGGACCCCGAGGCCGAAGTCGAGATCGAGGACATCGACCTGTACGACGAGCTCATGGCCGGGATGGCGCTTCCCGAGCCGCCGCGTCCGATCAACTGGAATCTCCTGACCGCCGGAGACGCCGAAGCAGAATGGCTGGCGCTGAACCAATGGGTGGACTGGCTGCGGAAGACCTACGGGCTGCCCGCCTCCGTCGTGCCGCCGTTCTGGCACCGGCATCCCGAACTCGTCCTCGAACTGTCGGCGCTGCACCTACACTGGTGCGCGAGCTACGATCCCGAGCAGTCTGGGTCTGGGCCGATTGCCTGGCATACGGACTTCGCAGCGGCACGCGACCGGCTTCGTGAATGGGTCGTCACCTCTGGTACACGGCTCGATCGCGACCGTCCGACACGGCAGACAGTCTGGCCCGGCGAGGAACCGCAGCCGCCGCTCGAGGACGAGACGATCCCGAACCGGACCGAGGACTTCGTCGCGTTCGTCGCCGCCGACGTGCAGGCACGCCAGGACATCGAGGACGCGTTCAATCGGGCGAGACGAGCCGCAGATCATGTCCACGACGATTGACGAAGTCGAGCCACTGTGGAACTCGCGCGAGGCATCCGAGTTCCTGAACGTGTCGCAGGCCACCCTCTCCCGCTGGCGGCGCGAGCAGGAAGGCCCGCCCTGCGTACTCGTTGGCGGCATCGCCCGCTACAACC
>NZ_RPDI01000024.1:0-37062 GCF_003917135.1 Leucobacter chromiireducens
CGGCTGCGCGAGCGCCGCTTCGCGCGGCAGCGCGAGCTCGGGGTCGTGCCGGCGCACGCTGAGCTGCCACGCGGCGCGGCGGCCGACACCGATCGCATCCCCGAGTGGTCGTCTCTCGACGACGAAGCGCGCGCCCTGTTCGCCAGGCACATGGAGGTGTACGCCGCCGCCGTCGCCGAGGTGGACGCGAGCGTTGCGCGCATCGTGTCGCGGCTCACCGAGCTCGGAGAACTCGAGCGCACGATCATCGTCGTCACGAGCGACAACGGCGGCACCGCCGAGGGCGGGCCGAGCGGCACGCGGAGCTACTTCGCGCAGTTCGGCACGGTTCCCGGCTTGCCGGCCGACTGGGTGCGCGACGTGCCGCGCCCCATCGCGGACATCGGCGGTCCACGCGTGTTCGGCCAGTACCCGAGCGGCTGGGCGCGTGCGTCGAACACGCCGTTCCGCGAGTACAAGTCGACCACGTACGAGGGCGGAGTGCACGCGCCCCTCGTGATCTCCTGGCCAGGCGCGCCCGAGGCCGCGCGCGGGCTGCGCGATCAGTTCGTGTTCGTGTCCGATCTCGCGCCCACGCTGCTGGAGCTCGCTGGCGTGCCACGGCTCGCTGAGCGCGCGGGACGCACCGCGATCGACGCCGACGGGCGGAGCGCCGCTGCGGTGCTGCGGGATCCCGGCGCTGGCGGGCGCGCGCAGCAGTACTTCGAGTGCGTCGGCCGTCGCGCCATCGTCGACGGTCGCTGGAAGGCCGTCTCGCCCGTGCCTCCGACGCGCGAGGAGGGGAGCGCCGGCGGGCGGTGGGAGCTGTACGACCTCGCCACGGATCCGACGGAGACCAGGGATCTTGCCGCGGAGCGGCCGGAGCACGTCGCCGAGCTCGCCGAGCGGTGGCGCACGGAGGCCTGGGCGAACACGGTGTTCCCGCTCGACGATCTCGGCACGATGCACGATCTGCGCCCGATGACCGAGACGACGCTCGGCGAGCCGGTGAGCCTCGTGCCGTTCCGGCCGCCGCTCGAGCGCTTCCGCGCGTCAAAGCTCACCGTGCTGCGATCCTTCGTGGTCGAGATTTCGCTCGAGCTCGAAGAGAGCGGCTCGGGGCACGGCGTGCTCGTCGCGCACGGCGACCAGGGCGGCGGCTACCTACTCGCGCTCGAGCACGGCGTGCCGCTCCTCTCCTACAACGCCTACGGCGCGATGCACCGCGCGCGGGGGCAGGCGCTCGCCGCAGGCGCGCGCGAGATCGTGCTGCGGGTCGACGAGCTCCCCGGCCTGCGCTGGCGGCTGAGCGTGCACGTCGACGGTGCCGAGGTAGCCGGGATCCCCGCCGTGCCCATGCTGCTCGGCATGGCCCCGTTCACCGGGATCAGCGTCGGCTACGACTACGGTGGGCCGGTGGACTGGGAGCTGCACGAGCGCTACGGCTCGTTCCGCTTTACCGGCGGCGAGATCGAGGCGCTCAGTTATGTGCCCGGCGCGCGCTCCACGCACGATCGCACGGTGATCGCGGGAATCGACGCGGCGGTCGCGGCGCTCGCCGAGTAGCCACGCGCTGCCCCGCGCCACTCCATCCCCACCCCATCCCCACCCCACACCCCAGCGATTCGGCAGTTCCAAGTTCGAATCGCGGAAGACGACTGTGATACGCCGAATCACTGGGTTTGGGTGGGGTTGGTTTGGGTGGGGTTGGGTGGGGTGGGACGGCAGATGCGTCTGGGCTCAGCCCTCGCCGAGCGCGAGCGACTCCACCGCGAAGTCGAACACCGTCGCGCCGCCCGTTGCGTAGTTCGGCACGTCCGCCTCGACCGCGCGCCCCGCCGGGGAGGCGAGCGCGGCGGTGAGCGCCTCGCGCGAGGCGAACACTGCCTCGAACACGGCAAAGAAGGGGCCGGTGCCCGGCTCAGTGATCCCGATCGAGAACGAGATGTCTTGCACCCCGGGCAGCTGCGCGCAGAGCGGGAGGTGCGTGGCGCGGTAGTAGGCCTCGAACGCGGCGCGGTCGGCCGGCTCGGGGTACAGGACCACGAGCTTGTGCATGCTCACGCCCCCGCCTCAGCGCCCGCGGCGGCGTACACGCGGCGGCCCGCGAACCACGTCTCGGTGACCGTGGTCTGCACGAGCTCTGTCGCGGGGTGCGCGAACGGGTCGCGGTTGAGCAGCACGAAGTCGGCCGACTTGCCCACCTCGAGCGAGCCCGTTTCCGCCGCGAGCCCCATCGCCTCAGCGCCCCGAATCGTGAACGCCGCGATCGCCTCCTCGAGCGTGATCGCCTGCTCCGGCCACAGCGTGCCGGGGTACGCGCCGCTCGGATCCTCGCGGGTGACGAGGCCGTGAATGCCCTCGAACGCGTTGGGCGAGGGGGAGACCGGCCAGTCCGAGCCGCCGGCGACGACGGCGCCGGCGTCGATGAGGGCTCGGTTCGGCTGCATCTGGTCGGCGCGCTCGCGCGGCAGCACCTCGCGGATCGCCTCGACGATCGGGCCGGGCACCCAGATGAACGGGGAGATGTCCGCCGCGACGTCGAGCTCGGCGAAGCGGGGCACATCGTCCGGGTGCACGAACTGGCCGTGTGCCACCTGGAAGCGCGCAGCCGTGTAGCCGGCCGCGCGCACCGCCTCGACCGCGTTGAGCACGGCGTGCACGGACGCGTCGCCCGTGCAGTGGATCTTTGCCGACAGGCCGGCGTCGGCAACGCGGCGAAGCCAGTCCTCGAGCTCTGCGGGGTTCAACAGGGTCTCGCCGTGGAAGTGCGCGCCGTGCGCGTCGTCGGGGAGGTAGGGCTCAAGGAACGCGCCGGTGCGCGTTGGCGGCACGCCGTCGAGGAAGATCTTCACGAAATCGGGGCGGTGGTGCTCGGTGCGGAAGCGCTCGCCGTCGAACACGAGCTCCTCGCCGATCGTCGCGAAGCCGAAGATCTCGTCGTTGATGAGCAGCGAGGTGACCACCCACGCGTCGAGCTCGCCGGCCGTGTCGAGGCCGTGCAGCGCAGACAAGATGTGCGTCGACACCCCGGCGTCCTGGAACGCGGTGACGCCAAACGAGTTGAGGATCTCGACGCCGCGCTTCGACGCTGCGCGCTCCTGCTCGGGGGTGAGCCCGCCGGCCGCGGCATGGGCGCGCGCGACCGGCAGCCCGGCGGCTTCGAGCAGCACGCCGGTGACGCGGCCGCCCGCCGCGGCGTCGGTGAGCGCGCCGGGCTCGCCGGCGGAGACCCCGGCGAGTTCCAGCGCGCGCGTGCTCACCCAGCGATTGTGGTGCGAGTCGTCGGAGAGCATCACGGGGCGCCCGCCGGCCGCCTGGTCGAGGCGCTCGAGCGCCGCGGCGGTGTTCACCTCGGCGAGCCGGTCGCTCGCCCACGGGCCGCCGACCACCCACGCATCGGCGGGCAGCGCCGCCGCGTGCGCGCGGACCGCCTCGATGATGCCGTCGAGCGTCGCGCCGATGGGCACGCGGAGCTCGAACAGCTCCTCGCTGCCCGCGAGGAAATGGTGGTTGTGCACGTCGACGAGCCCGGGCATGAGGAACGCGCCGCCGAGCTCGCGCACCTCGGTCGCCGGCCCGGCGAGCGCTGCCACCTCGGCGTCGCTGCCCACCGCGACGATGCGCCCCGCGGCGACGGCGAGGGCTTCGGCCCACGGCTGCGTCGGGGCTGCGGTGTAGATCCGGCCCCCGGTGAGGATGAGCTCGGGGGCGGTGCCTGCTGCGGCGTGGGTCATCGGTGACTCCGTTCGATCGTGGGACGTGCCCGGCGCTGGGCGATTCCGATTCCAGTATTCCGGGGGGAAACTCCACGGGTGTTGACTCAGTGCGCTGGGGTGTTGTCCAGGCGAGCGCGATTGCGCCACCCCGCGCGAATCGCGAGCAGGATGGACACGTTCCCGCGCCCGCGGGCACACCGTCAGCGAGGACACAGGGAGCGCGGCATGGCGACTCAGAATGGAATGCAGGAACGCGTGGTTGTGATCACGGGCGGCGGGACCGGGATCGGCGCCGCGATCGCGGAGCGCTACGCCGCCGAGGGCGCGCGCGTCGCGATCGTCGGGCGCCGCCCCGAGCCGCTCGCCGAGGTCGCGGCGGCGACCGGGGCGTTCCCGGTGGTCGCCGACGCCGCGGACGGCGCCTCAGCCGCGACCGCGGTCGCCGAGGTGCTCGCGCACTTCGGGCGGATCGACGTGCTGGTCGCCAACGCCGGCGGGCACGGCTTCGCCGCGGTCGGCGACACGAGCGACGCGGACTGGGCCGCCGCCATGTCGGCGAACCTCGCAACCGCGTTCGTCATGGCGCGCGAGACGCTGCCCGCGCTGCTCGCGAGCGCGGAGCGCGCCGGCGGCGCGGAGATCGTGATCGTGTCCTCGCTCGCCGGCCTCTTCGCGGGCCCCTCGGTGGCCGGCTACACCGTCGGCAAGCACGCGCTGATCGGGCTGACGAAGACGCTCGCGCGCGACTACAGCAGGCGCGGCGTCCGGGTGAACGCGGTGTGCCCCGGCTGGGTGCGCACCCCGATGGCCGACGCCGAGATGGACGAGTTCGCCGCGCACGCCCCCGAGATCACCGACCGCGCGGCCGGCTACGCCGCCGTGACCCGCGACGTGCCGCTCGGTCGCCCGGCCGAGCCGGCGGAGATCGCGTCGATCGTGCGCTTCCTCGGCTCGCGGGAGTCGTCGTACATGACGGGCGCCGTGCTCGTCGCCGACGGGGGCGCGCACATCGTCGACCTGCCGACGGTCGCGTTCGAGCACGCGGGGATGTAGCGCGCGGGGCGGGCGGGCACTGGCGGCCCTGGCTGACCCCGGGCCGGCCCAGGGCCCGTCACTCCTGGCTCACCTCAGGTGTAGCAGACTTCGCTGAAAATGCTATCTGATCGGGGGTTTGTGGGGGAGTAGAATGGAATGAGGTCCGGGCGACCGACGGCTGGGCCGGAAGGGAACTGCCATGACCCAACACACGAACGCTCAGCTGCACGACGGCGCCCAGCTCGCTGGCACCGTCGCCATCATCACCGGCGGCGCTGGCGGGCAGGGCGCCGCGGAGGCTGAGCTCTTTCTCGCGCGGGGCGCGTCCGTCGTGATCACGGACTTTGCCGTCGAGGCCGGCGAGGCGCTCGCCGCACAGCTCGGTGAGCGCGCCAGCTTCGTGCCGCACGACGTGACGAAGCCGGACGACTGGGCGCGCGTCGTCGCGCACGCCCTCGAGCGGCACGGGCGCATCGACACGCTCGTCAACAACGCGGGGATTCTGCGCATGCTACCGCTGTCGGAGGAGACCGCCGAAGGGCTCGACCGGATCCTCGCGGTCAATGTGCGCGGCGCGTTCCTCGGCATGCAGGCGGTGGCCCCGGCCATGCGCGAGCAGGGATCAGGCTCGATCATCAACATCTCGTCCCTCGCGGGCATCCAGGGCCAGGCGAACGCCACGGCGTACTCCGCGAGCAAGTTCGCCGTCCGCGGCCTCACCCGCTCCGCCGCGCTCGAACTCGGGCCAGACGGGATCCGCGTGAACTCCGTGCACCCCGGCACGATCCTCACGCCGATGATCGGGGATCTCGGCGCAGCCGCCGAAAACTTCCCGTTCGCGGCGCTCGGCCGGGCGGGCAAGCCCGAGGAGGTCGCGGCGCTCGTCGCGTTCCTTGCGTCGCCGGAGGCGAGCTACCTCACGGGCGGCGAGTACCTCGTCGACGGCGGCTCGGCTGCCGGCGACCCGGTGCAGCTCAACGCGGCGCTCGCGCTCGGCATCCGCACGCCGGACGCGGAGATCTAGCGCGCGGTCCTGCGGTGGCGCGCACCCGGGAGTGCGCGCCACCGCACGCGGTCACGCGCCGCCGAGGTACGCGGCGCGGAGCAGCTCGGGATCCGAGACGAGCGCGTCTGCCGCGCCCTGCTCGTGGCTCACCCGCCCGCTCGCGAGCACCATCGCCTCGTCCGCGATCCCGAGCGCGAGGTGGGTGAACTGCTCGACGAGCAGCACCCCGACGCCCGAGCGCGCGATGCTCTGGATCACGGGGAGCAGCCGCATGAACACCACCGGGGCGAGCCCGAGCGACATCTCGTCGATGAGCAGGAAGCGCGGCTTCGCCGCGAAAGCGCGTGCGAGCACCACCATCTGCTGCTCACCGCCGGACAGGAGCACGGCCGCCGAGTCGATGCGTTTCTCCAGTTCGGGGAACGACGCGAGCACCTCGGCGAGCACGGTCTCGCTGCGCGCGGTGAGCATGATGTTCTCGCGCACCGTGAGCGACGGGAAGATCGCGCGGCCCTGCTCAATGTGCGCGATGCCGGCGCGAGCGCGCTGCACGCGCGTGCGCTTCGCGAGCGACTCACCGGCCAGGGTGATCTCGCCGGCGCTGTGCGGGATCACGCCGGACACCGACTCGAGCAGGCTCGTCTTCCCCGCCCCGTTCGGGCCGACGAGCGCGAGCACCTCGCCGGGGCGGAGCGTCAGATCGACGTTCGAAACGACGGGGCCAGCGCCGCGCGCGACGGTGACTCCGGTGAGCTGCAACTCGCTCATGAGCTGACCTCCGCATCTCCCATGTACGCCGCGATCACGGCGGGGGTGTCGAGTACCTCGGCGGTGGGGCCCTGCGCGAGCACCGTGCCGAAGTCGAGAACGGTGAGCTCCGTGCAGACGGAGCGCACGAGATCCAGATCGTGCTCGATCAGGATGATCGCGGTGTCGAAGCGCGAGGGGATCCGCGTGAGCCGGTGCCCGAACTGCACGTGTTCCTCGTGCGAGAGCCCGGCGGCCGGCTCGTCGAGGATGAGTACGCGCGGGCCGGCGAGCACCGCGGCGGCCACCTCGATCAGGCGGCGCGTGCCGACATCGACCACCGTGAGCGGGGTCTCCGGCGGCGGGCAGCCGAGGAACGCGAGCGCGTCGGCGAGCTCGTCGTGGTCGAGGCGGCGGCGCGCGACGAAGCGCACGTACGCCTCGACGGTGAGCTGCGGTGGCACGCGATCCTGCTGGAAGGTGCGCCGCAGACCGCGCCTGGCGCGCTGCACGGGCGAGAGCGCGCTGATGTCGGCACCGTCGAGCAGCGTGCGACCGGTGTGGTGCGGGAGGAACCCGCTCACCGCGTCGACGAACGTCGACTTGCCTGCACCGTTCGGTCCGATGAGGCCCATGATGCTGCGCGGGCGGACGGCGAGGGTCACGTCGTCCAGCGCGGTGAGCGCCCCGAACTGCACGGTCAGCCCCGAGACTTCAAGCACCGGGGGAGCGCCGGCGGGAATGGGCTCCGCGGCCTCGGGGACCGCGAACACATCGAGCACGCTCGTCTCGACCTCGGGTGGCGCGGCGGCGGCCGCGGCCGCGGCACGCCGGGTGGCGCGCCGGCGCAGCACGCTGCGGATGCCCTCGCCGAGGTTGGAGCCGCTCGTGAGCGCCTGGATCCCGAGCAGCCCGAACACGACGAAGCCCCAGTCCTGCGGCACGCCCCACTTCTTCAGCAGTTCGGGGACGACCACCCAGAGGATGCCGCCGAAGATGGCCATGTCGATCAGGTACGCGCCGCTCATCACCGCGAGGATGTAGAGGGCGAGCGACTGCAGCGGCGTGAAGCTCGACGCGAAGGGGAGCTGCACCTGTCCGGCGAGCAGGCCGCCCGAGATGCCGCCGAGGGCGGCGCTCACCGCGAACGCCGACAGCTTCGCCGCCGACACGCTCTGGCCCACCGCGGCGGTGCCGCGCTCCGAGAACGCGACGGCCTTCCAGCCGCTGCCCATGCGGCTGCCCTGCAGCCAGGACACGAGCAGCGCGCACAGAATCATCACGATCGCGGCGAAGAAGAAGTACTCGCGGTCGCTCGAGAACGCCTCGGGCCGCGTGACGGGGATCCCGTCGACCGAACCGGGGAACTGGATCTGCACGAGCATCACGTCGAACGCCGCGGCGAAGCCGAGGGTCACGACGGCGAGGTTCACCCCGCGCAGTCGGAGCGCCGGCAGCCCGATGAGCGCGCCGGCGAGCCCGCCCGCGAGGCCGCCGAGCAGCAGCCACACCACGAAGCCGCCGGGGGCGTCGACGGTGCTGAGCCACGCAACCACCCACGCGCCGATCGCCGCGAACGTGAGCTGGGAGAGCGCGATGATGCCGGCCGAGCCGGTGACCACGCCGAGCCCGAGCACCGCGATGATCGCGGTGAGCGCGCTGATGCCGAGGAACACGTAGTAGCCGGAGAGCCCGACGCTGAGCACCCACGCGAGGCCGACGCCGATGACGGCGATACCGATGGGGAGAATCGTGCGGAGGCGGCGATTAGCGAGCAGCATCCCACACCTCCTTCCGCTGCGACCAGAGCAGCAATACGACGATGCAGAGGAACGGGATGAAGTTGCGCACGAACGTGAGCGCCGGGATCTGCGCGACCACGCCGGAGATCACGCCGAGCACCAGCCCGCCGACCACCGCGAGGTCGAGCCGCCGGAAGCCACCGAGCAGCGCCGCGGCGGCCGCGGGAATGATGAGCATGGAGAGGCTGATCGCGTCGTTCGACTGCGAGGGGGCGATCACCATCACGGTGATCGCGGAGATCGCGCCGGTCACCGCCCACACGCCGATCGACAGCGGCTTCGCCGCGATCCCGATCAGCTCCGCGGTGGTGGGACGCTCCGAGAGCGCACGCAGCTGCGTGCCGACGGTCGTGCGGCGCAGCAGGATCGCGCAGCCGGCCGCGACGAGCACGGCGAGCAGCACCATCACGACCGTGACCCAGCTGACCACCACGCCGGCGAGCGTGAACGCCGGGCCCTGCAGGATCGGGGCGAACGGCTGCGGCTTGTTGCCGAACAGAATGAACGACAGCGAGATGAGCATGAGCAGCGGGGCGACGGTCATCGCCGAGCGCAGGGTCACCGAGGCCTCGGAGAGCCAGGTCGCCGCGATCCAGCCGATCGCGCCGTTCAGTGCGGCGCCAATCACGACGCCGAGGATCGTCGCCGCCCACACGGGGAGGCCGAGCGAGGTCGCGCACCACACCGCAGCGAACGCGGCGAACATGCCGGTGGCCGCCTGCGCGAAGTTCACGACGCGCACGAGCCGGCTCATCAGCGTGAGGGTGACGGCGAGGACCGCGTAGAGCCCGCCCGAGGCGAGGCCAGCGATGGCGCCCTGGAGCAGTGCGCCGCCGTTCATGCGACGGCTCCGCTGCGCGGCGGGACAAGGGATGAAACGCGCATGAGACTCCTCTGCGGGAAAAACAACGTGAGAACGGCGCCCGGCGCGGCGGGTGACCGCGCCGGGCGCTGCGGGGTGCGAACGAGCGCCGGTGCGCGCTAGCTCGCGGGGAGCAGCCAGTCGTCGGCCGCCTTCTCCCACGCCTTCGTGCCGGACTTCAGCACGACGGGCCAGCCGCCGGGCGTGAAGTCCTGCGCGGCGATCTTGTCGAACTGGTACGGGAACGCGACCATCGGGCTGTCGATCGGCGCCATCTCGTGGAGGGCCGTCGCGACCGACTCGCGGGTGTAGTCGCCCTCCATGCCCTGCAGCACCTCGACGAAGTTCATCGCCGCGAGGTAGCCGCCCTGGCTGAACGAGGTGAGTGCGATATCGTTCTCCTCCATCAGCGACTTCCAGTCAGCGTTGATCTCGTTGTCCTCAGTGAACGGGAAGAACTCGGCAGGCACGTGCACGCCGGCGCCAGCCCACTCGAGCGCGGACGCGAAGTTCTCGCTGTAGACGCTCGTGAGGAACAGGAACGTCACGTCGTCCCAGCCCTGCGCCTGCGCGGCCTTCACCTGCCCGATCGCGTCGGGCTCGATGCCGTTCACCGCGATGGCCTTGCAGCCGGCGTTCTTCGCCTTCACGATGTACGGCGTGTAGTCGGAGCCGCCGTATGGGAGGCTGTCATCGACGAGCAGCGGCTCCTTGCCCGTGATCTCGGTCCACTTCTCCACACCGGCGAGGTACGCCGGCTTCGTGGAGCCCGCGATCTCGAGCAGCACACAAATGTCGTCGAGGCCGAGGTTCTCCGAGCCGTTCAGCAGGGTGAGCGTCATGTCGTTGAACGGGCCGAGATTCACCGGGGCGATGTTCGGGGAGTTGAAGCAGCCCGTGTCGACACCGATGCCCGGCATCGAGAGCACGCCCTCCTGCCCGTAGTAGTCCTGGTTGATCTCGCACTCGATGAGGGAAGCGCCGCCGACGAGCGCGACGACCTCCTCGCTGCCGACGAGCTCGCGCGCCGCGGCCGTCGCCGACGCCGGATCGCCCTTGTCGTCGACGGTCGTGTACTCGATCTGGTGGCCGTTCACGCCGCCGTCTGCGTTGACGCGGTCGAACACGGCCTGCGCCGCGGCGCTCGCCTCGGGGAAGGTCGCCGCACCACTCAGGGTGTTGACCGAGCCGATCTTGATGGGGGCGCTATCGCCGCCGCCGGCGCCGCCAGCGCAGCCGCTGAGCGCGAGCGCCGCGACCGCGGTGAGCGCCGCGGCGCCGAGAATGCGTGATTTCATGAGGGGTCCTTTCGAAAGGGATCGAACAGTTGAGGAACGCGTGCGGCCTACACCGGCTGCACGTCGGGGTAGCTGACCGAGCCGATGGGATAGATGTAGCCGCCGGCGCGGGAGTGCTCGGCCTCGCCAGCGCCGTTCAGGCCGAGGAACGCGCCGGTCGTGCGCAGGGCGTAGCCGAGATCGTGGAGCCACACGCTCGCCACCGCGATGCGGAACTCGCGGAAGCAGAACAGGTAGAGCCCATCCGCGAACTTCCAGACCGTCGACAGGTCCATGTCACCGTGCCCGCGCTGCACGCCCTGCACGCACTGCCAGGCGTAGCGCTCGCTGGAGATGTACACGTGCTCGTACAGGTGGAACGGGCTGTAGCGGTATAGGTTCCGCTTGCCGATGAGGTCGCGGGACGGGCCGGGCACCTCGCCGCTCGGCTCGCCGCCGTCCGTCACCGCCGACCAGAAGGTCTGGGAGACGCGGGGCTCGTCGGGTGTAGGGCTGGCGGTGCCGTTGGCGCTGGCGTCGGTGTCGGGGCTCGCGCTCGCCGCAGGGCCGATCACCGAGCGCACCACGAGCGCGCGGTGCGTGGTCTCGGAATACACGACGGTGAGGGCCTCGAGCTCGCGCGAGGAGAGGGGGAGGTGCACGAAGACCACGTCGTCGCGCACCCGCACGGCCTCGTACGGGTCGTGGGCCTCGGCCTGGGTGGCGAGCGCGCCAGTCGCCGACCAGCGCACCCGCTCCGCATCGAACGCGAGCGAGAGCTCGGAGCCGTCGTCGAGCGTCAACGCGAGCGCCGTGCCGGCGAGCGAGGCGTCGGGCAGCCGGAACGTGTCGATCCCCGCGGCGAACTCGTCGTAGCTGCGCCACGCGCTCGGGTCCGCCGCGGTGAGGTCGGCGCTCGGCGCCTGCAGCTTGTGAGGTGCTGTCATCGGGTCCACTCCTTCGTGTCGCACGAGATTGCAGACAGCGGTGGCCCCGCTCTGGGATGAGCGTGGCGGGCAACGCTGCCCGTACTTCGCTCAGAACTGTACGCAGCGTCCAGAAGCTGCGCAGCACTTTGGGGACGGCCCTGCCGTCAGAGTCAAACGCCGTGCTCTCCCAGTCAACCCGGCGCGCCAATCACGCGCGCCGTGAGTGTGCCTCGGCGCGTGCGTGGGTGGTGCCGGGTGTGGCGGGCTGCGCCGGGACGCACCGGGTGTGGCCGGGCGCGCCCGGTCCTAGCCCAGGCGCAGTTCGCTCGGCGAGACGCCGTAAGCGGTCTTGAACACGCGGCTGAAGTGCGCGGCGTCCGCGAAGCCCCAGCGGCTCGCGATCGCGGCGACCGTGCGGTCGGCGAGGACCGGGTCGAGCAGGTCGGCGCGGCAGCGCTCCAGGCGGCGCTCCCGGATCCAGGTCGAGACGGTCGTCTCCGCCAGCCTGAAGAGCGCGTGCAGGTGGCGCGTCGAGATGTAGTGCGCCGCGGCGATCGTGCCGGGGGAGAGCTCCGGGGAGGCGAGGTGGAGGTCGATGTACGCGTTGATCTTCTGGAGCAACATCTGATGGGGATCGCGCTGCGCAGGATCCGCGTCGAGGATGCTCGAGAACAGTGTGCCCATGAGATCGAGGCTCGTGTGCGCGAGCTTCGCGCGGACCCGCGCGTCAAGCGGGGCGAGCTGCGCGGGGAACTGCGACAGGAACGCCGTCACCACCGGTGCAAGGCCGTGGTGCTCCTGGCTGAGCGACACCGCGGTCAGCTGCTCGGTGAACGGGATCGGCAGCTCGAGCCGATCCTTCGGGAACATCATGATGAGGTTGCGGAAGTCCTCGCCGAAGAGGAGGGAGTACGGGCGCGACGTGTCGTACACCGACAGGTCGCCTGCGCGCATGATGACCTCGCGCCCGTCCTGCACGAGGATGCTCGAGCCGGCGAGCAGCAGGCTCACCTTGTAGTAGCCGCTGCCGCCGTCGGCGATGTTCTCCGGCGTGCGCTCGACGAGGTGCGGGCGCGCGGCGATCTCGGTGAACACCACGTCGTCGGCGCGCGCCGAGGACGAACGCGCGGCGAACGGCTCATCGCGCTCCGTGGTGATCTTCAGCGGCACGAATGCCGAACTCACCATGGTGCGAAAGTCGGCGAGCCCGTCGACCTGCGTGGGGCGCTGGTCCGGATCGGACGCGCGCTGCGGCTGAGCCGTCTGCATGCCTCATCACCTCACTGCGTCGCTGCGGTGGCGCGTGATCCCCCAATGGGGCTGCGTTGCCGCCCTGTGCCCAGAGACTACACCCTAGTGTGTCGTGTGCGCTGCATCCTGCGTCTCGCTGAGTACCGCATCGAGCGCGCTGAGCAGCACGGGGAGCTCGGCGTCGCCGAACGCGAGCGGCGGGCGCACCTTCAGCACGCTCTCGTGCCGTCCGATCCGGGAGATCAGCACGCCTCGGCGCTTCATGCCCTCGACGACCTGCTTGGCGAGCTCGGGGGCTGGGTGGCCGTCGACCGCGAACTCGAGGCCGAGGAACATGCCGACGCCCTTTGCCGCGCGCACGAAGTCGTGCTGCTCGGCGAACGCGTCGAACGCGCGCCGCGCCGCGGCGCCCAGCTGCGCCGCGCGGGCCATGAGCCCCTCGGCGGTCATCTCGTCGAGCACCGCCTGGCCGGCCGCGGCCGAAACCGGGTTGCCGGCGAACGTGTTGAAGAACTCGTTGCGCGAGCCGAACGCGTCGAGCACGCGCTCGCTCGTCACCACCGCGGACATGGGGTGGCCATTGCCCATCGGCTTGCCGAGCGTCACCAGATCGGGATCCATGCCGGCCCACGCGTGCCCCCACATGTGGCTGCCGGTGCGCCCGAAGCCGCTCTGCACCTCGTCGGCGATCACGAGCCCGCCAGCGCGGCGCACGCGGTCCACTACCCCGGCGACGTAGCCGGCCGGCACGCGCGCCATCCCCTCCGTGGAGAACAGCGGGTCGAAGAGGCTCGCGGCGAGCCCGAAGCCGGCGGCCTGCAGCTCGGCGATCGCATCGTCGACCTCCTGCAGTGCCGAGGCGAGCACGAGCTCCTCGGGGCGCGTGTCGGTGTCGAGGTCTGGCACGCGGACGGCACGCACGTGCGGGGCGAGCGGCTCGCGCGTGCGCAGGCCGGTGGTGAGCTCCGCCAGCGTGATCGTGGTGCCGTGGTAGCTGTAGTCGGAGACGAGCATGCCGGTCGCCCCGGTCAGTTGCCTGGAGATGCGGATGGCGAGCTCGTTCGCCTCGGATCCGGAATTGCCGTAGAGCACGCGGTCGAGGCCCGGGCCGAACGTGGCGAGCAACTGCTCGGAGTAGTCGATCACGCGCTCGTTGAGGTACCGGGTGTGGATGTTCAGCCGCCCGGCCTGATCCGCGATCGCCTGCACCACGCGCGGGTTCGCGTGGCCGACGTGCGGCACGTTGTTGTAGCCGTCGAGAAAGCGCTCGCCCGAGGCCTCGGTGAGCCACACGCCGCTGCCCGACACGAAGTGCAGCGGCTCGGCGTAGAAGAGCGGCGAGTACGGCCCGATCGTGCGTGCGCGGCGTGCGAGGAGTGCGTCGTTCGAGGTCATGAGAGCTCCGTGGGTGGGGTGTGTCGGGTGCTGGTGGTGGGGGAGGCGGGCGCTGGGGCGACGTGGCCCGGTGCGGCGTCCGCAGCGAGGAGCTCGCGCGCGAGGCGCACCACGTGGGGGAGCACCTCGGCCGCGTGCCACTCGGCGGTGGGCTCGCCGCGGCGGTCCGCCGCCCAGCCGAGGTAGGTCAGCCCGCGCGCGAGCAGCATCGCGGGGAAGGCCGCGTGGTCGGCGGGGTCGAGCGGGCGCACGGACTCGTAGCCCGCGAACAGCTCCGCCCGATACTCGCTCGCCCTCGGGTGCGGCGTGAAGAAGTAGATCGCGGTGGCGAGGTCGAAGAGGTGCCATCCCGCGGCGAAGTCGTCGAAGTCGATGAGCACGAGGCCGGCGGGGGTGCGGAGCACGTTCTCCGGCGTGAGGTCCGCGTGGATGGGGCCGAAGCGGTGCGCGGGCGCGCCGTACGCGGCGAGCACCTCGCGGATGCGCGCGATGGCGCGCGCCACCGTGTCGCGGTCGTCGTCAGCGAGTTCGGCGAGTCGGAGCGGGTCGCCCCAGGCCGGGGCGTCGCCGACGAGTCCATCGAGATCCCAGTCGTCCCTGGGCACCGCCATCGTGTAGCCCGAGTTCACGCTCGCCGCGTGCACCTCGGCGGCGAGCCGGCCGAGCTCGCGGAAGTCGCTCGGTGCGAGCTCGGCGGTGCCGGCAACGGCGGTGCGCTCGTCCCCGAAGTTGCCTGAGTTCTCGATCCGGTGCTGCAGGTCGACCTGGTGCGGACCCGCCGGGTGATCGGCGCCGACCACGCAGAAGCCGCGGCCGTCGCGGGCTGGCACGAAGTGCGGCACGGCGACGCCCTCGCTGGCCAGCGCGCGCACGAAGTCGAGCTCGCACGCCAGCTCGGCGTCCGAGTGGTAGCCGCGCCGGTGCACGCGGAGCACGTAGTCGGTGCCGCGGGCGGTGAGCGCGAAGACCACGTTCTCGCGCTGCTTCAGCAGGGTCAGCGGGGTGTCAGCCGGGAGCCCGTACTCGGGGAGGGCGGCGCGGGCCAGCTCAACCGCCGTGGCGCGTTCGTGGTCGCTCATGTGGCTCCTTCGGGTGGAGATCGTGTGGTGGGGACCCGGCATCGGGGCCGAATCTATACTCGGAGTATAGAAACTGTATCCAGGATGCACAAGTGCACCGTGCGGACATAGACTGTGTGCGTGACCGCCGACGCCCCGACCCCAGCACCCACGCTCCGCGAGCGGCGGCAGGCGCGCACGCGGCAGGAGCTCGTCGACGCGGTGCTCGTGGTGATCGCCGCCGACGGGCTCGACGCCGCCACGATTGACCGCGTGTCCGCGCAGTCGGGGATCTCGCGCGGCACCGTGTACGCGCACTTCCCGGCCGGGCGCGATGAGCTGCTGCGCGCGGCATACGCTCGGCTCGGCGCGGACCTCGTGGCGCGCACCCGCGCAGCGGTGTCCGGCGCGGCCGACTGGCGCGGGCGGCTCGCCGCGCACGCGCAGGAGATGATGGCGCTCGCCGCGGACGCGAACGTCGGGCACTTCTTCAATGTGTCTGGCCCGACCCTCATCCTCGAGGGCGATGAGCGCGGCATCGGGTCTGGCGCGAGCATCCTCATGATTCAGGACGACCTCGCCGCGGCGCGTGAGCGCGGCGAGGTGGCGGCCGACGTCGACCCGGCGGCGACCGCCGTGCTCCTCGTCGGCGCGCTCCGCGAGGGCGCGATCCGGGTGGCTGGCGGGGCCGACCCGCGCGCGTTCACCGGCGCGTTCGCGCGCCTCGCCGCGGGCCTGGGTGCGCCGGGGCGCTGAGCCCCCTGCCCGCTGTTTCTCCAGGAAGAGCAGCAAAATCAAGAACACGCGGAGAAATCTGGTATTTCGGAGGGCTCACGCGTGCGGGCTCCGAGATTCGCAATTTCTCCGTGCGTACTGGGGTGGGGAGCGTTCGGGGGCGAGCGAACGAGCGGACGAGCAGGCGTGGGGTGCTACGCCTAGCGTGCCGCGCGCTCCGCTGAGTCGAGCAGCGTCTCGACGCCCAGCAGGAACGTCTTCCGGTCCTCCAGCTCGGTGAGCGGGCCGGCGAACCGCGCGATCTGCGGGTAGCTCCGCGGATCCGCGAGGATCGGCCCGTCGAACCACGGCGAGGTCTCCGGCGCGGGGTCGAGTTCGCCGCTCTCAATGCGGCCGCGCGCGATCCCGGACGCCGTCGAGAGGATATACGTGGAGAGCAGCGCGTAGTGCTGCACCACGTCGCGCGGGGCGAGCCCCGCGCGATCGAGCGAGTCGAGCAGTAGCTCGATGGCCCCGAGCTCGCCCGGCCCGTGCGTCGTGAGCACCATCGCCTCGGCGGCGATCGAGGGGTGCACGACGTACTCGCGCAGCGTGCTCTCCGCGAGCTGCATGACCCGCCCGCGCCAGTCCTCCGCCGGCGCCTCGATCGTGGCGAGCGCGCGCACGTGCAGGGCGTCGAGCAGCACCTCCATCAGGTGGCCCTTGCTGCGGAAATGGCGGTAGATCGCGGACGGATCGACGCCGAGGTGCAGGCCGAGCGCCTTCGCGGAGAACTCGTTCGAACGGGTTTCCGCCGCGACGGTGAGGCCGGCCCCGACGATCGTGTCGACGTCCAGGCGCACCTTTCGGGCGGCCCGGCGGCCGCGCCCCGCGGCGCCAGATCCCTCCGCGCCAGATCCCGCCGCGCCGGATCCCGCCGCGCCGGATCCCGCCGCGCCGGATCCCGCCGCGGCGCGCGATCCCGCTGCTGCGTCCGCTGGTGTCGTGGTCATGCGGCTCCCTCCTCTCGCCCAGCGTAGGGCATCGCTCGCCCTCGGCGCGACGGCCGCCGCGCGCGCCACGAAACCAATTTGACACACGCTTTGTCAAAGCCTTTGACAAAGGTGTATCCGCTCCCGTACGCTCCATCTCATTCCGATTCACAGGCGAACAAGGAGTGGCATGGCAAGCGATGTGTTGTTTACCGGGGGCGCGGTGTTCCTCGGGAGCGGTGAACCAGTGCGCGGCCTCGCCGTCGCGGTCACCGCTGGCCGCATCACCGCCGTGGTGCCCGAGGCGGACGCCGCCGAACTGCTCGGCCCCGAGACCCGCAGGGTGGACCTCGCCGGCGCACTCCTGTCTCCCGGTTTCCAGGACGCGCACATTCACCCGATCAGCGGTGGCGTCGAAGCGCTGCAGTGCGACCTGACCGCGGCCACGAGCGCGGACGACGCACTGCGGCGGATCGCCGAGTACGCCGCTGCGAACCCGGCTGAACCGTGGATCCTCGGCGGCGGCTGGTCGATGGATCACTTCCCTGGCGGCGCGCCCACCCGCGTGCTGCTCGACGCGCTCCGTGTGGACGGGCGGCCGCTCGACCGCCCGGTCCTGCTCATGAGCCGGGATCACCACAGCAGCTGGGCCAACACCCCGGCGATCGAGGCCGCCGGCCTCACGGCAACGACCCCCGATCCGGCCGACGGCCGCATCGAGCGCGAGGCGGACGGCTTCCCCGCAGGCACGTTCCACGAGGGCGCGGGAGCCCTCTTCGACGGCGTGAAGCCTGCGCTGTCGGCGGAACTCATCTACCGGGGCCTGCTGCACGCGCAGGAGCAGCTGATCGCCCAGGGCATCACGGGCTGGCAGGACGCCTGGGTGGGCGCCGACGGGCCGGGCACCGGCACGCTCGAGGCCTACGAGCGGGCGATCGCCGAGGACACCCTGCGCGTGCACGTCGTCGGCGCCCAGTGGTGGGAGCGGGATCGCGGCCTCGAACAGATCGCCGAGCAGGTGGCGCGCCGCGACGCCCGCGCCGCGAGCGGGACGGCGCAGCGCTTCTCGCTCGGCACGGTGAAGATGATGGTGGACGGGGTGGCGGAAAACTTCACCGCGTCGATGATCGACCCCTACCTGGACACGCACGGCCACCCCACCTGCAACCACGGCATCTCGTTCCTCGATCCCGCGGTGCTCGCTGACGCCGTTGCGCAGCTCGACGCCGCGGGCATGCAGGTGCACTTCCACGCGCTGGGGGATCGCGCCGTGCGCGACGCCCTGGACGCGATCGCCGGCGCACGCGCGGCAAACGGCGAGAGCGACGCGCGGCACCACCTCGCGCACCTGCAGGTCGTCGCGGAGGCCGACGCGCAGCGCTTCGGCGAGCTCGGCGCTGCCGCGAACCTGCAGATGCTCTGGGCCACGCACGAGGAGCAGCTCGACACGCTCACACTCCCGTTCCTCGGGGCGGGCGCGGTGGCCAGGCAGTACCCCTTCGGCGATCTCGTGCGCGGCGGGGCGACCATCGCCGCCGGCAGCGACTGGCCGGTGTCGACCGCCGATCCGCTCGCCGCGATCCACATCGGCGTGACGCGCGTCGGCCCCGAGGTCGAGGCTGGCCCGCTCGGCGGGGAGGCGCAGCGGCTCACCCTCAGCGCCGCCCTCGCGGCGTACACCTCCGGCTCGGCGTACGTGAACCACCGCGAGCACGACACCGGGTCGGTGCGCGAGGGCTTCCTCGCAAACCTCGTCGTCATCGATCCCAATCCGTTCGATCTGGATCCCGGAGCGCTGCACACCGCGCGCGTGCGGGAGACCTGGATCGAGGGCGAGCGCGTCTACGAGCGCGCACGCGAGCGCTGAACCCCGCGCGAAGCCCCGCCGCACCGCGCAAAGCCGCACCGCGCCCCCGCACACCCCGCACGACCACACTGCCCACACACAGCCAAGGAGAACACCGGTGTTCACACTCTCGAAGCGAGGCCGCACGCGCGGCGTCGCACTCATGTCCGGCCTCGCCATCGCGGGGCTCACCCTGACCGCATGCTCCGGCGGCGGCGGCGCGGCGAGCGCCGATCCCGTCGACTGGACGCTCACGGAGCAGACGGCCGCGCCCTCCGGCGAGATCGATCAGATCACCTGGGCGAGCTACGCCGAGCCGTTCTCGCTCGACTACGCCTACGCCTTCGACTACGCCGACAACCAGGTGCTCGCGAACGTGTGCGAATCGCTGCTGCGCCTGAACGCCGACTTCACGCTCTCGCCCGGCCTCGCCGAGTCGTTCACCAACCCGACGCCCACCACCTGGGTGTACCAGCTGCGCGACGGCGTGGCGTTCCACGACGGCACCGAGCTCACCGCGGCGGACGCCGTCGCGTCGATGCGGCGCCACCTGGATCCCGCGGTGGGCTCGTCGTGGGCGAGCGTCTACCAGAACGTCGCGTCGATCGAGCAGACCGGCGAGCGCGAGGTCACGGTCACCACGACGATCCCCGACTCGCAGTTCAACCTCGGCATGGGCGGCGCGGCCGGCGTGATCGAGTCGGCGGCGACGCTCGCCGAGGCCGGCGCCGACTACGGCAACTCCTCGACCGGGGTGAACTGCACCGGCCCGTTCAGCTTCGACGCGTGGCAGTCCGGCGAGGGCATCTCGCTCAGCCGCTTCGCCGACTACTGGGATCCCGAGCTCGCGGCGCAGGCCGCGCAGCTCGACTTCGTGTTCATGGGCGACGCGACCGCGCGCGCCAACGCGCTCAAGTCGGGCGAGGTGGACGGCAGCTGGCTGCTGCCCCTCGACGCCGTGCGAGCGCTCGACGAGGCCGGGGGCGGAGAGGTGCTCTACGGCCTGAACACCTCGGTGTCCAACCTCATCGTGTCGAACCTCGAGGGCCCCCTCGGTGATCCCCGGGTGCGCGAGGCGCTCCTCATGGCCATCGACCGGCAGGGCATCATCGACGCGGCGACGAGCGGCATCGGGCGCATCTCGGACGTGCACACGACCGAGGCGGTGTGGGGCGACGCCGACGCCGCGGCGCGCGAGACCGCGTTCACCGAGATCCAGCACTACGACCACGACGTGGCGGCAGCGAAGAAGCTCATCGAGGAGGCCGGCGCGACGGGGGAGCCCATCACGATCGCCACGGCACCGATCAGCCAGGAGTTCGCGGTGATCTCGCAGGCAACGGCCGCCGCGGCGAAGGCGATCGGGCTCGAACCGAAGATCGAAACGATGACGCCGAACGCGTACACGACCCTGTTCTCGGACCCCTCGGCGCGTGAGAACGTCGACCTCTTCTACACGATGTGGTACCTCTCCAGCCCGGATCCGATCGAGATGTACTCGGTGCTGCGCACCGGTGAGTTCAGCAACTACGGCGGCTGGTCGAACCCCGAGTTCGATGCGCTCGTCACCGACGCGGTGTCGACGATGGACCCGAAGGAGCGCAGCGAGCTCACGGCGCGCGCCCAGCAGATCGCCAACGCCGAGCTGCCCTGGCTGCCGCTCTACGAGGTACCCAACGCGATGTACCTCGGCGAGCGCGTCACCGGCCTCTCGCCGTCGATCAACTTCATGTACTACCCGTGGGCGGCGACGCTTGGCGCACGCTAGCCCCACCTCGTCCCGGCCGGCGGCGACCCCGCCGGCCGGATCCCGATCGGAGAATCGACGATGACGTACGCGCGTCGCATCGCAGGCAAACTGGGTGCGCTCCTCCTGACGCTCTTTCTCGCGTCCCTCCTCGTGTTCTTCTCGCGGTTCCTCGTGCCGGGCGATCCGGTGCGGTTCCTGCTGCGCGGGCGCAAGCCCAGCCCGGAAGCGATCGCCGCGGTCACCGAGCAGTACGGGCTCGACCTGCACCCGGTGCAGCAGTACCTCAACTGGCTGTTCGGGATCTTCCGCGGCGACTTCGGCCGCTCGCTGCAGTTCCGCCAGGACGTCGCGACGGTGATCGGCGACCGCCTGCCGGTGACGCTCGCGCTCGTCGTGATGGCCGGGCTCATGATCGCGCTGCTCGGGATCACCGCCGGGGTCGTCGCCGCCCTCAACCGCGGCAAGGTGGCGGACCGGGCGACGCTGATCCTCCTCACCGTGCTCGGCGCGATCCCCTCATTCGTCGGCTCGATCGTGCTCATCTCCGTGTTCGCGGTGACGCTCGGCTGGTTTCCGACGTTCGGCTCCGGGACCGGGTTCTGGGACACGGTGACCCACCTGTTCCTGCCGGCGCTCGCGCTCGCGCTCTCCTTCGTGGTGCTGATCGGCAAGGTGACGCGTTCCTCGATGGTGGAGCAGATCGGGCGCGAGCACGTCGAGGTCGCGCTGAGCCGCGGGATCGCACGCGGGTCGGTGATCCGCCGGCACGTGTTCCGCAACTCGATCGGGCCCATCGTCACGGTGAGCGGCCTGCTCATCGCCGGGCTCCTCGTCGCGAGCACGATCGTCGAGTCCGCCTTCGGGATCTCGGGGCTCGGATCGCTGCTCGTGCAGTCCGTCGACCGCCTGGACTTCCCGGTCGTGCAGATGATCGTGCTGCTCGTCGTCGCCGCGTTCGTCGTGGTGAACGCCGTGGTCGACCTGCTCGAACCCCTCATTGACCCCCGTGCCGCCGCAGGAGCTGATGCGCGATGACGATCCCCAACCCCACCACAGCGGTGCGCGTCATGCGCGCCCCGCGCGTGCGCCGCGCGAGCTGGCTGTTCACGGCAAGCGTGGTCGTGCTCGGCGCGGTGACGCTCGCCGCGGCCCTCGCCCCGCTCGTCGCCCCGTACGACCCCGACGCGGTCGACTTCATGGCCTTCCACGGCGGCCCGTCCGCCGCGCACTGGCTCGGCACCGACAGCCTCGGCCGCGACATCCTCAGCCGCATGATCTGGGGCGCGCGCACCGCGCTCCTCGGCCCCCTGCTCGTCGTGGTGTTCTCCACGGTCGTCGGGATCCTGCTCGGCCTGCTCGCCGCGTGGCGCGGCGGCTGGGTGGACGCAGTGCTCGGGCGCATCTTCGACCTGATCTTCGCGTTCCCCGCACTGCTGATCGGGATCATGGCCGTGGCGCTCTTCGGCAAGGGGCTCGTCGCCCCGGTCATCGCCATGAGCCTGGCCTACGCGCCGTTCGTCGCGCGCCTCACCCGCTCGCTCATCGCGGCCGAACGCACACGACCCTACGTCGCCGCGTACCGCGTGCAGGGCTTCAGCGGATCCTGGATCGCGCTGCGGCGTGTGCTGCCCAACGTGATCCCGATCGTGGGGGCGCAGTCCACACTCAACTTCGGCTACGTGCTCGCGGAGCTGGCCGGGCTCTCCTTCCTCGGGCTCGGCGTGCAGGCGCCGACCGCCGACTGGGGCGCCATGATCAACGAGGCGCAGGCCGGGATCGCGAGCGGGCACTTCCTGCCCGCCGTGGTGCCAGCCATCGCGGTCGTGATCGTCGTGGTCGCCGTCAACATCATCGGCGAGGAACTCTCGGAACGCATCGGAGGGGGTGTGTCGGCATGACACTACTCAGCATCGAAGACCTGACCATCGACCTGCCAGGCGGCAGGCGCCTGCTCGACGGGATCACGATCCGGGTCGAGGCGGGGGAGACTGTCGGCCTCGTCGGCGAGTCCGGATCCGGAAAGTCGCTCACCGCGCGCGCGGTGCTCGGGCTGCTGCCCGGAGGTGCGGTGACCGGCGGCAGCGTGCGCTGCGACGGCCGCGAGGCGCTCGGCGCGCCGCCGCGCGAACTACGTGCGGTGCGCCGCGAGAGCGCGGCGATGATCTTCCAGGATCCGCGCGCAGGGATCAACCCAATGCGCACGATCGGCGATCACATGACCGAGTCGTTGCGGCTGTGCCGCGGGGTGGGGGCCGGCGCGGCGCGCGCGGCGGCGCTCGAACTGCTGGGCGCCGTGCGACTGCCGCGCCCAGCCGACCACCTCGGGCAGTACCCGCACGAGTTCTCCGGCGGCATGCTGCAGCGCGTCATGATCGCGGGCGCGCTGACGAGCGAGCCGAAGCTCCTCATCTGCGACGAGCCGACCACCGCGCTCGACGTCACTACGCAGGCCGAGATCATCCAGGTGCTGCAGGAGCAGCGCGCCGCGCGCGGCATGGGCATGCTGTTCATCACGCACGATCTGAACCTCGCCGCGTCGATCTGCGACCGCGTATACGTGATGAGTGGCGGCCGCGTGGTCGAGCAGGGCGGTGCGCGGGCAATCTTCACCGCGCCGAGCGCCGACTACACGAAGCACCTCATCGCGGCGACGCCGAGCGTGGCGGTGGCGTCGGCTGCGGCGGGGGCACCGGTGGCGCCGGCTGAGGTGGTCGCGCCGGCTGAGGTGATCGCGCCGGTGGCGCCGGGCGTGGCTGCGGAGTCCGGAGCGCCGCGGGCCTCGGAACCCCCGCTCGTGCTCGTCGAGGGGCTGTCAAAGACGTACCACCCGCGCGGTCGCGCCGCCGTGACCGCGGTGCGCGGTGCGTCGCTCGCGATCCCGCGCGGCGGCTCGCTCGGCGTGGTCGGCGAGTCCGGCTCGGGCAAATCGACCCTCGCGCGCATGATCATCGGCTTGGAGCAGGCGGACGCTGGCGTGCTGCGCATCGGCGGCGCGGAGCGGACGGCGGTGCCGCGCGGCCGGCGCGAGCGCCTCGCGCGTGCACGCAGCGCGCAGATGGTGTTCCAGGATCCCTATCTGTCGCTCGATCCGCGGATCCCCGTTGGCCGGGCGATCGAGGACGCGCTCCGACTGCACACGCCGCTGCGCGGCGGGGAGGCTGCGCGGCGCGCGGTGGAACTGCTTGCGGAGGTCGGGCTGCCGGCCGAGCACGCGCAGGCGCTGCCGCGCACCCTCTCGGGTGGGCAACGGCAGCGCGTCGCGATTGCGCGCGCGATCGCGATTGAGCCGGAGCTGCTCGTGATGGATGAGGCGACGAGCGCGCTCGACGTCTCGGTGCAGGCGCAGGTGCTCGACCTCCTCGCCCGGGTGCGCGCGGAGCAGGGGCTGACGATCCTGTTTATCAGTCACGACCTTGGCGTGGTCCGGCGAGTGTGCGACGAGACGCTCGTGATGCGCCAGGGCGAGATCGTGGAGAGCGGCCCGACGGAGGCGCTGCTCGGTGCGCCGCAGCACGAGTACACCCGGATGCTGATCGACTCGGTTCCGCGCCCGGCCTGGGCGTGAGCCCGCCGCCCGCGCCCCTCATGCACCCTCAAACGCCCTCACACACGGAGAAATCTGATATTTCGGAGGCCTTTTGCATGCAGGCTCCGAGATACGAGATTTCTCCGTGTGGGAGTGCGGGGTTGCGGGGCGGTGCCCGGGCCCGCCGGCCCGCGGGCGGGGAATTGCAGCGAGAAAGCTCCGCTTTGCGCGCGCAAAGCGGAGCTTTCTCTCACTCAGATGCCGGCGCCGGGGTGAGGGGTCAGCCTGGCCGAGGGCCCAGCCGGGCCGAAGCTAGTGGGTCGGGGGCGTCAGGCCGTTCACGCGCTGGATCTCGCGCTGGTACTCGGCGACCACGCTCCGCGAGACGCGGCAGTCGAGCAGGATCGTGCCCGTCGCGCCGGCCGCCGTCCACTCCGCGAGCGCGTCGAGGTCCGAGAGCGACGCGACGCGCACCCCCTGCGCGCCGAGCGCCGAGCCGAGCGCGGCGAAGTCCACGTCCGGGATGAGCATCGGTGCCTCGTCGAGCCCCATCACGCCGTAGAGGTGTACCTCAGCGCCGTACGCGCCGTCGTTCCACACCACGATCACGCCGCTCTTCGCGGTGCGGATCGCCGTCTCAAGGTCGGCGAGCGCCATGAGGCCGCCGCCGTCGCCCGTGCTGAGCACCGTGGTGCTCTCCGGCGCGGCGGCCGCGACTCCGGCGACTGTGGAGAAGCCGAGGCCGATGGTCTGGTAGGCCGTGCCCACCATGACCATGCGCTCCGGCGAGGCGACCGGCCAGTACATGTTCGCCCAGCCGAGGAAGTGCCCGCCGTCGGTGGTGACGTGGCGGTCGGCTGGCAGCAGCTCGCCGATGCGTGCGGCGACGGCGCGCGGGTCGAGCCGCCCGTCCGCGCAGATCCCGTCGGGATGCTCCTCGAGCCCGGTGCCGCGCACGCGGAGCGCCCCGCCAGCCTCGAGGCCGGCGACGCGCTCCCGCCAGCCGCCAGCGCGTCCGCTCGCGTCCTCGAGCGCGCCGAGCAGCGTCGTGAGCGTCGCCTTCGCATCGCCCTGGAGGAGGAGGTGCGTGATCGGCTGGTTCGTCTTCGGCGCAGCTACCTGCTCCGCGTCGATGCGGATCACGGTGGTGCCGGCGCCGAAGAGGTCGCCGAAGCGCATGGTGAACTGGTTGAGTGCGGCGCCGACCACGAGCACGACGTCGGCCTGCGCGACGACCTCCATCGCCGGGATCTGGCCGAAGCCCCCGGTGACGCCGAGGTCGAACTCGGCTGCCGGGAAGATTCCGCGCGCGAGCGCGGTGGTCGAGGTGAGCGCGCCGAGGAGGTCGGCAACGCGGCCGAGCTCGGCGCCGGCGCCTGCGACGTGCGCGCCGCGGCCGGCGAGCACGAGGGGCCGCTCGGCCTCGAGCAGCGCGCGCGCTGCCGCCTCGAGCTGGTGGCCAGCGAGCGCCGCGATCGGCCCGCCGTCGGAGGCAACGGGTGCCGGGGCCGGAACGGCGGTGCCGGCAACGGACGCGGTGAGCGCGGCAAGCACCGCGGGATCATTCAAGTCGATCGCGCCCGGCGCGCCCGACGCTGTCGTCGCCTCGGCGTCCCGGCTCGGGGTGGCGGCTGCGGGGGCCGCGACCTCCGCGGTGACGAGGTCGTAGGGGATCGCGAGCACCACGGGGCGGCGGAAGCGCATGGCGTAGGACACCGCGCGGTCGACCGTGCGGTCGATGTTCGTGACCGTGAGCATGTGCGTGCGCACGCCGAGTGCCGCCGCGAGCATCTCCTGGTCGACGTCCCAGGGGCGCGGGCCCGAGCTCGGGGCGTCGCCCACCACGACGAGCATGGGGATCCTGGCCTGCGCGGCCTCAGCGAGCGCCGTGAGCGTGTTCGTGAATCCGGCGCCGTAGGTGGTGGTGGCGATCGCGAGCTTGCCGCTCACGCGCGCATAGGCGTCGGCGGCGGCGACGGTGCCGGCCTCGTGGCGCACCGCGGTGTAGGGGACACCCGCGTCGGCGAGGCATTCGATGAGGTGCGCGTTGCCGTTGCCCATCAGGCCGAAGCTGCGATCGGCGTGGCGAGCGAGCGCGGCGGCGAGGGTGCGGGTAAGCGTTGACGAAGTGGACATCACAGCATCCTTCAATGAAGAGAATTGAATAGGTGGGAACCGTGTATGTCTCGCGGAGCAGCGATGCTCTGCAGCAGCGCCCCTTTTTCGCGCGCCTTAGCCGGCCGGGTCTGGTGAGTCTCGACCGGGCTGGACAGATCTATCTTAGTGTGCTGCGCGGACGCTACCGGTAGTTCTGTGTGATCCGGTCCGCGGTCTCCTGGAGAGCGGCGACCACCTCGTCGACCGCCTCCGGCAGGTTGAAGTGCACGACCGCGAGGGCAGCGGGCGGCTCGCCCTCGATGCGCAGCGGCACGGCGATGGCGGTGACGCCGTCGATGACCTCGTTGCGGCTGATCGCGTAGCCGGCGCGGCGCGCCTCGCGGGCCGCCTCGCTCGGCTCGGTCGTGCCAAACGCAGTGCTCAGCTCCGCCGGGGTGAGGATCGACTCGATCGCGTGCCCGGGTGCGCCGCGATCCACGGGGTGCCGCACGCCGGGGTTGCGCGCGATCGTCGCGGACACGTTGGAGGGTTCGACGGACACGAGCGTGACCACCTCGTCGCCGTCGAGCACGGTGACGAACACCGTCATGCCGAGCGCGTACGCGAGCTCGGAGACCTGCGGGGTTGCCGCGGTGTGCAGCACGGGGGCGACGCCGCGGGCGAGCACGGTGAGCTTGGGTCCGAGGCGGATCCTGCCGGCGGCGTCCCGCGCAACGAAGCGGTGCTGCTCGAGGGTGCGGAGGATCCGGTACGCGTTCGAGCGATGCACGCCGAGGCCCTCGGCGAGTTCGGTGATCGTCATGGGGGAGTCCGCGTCGGCGAGGATCTCGAGTGCGCGCAGGCCGCGCGAGAGTGTTTGGGAGCCGGCCGCGGGTGCGCCGGTCTCTCGGGGGGTCGTCATGCCTCCATTCTGGCCTGATACTTGTGGCGAGGGATGTTGTGTGTTCGCGCGCCGCGGTTTATCCTAGTTGTGCGATATTCAAACTTCGTGTTCACATAGTGAACGCGGCCGGGAAAGGGCCCGGCAAGTGAGGAGAAACAGTGCAGTTCCACCACCACGGATATGTCTCCACGGACCCTCGGGTCCAGCCAGCCGCTGGCGTCGGGCTTGATCGACCGAGCGAGCTGCCAGACGAGATCGACGTGCTGATTGTCGGCTCCGGGCCGGCCGGCATCGTGGCCGCTGCGCAGCTCGCGCAGTTCCCCAACGTTGTCACGCGAGTGGTCGAGCGGAGAGACGGCCGTCTCGTGCTCGGGCAGGCGGACGGTATTCAGGCGCGCAGCGTCGAGACGTTCCAGGCCTTCGGATTTGCGAATTCGATCATCGACGAGGCGTATCAGATCACCGAGACCTCGTTCTGGTCGGCCGACCCGAAGGAGCCGAGCCACATCACCCGCACCGGGTTCACCGACGACGATCCGAACGGGATCAGCGAGTTCCCGCACCTCATCGTGAACCAGGCCCGCGTCATCGACTACTTCGCCGAGTACGCGCGCCGGGCGCCGGCGCGCGGCGACGTCGACTACGGCTGGGAGTTCATGGATCTCGAGGTCGGTGAGGGGGAGTACCCCGTCGCCGTCACGCTGCGCGAGGTCACGGGGCAGAGCGGTGCCGGCATCAACGCCGAGGTCGCGGACAACGCGAGCATCGGGCCGACGCGCGTCGTGCACGCCAAGTACGTCATCGGTGCCGACGGTGCCCGCTCGCAGGTGCGCCGCTCGATCGGCGGCTCGCTGCAGGGCTCGACCTCGCTCCACGCGTGGGGCGTCATGGACGTGCTCGCGGTCACCGACTTCCCCGACTTCCGGAAGAAGTGCATCATCCACTCGGAGGCCGGTTCGATCCTGCACATCCCGCGCGAGGGCAACCATCTGGCACGCATCTATGTTGACCTCGGCGAGACCGACGAGAACGACGGCGGCAAGGTGCGAAACACCCCGCTCGAGGCGATCATCGCGCAGGCGAACGAGATCCTCAGCCCGTACACGCTCGACGTGCGCAACGTCCCCTGGCACAGCGTCTACGAGGTGGCGCACCGCCTCACGGACCGCTTCGACGACGCGGAGACCTCGCCGGATGGCAAGCAGCGCGTGTTCCTCATGGGCGACGCCTGCCACACGCACAGCGCGAAGGCCGGGCAGGGCATGAACGTGTCCATGCAGGACGGGTGGAACCTCGGCTGGAAGCTCGGCTACGTGCTCGAGGGCCTGAGCCCCGAGTCGCTGCTCCAGACCTACTCGGACGAGCGCCGCGTCACCGCGAAGAACCTGATCGACTTCGACCGCGAGTGGTCGACGCTCATGGCGAAGAAGCCCGAGGAATTCGCGTCGCCGAAGGAGCTCGAGGACTTCTACGTGCAGACCGCCGAGTTCCCGGCCGGCTTCATGACGGAGTACACCGAGTCGATGCTCACGGGCGGCGCGGAGCATCAGGAGCTCGCGAGCGGGTTCCCGTTGGGCAAGCGCTTCAAATCGGTGAAGACGACACGCGTCGCTGATGCGGTCGAGGTGCACCTCGGCCACCACCACCGCGCTGACGGGCGGTTCCGCGTGTACGCGTTCGCTGACGCCGACGGGACGCAGCTCGCGAGCTGGGCCGACTGGATGCTCTCGAACACGGCCTCCCCGCTGCAGCGCTTCACCCCGCTCGGCGCCGACATCGACGCGCTGTTCGACGTGAAGGCGGTGTTCCAGCAGGAGCACCACGGCGTCGACATCGCGCAGGTCTCGAAGCTGTTCCTCCCGCTGTCCGGCCCGTTCCAGCTCGTTGACTACGAGAAGATCTACGCGGCCAAGCCCGGCGAGGACATCTTCGATCTGCGCGGGATCAGCCGAGACGGCGCCGTGGTCATCGTGCGCCCTGACCACTACGTGTCCGCGGTGCTGCCGCTCAGCGACCCGGCAGCCGTTGGGCGGTTCTTCGAGCCGGTGTTCCTCGCGCGCTAGTCGCGCGGCACGCAAGAGGGGCCCGGCTCACATGAGCCGGGCCCCTCTCAGCTGCGCGGGGCGTGCCCCGCGTGCGGCTTACTTCGCGGCGAAGCGGAAGAGCTTCTTGTTCGCGAACTCGAGCATGCCGACCTTGCCGAGCTCACGGCCGTAGCCGGACTTCTTGACGCCACCGAAGGGCACGTCAGCGCCCTCGAGGCCGGCGCCGCCGATGAAGACCATGCCGACGTCGAGCTGGTTGCCGACCTGCTCGGCGCGCTCCAGGTCGTCGCAGATCACGACGGAACCCAGGCCGTAGGGCGAGGAGTTCGCGAGGGCGATCGCCTCGGCGTCGCTCGACACCTTGTAGAGCTGCGCGACGGGGCCGAAGAGCTCCTGGCTGTACACGTCCATCGCCGGGGTGATGTTCGTGATCACCGACGGGGTGTAGTGGTTGCCCTCGGGCGTGTTGTTGCCAACGAGCACCTCGGCGCCCTGGTCGAGCGCGCCCTGCACCTGCGCGGTGAGCGTCTTCGTCGCAGCCTCGGAGGACATGGGACCGAAGTCGCCAGCCTCGTACGACTGGCCGGCGATTGCCGCCTTGAACTTCTCGGTGAACTCGTCGAAGTACTTGTCCATGACGACGATGCGCTTCGAACCGTTGCACGCCTGGCCGGTGTTCTCCATGCGGCCGCCGACGGCGTGCTCGACCGCGTGGTCGAGATCGTCGGTGTCGAGCACGAGGAAGACGTCGGAGCCGCCCAGCTCGAGCACGCACTTCTTCAGTGCGCGGCCGGCCTGCTCGGCAACGATCGCGCCTGCGCGCTCCGAGCCGGTGAGCGACACGCCCTGGATGCGGTCGTCAGCGATGATGTCGGAGATCTGCTCGTGCGTCGCGAAGACGTTGACGTACGCGCCCTTCGGGAAGCCAGCGTCGAGGAACAGCTGCTCGAGCGCGAGCGCCGACTCGGGGCACTGCGCAGCGTGCTTCAGCACGATCGTGTTGCCGAGGATCAGGTTCGGCACCGCGAAGCGCGCGACCTGGTAGTAGGGGTAGTTCCACGGCATGATGCCGAGGATGACGCCGGTGCCCTGGAAGCGGAAGAACGTCTTCAGGCCGTCCTCGACCTCGAGCTCCTCATCCGCGAGCCACTTCTCGGCGTTGTCCGCGAACGCCGCGGTGATCGCGCCGGAGAACTCGGCCTCGCCGACGGACTGCTCGAGGGGCTTGCCCATCTCGCGGTTGATGATCGCGCCGAGCTCATCCTTGCGCTCGTCGAAGAGTTCAGCTGCACGCTTGGCGAGCGCGGCACGCTCGGCGACGGTGGTGGTGCGTGCCCACTCCGTGTACGCCTGCTGGGCCGCGGCCAGCGAGGCCTCGATCTCCTCCGCGGTCGCGTCGGGGTACTCGGCGATGGTCTCGCCCGTAGCCGGGTTAATTACGGCGAACGTGCCCATAAATGACTCACTCCTTAGTGACTTCGTCGGGGATAGTGACAACTCTTAGTCTCCCACACCGGGGTGCCGGGCACTAGCTCGGCACGCATCGAGTTCGCGCGGGTCCAGCGGGTCTCTGGTGCCGATTTCGACACCGTATGGCGCGTTTCACCGCGGAATTCGTTGATTTCGTGCGCCCGAGTGCCGGGAAGCTGGGAGGCTGCCGCGGCCGGAGCTGGCTGCTGTGCAGCGGCTGAATCCCGGTGTGGCGTGCGCGGCGGCGAGAATGGTGCAGAATGTCAGTGAGCATGACAGTGACATTGAATCATGTGCCTGACGTAACGAAGCGCCTGGCGACGCCGCCAGAATCGAGAGAAGTACTGCAATGACGAAGCACACCCTGGATAACGCGACCGAGACCGGTCACATCCACGTCGGTAAAGGGCTCAACGAGGGCGCGCTCGGCGTCGTCGGCTCGACCATGATCGGCCTCGCGTCGACCGCCCCGCTCTACTCGCTCGCCGCGACCCTCGGCTACGTGATCGTCGCGGTCGGCGCGCAGGCGCCGCTCGTCTTCATCGTCGCGTGCATCCCGATGGTGTTCGCGGCGTTCGCGTACCAGGAGCTCAACCGCGAGATCCCCGACTGCGGCACCACGTTCGTCTGGGGCACCAAGGCCTTCGGCCCGGTCACCGGCTGGATCGGCGGGTGGGCGGTCGCGGTCGCGTCGATCATGGTGCTCGCGAACGTCGGCGAGATCACCGGGCAGTACTTCTGGCTGCTGCTCGGCAACGAGGAGTTCGCGGCGAACCGCGGCATCGTGATCGCGACCTCCGTCGTGTTCATGGCGCTCATGACCTTCATCAGCACGATCGGCGTGCAGATCGGTGAGCGCCTGCAGATGGTGCTCGTCGGCGTGCAGATCGTGGCGATGGTGCTGTTCGGCGTGCTCGCGCTCATGAACGCCGGCGCGGGAACCAACGCGGGATCGGTCGCGTTCGACTGGAACTGGTTCAACCCGGCCGAGCTCACCTCGTGGTCGGGCTTCATGCAGGCGGTGCTCCTCGCGCTCTTCATCTACTGGGGCTGGGACACGTGCCTCGCGCTCAACGAGGAGACGAAGAACCCGCGCAAGACCCCCGGCCGTGCCGCGCTCTCCAGCATCGTGGTCCTCATCGTCCTGTACGTCGGGGTGTCGGTCGCCGTCATGATGTTCGCCGGCTTCGGCGACACCGGCTTCGGTCTCACCAACGAGGCGAACCTCGACGACGTGTTTACGGTGCTCGGAGGCGCGCTGTTCGGGCCGTGGGGCTGGTTCCTGATCCTCGGCGTGCTGCTCTCCGCGGCCTCCTCGACGCAGACGACGATCCTCCCGACCGCGCGCGGCACCCTATCGATGGCCGTGTACCGCGCGCTCCCCGCGAAGTTCGCCGAGCTGCACCCCACGTTCAAGACCCCGTGGTTCTCCACCACCGTGATGGGGATCGCGGCGATCGTGTACTACGTTGGCATGTCGCTCCTCTCCGAGGACATGCTCGCCGACTCGCTCACCTCGATGGGCCTCGCGGTCGCCCTCTACTACGCGATCACCTCGTTCGCCTGCGTCTGGTACTTCCGCGACACCCTGCGCGACAGCGCACGCAACCTCTGGATGCGCGGCATCCTCCCCGGCCTCGGCGGCCTCATGCTCGGCTACGCCTTCGTGCAGTCGGCGATCGACATGATCGCGAAGGACTACGGCGAGACCGTGCTCCTCGGCGTCGGCGGCGCGTTCGTGATCGGCGTCGGTGCGATCCTCATCGGCTTCGTGTTCATGGGGATCTGGTGGCTGCGCCCCAGCTCCAAGCCGTTCTTCCGCGGCGAGAGCCTGAACCGCGACACCGCGGTGCTCGTCCCCGACGAGTAGGCCGGCGGCGCACCCCGGAGCCCGTGTCTCTCGATCGGGATCCGGGATCCCGATCGAATCCCCACCCCGAACCGTTCCAGCCGCAGGAGGGCACCATGTCAGCCACCACCGCCAGCCGTTTCGACACGATCGTTGTGGGAGCGGGGGTGTCCGGGCTCGCCGCGGCGCGGCTGCTCGCGCGCGCCGGCCAGCGGGTCGTCGTGCTCGAGGCGCGCGATCGGATCGGCGGTCGCCTCCACACGGAGCGCGTCGGCGGCAGGATCACCGACCTCGGGGCGTCGTGGATCCACGGCATCGACGACAGCGCGGTGCACGAACTCACGCGGGCATTCGGGATGCCGGATATCGAGTTCACGATGGGCAGTTTCCAGGCGGGCGGGCGGCCCATCGCGTACTACGGGCCGGCCGGCGAGCGGCTGAGCGCTGCCGCGGCCGACGCGTTCATCGCCGACGTCGCCGCGTTCGATGAGCGGTTGGCGCACACGATCGCGGGGATCGCGCCAGGCGCGTCCTACGCCGATGCGGTTGCGGCGACGCTCGCGGGTCTCGACTGGGATCCGGATCGCGGCGAGCGCGTGCGCGAGTTCCTGCAGCACCGCACCGAGGAGCAGTACGGCGCGTGGATCGCGGATCTCGACGCGCACGGGCTCGACGACGACGCGGTGGACGGCGACGAGGTGGTGTTCCCGCGCGGCTACGACCAGCTGGCGGTCGGGCTCGCCGACGGGCTCGACGTGCGGCTCGGCACGGTGGTGACGGGGATCGAGTGGGGCGCGGACGGTGTCGTGGTCGCCGCTGGCGAGGCTCGCTTCGCCGCGGCGCAGGCGGTGCTCACGGTGCCGGTCGGCGTGCTGCAGTCGGGGGAGCTTGCGCTCACCCCGCCGCTGCCGGAGCCGAACGCGTCGGCGCTCGCCGGCCTCACCATGAACGCGTTCGAGAAGGTGTTCCTGCGGTTCCCCGAGCGGTTCTGGGACGAGGGCGTGTACGCGATTCGCCGGCAGGGCCCGGCCGGCGACTGGTGGCACTCCTGGTACGACGTGACCGCGCTGAGCGGGGAGCCGACGCTCCTCACGTTCGCGGCCGGCCCGTGCGCACGCGCGATCCGTGAGTGGGACGACGCGCGCGTCGTCGGCTCGGTGCTCGACGCGCTCCGTGAGATCTACGGCCCCGACGTGCCTGCCCCCGTGCACGCGCACCTCACGCACTGGCAGGACGACGCGTTCTCGCGCGGGTCGTACGCGTACCTGACGGTGGGCGCCGAGCCGGCCGATCACACGCGCCTCGCCGAGCCGATCGGTGGCGTGCTGCACATCGCGGGGGAGACCACGTGGGAGGAGGACCCGGCGACGGTCACCGCGGCGCTCCTGTCCGGTCACCGCGCCGCCGAGCGGGTGCTCGGCACTGCGATCCCGCGCGCGGATCTCAGCGCGGCGCTATAGGGCGCGCTCGTCGGGGTGCTCCTGGGCCGCCGGCTGCGCTGGCGCCTCGATGCGCTCCCGCCGTCCCCGGCGGCGCACCGCGCGCACGATGAGCAGCACCGCGGCGGTGATCACGCCGGCGATCGCCGCCCACGGGAGCAGGATGCCGAGCACCACGAGGCCACCCGACGCGGCGGCGCCGATCGAGCGGAAGCCGGCGAGCACCCCGTCCCAGAAGCTCGTCGGCCCGCCGGGGAGCGCCGATGGGCTGTTCAGCGACACCCAGATCGTCGACTCATCCACCTGCGCGTTCAGCCACTTCAGCTGCGCGCTCAGGCCATCGAGCTCCTGCTGGCGTGACGCGAGCGCGGACTCAGCCTCGAGCAGCTCGCTCGTGGTGCTCGCGTCAGCCATGAGCTTCGTCAGCCGCTCGATGGACTGCTGCAGCGCGGCAACGCGCGCCGTGAGGTCGACGTGCTCGGTGGTGACGTCCGTTGCGGTGACCGAGCGGGTGGTCACCTCGCCGAGGGCGCTGAGCTCGTCGAGGGTCGCGTCGAGGCGGTCGGCCGGCACGCGAATCGTGAGCGTGCTGCTCGCGGGGAGCGTGCCGACGGCGCCCTGATCGGAGCGCGACTCGACCCGCCCGCCCGCGGCGTCCGCCGTGGCGACAACGCGGTCGGCGGTCGCGTCGACGTCGCTGACGTTGAGCGAAAGGTCGGCGCTGCGCGTGATCGAGCGCTGCTCGCCGGGCGACACCTCGGCGCGGGCGCCCGCGGCGTCCGAGCTGAGTTCGCCCGGTGCCGCCCCGCCGTCGAGGGTCGCGCCGTCGAGAGCCTCCGGCGTGAGCAGTTCCTGGCCGGGTGCCCCGGTGTCGCTCGCGCCGCCCGCGCCGCCGGGGAGCGCGGCGCACGCGCTCAGCGGGGCGAGCAGGAGGCCAGCTGCGGCGAGCAGGGCGAGGGAGCGACGGCGCATCATGCAGCCCACCCTAGTGCGGGCCTCGCGCGGCAACGCCGACAGTCAGCTGTGAAACGCCGCATCCCGCTGCCACGAGCTGAACGCGATCGCGAGCAGCGCCGCGTCGCTCGGCCGGGCGAGGGACAGCCCGGTCAGCTCCTCGATCTGCGCGAGCCGCGCGCGCACCGTGTTGCGGTGCCGGTAGGCCGCGCGACTCACCTCGGTGATCGTGCCGTTCGTTGCGAGGAACGCCGCGATGATGCGGGTGAGCTCCTCGCGCACGTGGTCGCTGAGCTCCGCGAAGCCGGCGAACACCCGCTCGGCGAGCGCGCCGGTGATCTCGGTCTCCGCCGAGGTGATCGCGTCCAGCCAATGCTCGCGCAGGCGGCGCACCCCCGGCTCCCGCGCGCCGGCGACGAGCTGTCGCGCGCCGAGGAGGGCGCGCGCGAGCGCGGCCGGTGAGGCGACGTCTGCGACCGCGGAGCGGTGCGCCTCGAGCTCGGCGAGGTGCTCGACGCAGTCGCGCGCCTCCGCGCCCGGTGCCTGCTGGAGCAGGCCGATCAGGTGCTGCTGCTGCCACCCGAAGTAGCTGCGCACGCCGTGCCGTGACAGGCGGCTCTGCACCACGGAGATCGCGGAGTAGTCGCCCTCGCGCAGATCCGATACGAGCACGATGAGCGGCCGCCGCACGTCGAAGGCGAGCGCGGTGAGCTGTGCCGCGACGCCGGCGGTGTGGCGGCTCGCGCTGAGGTCGAGGAGGCGCTGAAACGCCGCGGTCCGCGCCTCCGTGTTGTGCTGGCGCAGCCGCTCGGCCGCGCTGCGATACGCCTCCGTCATCTCGTTGATGTTCGCCTCGACCGCCTCCCAGATGCCGAGGAGCCCCGCGAGGTAGTCGGCGTCGGTGTCGAGCCCGGCGCTGCGCGCATCGTCGAGGAACGCCTCCCAGAGCAGCTGCAGGTCGATGCGGAACGAGCGGGACACCGCGAGCAGGTCGACCTGCTGCGCCGCGCGCAGCTGGCCCGTCTCGGTGGCGGCGTGCGCGATCTCGGGCGGCGGCGTGTCGCCGGCGATGCGCACGAGTGTGAGCGATAGGTTCTTGGTCATCTGCTCGGCGAGGGTGTCCGCGCCGAGCGAGCGATAGCTCGGCTCCACCTCGATGAGCCGCTCGGTCGAGAGGGCGACAAGCCGGTCGAGGTCCTCTGCGAGCAGGCGGCGCGCGGTCGCGGAGACCTGCGAGTGACGCGGCGATGAGTGCATGCTGCACACTTTATGCCAGGAAGTGGGGGCGGCGGGGGTCTGGTCCTGTGCGTCGCTCGATGGTCTGATAGTCACGAAGCCGAGGATCGCGGTCGCGACACCGGACGAGTGACGCACGCGAAGGAGCCGCAATGGGAGCACCGGTGACACGCGCCGGCGGGCTGAGCGAGGCCCAGCTGACGGAGCTCGGCGGGCTCCTCGCCACGCACTACGGGGTGCGCGGCGCGCGCTTCACGCGGCTCGGCGGTGAGCTCGACCTGAACTACCGGGTGACCGACGATGCCGGCGCGCACACGTTTCTGCGCGCCTCGCCTGCGCCGCTCGATCACGCGGCGATCGCCTGGCAGGACGCGGTGCTGCGCGCGCTCGACGATCGGCCGCTCCCCGTTGCGAGCCCGCGGTTGCGTGCAACGGGCGCGGGCGAGGCGGGGCTGCCGGTCGTGCTCGGCGGCGAATGGTCGGGGCTGCTCCGCCTCACGAGCTGGATCGGTGGGCGGGAGGTGTCCGAGTTCGGCGCGGCCGACGCCGGGTACCGCAGGCAGCTGGGCGGGCTCGCCGCGGCGGTCGTCGACCGGCTCGCAGTCCTCAACGGCGCGGCAGCCGCGTCGCCCGGCCACCACTGGCTGGCCGAGCGCGCCGGCGATTCGATCCGCGCGACCGTCGCCGCGGTCACCGATCCCGGGCAGCGGGAGCTGATCGACCGCGCGTGCGCCGGGTTCGACGCAGTCGCGTCGCTGCTGCCCGAGCTGCCGCGCTCCGTCGTGCACCAGGATCTGCACGACTTCAACCTGCTCGCCGAGCGCACACGGGCCGGCGCGCTGCGCATCACCGGCGTGGTCGATTTCAATGACGCGGTGTTCACGGTGCGCGTCGCGGAGCTCGCGGTCGCGGCGGCGTACGCCGCGCTGCGGCAGGCGGATCCCGCTCGGGCGTTCCTCGAGGTGGTCGGCGGGTACCTGGAGCGCGCAACGCTCACGCCGGACGAGGTGGTGGCGCTCTTCCCGCTCGCGGTCGCGCGGCTCGCCGTGAACGCGAGCACCTGGACGGCGCGGAGCCGCGGCGAGAATGCCGCGTACGCGCGCGCACGCATGGCGGCGACCTGGCCCGCGCTCGCGGCGCTCGTGGCGGTGCCGGCGGGGGAGATGGCGGCGCGCGTCGC
>NZ_RPDI01000024.1:37075-42546 GCF_003917135.1 Leucobacter chromiireducens
GAGATGGCGGCGCGCGTCGCGGCGCTGGCGGGCCGCCCTGGCTAGCGCGGCTGGCCGCCCTGGCGAGCGCGGCGAGCCGGCCTGGCTAGCGCGCCGTCGCCGCGAGCGCCGCGTCGAGCGCGTCGAGCAGGCGCGGCGCGTCGGACTCGGCGAACACGAGCGGCGGCCGCACCTTCAGCACGTTTGCCGCGACGCCGGACGCCGAGATCAGCACGCCCTGCTCACGCATGTGGTTCACGACGGCGGTCGCCCGCGCCGCGTCGGCCGCCCCGGTCGCCGGGTCGGCGAGCTCCAGCGCGAGGAAGAGACCAAGGCCGCGCACCGCCGCGACGCCCGTGGCCCGATCGGCGAGCGCCGTGAACTCGCGCAGCAGCAGCGCGCCGACGCCGGCGGCTCCTGCGATGAGGCCGCGATCCTCGATCTCGTCGAGCACCGCGGTCGCCGCGGCGATGCTCACCGGGTTGCCGCCGAACGTGTTGAAGTAGCGCACGTCGCGGCCGAACGCGTCGAACACGTCGGAGCGTCCGATCACCCCGGCGATCGGGATCCCGTTGCCCATGGGCTTGCCGAGCACCACGAGGTCGGGACGCACGCCGTGCGCCGGATACCCCCACCACGCACCGGTGCGCCCAAAGCCCGGCTGCACCTCGTCGGCGATGGCGAGCGCGCCGGCCCGCTGCGCGATGGCGGCCGCCGGCCCGAGGAGCTCGGGCGCGGTGCCCTGCAGGCCGTCGCTCGACAGGATCGAGTCGAGGATCAGCGCGGCTGGGTCGTGCCCGCGCTCGCGCAGCGCCGCGATCGCTCCCTCGACGCGCGCGGCGAACGCTGCGGCGGCGCTCGCCGGGTCCTCGCGCGTGAGATCGGGGGCGGCGATCAGCTCGACATCGCTCGGGATCGGGTTGTTCGGCCCGAGGCTCGGGGAGATCGCCGCCGCGGCCTCCGTGGTGCCGTGGTATGCGTGCGTCGTCGCGATGACCCCGCGCCTGCCCGTCACGTGCCTGGCCATGCGCAGCGCGAGGTCGACCGCCTCGCTGCCCGTGCAGACGAACACCGCCTGCGCGTCCGGAACGTCGAACAGCCCGGTCAGGCGCTCCGCGTAGCCGACCACGTCATCGGTGAGGTACCGCGTGTGCGTGTTCAGGACGTCGAGCTGCGCGGCGACTCGATCCCGCACCCGCGGGTTTGAGTGCCCCACCACCGGCACATTGTTGTACGCGTCGAGGTAGTCGCGGCCCGCGGCGTCGTACAGCAGTACGCCCTCGCCACGCACCGCGTGCACCGGCCGCTCGTAGAACAGTCGGTACGGTGCGCCGAGCACGCGCGCGCGCCGCGAGATGAGATCCCGATCCGCTGGATCGAGCTCACCCGCACGCCGCGGATCGAAGCTGTTGGCCATGTGCATGGTGTGGTCTGTGGACACGCACCCCTCCACTGCTCGCTGGGACGTCGGTCACTCCAGTGTGGCGGAGCCGTGCGGTGGCCACCCGGTTCTCGGTGCACGGTGCCCGATCCGGGGCGGATCCGGGTGCAGCGCGGCGGCACGCGCCGTGCCGGCCGGGATCCCGCGCTGCGTGCGCGCCCCGCTCCGCTAGGGGAGCGGGATCGTAATGGTACCCGTCTCCGGCGGCGACTCGATGGCGCGGCCGCGCAAATCCGGCAGCCAGCGCAGCGTCGACGCGGCGACGATCGCACAGATGGCGAGCAGGATCGAGGAGACGACGATTGCGCCGTGCGCGCCCGCCAGGTCGATCGCGATGCCCGCGAGCGCCGAGCCGGTGGCGACGCCGACGAGCTGGCCGGTGCCCACCCAGCCGTACGCCTCCGCGGTCTCCGAGAACTTCACAGTGGAGCTCACGATGCTGGAGATCGCGGCGAACGCCGGAGCGGTGCCGAGGCCGCCGAGGAAGAGCACCGTTCCGAGCCACCAGATGTTGAGGCTCACAAGGCACAGGAGCGTGCCGGCGAGCACCACGCAGATGCGGATCAGTAGCGAGGTGGGGCGCAGCTCGCGGTGGCCGATCAGCAGGCCGCCGACGAGCGAGCCGCCCGCGAAGAGCGCGAGCACGATGCCGGACTCCATGCTGCCGTGACCGGCACCCTCATCGCTCGAGAACGCGGCGACGATCCCGGCCTCGATCGCCGCGAACGAGGCGACGAAGAAGAACCCGACCACCGTTGAGATGACGACGGTGGGGTAGCGGAGCACTGCGCCGAAGCCGCGCTTCGACGGGGGAATCTTCACCTGGCCGACGGGCTTCGAGAGGATGAACCACGCGCCGCCCAGTGCCATGAAGCCGGCGGCAACGCAGAGGCCTGCGGTGGTGCCGAACTGCGAGGTGATGAAGACCGCGACGACCGGGCCGAGCACCCAGATCAGCTCCTGCGCGGCCGCGTCGAGGGAGAAAAGCCCGGCGAGCTGCTTGCTCGGCACGAGCTTCGGGTAGATGGTGCGCACCGCCGGCGTGATTGGCGGGGTCGTGAGGCCGACCAGGAGGGCAAGGCCGGCGACCACGAAGAGCGGCAGGTGCACGAACGCGATCGTGACGAGCAGCGCGGCGCAGACCACCGAGGTGACCGAGAGCACCGGGCGCATGCCGAGGCGGCCCATGAGGCGGCTGCTCAGCGGGCCGGACACCGCCTGGCCGATGCTCTGCGTCGCGAGCACGAGGCCGGCCGAGGTGTAGTCGCCGTAGGACACCTGGATGTGCAGCAGCAGGATGATCGAGAGCATCCCAAACGGAAAACGGGCAAGCAGCTGTGACACCAACACCCGAAATACGCCGGGATTCTTGCCCAGCTCCCCGTAAATGCCCATCAGAAAAGTATACGTCTGGGCGGGCCGCCTGAGCGAACGCGTCGCACCGAAATTGCGCCAAGGAATTGGTGGGATTCGCGCGTTGCGGCGTGTCGCTGCCAGTGGCACCCGCCGGCGTCAGCCGAGCAGCGCCGCATAGTCGTGCGCGTGCCAGGGCGCGGTGCACGGCGTGCCCTCCGCGAGGTGCATGGTGCGCGTTGCCGGCTCCATGATCGCGGAGACGAGCGTTGCCCACTGTGCGGCGCGTGCGGCGCGCGGATCGGGGTGGCAGCACACCGAGCTGGGCGCGTCGACGTGGTCGGCGAGCGCGGCCTGCAGTTCTGGGATCCCCAGCGGCCTCTGCCGTGCAGCAATAGTGCGGCGCAGCCGGCCGAGGCGCACGAAACTGTCGGGCATGCTGACCGGCGCGAGATCGAAGCCACCGGCGGGGCGACGCACGAAGTGATTGGTGTGGATCGCGGCCCCGTCGTCGGCGATGATCGGGTGCACCGTGCGCGCGTCGCCCGGGGCGGTCTCGACGTTGAGGACGGCACCGTCTGCGGTCGCGACGATGAAGTTTCCCGACGAGGCGCGCGGCGCGCTCGCGAGCAACTCGACCACGTCCGACGCGTGCGCGGCGTCGGCCGCGGCCCGCACGAACACGTGGAACGGAACGCCGTGGGGCCCGCCGTCGAGGGAGCAGACGATCGTGTTGATGCCGATGGCGACGCCGTTCGCGTTCATCGTGGTCTTCGCGAGCAGGCCGGCCTCCACCACCGTCACGAAGTTCGGGCCGTCTGGACGCTCCACCTCCAGCACGATGACGCCATCGGCGAGGACGTCGAGCCAATCCCAGTTCTGGCCGACCAGTGCGTGCCTGGCCGCGGTGCGATCGGGTTCGAGCGCGAAGCTCGAGCACTCGCCGCGGAGCTCGTGGGAGGGGGAAGCGGCGGCGTCCTGCGCGACCGCGGCGCGCCAGAGGATCTCGGTGCGACAGTTCAGCGCGACGATGTCGCCGAACGGGAGTCCGGCCCCGGCAGCGATCCCGCGCAGCTCCGTTGCGAGCTCGGGGAAGTGCTGCTCGATCGCCGGGACGAAGCCGAGCGCGACCGCAACGGCCTCCTCCCAGCCGACGCCCTTCGCGGCGAACGCGCGCTCGTAGCCGGCGCGGGTGCGCAGAATCTCGGTGCGCGCGAGCGCGCCGTACTGGGCGCTGCGCGTCGCGGCGTCGCCCGAGATCCGGATCCGGGGGAAGCGCTGTCCCGGCGACCCGGCGCCCGGCTCGCTCATCGGCCGGCCTGCTCGACGCGCAGCGCGAACGGTCCGTGCTCGCGGGTGGCGGCAGCGATGTCGCGGGTCGGCGCGATCCACGCGCCGGTCTCGACGAGGTGCGCGAGGACGCGGTCGAGGAACGCGAGCCGGGACGGGCGCCCCGTGAGGAACGGGTGGAAGGTGAGCATGGCGTGCCCGCCGAGCGACGCGATGCCGTCGATCTCCGGCAGCCAGACGTCGAGCACCTCGCGGGGCGAACGGATCGTCTTCTCCCAGGTGTCGTTGGTGAACCAGAAGTGCGGCGCATCGTCGAGGAGCCAGGACACCGGCACCTCGACGAGATCGTGCGTGGTGTGCCGGTAGGGCAGGATGTGGTTCAGCAGGTTCGAGCTGTAGCTGAGCCCGGCCTCGGCGAGGAGGTCAAGCGTGTGCGGCGTGAACTCCCAGGAGGGGGAGCGGTAGCCCTCGACGGTCGCGCCGAGGTCGCGGAGCGCGGCGAGCCCGTCGGCCAGCTCGGCGCGTTCCTCGGCGGAGCTGAGCTCCGTTGGGCTCGTGTGCGAGTGGCCGTGGTGCGCCACCTCGTGGCCGTCGGCGAGGATCGCGCGCACCGCGTCGGGGTGGCGGAGCGCGTCCTTGCCTGGCACGTAGAACGTGGCGGTGATGCCGTGCCGACGGAGGATCTCAAGGATGAGCGGGACCCCGACGGTTGGGCCGTAGTTCGCCTGCGAGAGCACGCCAGGCGCGTGTGCGTTCGCCGGGTTCTCGCCGATCATCACCTCTTCGGCGTCGAAATCGAAACTCACCGTCGCCGCGTACTGCGCCCCGCCTGGCCACGTCGTCATGGCGTCCTCCCCTGCGTCTTCGCCAGCCTGGTGCGGCCGGACCCTCGCTCAGTGTGGCGGGGGTGGTGCGTGCGGCGCATGGGGCGAATGACGTACGCGGGTGGGCGGGGTGTGGCTGGCCGCGCGCTGCGTGGCACCCCGGTTGCCCCAAACCAGACGGAGAAATCTGGGATCTCGGAGCCTGTGCAGTGAAAGGCTCCGAGATCCCGGATTTCTCCGTGGGAATTGGTGCGTGTGGGCCCTGGGCCGCTGCGTGTGGGCCGCTGCGTGTGGGCCGCAGGCCGCGCGGTTAGGCGCCCGGCGAGCTCGTCGANGTGCAGTGAAAGGCTCCGAGATCCCGGATTTCTCCGTGGGAATTGGTGCGTGTGGGCCCTGGGCCGCTGCGTGTGGGCCGCTGCGTGTGGGCCGCAGGCCGCGCGGTTAGGCGCCCGGCGAGCTCGTCGAGTAGACGGTGCCGCCGCCCTGCGCGCGCCGGCCCGAGCGGCGCTGGCCGCCCTGCCCTTGGCCGCCCTGACCACCCTGGCCCTGACCCCGGCCGGCGCCCTGCTGCCCGCGGCCGCCCT
>NZ_RPDI01000025.1 GCF_003917135.1 Leucobacter chromiireducens
GTTGCCGCGGGCGGCGCTGCGCGGCGCGCGGCTCCCCCGCCGTGCTCCGCCGGGATCGCGGCGAGCGCCACCGGCGCGGTGTCGACCGCTTCGGGCACCCGCAGCTCGGGCGCACGCTTCCTCGCCGATCCGCAGCGGCGCACCCAGTCATCGGCCCGCTCAGCGCTCTCGCCGAGCGCGAGCGCGATGTCGCGCACCAGCTCGGCGTCGATCCTGGTCCTGCCCTTGCTGAAGGCGTGGTACACGGTGGAGCGCGGGATCATTGCACCGTCCGGGAGTTCCCCGTCGGCGACGCGGCGCACCGTGATGCGGCGCGCGATCTCGGCGTAGCTCGTTGCCCCGGTTCGCTCACGCAGGCGCATCAGATCGTCCGCGAGCTCGTCGAGCGTCTCTTCAGCGATCCGAGTGCCGGCCCTCACGTGCGCCCCAATCCTTCGACAACCGAGGTATTTCCATTCACACGGTACACGCGATGGGGCGCTCGCGAATCCCCCGAACGAGCGGTATTTGCCCGGAAAACCGGCCAAAAACACCCGTTCAGCGGGTGAGTTCATAGGCTACGATATGAAACCAAACATTTCACACAACAGTGGGGCATGTGCGGCCCAGAAATTCACACCCCGTGGTCGGCCCCGTGGTCGACCCCGCGCGCGGGCCCCGCGAGCCGCGCGTCCCAGAACTCGCGCAGCTGCTCGCTCTTCCGGAAGACGATCGCGTCCCACTCCTCGTCGGTGGTGGAGCTGTCGGCGAAGTCGGACGGGATCTTGAAGAGCTGGAGCGCGACCCCGAACTTCGCGCAGACGCTCGCGTACGCGTACGCCTCCATGTCGACGAGCGCCGCGCCGAGCCCGGCGATGTGGGCGCGCTGCGCGTCGTCCTGCACGAACACGTCGCCCGTCGCGATCGTGGCGGTGCGCTCCGGCAGCAGCACCTCGCCGGCCGGCTCGAGCGCGGGCGAGGGCAGCGAGAAATCGTGCTGCACCACCCGCGTGACCTGCACGACGTGGTCGAGGCTCAGACGGTCCGGCCCGTCGCCCACCACGCCGGCGGTGCCGAGCACCACGACCCGCGATACGCCACCCTCGGCCAGCGCGGCGGCCAGCGACACGGCGCCCTGCACCTTCCCCACCCCGGTGACGAGGTGCGGCACATCGGCGAAGGCCGACGCCTCATCGCGGTGCGCAAAAACGAGCAGGGTGGTGGCGTCTGACATGTCAGTCTCTCCCTCGCGCTCCCGCGCGGTTTCGGGTCATTTTCGGATCAACACTAGCGTTTTTCGAAGACCTGTTCTATGCTTGTGGCCTGAGCTTGCATCCGGCATGCGTGATCTTCCTCGTTCTTGTAGGAATGCCTCCCACTCCGCGGCCGAATCGTGAAGCTCCTCGGCGCACTTCATCATCACGATGCAGTCGTGCGCCTCGCCCCGCCGGCACCCCGCACCGCGTCAGCGCGCACCGGAGTTCGGCGCGGCCGGCTCGACCACGAGCCCCGCACCCGCGAGAAGTACTTGGCGGGCATCGCACCACGAAGGTGCGGCATGAAAGGAATACCATGACTCAGCTGAAGCAGCGCACCGCAGCGCAGCAGCGACCCGCTCTGCGCACCCCGTACCACTCGCTCGGTTCGGGCACCGAGATGCGCGTGCCCGCGTGGGCGCAGCACCGCTCCGTGTACCGCACCTCCGGGCGCACGCTCTACCTCGTCGAGACCGACCAGCCCGGCGCGGCACGCGGCGATCTCGAGCGCCTCACCCGCTCGGGGTGGGACGTTCGCGTTGAGCACGCCCCCGCCGGCGAGCTGACGCGCATCGCACTCACCCGCGGCGATCTCTCGCGCGGGGACCTCGCCCGCGCGGCGTAGGCCCCCTCAAGCTCGGGATCCCTCCGGCTCCCGAGCCTCCCCTCACCGCCCCCGGTGTCGTCGTGTGACGCGCACCGGGGGCGGTGTCGGTGGTCCTCGGTACACTTGCCGCATGAGCGACGTCGAACTTGCCAAGGTGGAGAGCTTCTCCCTTGACCACACACAGGTGCTGGCCCCATACGTCCGGCTGATCGGGGTGGAACGCGGCCCCAAGGGCGACGCGATCTCGAACTACGACATCCGGCTCGTGCAGCCGAACGAGCAGGAGATCCCCACCGCGGGCCTGCACACGATCGAGCACACGCTCGCCGCCCTGCTCCGCACCCGCTTCGACGGCCTCATCGACATCTCGCCGTTCGGCTGCCGCACGGGGTTCCACTTCATCGCCTGGGGCGAGCCGACGCCCGAGGAGGTCGCCGCGGCGATCAAGTCGGCGCTCGAGGACCTCGCGCACCGCGTCACCTGGGCCGACGTCCCCGGCACCGAGGCGGTGAGCTGCGGCAACTACCGTGATCACAGCCTCCACTCCGCGCAGGAGTGGGCGAAGGTCGTCCTCGCGCGCGGCATCAGCCTCGATCCGTTCGATCGCTCACGCATCGCCTAGCGTGTTCGTCGAGTTCACCGCCGTCCCGTACCTGTGGGAGGCACGCACCCAGACCTGGGTGTTCGTCGATCTTCCGGAGCCGCTGTCCGCGGACATCGCCGAGATCCCGCGCCCGCGCGCCGGGTTCGGCGCCGTCAAGGTCGAGGCCCGCGTCGGCGAGACCGTGTGGCGCACCTCGATCTTCCCCGCGGGCGGCGGCTCGAGCTACATCCTGCCCCTGAAGCGTGCGGTCCGCGAGGCGGCCGGCATCGAGGTCGGCGAGGACGTGTCCATCCTGCTCACCGTGCTGGATCTGTAGCGGCGGACCCCAGCGCTTCGGCGCAGCCCGGGCAACGCACGAGAGCCCGGCCGCACGGTGTGCGGCCGGGCTCTCGCCGTCAGCGTCTGGACTAGGAGACGAGCACGTCGAGCGCGCTCGTGAGTGCGCCGTCGACCGCCTGCGTGACAATCTCTCGATAGGGATCGTAGCCGTCCATCGCGTCGTCCTTCGCGGCGAGCGGGTTCCCGTCGATCGCGAAGACCGCGCCGGCCTCGATCCCGTGCAGCGATGCGATCACGAAGAGCGCTGAGGCCTCCATCTCCACCGCGACGATGCCGGCGCGCTGCCACATCTGGTGGTCGATGCCCACCATCACGTCGCTCGGGTAGAACATGTCGCCCGTCAGCACGATCCCGCTGTGCGTGCGCAGCCCCGTCTTCGCGGCGGCCGCGCGCAGCGCGATCGTCAGCTCGGGGGTGGCGATGGCCGGGAACTCGCTCGGCACGAGCTGGTGGCTGATCCCGTCGGCGCGCACGGCGCCCGTCGCGACGACGATCGCGCCGTCGACCACCTCGGGCTGGATGCCTCCCGCGGTGCCCGAGCGGATGATGCGGGTCACGCCGCCGCGCGCGAGCTCCTCGAAGCACACCGCGGCACCGGCCGCGCCGACGCCGTGCGAGGCGACCGTCACGGGCACGCCGCGGTAGGTTCCCGCGTACACGTGGTACTCGCGGTTTGCGGAGAGCTGGCGCACGTCATCGAGCTGCTCGGCGACGCGGGCGGCACGCCCCGGGTCGCCCACCACGAGCGCGCGGTCCGCGAGGTCGGAGACGCGGGCGCGCAGGAGCGGCAGTTCGGAGTCGGCGGGAAGACGGACGGGTGCCATGGTGGGCCTTTCGTGTGTGGGTGAGCCGGCGGGCGGCCGGCGCGTGCGTGTGAGCTTAGGCGCTCGCGTTCGCGCGGTCGGCGAGGTCTGCGAGGCGGGCGCGCGAGGCCGCAGCGCGTGCGCGAACGGCCGCGGCGTCGAGCGTCTGATGCGCGCCGTCCGCGTAGACGTGGCGGCCGCCGATGAACACGTGGCGCACATCGGCGCCGGTCGCCGCGAAGCCGAGGTGCGACACGAGCGCCGCAGGGTCGAACGGCGTCGCCGCGGCACCCGTGACGTCGAGCGCGATCACGTCGGCGAGGCGGCCAGCCTCGAGCGCGCCGGTCTCGGGGAAACCGACCGCCTCGGCGCCGCGGTGCGTCGCGATCCCGAGCACGTCGGCGGCCTTCACGATCGCCGCGTCCTGACGCGCACCGCGATGCAGGATCGTGGCCGTCTTGATCTCCTCGAACAGGTCGAGCGTGTTGTTGCTCGCAACCGAGTCGGTGCCGAGGGTCAGCCGGATGCCGGCCGCCTGCCACTCGGGCAGGGGCGCGATGCCGTTGCCGAGCTTCAGGTTGGAGACCGGGTTGTGGCTGATCGCCGCGCCCGTGCGCGCGAAGAGTTCGATCTCGTTCGCGGTGAGGTGCACGCAGTGCGCGGCGAGCACCTCGGCGCGGAAGAGCCCCACCTGTTCCAGGTGATCAGCAGGGGTCGCGCCGTACTGCTCGGTGATTTGCGCCACCTCAGCGGCGGACTCCGAGACGTGCGTGTGGATGGGGATCCCCCGCTCGACCGCACGCTCGGCGATGTCGCTCAGGAACTCGGGTGGCGAGGTGTACGGTGCGTGCGGGCCGTAGGCGATCCGGATCTGCGGGTCCGTTGCGTAGCGCTCGGCGAGCTCCTCGGTGAGCGCGGTGACCTGGGCGCCGGTCGCGGCGGAGACGCCGGGGAAGCCGACCGTCTCGGGGGCGAATGAGGCCGGGGCGATGAGCGCGCGCATCCCCGCGGCGCGCACGAGCTCGATCAGCTCGGCGTCCCAGTGGTACATGTCGGCGAAGGTGGTGGTGCCCGTCTCGATCATCTCGACGAGCGCGAGCTCGAGGCCGGCCGCGACGTCCTCGTGCGTGAGGTGCTGTTCGAGCGCCTGCACCGCGGCGAGCCAGGGCATGAATCCCTCATCGTCCGAGACGGCGCGCAGCAGCGTCATGGCGGAGTGCGTGTGGCCGTTCACGAGGCCGGGCATGAGCACGTGGCCGGCGAGCTCGTGCACCACGGCGCCAGCCGGTAGATCGGCGGCCGCGCGCGGGGCGCCGGCGTAGCTGATGCGGCCGTCCGCGTCGAAGGCGAGCTCGGCTGGCGCGACCGCCCCCGCTGGGGTCAGCATCGCGTCGGCGCGCAGCACCGTCGCCTGCGCGTGTGCGGCTGCGCTCGTGGGCGCGCCTGCGGTCTCACTCATCGCGGGTCCTCCATCTGTCTCCCAGCCCAACTGTACTCGCCGCGCCCGCGCCCCCGCGCGCGCCGCGGGCGCGGGCCCCGCGTGTGCGCGGAAGGTTGAGAAGTGGCAAACCGACCCTTCGCGCGACTGAAGGGTCGGTTTGCCACTTGTGGATTGGGCGGGTAGGGGCCCCTACCAGCCCGGGGTGGCCAGCATGCCGCCATCCACCGCGAGATCCTGGCCCGTGATGAAGGTCGCACCAGCCGACGCGAGCAGCACGCACGCGTTGCCGATGTCCGCCGCGGTGGCGAGCCGCCCGAGCGGTGCACGCGCGGTGTAGCTCTCGACCCCCTCGGGCCACGCCTCCGCGAGCCCCGGCCGCGACACGAGCCCGGGCGACACCGTGTTCACGCGCACGCCGACCGGCCCGAGCTCAAGCGCCGCGGCCCGCGCGTGCATCACGAGCCCGGCCTTCGCCACGGCGTAGTGCGCGTGCGCTGGCGCGGGACGGCTGGCCTCGATCGACGCAATGTGCGTGATCCAACGATTCACGGGAACTCCCCGATCCCGATCGAGATCCGAGTCGCCAGCCAGCACGGTGGCCGCCTCACGCGACAGCTCGAACACCGCGCCGAGATTCGTGCCGAGCACCTCATCCCACTCCGCACGCGAGGTATCCGCGAGCGGGGTGAGCGGCTGGATGCCAGCGTTGTTCACGAGCCCATCGAGTCCGCCGAGCGCTTCGACCGCGTCGGCGATGAGTCCGGCCGCAGCACCGGGCAGCGCGAGATCGGCGCGCACGGCGACCGCCTCGACGCCGTGATCCCGCAGCTCCTCGACGAGCTCGAACACCGGGCCGGCCGAGCCGCGGTAGTGCAGCGCGAGACGCGCGCCTGCAGCCCCGAATCGCCGGGCGATGCCGCCGCCGATGCCGCCCGATGCGCCGGTGACGAGCACGCGCTGGCCGCCAAGATCGGGGAGTGTCGGGTCCTGACGCGTCACCATGGTTAGCCTCCGAGTCGTCGCTGGCGGGAAGAATAGTCGCGGAGCGCGCGGAGGAAATCCACCTCGCGCAGATCCGGGTACAGCGCCTCGACGAAGTAGAACTCCGAGTGCGCGGATTGCCAGATCATGAAGTCGGAGAGGCGCTGCTCCCCCGAGGTGCGAATCACCAGATCGGGATCCGCCTGCCCGCGTGTCCACAGGTGCTCGCCGATCGTCTCCGGGGTGAGCCGCTCATCGAGCGTGTCAATCGTGCCGCCCGCGGCCTGGTGCTCAGCGATGACGCTCCGCACCGCGGCGGCGATCTCGCTCCGCCCGCCGTAGCCAACGGCGAGGTTGATGTGGAGGCCCTCGTGATCCGCCGTCGACTCCTCGGCTGCGGCGAGCGCGTCGGCGAGCTCGGGCGACAGGCCCTCGCACGTGCCCACGTGCTTCACGCGCCACCGGGGGTTTTCGGCGAGCTGGCCGGCGAGCTCCCCGATGATCCCGAGCAGATCGTCGAGTTCCTGGCGATCCCGCGCCTTGAGGTTGTCCGCGGACAGCAGGTAGAGCGTGACTGTGCGAATGCCGGCTTCCTCGCACCAGCCGAGAAACTCCGGCACCTTCTGCGCGCCGGCGCGGTGGCCGAACGCGGCGCGCTCCTGGAGGCGCTGCTTCGCCCAGCGGCGGTTCCCGTCGACGATCACCGCGATGTGCTGCGGCACCCTGGCCGGGTCGATTTCCCTGCGCAGCCGACGCGAATACAGCCGGTACAGGAGACCGGTGCGGGGCGACGACGGCTGGGGCTTCACCCTCAGAGTGTACCGGGTGGCGGCTGGGTGGGGGCCTGCCGCGCGCGCGAACCCGATGGGGATCCTCCACATATATGCCCCACCGGATCTGTACAGAACATACACTCGGGTGCATGACCTCCTCCGGCGGCGACGACGCATTCTCCGACGAGCACGCGGGGCAGCCCGCGGGCGAACCACCGCACCGCGAGCGCGCGTTCCCCGAGCCCGATCGGTTCTCGCTGCCGCTGCTCGCCGACGCGCTGGAGCACACGGCGGAGTCGGAGGGGGGATCGGGATCTCGATCGGGATCGGTGAACGCCGGTGCCCCGCCCGCCGAGGTGAAGCCGCGGTGGCGCGGCTGGATCCACGCCGGCACCTTTCCCGTGGCGGTCGCCGCCGGGATCGTGCTGATCAGCCTGGCGCACGGCCCCGTCGCGAAGTGGGCCGCCGCGGTGTTCACGCTGACGAGCATGCTGCTGTTCGGGATCTCCGCGCTGTACCACCGCATCAACTGGAGTCCGAAGACGAAGCAGCTGTTCCGCCGGCTCGACCACGCGAACATCTTCCTGCTGATCGCCGGCACGTACACGCCGCTCGCGCTCCTCGCGCTGCCGCTCGACAAGGGGGTGCTGCTGCTCGTGCTGGTGTGGGCGGGGGCGCTGCTCGGGATCGGGTTCCGCGTGTTCTGGCTGAGCGCCCCGCGCTGGCTCTACGTTCCCCTGTACGTGCTGCTCGGTTGGGCGGCGATGATGTACATCGTCGACATCGCGCATGCGAACCTCGCGGCGATGGTGCTCGTCGTGGTGGGCGGGCTGCTCTACACCGCGGGCTCGGTGGTGTACGGAATCAAGCGCCCGAACCCGGTGCCTGGCGTGTTCGGCTTCCACGAGATCTTCCACTCGCTCACCGTGATCGCGTTCCTCTGCCACTGGACGGCTGCGCTGCTCGTCGCGCTGGATCCGGTGTACTTGCGCTAGGCCGGGGGGGCTGGCCCCGCCGAGATCGCGCGCATCTTTCGAGATGGGCGGCATTCCCGCGACGCTCGGCGCGATCTCGAAAGATGCGCGCGATTTCGGGGTGGGGCTGGGAGCAGCGGCGGGGCTAGGACGCGAGTTGGGCGAGCACCGCCGCGCCGTAGCGCTCGAGCTTCACCTCACCGATGCCAGAGATGGCGAGCAGCTCCTGGTCGGTGCCCGGGCGGTGCACGGCGAGCGCAGCGAGGGTCGCGTCACCGAACACCACGTACCCCGGTACGCCCTGGCGCTTCGCCTCCTCCGCACGCCACGCGCGCAGGCGCTCGAACACCTCGTCCTGCTCCGGGGTGAGATCCGCCGCAGCGGCCGAGCGCTTCGCGCCACCGCCCGACAGTCCAGCGCGGGAGCCGCGACCCGAGCGGGCCGCACGCGCGACCACCTCCTCGCGCATCATCACCTGCTCTTCGCCGCGCAGCACCGGCTTCGCCGCCTCCGTTGGGGCGAGCACGCCCCACTCGCCTCGCGCCTCCAGGTGGCCGGTGGCGAGCAGATGGCGCACCACGCCGCGCCACTGGGCCACGGACCACTCCGCGCCGATCCCCCACGTCGACAATTCGTCGAGCCGCAGCTGGGTGACGCGCTCGGAGCCGGTGCCGCGCAGCACGTCAATGTGCTGGCCGGCCGCGAACGTGCGCCGGCGCTCCCGCTCCGTTCGGATGATCGTCGACAGCAGCATCTGCGCGGGGATCGTCGCGTCCCACAGCTTGGGCGGGTGCAGGCAGACATCGCAGTTGCCGCACGGCTCGCTGCGATCCTCCCCGAAGTAGCGGAGCAGGAAGACGCGCCGGCACGACACCCCCTCGCAGAGGGCGAGCATCTGGTTGAGGTGCCGCGTCTGGTTCGCGCGGGTGGCCTGATCCCCATCGCCCGACTCGATGAGCTGGCGCTGCTGCACCACGTCGGCGAGCCCGTAGGCCAGCCAGGCCTCCGAGGGCAGCCCATCGCGGCCGGCGCGGCCGGTCTCCTGGTAGTACCCCTCGATCGACTTCGGCAGGTCGATGTGCGCGACGAAGCGCACGTCCGGCTTGTCGATGCCCATGCCAAACGCGACCGTCGCGACGACCACCACGCCGTCCTCGCGGAGGAAGCGCGTCTGCGCGTCGAGCCGGGTCTCGGCGGGCAGCCCAGCGTGATAGGCGACGGCGTCGATCCCGGCATCGCGCAGCGCGGCCGCGGTCTGCTCGACGCGCTTGCGGCTGAGCGCGTAGACGATGCCGGCCTCGCCGGCGTGCTCGCCCCGGATGAACGCGATGAGCTGCGCCCTCGCATTTTGTTTGGGTTCGATCCGGTATCGGATGTTGGGGCGGTCGAAACTCAAAATAAAATGCCGGGCGCCTCCGAGGTGCAGCCGCTCGGTGATCTCGCGGTGCGTCTCCGGCGTGGCCGTCGCCGTGAGCGCGATGCGCGGCACGTTGGGCCAGAGCTCGGCGAGCTGGCCGAGCCGAAGATAGTCGGGGCGGAAGTCGTGGCCCCACTGGGACACGCAGTGCGCCTCGTCGATCGCAAACAGGGCGATGTGCCCCTGGCCGAGCAGTTCGACCGTGCCCGGTGCCGACAGCCGCTCGGGCGCGAGGTACAGCACGTCGAGCTGCCCCGTACGGTACGCCTGTTCGACATCGCGACGCTCGTCAATCGACATCGCCGAGTTCAGCGCCGCCGCGCGCACCCCGGCGAGCCGCAGCGCCGCCACCTGGTCGTGCATGAGCGCGACGAGCGGGGAGAGCACGATGCCGGTGCCCTCGCGCACGAGCGCGGGGATCTGGTAGCAGATCGACTTGCCGCCGCCCGTCGGCATGAGCACCACCGCGTCGCCGCCGTCGATCACGTGACGGATGATCTCCGCCTGCTCACCGCGGAACTCGTCGTAGCCGAACACCCCCGAGAGCACGGTGAGCGGATCGTGGCCAACGGCCTGCACGGTGCCAAAGGGCGCGGGCGCCGCAGGCACCGCAGGTGCCACGGGCACGACGCCGCGATCCGGATCAGCGGTCCCGGGCGCCGGAGCGCCCCACGCCTCACCCGGCCAGCGCTCCGCGTCGCCGGACTCACCGCCCCAGGGCTCCCCGAACTCGTCGGGGTCGCCCGAGCTGGGTGCGCCCGGATCGCTCATGTGTGTCAGCTCCGCGGCTCGGCGTCCGTGCCGGACTCGCCGAGCTCCTCAGCGATCTGCGCGCGCACCTCGTGGCGGTACGCGTTGCGGCGCAGGCGCGAGACGAGCAGGAAGCCCAGCCCGATGATGCCGGCGGCCATCAGCCCCGTGAAAATGAAGCCCTCGACCCCGGGGCTCACCGTGTTCGGGTCGAACTCGGTGCTCTCCTCTGCGACGCGCAGTGCGATACTCATCAGGCTCATGCCGTCTCCTCTGTGATCCCCTGGAACAAATCTGCTTCAAACTCGCTCGTGGCCACGCGCGATGCCGCGAGCCGGTAGTCCTCGAACGGCCACGCCTGGCGCTGCAGCTCGTTCGGCCAGAAGAAGAACGGGCTGTCGGGCGGCACCTGGCTCGCGTGCGCGCGCAGCGCCTCGTCGCGGCGCTCGAAGAAGCGGCCGACCTCGATCTTCGCGGTGCTGCGGTTCAGCCGCTTCGACATGCGCTCGCGCATCTCACCGAACTGGGCGACGAGCGGCGAGGTCGGCTCGTGGTCGACGAGCCACTGGTACACCGTCTCGATGCGCTCAACGTTGAAGATTTCCTCGTAGTAGAGCTTGCCGATCGACCACGGCTCGCCGGCGTCGGGGTAGGCGTCGGCGTCGCCGGAGCGATCCCACGCGATCTTGCTGATCTCGTGGCAGCGAATGTGATCGGGATGCGGGTAGCCACCCTGCTCGTTGTACGTGATCATGACGTGCGGCTTGAACTCGCGCACCACGCGCACGAGCGTCTCAGCGGACACCTCGGCCGGGATATCTGCGAAGGATCCGAGCGGGATCGGATCGCCCTCGTCCGGCAGCCCCGAGTCTTCAAACCCCAACCAGCGGTGCTCGAAGCCGATGATCTCCTGCGCGCGGGCCATCTCGTCGCGGCGCAGCCCCGCGAGATCGCGCCGGCTCTTGGGGTCCCGCGCCACCAGCTCGTTGAGCACGTCACCGCGCTCGCCGCCGGTGCAGCTCACGATGAGCACCTCGACCCCCTGGTCGAGGTAGTGGGCGTAGGTGGCAGCACCCTTGCTGGATTCGTCGTCGGGATGCGCGTGCACCGCGATGAGCCTGAGCGTCATGCGCTTCCTCTCACGTGCTTCCCGGGCGGATCCCGGTACTCTGGCAACAGGGACATAGTTTACCCAGTCTTGATCGGAGGTTCCCGTGCCGAATGCGGCCGCAGCCGTCGACGCGGATCTCGCGACGGCGCAGCGCTTGGATGACCGCTACGGCACCGGGCGGCGGCGCAGCTTCGACCGCCGCTTCGCGTGGGGCGCCGTGATCGTGCTGCTGCTGGCCGGGGTCGGATACCTGCTCTTCTCCGGGTGGCAGAACACGAACCAGGTGTCGGCGCAGGACATCGGCTACACGGCGGAGAGCGAGCTGGTGCTGAACGCGAAGTTCGAGGTGACCGCTCCCCCGCAGACGCCGGTGGCGTGCGCGGTCGAGGCGCTCAACACGTCAAAGGCGACCGTCGGCTGGAAGATCGTCGAGCTGCCCCTCACGGATCAGCGCACGCACACGGTCACCACGCGGCTCGTGACCACGAACCCGGCGACCGCGGTGACCACGCGCGCGTGCTGGGTGGTCGAGGATCCCGCCGCGGACGCGAAGTAGCCTCAGGCTTCGGCGACTCAATCCGGCGCGCTGGCTCGGTGCGCTGGTAGACTGGACGCCACGCCCTGATTCGTCAGGGCGTTGTGTGTATCTCCGCGTCCGCCCAGAAACGAGCGAGCACGCACCCACGGAAACGAGGATCGACTATGGCCGAGCCCACCCAGACCTGGCTGACTCAGGACGCCTACGATCGGCTCACCGGCGAGCTGGAGCAGCTGACCGGCGCGGGCCGCAAGGACATTGCCGCGCGCATCGAGGCCGCTCGCGAAGAGGGCGACCTCAAGGAGAACGGCGGCTACCACGCGGCGAAGGACGAGCAGGGCAAGATGGAGGCGCGCATCCGCGACCTCGAGGAGCTCCTGAAGCACGCGGTGGTCGGCGAGGCCCCGCAGGCGAGCGGCGTTGTCGAGGTCGGCACGATCATCACGGCGACCATCTTCGGCGACGAGGAGCGCTTCCTGCTCGGCAATCGCGAGCTCGCGGACGGCTCCGACCTCGACGTGTACAGCGCGGAGAGCCCGCTCGGCGCGGCGATCCTCGGCCGCAAGATCGGCGATGAGGTCAGCTACGCTGCCCCGAATGGGAACCAGATCTCGGTGCAGATCCTCGGGGTGGACACCTACGCGGGATAGCCCCAGCACCACACAGGTTCCGCCGCGGGCGGGGCGCGATCACTGGATCGCGCCCCGCCCGCGGCGTCTCCCGGTGGGTCCGCGCGTGCGCGCCGGCGCCGGCGCCTCAGCCGAAGAAGTCGCGCCAGATGTCGAACGAGAGCTTCACGATGAGCACGCCGACGACGGACAGGAACAGTGCCCTGACAAACCCCGCTCCGCGCGCGATGGCGAGCCGTGAGCCGAGCAGACTTCCCAGCACGTTCGCGACGCCCATGGCGAGTCCGAGCGGCCAGAGCACGGCGCCGAGCGGCACGAAGAACAGCAGCGCACCGAGGTTCGTCGAGAAGTTCACGATCTTCGCCTGCGCGCTCGCGCGGAGGAAGTCGTAGCCGAGCAGACCGACCAGCGAGATGATGAGGAACGTGCCGGTGCCCGGGCCGAGCACGCCGTCGTAGAACCCGATCGCCGCGCCGGTCGCGCCCGCGATCATGATGTGCCGTTTCCCCTCGTGCGTCGCACGCGACTGGGCCCCGAGCGTCGGCCGCACGAGCGTGATGATCGCCACGGTGAGCAGTGCGACCACGATGATCGGGGTGAACACGCGCGCGGGGAGCAGGGCCGCGATCGATGCGCCCCCGAACGCGCTGACGAGCGCGATGGCGGCCATCGGCAGGGTGGTCTTGAGGCTCGGCCGCAGGCGGCGCGCGAAGCTCACGCTGCTCGTCGCCGTGCCGAACAGCGAGGCGACCTTGTTCGTCGCGAGCGCCTGCAGCGGGGTCATGCCGGGGACGAGCAGGAGGGCGGGAAGCTGGAGCAGCCCGCCCCCGCCCACCACTGCGTCGATCCACCCAGCCGCGAACGCCGCGGCGATGAGCAGCGCGAACGTCTGCCAGTCGGTGCCCTCGGGTAGCAGCGTGAACGGCGTCGACGCGATCCTCAGCACGGGATCCCCCGATCGAGCGAGTGCCCGAGCCGGGGGATCCTGCAGCCGCGCGACCTCATCGGTGTGAGTGTTCCTGGGGATCCCCCTGGGTCACGATCACCTCGGTCACGGTGCCCTCCGTGTGGAGCCGGGGATCGCCCGGCTGCACGGGCACGGTGGTGGTCGTCGCTGCGACGCCGCCCCGCGCCGTCGGCGGCCGCGACATGCGCGTCTCCAGCCACTTCGCGATGCCTGACAGGATCAGGCACATCACGATGTAGATGCCGCCGATCACGAACGCCGACTGCAGCAGCGGCCGATCGAACTGCACGTTGCTGCTGAGCTGCTTCGCCAGGTACAGCAGCTCGGGGTACGTGATGATGAAGCCGAGCGCGGTGTCCTTCATCGTGACCACCAGCTGCGCCACGATGACGGGGAGCATTGCGCGCACCGCCTGCGGCAGGAGGATCAGCCGCATCACCCCGTTCTTGCGGAGTCCGATCGCGTACCCGGCCTCCTTCTGGCCGCGCGGCAGCGACTCGATCCCCGCGCGCAGCGCCTCAGCGAGCACCGAGCCGTTGTACACCACGAGTGCGATCACGACAGCCCAGTACGGTTCCATACGTACCCCGACCGAGGGCAGGCCGTAGTAGAGGAGCATCATCATCACGAGCACGGGGACCGCGCGGAAGATCTCAGTGACCCAGAGGAACGGGACGCGCACCGCGCGGTGGTCCGAGAGCCGACCGATCGCGAGCACGAAGCCGAGCACCACGCTCAGCACGGCGGCGAGCGCGAAGGCCGCCAGCGTCTTCCCGAGCGCCTGCCCGATCTGCACCCAGATCGTCGAGTACGTGAAGAGTCCCCACTTCTGGGCACTGAACTGGCCAGAGAGCGCAAAGCGGTAGGCGAGGAAGCCGAGCAGCGCGAGCACGACGGCGACGGTCAGTACGGCGAGCACCCGGTTGCGCCGGATCGCCCGCGGCCCGGGAACGTCGTAGAGCACGGAAGTCATCGGACGATCCTCCATTTCTTTTCGAGTCGGTTCTGCACGAAGCTGAGAATCAGCACCAGCACCACGAACACGAGCGCGACCCAGAGCAGTACTTCCATCGGGCTGCCGGGGCGTCCGGCCGCGTCGTTGATCGTGGCGCGGAGCGCAGCGAGCTCGGCCACGGAGAACCCGGCGGCGATGGTGGTGTTCTTCAGGAGCGCGATGAACACGCTCATCATCGGTGGGACGACGGAGCGGAACGCCTGCGGCAGCACGACCTGCCCCATGACCTGCCCGAAGGGGAGACCGATCGCGCGCGCGGCCTCAGCCTGCCCGACGGGGACCGTGTTGATCCCGGCGCGCAGCACCTCGGCAACGTATGTCGCCGTGTAGATCCCGATCGCAATGATGCCCAGCACGAGCGGGCTCAGCTTCGGCAGTCCGAGCGCCGGGTAGCCCAGCACGAAAAAGAAGAACACCAGGGTGAGTGGCGTGTTGCGGATGATGTTCACGTAGACGGTGCCAACGCCGCGGGCGATGGGCACCGGCGAGACCCGCATGGCGCCGACAATGATGCCGAGCACGAGCGCGAGCACTCCCCCGAAGCAGAACACCAGCAGCGTGTTCGTGATCGCGGTTCCCCAGAGATCAAGGTTTCCGAAGATGACGTCCATGCGTCTCCCTCTCCTGTGCGGATCGCCGGGGCCGGCACTTCGCGCGCTCGGCCCCAGCGATCACCCTGCGATTAGTAGGCGTCGACTTCCGGCTGCTCCACCGAGATTCCGGAGCTGCCGAGATTGCGATCGAAGATGTCCTGCCACTCGGCGCCACCGTCGGTGAAGAGCTCGTTGATGTGCGTGCGCAGCACCGTGTCGCCCTTCGGCAGGCCGACCCCGTAACGCTCCTCGGTCAGCAGCGGGCCGCTCGTGACCATCAGGTTCTCGGGGTCCTGCGCGGCGTAGCCGATGAGGATCGCCTGGTCCGTGGTGACCGCGTCGACCTGCCCGTTGACGAGGCTCTCCACGCACGCCGAGTACAGGTCGAACTCCTGCGTCTTGATGTCCGGGAAGTTGTCCTTGATGTTCTGGATCGGCGTCGAGCCGGTCGCGGAGCACACCGTCTTGCCGTTCAGTTCTTCGAGCGACTGGTAGTCGGTGCCGCCCTGCTTCACGAGCAGCCCCTGACCGGTCACGAAGTAGGGGCCGGCGAAGTCGATGTCGGCCTTCCGCTTGTCGTTGATCGAGTAGGTGCCGACGTAGTAGTCGACGTCGCCGTTCTTGATGGCCTGCTCGCGGTTGGCCGACGCGATCGCCTTGTACTCGATCTTGCTCTCGTCGAAGCCGAGGGAGCCGGCGATCCAGCGGGCGATATCGACGTCGAAGCCGCTGCGCTCATTGGTCACGTTGTCGAGGTAGCCGAGCCCCGGCTGGTCCTCCTTGACGCCGATCACGACCTTGCCGCGCTCCTGCATCTTGTCGAAGGTGGGGCTGCCCTCGAGGGTCACGTTCTCGGCGACCTCGGGCGCATCATCGCTGGGTGCGCCGGAGGGACTCCCGCTGTTGCAGGCGGTGAGCGTCAGTGCTGCCGCGGCGATGAAGCCGAGGGCCGCCAGTGTCTTTCGAACTCGCATGGGGGTTCCTTTCAATTTCTCGGGTGAGCCGCTCCGGGACGAACCCGGCGCGGCGGGGACTCGGGAGGATCAGTGGGTGATGAGCTTCGAGAGGAAGTCGCGGGCACGCGAACTCTGCGGGTTCGTGAAGAACTCCTCCGGCGTTGCCTGCTCGACGATCTGACCGTCGGCCATGAACACGACGCGGTCGGCCGCTTTTCGCGCGAATCCCATCTCGTGGGTGACGACGATCATGGTCATGCCCTCGCGGGCGAGCTCGACCATCACGTCGAGCACCTCGGTGATCATCTCGGGATCGAGGGCGCTCGTCGGCTCGTCGAACAGCATCACCTTCGGGTGCATGGCCAGCGCACGCGCGATCGCGACGCGCTGCTGCTGGCCGCCGGAGAGCTGCGCGGGCAGCTTGGCGGCCTGCTTCTCGACGCCGACGCGGGTGAGCAGCTGCATCGCCTCGCGCTCAGCCTCGGCCCGCGACAGGCCCAGCACCTTGATGGGGCCGAGTGTCACGTTCTCGAGGATCGTGAGGTGCGCGAACAGGTTGAACGACTGGAACACCATGCCGACTTCGGCGCGCAGCTTCGCGAGCGCCTTGCCCTCGGCGGGCAGCTCGGTGCCATCGATCCGGATCGAGCCGCTCGTGATCGTTTCCAGCCGGTTGATCGCGCGGCACAGCGTCGACTTGCCCGAGCCCGATGGGCCGATGATCACGACGACCTCGCCGGAGTCGATCGTGAGATCGATGTCCGTCAGGGCCTGGAACTCTCCGTAGTGCTTCTGCACGTTTTCTACGACGACAAGCGGTTCGCTCGCACTCATGGTCTCCACCTCTGGGTCAGGTCCCGCTGCACGAGCTTCGCGCTGCGGGTGATTGGCCTGCTTGCAGCGATTCAGCGCATCGCCGCCCCGTTCGAGGTGTCGTTCTTCGCTGAACCGATCGGACCCCAACGTAGGGCCGGGCGGCGCGGGTGTCCCGCGTCTTGAGTGTTTCTTGAGGCTTCGGCCCCGCGGCTAATTACGCGCGTCGCGATAGTACGTCACCGCGCCGGAGTGCAGCTCGATGGGTTCCGTGAAGATGGCCTGGCGGCGATCGAGCAGATGCGCCGCCGGCACCGTTCGCGCGATCTCCGGCGCGCGCGCAAAGAGCACACGCGTCAGCTCGCGCACCAGGTCCGGATCGGCGGATGAGGCCGTGACCAGGTAGTTTGGCACGGTCATGGTCGCCGTTGGCGCGTCGGTTTCGTACGCGGCGACCGGGAAATCCGCGGTGCGATAGACGCCGGCGTGGCCGGCGTTCACGCGCTCAACGGTGCTCGGATCGATCGACAGCAGCCGGACCGGCGTCGCCTCGGCGAACTGCGCGATGCCGGGCGTCGGCACGCCGCCCACCCAGAAGAACGCGTCGATGCGTCCGGTGCGCATCGCCTCGATCGACGCGTTGACCCCGAGCTCGCTCACCCGCAACTGCTCGCGCTCGACCCCCGCCGCGGCGAGCACGCGCGTCGCGATGACCTGCACCCCGGAGTTCGGCGCGCCGAGCGACACCCGCCGGCCGGCGAGCTCGGCGAGCTCATCGATGTCCGAGTCCGCAGGCACCACGACGTGGACGAATTCGTCGTACACGCGCGCGATCGCCTGCACCGCGAGCGGCTCGGAGAAGTCCCCGGTCCCCGCGATCGCGTCGGCGGCGGTATCCCCCTGCGCGAAGCCGACGATCGCGCTGCCGTCCGCAACGCGCGTGAGATTGTCGACCGAACCGTGCGTCTCCACCACCGAGATGTCGATCCCCAACTCGTCGCGCAGTTCGGCGGCGAGGCGATCGCCGTACGCGTAGTACACGCCTGCGGCGCCGCCCCCGGCGATCTGGAGTTTCTCCCCGTCGCCCACCGCCAAGCCAGCGCAGCCCGCGAGCGCGAGCAGCGCGCCGGTCAGGAGCGCGATCGCCTGCACGGCGCGCCGCACGCGCGCCACGCGCCGCCGCCCGCCGCTCACGGTGTCACTCCGGGGAGCGTGAGGGCGACGCGGAGTCCGCCGCCGTCCGGGGCGGTCACCGCGAGCGAGCCGTTCAGCGCGTCGAGCAGGTCGTTGGCGATAGCGAGCCCCAGGCCGGACCCGGCGACGTTCTGGTCACGCGCGCTGCGCCAGAAGCGCCCGGTGACGAGGTCGAGGTCGCCCTCGGGGAGCCCTGGGCCGTGATCCCGCACCGCGATCACACACACGTCGCTCCCGCCGTGCACCGTGATCTCGATCGCGGAGCCGGCCGGCGCGAACTTCACGGCGTTGTCGATCACCGCGTCGAGCGCGGTCTCCACCGAGGTCCGGTCGGTGGTGCTGAGCGCCGGCCCGGCGTGGTCGACGGCGAACGTCACCCCGCGCTCGCCAGCGACGTCGCGCCACGCCTCTGCGCGCGCGGCGGCCACCTCGGCGAGGTCCACCACCGCGAATGCTGAGTCGTGCTGCCCCGCGCGCGCCATGCTGAGCAGCGTATCGAGGATGCGTGACATCCTGCGCCCCTCCTCGCGGGTCTGCTCAACCTCCGCATCCCAGCGCTCGTCGAGCCCCGTTGCGAGGTACTCGACGCGCAGCAGCAGCGCCCCGAGCGGGTTGCGCAGCTCGTGCGAGGCGTTCATCGCGAACTCCTGCTGACGTGAGATCACCCGCTCGATCTCGTCGGCCATCCGGTTGAACATCCCGATCATGCGCCGCATCTCGGGCGGGCCGGTGTCGTCGGAGATGCGCGCGCCCATCTCTCCGTGCTCGATCGCGGCCATCGCGGCGTCCACGCGGGTCATGGGGCGCAGCACCCAGTTCGCCAGCCGCACCGCGGCGAGCAGCAGCAGGGCGATGACCGCGGCGCACACGCCGACGAGCGCCGCCCAGAGCAGGAGCGTCTGCGTGCGCTGCGGCTCCGCGCTCGCCACAATCGCCGCCGCACCGATCACGTTCCCGTCGTCAAACACCGGCTCGACCGATTCAATCTGCGTGAGCGCCCACGGCATCACCGGCGCTGGCGGATCGCTGCGCCGCCCCGAGAGCGCGAGCCTCAGGCGATTCTCCGTGGCGTCGCTCACCGCATCGGGTACCGGGCCGCCGGACGCCCACAGCGCGCCCGAGCGGTCAAACACCGCGATCCGCGCGCCGTAGAGCTCGCTGTAGCGGCTCAGTTCCCCCGCGATGATGTCGGGGCTGCCGGCGCGGAGCGCCTGCCGCGCACCGGTCAGGAAGTACGACAGCTCCGCCGCCTGCTGATTCGCCGCCTCGATCTGGATCGTGCGCGCGACGTTCCAGGCGTACGCGCCGCCGAGCGCGAGCAGCACCACGGTCATCGGCACGAGCAGCACCGCGATCAGCCGGGTGCGCACGGCCTACGCGCCCGTCAATCGGTAGCCGACGCCCCGGATCGTCGCCACGAGGTCCGCGCGGCCGAGCTTGCGTCGCAGCGAGCCGACGTGCACCTCGAGCGAGCGGCTGAACCCGCTCCAGTCGGTGCCCCACACCTCGCGGATGATCCGGTCGCGCGGCACGACCACCCCGGGGTAGCGCGCGAGCACCGCGAGGATGTCGAACTCCTTCGGCGTCAGCTCGGCGGCCTCGCCCGCGACGACGACGCGGCGATGCGCGAGGTCGATGACCACATCGCCGATGTTCAGGCCGGTCGCCGTCCCCGGGTCGACGGGCAGCGCGCGCGTCCGCCGCGTCACCGCCTCGATGCGCGCGAGCAGCTCGCGCACGTCGTACGGCTTCACCACGAAGTCGTCGGCCCCGGCGTGGAGCCCCCGGATCCGCTCCTCGACGCGGCTTCGCGCGGTCGCCACGATGATCGGCACGCCGGAGACGCCACGGATCCGCCGACACACGTCGATCCCGTCCATGTCGGGGAGCCCGAGGTCGAGGAGCACGGCCTCGGTGTCGGCGCCCAGCGCCTCGAGCGCGGCGGCGCCCTCGCCGACGCACACCGTGGTGTAGCCGGCCTGGCGCAGGTACGCGCTCAGGGCGGCGGCGACCCGCTGGTCGTCTTCCACAATGAGGATCTTCATGTCGGCTCTCCGCCCGTCCGTGGGCACCCCCAGACTAGGCCATGGGCGGAGCGCCCGCGCGACCGGGACCTACGATTCAGAGCTCGTCTCGGGCCATGCAGTGGTGAGGTAAGCCTCGAGCGCGCGGTGCCGGAACGAGTACCTGCTGCCGCGCTGCACGATCCCGCGCACGGTGTCGAGGCGCTGCGCGAACGGCCCCACGCTCGCCGCCGCCGCGTAGCCCATCGCCCGCGCGATCCCCGTGGCCGTGCGGGCCTCCGGCGCCGCGGCGGCGAGCGTCTCCACGAACTCACGTTCTTTCGCTGGCAGGCGGTCGAGGATCCGCTCGACGTGCGCGGTGGCCTCGTGCTTCGCAGCATCCCAGCCGGTGAGCACGTCGTCGAGGGTGATCATCTCGCCCTGCCCGGCGTACCAGGCGCGCTCGCCGGCGAGCTGGAAGAGGAACGGCTCCCCGCGGCAGAGCTCGACGAGTTTCTCAGCGGCCTCGCTCGTCATGCGCACGCTCCGGGACGCGCCCTCGCCGGCGCCCACCTCCCACCCGGGATCGATGAACGGGGCGAGCGCCAGGCGAAAATCGTCGTCGGAGATCGGTACGAGCGTGGTCGAGGCGAAGCGACGCGCGAAGGTCGCGCCGGTGCGCGACGACGCTTTCTCCGCGAACTCCGGCAGCCCGGTGAGATACACGGCCAGCGGCAGGGCGCGCTCATGGATCACGCGCCCGGGAAGCTCGACCGGCACGCGCGTGGTGATGGCATCCCCGAGGCTGATGAGGAGCTGCGAGAGCGCGTGCTCGTTGGTCACGTTCTGGATCTCGTCGATGTGGATGATCACCACCGTGCGGGCGCGGATCGCCGCGCGCCCCACCGCTTCGAGGAGTTCCGTGAGCGCGGTGTGCGGCTCCGGTCCGGCGACCCGATCAATGGTCAGCGAGATCCCGCTCGCCGCGACCTGTCGCACCCGGCCCAGCATGTCGGAGATCCGCCGCTCCCGGGACGCGGAGAGGCCGGCGAGGTCGGCGAGGTGCAGCACCGCGGCCGCGACCGCCTTCAGCGGGTCGGCGCCGATGGGGAGCCGGACCTGCGGCGTCACCCAGGCGCCATCGGCCGCGGCCGACGCGGCAATGCGTCGCACCAGCGTCGATTTGCCGAGCCCCGGCTCGCCGGTGATGGTGCGGCCGCGCTCGTTGAGGCCGGCGAGGAGGCGGGGTTTGAGCACCCGCTCCCAGTCGCTCTGCTGGTCCACCCGGCCAGCCCACACCGCCGGGATCGTGTCCGATCCCGGCGTGAACGGGTTATTCGTGGCGTCGCGCATGAGTCAACATTAACTGAGGATCCGCTGGTCTTGTTAACATTAACACGGAGGATCGGCGCCTGTTACGCGCTCCGACCCGCGCGGGAGCCCCGGCCCACCCGGCTACTCGTACATGCTGACGTTGATCGGGCCGGTGAGATCCGGCGCTGGGGCGCGGAACCCCCGCGTGGTGATGAGCAGGTAGGCGGCGCCCAGCAGCACCCAGATCCCGCCGACGATCATCGACACGGTGTCGAGGCTCAGCCACAGCCAGACGTTGATCACGACGCCGATCGCGGGCACGACGACGAAGCCGAGCCAGGCGCCGGCGCCTCGCCGCCGCAGGAAGCGGAAGAACACGAAGATTACCGAGAGGTTCACGAACGTGAACGCGATGAACGCGCCGAAGTTGATCATCGAGGCTGCGCGATCCAAATCGACGAACAGCGCGGTGAGCGCGATCGCCGCGACCACCAGCACGTTGGCCACCGGCACCCCGGTGCGCGGGTTGATGCGCCCGAACAGGCGCTTCGGCAGCGCCCCATCGCGACCCATCGCGTAGAGCAGGCGGGCCGCGCTCATCTGCTGCGTGATGCCGCAGCCGAGCACCGCCATCATGTACCCGCCGACGAAGATCGCCTGGAACGCCGCCCCGCCGATGTACTTCGCAATCTCCGGCGACGCCCCGACGATGTCGCCGAGCTCGCTCACATCGGGGAAGAGCACCTGCATCACATAGGTGACCGTGACGAAGAACGCGCCGGCAACCCCGATGATGATGAAGATCGCGCGCGGGATGTCACGCTCGGGTCGCTCGGCCTCCTCCGCGAGCGTCGACACCGCGTCGAAGCCGAGAAACGAGAGCGCCAGCACCGCGGCCCCCGCCGAGATCGCCGCGAGCTGCAGGTCGCTCGAGATGAACGGCCGCACCGTGAACTCGGCGCCGTTCGCGCCGTTCGTGATGTTCACGACCGTGAGCACCACGAAGACCACGGCGACGACGAGCTGGATCCCCACCAGGATGATGTTCATGCTCGCGGCGAGCTTCACGCCGATGAGGTTCATCACCGTGCACACGCCGACGGTGAGGAGCACCCACACCCAGAACGGCACGTCGGGGAACACCGCTCCCATGTAAATCGCCGACAGGATCGCGTTGATCATCGGGAGGAGGAGGTAGTCGAGCGTCGCCGCCCAGCCGACCAGGAAGCCGAGGTGCGGGTTGATCGCTTCCTTCGCGTACGTGTACGCCGACCCGGCGACCGGGAAGAACCGCACCATGCGCGAGTAGCTGAACGCGGTGAAGAGCACCGCGACGATCACGACGAGGTACGCGAGCGGCACGTGGCCGCCCGTCACGTCGGCCACGATCCCGAACATGTCGAACACCGCAAGCGGCGCCATGTACGCGAGCCCGATGAAGACGAGGTGCCGCAGCTTCAGCGTGCGCCGCAGCTGGGCCGGGGCCGCCGCGTCAGCTGACGCGGCGGCCGGGCGAGAGAGTTCCGTGTGTGATGACGCCGTTGACATCGGTGGCTGCTTTCCTAGTGTGCGTGCGTGTGGCCGTCGTGGTGGTCGTGGTCGCCCGCCGGCTCCCCGCAGGACTGCCCGGCACCACCGGGATCCTGGCTGCGCGCGGCCGCGGCAGCCCCGCCCTGCTCGCCGTGCACGTCGTGGATCGCGGTGCCGCCGACGACGGTGAGATCCGCGCGCTGCTCGAGCAGTTCGGCGGGATCCATCGCGTAGAGATCCCCCGACCACACCACGAGGTCGGCGAGCATGCCGACGCGCAGGGTGCCGACGGTGTCCTCTCGGTGGAACGCCTCGGCGCCGCCCGTGGTGTACGCGCGCAAGGCGCGATCCAGATCGAGCCGCTCGCCCGCGGTCCAGCCGTCCGAGCCGTCAAGGCGCGCGCGGGTCATCGCGCTGTACAGGCCGACCAGGGGATCCATCTCCCCCACCTGCCAGTCGCTCGAGAAGGTGACGCGCGCGCCCGAGTCGATCATCGACTTGAATCGCCACGCGCGATCCCAGCGCGCCTCGCCGACGTTCTCCATCCAGGTGCCGGCGACGAGGTCGGGGGACGCGTGGCGGGGCTGCATGGCGGCGACCACGCCGAGCTCGCGGAATCGCGGCAGGTCCTCGGGCGCGAGGCACTCGACGTGCACGATGCCGTGGCGGGTGTCGCGGACGCCGTTCGCGCGCTGGGCGGCCTCGATCGAGTCGAGCGTGAGCTGGATGCCCCAGTCGCCCGTGGCGTGGGTGTGCACCTGGTAGCCGAGGCGATCGAGCTCGACGAAGAGCTTCGTGAACTCGGTGGGCGCGAGGCTCGGGTGGCCCCGGTGACCCGGGCGGTTCGCGTAGTCCTGCAGCATCGCGGCGGTGTGCGGCTCGATCACGTCGTCGGCGTAGAGCTTCACCGGGCCGAGCGAGAAGCGCTCGTGCTGCGGGGTCTCGCGGATCGCCTCGGTGATGCGCGCGCGGAAGTCGCCGTCGGCGCCCACCGGGTGGTAGATCGCGGCGATCGTGCGGGAGGTCAGCTTGCCCTCGCGCTCGGCGCGCGCGAACAGGTCGAGCTCGGCGAGCGGCACCTGCGGCTCGACGACCGTCGTGATGCCGACGCTCGCGGCCATCTCCAGGCTGTTCGTGATCTTGCGGTAGCGGCGATCCGGCGAGTACATGGGGATGTCGCGCTGCAGCTCGGCCAGGCCGGCGATGGTCATCGCGCTCGTGTAGAAGTCCGTGACCCAGCCCGTCGGCTCGCCCGTGGTCGCGTCGATCTCGGGGTTGCCCCACGCGATGTCGCCGCCGTTTAGGATGCCGAGCTTCGCGAGCGCCGGGCGGTTCAGCCACACCGAGTGCTGATCGTAGGTGGTGATGAACACGGGCTTGTCGGTCACGCCGACGAGATCATCCGCGTTGGGGCGGCGGCCTTCGACGACCGAGTAGAGCGCGTTCTCTGCGCAGACCCAGTCGAGCTCGGGGTGCGTCTCCGCGAACTCGGCAATGCGGGATCGCACGACGTCGAGGCTCTGCACCTGGTCGAGGCTCACCGCGAGGTCGTCGAAGCCGAGCAGCAGGTGATTGTGCGTGTCGGCGACGCCCGGGGTGACGAGGCGGCCCTCGAGCTGCACGGTGCGGCGGGCGCTCGGGGCGTCCGCCGCCGATCCGACGTAGCTGATCGTGGTGCCGGTGACGCCGAGTGCCTCGGCCCACGGCTGCGCCGGATCGAAGGTGCGGATGCGCCCGCCCGTGTAGAGAGTGTCGACGGCCATGTCTGCTCCTGGAGTTCGTGACGGCGGGCGCGCCTGCGGTGCGCTCCCGAGTTATTTAACTCAAGAGTAAATTAATTTACTCATTTGTCAAATAACTGGGTGCGACGGCCCGCGCGTGGTGGCCGGCCTGGCATACTGGCAGCTATGGCACGACCGAGCACCCAGAAGCAGCGCCGCATCGAGGTCGTCGACGCGGCGCTCGCCGCCGCCGCCGAGCACGGACTGAGGAACCTCTCGCTCACGGACGTCGCCAACCAGGCCGGGGTGACCCGCGGTGCGCTGCTCTACTACTACGACGACCTCGACGCGATCCTGGTCGAGGCGCACGCCGCCGGCATGGCACGGGTGGGCACGGAGCGTGCCGCCCTCGTCGCCCGGCACGACTCCCCCGCGGGGAAGCTCGCCGCGGCGATCGATGCCGGCCTGCCGAGCGGGCCGGACGACGCGCTCATGCGCCTGCTCTACGAGTTCGACGTGCTCGCGGGCAAGTCACCGCTGCACGACGAGCTCGTGCAGCGGCTCTACGGGGAGCAGCTGCAGCTCTACACCGAGATCCTCGCGGAGGGGGCGGCGGCGGGCGAGTTCGCGCTGACCGGGGAGCTCGCTGACACGGCGATGAATTTTGTTGCACTTGAGGACGCTTACGGCCTACATATCGTCGCGGGCGGCAGCATCACGGTGTCCGACGCGCGGCGCGCGATCCGGGCGTTCGCGGCCCAGGCTGGCGCCCCGCTCCCCGAGTAGGCGGGGGCCGGGTGTCCCCACTTCGGAGCGACTTTGAGCCGGTATCGCGGCGCCGAAGTGACCCAGACTCGCCCCGAGTTGGGCGAGCGGTCCCGCGACCCCGCCGCCACCGAAACGAAGTTGGGGTCCGGGCCGCATTGGCCGGGGGATACCGGCTCAAACTCTCACAAAGTGAGAGTGGTGGCGCGGGGCCCTAGTAGCGCTCGCCCACCCGCACCTGGTAGCCCGCATCGCGGAGCGCCTGCGCCACCTGCTCGCCATGATCCGCACCGCGCGTCTCAATGTGCAGCTCAAGCTCCACCTCGCTGACCGGCAGCTCCGTGGCGTGACGCGTGTGGATCACCTCGATGACGTTCGCGTTCTGCTCCGCCACAATCGACGCCGTCCGCACCAACTGGCCGGGCACATCGGGGAGCAGGATCCGCAGCTTCGTGTAGCGCGCGGCGGCCGCGAGGCCGTGCCCGATGACGCGCTGCAGCAGCAGCGGGTCGATGTTGCCGCCGGAAAGGATCGTCGCGGTCGGCCCGGAGAGCTGCAGCTGCCCCGTGAGCATCGCGGCGACGCCGGCCGCGCCAGCCGGCTCGACGACGAGCTTCGCCCGCTCGAGCAGCATGACGATCGCGCGCGCGATGTCGTCGTCGCTGACCGTCACAACCTCGTCGACAAAGTCGCGCACGAGATCGAAGTTGCGGACGCCGGGGCGCGCCACCGCGATGCCGTCCGCGATGGTCGACTTCGTCTGAATCGTGACGGGTTCGCCCGCGGCGAGCGAGACCGGGTACGGTGCTGCGTTCTCCGCCTGCACACCGATGATGCGGATCTCGCGCCCCTGCGCGGCGGCCCACTGCTTCGCGGCGACGCCGACGCCGGCGATCAGCCCGCCGCCGCCGATGGGCACAACGATGTTCTCGATCTCGGGCGCAGCGTCGAGTATCTCGAGCGCGATCGTGCCCTGCCCCTCGATGACGGCCGCGTCGTCAAACGGGGGGATGAACGTCGCGCCGCTCTCGCGCACGAAGTCCTGCGCGGCCTGGTTCGTCTCGTCGAACGTCGCCCCGACGAGCTGCACGTTCGCCCCGTAGTTGCGGGTGGCCTGCAGCTTCGGCAGCGCGACGCCGAGCGGCATGAAGATCGTTGCCGTGATCCCGAGCTCGCGTGCCGCGAACGCGACGCCCTGCGCGTGGTTGCCCGCGGAGGCGGCGACCACGCCGCGTGCGCGCTCCTCCTCGCTGAGCTGCGTCAGACGGTTGTACGCCCCGCGGAGCTTGTACGCGCCGGTGCGCTGCAGGTTCTCGCACTTCAGGTACACGCGCGGCACCCCGAGAATCTCCGCGAGGAAGCGTGACGACTCGAGCGGCGTGCGCCGCGTCACCCGGTGCACCACATCGAGCGCTCCGGTGAACTGCTCCAGGGTCGGTACCGTGGTGGTCTGAGTCATGTGAGGCCTTCCTTGCGATTCAGTTTGGCGACGGTTCGCGCGCGATGCTTCGCCTGCTGGTGGGTCCGTTCGCGCTTGTGGTACGCGGCGACCGGGTCGGTGCCCCGGGTCCACTCGCGCTTCACGAGCGTGTTGACGATCGAGTTCGCCGCCGCGGCGAGCGGCACCGCGAAGAGCGCGCCGGGGATGCCGGCGATGAGCGCACCCGTGGAGACCGCGAGCACGACGCCGAGCGGGTGCACCTTCACGGCGTTGCCCATCACGAGCGGCTGGAGCACGTGGCCCTCGATCTGGTTGACGAGGATCACGACGCCGAGCATGAGGAGCGCGTTGATGGGCCCGTTGTAGACGAGCGCGATGAACGCGGCGAGGAGGCCGGTGGTGATCGCGCCGAGGAACGGGATGAAGGAGCCGAGGAAGACGAGCACCGCGATCGGGATCGGGAGCGGCACGCCGAGCAGCGCCGCACCAACGCCGATGCCGACGGCGTCGACGAACGCGACGAAGATCTGCACGCGAACGTACTGGCCGACCGACACCCAGCCGGCGCGGCCGGCCGCGTCGACGGGCGCGTGCGCGCGGGCCGGCAGGAAGCCGAGCACCCAGAACCAGATGCGCTTCCCGTCGATGAGCAGGAAGATCAGCGAGAACACGGTGAGCAGCGCGCCGGTGACGAACTGCCCGGCCGAGGTCGCGATGCCGAGGGCGCCGTTCAGGATCTCGGTCTGGTGCTCCTGCACCGTCTTGAAGATCTGCTCGGTGAAGCCCTGCAGCTGCTCGGCCGTGATCCCGAGCTTGTTCTCCTCGATCCAGTGCAGCACCTCCCACCACACCTCTTCCGAGCGGCTGGAGAGGTCGCCCAGCCCACTGCGCAGCTGGGTGATGATGAGGTTGATGAGGATCCACACCGATGCGACGAAGAGCGTGAGCGCGGCGACCACCCCCATCCAGTGCGGTGCGCCGCGGCGCACGAACCACTGCACCACCGGCGCGAGGAGCGCGGTCAGCAGGATCGCGATCAGGATCGGGATCACGATGATCCGCACCTGCACGATCAGCCACAGGAACCCCGCGAGCGCGAGGGCGATGATGATCAGCCGCCACGACCAGGCGGCCGCGACCCGGATCCCGAGCGGCAGCTCGGAGGCAGCGTTGCCGCTCTCGTCAACGCCCAGCTCGTCTTTACGCTCGTCCACGGCACAATCCTAGCGATCGGTGTATGCGCGTCGGGTGCATGCTGCCCCGGCTCCCGCTACAGCAGTTTCTGGAGGGGGCCACGCGCGAGCGCCTCCTTGGCGCGGGTGAACGGCGGCATGATGGTCGCGGCGAGCGTCTCCGGGCGCAGCGGCTTCGAGAGCACGGCCTTCTCGTGGCTGAACACGAGGAACGAGCGTTCACCGTGGTAGGCGCCCATGCCGCTCTCGCCCACCCCGCCGAAGGGGAGCTCGGGAGCGACGAGGTGGAGCGCTGGGGTGCCGAAGTTCAGTGCGCCCGAGCTGGTCTCTCGCTCCCAGCGGCCGCGCACCGCGCGGTCGTCGCTGAACACGTATGCGGCGAGCGGCTTGTCGCGCGCGGTCACGAACGCGAGCGCGTCATCGAGCCCGGCCACCTCGACGAGCGGCAGAATCGGGCCGAAGATCTCGTCACGCATCACCTGCGCCTCCCGCGCGACGCCGCCCAGCACGGTGGGGGCGATCCAGCGCGATGCCGCGTCATGCTCGCCGCCGGTGAGGATCTCGCCGTCGCCGAGGTAGGAGACGAGCCGCTCGAACTGGGCGTCGGTGACGATGCGCCCGTAGTCGGGGTTGCCAGCGGTCGCTGTGCCGTAGAGGTCGTGGATCGCGGCGACGAGCGCGGGGCCGAGCCGGCGCAGCACCTCGGCGGTGCCGAGCACGTAGTCGGGCGCGATGCACGTCTGCCCGGCGTTCATGAACTTGCCCCACACGATCCGCCGCGCGGCGTCGGCGAGCGGAACGGTGTCGTCGATGTAGACGGGCGACTTGCCGCCGAGCTCGAGCGTGATCGGCGTGAGGTGCTCGGCGGCGGCGCGCGCCACCACGCGGCCGACCCGGCCGTTGCCGGTGTAGAAGATGTGGTCGAAGCGCTCCTGCAGCAGCGCGGTCGTCTCGGGAACTCCCCCGGAGACCACGGCGACGGCGCGGCGGTCGAGCGCATCAGGGAGGAGACGCGCGAGGAGCTCCGCGGTGGCCGGGGCGAGTTCGCTCGGCTTCACAATGGCCGCGTTGCCCGCGGCGATCGCGCCGATGAGCGGCGAGAGTGCGAGCATCAGCGGGTAGTTCCACGGCGCGATGATGAGCACCACCCCGAGCGGCTCGGGGACCACGCGCGCGGTCGCCGGCTGCACCGCGAGCGGCACGGGAACCCTGCGCGGCCTCATCCACCCGGCGAGCTCGTCGAGCGCGTGCTCGATCTCCGTGCGGAGGAAGCCGATCTCGGTCAGCTGGGCCTCGGTCGGCGACTTGCCAAGATCCTCGTGCAGCGCGCGCTCGAACTCAGCTCCGCGCTCCACGAGCAGGGTGCTGAGCCGCCGCAGCTGCTCGCGTCGCCACGCCGCGGGTCGCGTGTGGCCGGTACCGAAGCTGTGGCGCAGGCCGGACACGATTCCGGGGATCCGTTCGACTGAGGTGGTGACCATGGCCCCACCCTACTCCGCGTCGCTGCACCCCGCGTCAGCGCCGTGCACGCGCGCCTGGATCCCCAGCCGCCCCGGGTTTACCAGAAGTGGAGGCCGGGGATGATCAGGAATACGCCGACGAGCACCGCGAGCCCCGAGAGCCCGAAGCACACGTTCGCTGCGATGGTCGCCCAGCGCGGGCGCCCGAGGTCGATGTCGTCGTCCTCGTCGTCGCGCGAGGGCCCGTTGGGCTCGAAGCTGCCATCGGCGCGCGGCGCTGGCGGGGCCGGCGTCGCGAGGAACCGGATCCCGAAGGAGTAGAGCGCGACGACGAACACGGCGGAGACGAGCGCGGCACCGAAGACGATGAGGAATGCCATCCAGTCGATCATTATCGCGCCTCTCCCGTGTTCGCGTCGCCGTCAGTTCGTGCGTCGGCTGCCTGGGACGTCGCCTCGGCCTTCTCCGCCTCGCGGAGCGCCTTCTCGGCTTCCTTCGCAGCGACGTCGTCGCGCACCGCCGACTGCGCGACAGCGGTGAGGTGCGGCATCGAGCCGGTCTTCGTCTTCACCGGCTTCACCTTGCCCTTGCGGATGCGCACGGCGTAGCCGGACTCGGCGACATCGGGGACCGGGATCGCGTTCGAGTGGTCCACCTTGTTGCGGCGCGAGCGCCAGAAGATGAAAAGGATGAAGCCGAGGCCGAGGATCGCGTCGATGATGATGCCGACCATGCCGAGGTGCGCGATGAGCGCGGCGACCGCGCCGACGGCGCCGGCCGCCGGCAGCGTGAACAGCCAGCCGGACGCGATGCGGCCGACGGTGCGCCAGCGCACGCTCGAACCGCGGCGGCCGAGACCCGAACCGATGACGGAGCCCGAGGCGACCTGCGTGGTCGAGAGGGCGAAGCCGAGGTGCGTCGAAGCGAGGATCGTTGCCGCGGTGCTCGTCTCGGCGGCGAAGCCCTGCGCTGGCTTCACCTGGGTGAGGCCGGCACCGAGGGTGCGGATGATGCGCCAGCCGCCGGAGTACGTGCCGATCGCGATCGCGAGCGCGCAGGACACGATCACCCAGAGGTGCGGGCCGGTGCCGGGATCCTGCAGGTTCGCGGCGACGAGGGTGAGCGTGATCACGCCCATCGTCTTCTGCGCGTCATTCGTGCCGTGCGCGAGGGCGATGAGTGAGGACGAGGCGATCTGCGCGTAGCGGAAGCGCCCGCGGCCGTCCTTCTTCCCGTCGTGGCGGCGCGTGATCGCGTAGGCGACCTTCGTCGCCGTGAACGCGACGATGCCGGCAGTGAGCGGGGCGGCGAGCGCCGGGATGATCACCTTCGACAGGAGGACCCCGCCGTTGATGGCCGAGAACCCAGCGCCGACGATCGCCGCGCCAATCAGCCCGCCGAAGAGGGCGTGCGATGAGCTCGATGGCAGACCGTACAGCCAGGTGAGCAGGTTCCACACGATGGCGCCGATCAGGCCGGCGAAAATCATCGCGGGCGAGATGAGTACACCACCGTCGCCCTCGTTGATGAGGCCGCCGGAGATGGTCTTTGCGACCTCGGTGGAGAGGAACGCGCCAATGAGGTTCAGGATCGCGGCGAGGAGCACCGCGGTCTTCGGCTTCAGCGCTCCCGTGGCGATCGGCGTTGCCATCGCGTTCGCCGTGTCGTGGAAACCGTTGGTGAAGTCGAAGAAGAGGGCCAGTACGATGACCAGCAGCACGACGAGAGTGAGTTCCACCGGCGTCTTTCGTTCGGGGGCATGGGCCGTGGATCACCCGCACTGTCACCCGAACTTCACCAAATGTTCAGTCGAGGTACCTTGACACGCGAGCGCCACGTTCATGCTTCCACCTTGGACGGAACAGGTCAAGCTGGGACCGTGCCGTTTACCTGCCGTTCACCCGGACCCAGCCGGCGCTCGATCGGCGGCGCTACACTGGCTTCCTGCCGATCCATAGGAGGTTCACCGTGAGCACGGTACAGCTGAGCGATTTCGTCCCCGAGTCTGGCGAGATCACGATGTTCTCGACGGAGTGGTGCGGCTACTGCAAGCGGCTGAAGCTGATGCTCGACAAGTCCGGTATCGGCTACACCGAAGTGGACATCGAGAACACACCTGGCACCCCGGAGCTCGTCATGGCGGCGAACGGCGGCAACCAGACCGTCCCAACGGTCGTCTACCCCGACGGCACCACGGCGACCAACCCCTCGCTCAACGACGTGAAGGCGCAGCTCGGCCTGTAACCGGCCCGCGCCACCGCGCGCCTAGCCGAAGCTGAGGCGCGCCTCCTCGTACCGTGCCGCCGGCACGGTCTTCAGCGCGCCAACGGCGTCGGCCAGTGGCACGAGCTCCACCCGGTCGCCGCGCAGCCCGGCCATCGTGCCCCACGCGCCGTCGTTCGCGGCGTCGACCGCTGCGATGCCGGTGCGCGTCGCGAGCACCCGGTCGAACGCGGTCGGTGAGCCACCGCGCTGCACGTGGCCGAGCACGGTGGCGCGCGTCTCGATGCCGGTGCGCTGCTCGATGCGCGGTGCCAGCACCTCGGCGACTCCCCCGAGGCGCGGACGGCCGAAGCCGTCGAGCCCCTCACGGGTGACCGCGTCCGCCTCGCCGGCCGGCCGGAAGCCCTCGGCAACGACGACGAGCGAGGACCGCCCGCGGTCGCGAACGCTGAGCACCCACTCGCAGATCTGCTCGACGGACTCGGGAAACTCGGGGAGCAGGATCAGCTGCGCGCCGCCCGCCATGCCAGCGTGGAGGGCGATCCAGCCGGCGTCGCGCCCCATCACCTCGAGCACCATGCAGCGGCGATGCGACTCCCCCGTGGTGCGCAGGCGGTCGATCGCTTCGGCGGCCACCGACACCGCGGTGTCGAAGCCGAAGGTGTAGTCGGTGCCGCCGAGGTCGTTGTCGATGGTCTTCGGCACCCCCACCACGGGGATGCCAGCGTCGTGCAGCATCTGCGCGACCGTCTGCGTGCCGTTGCCGCCGATCAGCACGAAGCCGTCGATCCCGAGCTCGGCCATCCGCGCGCGGACCGCTGCGAGCGCGTGCGGGGTGGGAACGCCGCCGGGGAACGGGGGCACGCGGCTCGTGCCGAGCATCACGCCGCCGAGGGGCGAGATGCCCCGCACGGCGAGGCGGTCGAGCGGCACGGTGTCGCCGTCGTGGAAGCCGCGCCAGCCGTCCATGAAGCCGACCATCTCGAAGCCGTGCACCTCGACGCCGCGGAGCACGGCGCCGCGGATCGCGGCGTTCATTCCCGGGCTATCGCCGCCCGAGCACAGCACACCGATTCGCATGGGTCCCCTTCACCTCGATTGCCGCCAGCGTCGCGGCGACGCGGCGATCCCCATGCTAGCGGTGGCGAGAATCGACCGAACAGCACAGATCGCGCCACTTGCGCGCTGAAAACGGCCAGCGGCCCACGCCCCGTGATGGGGCGTGGGCCGCTGGCCGTGATCGCTGGCCGCGACCGCTGGCCGCGCAGCTCGCGCCGCGGGCGCCGGGTGCGACGGCTACGCCTGGGCGATCGCGCGCTGCAGCACGCCCATCAGCGCGAGCAGCTGCACCGAATCCTCGGTCTCGTCCTTCGCCTCCGCGCCGTCGAGGGCGCGCGCGGCGAGGCCGGCCTTGCCGTCGATGAGCTCCGCGATCTTCGCGTCGATCGTCTGCGCCGCGACGATGCGCCACGCGGTGACCGGCTCCGCCTGGCCGATCCGGTGCACGCGGTCGATCGCCTGCGTCTGCTCGGCGTCGGTCCAGCTGAGCTCCGCGAGCACCACGTTCGATGCGGCCTGCAGGTTCACGCCGACGCCCGCAGCGGTGAGCGAGCAGACGGCGACGGCGACCTCGGGGTCCTTGTTGAACGCGTCGATCTGCTCCTGCCGGAATGCGGTGCTCTGGTCGCCGCGAATCGACACCGTCGTGAGCCCGGCCTCGGCGAGTTGCGCCTCCACCCGGTCCATGACGTCGATGTGCTTCGCGAAGAACACGACCTTGCCGACCGAGCGCGCGAGCTGCGCCGCGTAGTCCGCCGCGAGGCCGGCCTTCGCCTGACCGATCTGGCGCACCATCGTGAACACATTCATGCCGTCGGCCGAGGCGTTCGACTCTTCGAGCTCCTGCGCACACACCATGCGGATGATCGCGTCGTCGCTGAGCTTCTCCCCCAGCTTGCCGTTCTTCACGGCGGTGAAGCGATCGAGCAGCTTCCGAGCCAGCTGCGCCTCCGCCTCGCGGATCCCGCGCCCGTACTCGTCGTCCAGCTCGACGGGCAGGTCGACCACGCGCTTCGCCGGGAGATCGGCTGCGACGTCGATTTTCCTGCGGCGCACGATCCCCATGTCGATGACGCTCTGGCGCGCCTCGGGGTAGAACGCGGAGTCGGCCGGCGTCCAGCCGTTGTTCTCGAGCCGCGCCATGAGCTCGGGGCCCGGCTTCTCCGCGTCGGTCCAGCCGAGGAAGCGCCAGATCGCGCGGAAGTCGTCGATGTCGTTGATGAGCGGCGTGCCCGTCAGCGCGATGAGCAGCGGTGAGACGCCTGGCGTGCGCTCGCGGACGCTCTCCGCGATCGCTAGCACGTTGCGCGAGCGCTGCGACTGCACGTTCTTGATCATGTGCGCCTCGTCGACGACCATGCCCTTGAACCCGAACCGCGAGATCCAGCTCAGGTGGCGATCGAGGATCTCGTAGTTCACCACGAACACGTCGGCGAAGGCGTCGATGTCCTGGCCGTCGCCGTGGATCACGGTGACGCGGCGCTGCGGCGTCCACCGCTCCACCTCGCGCGCCCAGTTCATCTTCACCACGTTCGGGACGACGACGAGCAGCGGGTACGCGTCGGCAACCGACGCCGCGATCACCGACTGCGCGGTCTTGCCGAGGCCCGGCTCGTCGGCGAGCAGGAAGCTGCGGTGCCCCTCGCGCACGCTCGCGAGGAAGCGCGCCTGGTGGTCCATGAGCTCGCGCCCGGCCGGCGCGAGGCGATCCGGCACCGGGGGCTCTGGCAACGGCATGCAAGCGGAGCCGCCGCCGCCCTGCTCGAACGACTTCAAGAGCGGCCCGAGCAGCTCCCAGTTCGCGAGGCGAACCACGGGGGTGGGCTGCTTCGGCGGCGTGAGGTCTGGGGCGAGGAAGGGGTTCGCGAGCATGCGCGACTCGACGCCAGCCGGCTCGACCTGGCGCTCCGCGAGCTCCGGCGGCACGTACGCCTTCACCGGCTCCGGTGCCGACTTCTCCTCCTCGGGGAGCTCAAAGCCCGCCTGCGAGAGCATCTTCCGCTTCAGCTGCCGCGTCGCCTCGGTGATCGGCGCCGTCGGCTCGAGCAGGGTGATGAGGCTCGTATCGCGCGCCGCGGTCTTCGCGAGGATCGCCGCGACGCCGTCAAGGCGCTTCAAGGTCTCGGCGCGCTCGGCGTCGCTCACGCCCTCCTCGGTCTTGATGCGGGCGCGCTCCTCGCGCATGAGCAGCGCGATGACGTGAAACTTGGTGCGGTTCGCCGGCGTCGCCTTGCCGCGCTGCGCCGAGGCCTCGACCTCGCGCACCGCGCGCGCGAGTAGCGGAATGATGCCCTCATTGTGCGTGTGCTTGCGGCGCCCGTTCGAGCGCGATGACCCGTTCGACCCCCGCGATGTGTTCTTCGCAGCGGACTGACGCGTGGCAGTGTTGGATGCCAATGGATCTCCTGATCGGCGTGGGACGAACTCGGAACACGTACCGAGACGTGGGCCGGACGCGAGTCTCCGAGCCTGACCTCATGCGCGGCATGGGGCTCTGGGCGCACTCACGGAAGCGACCGTAGCTCGATCGTACCACTATGTCGCGCGAGCACTCACCGTGGTGCTACGCCCCGAGCAGCCGCCGGGTTTCCGCCACATCCGCGCGCATCTGCACGAGCAGCGGCTCGATCCCGTCGAAGCGCACCATGCCGCGGAGGCGGTGCGCGAACTGCACCTCAATACGCTGGCCGTACAGGTCGGCGTCGAAGTCGAGCACGAACGCCTCGACCCGCGACTGCTCGTTCGGCGTGAACGTCGGGTTGTTGCCCACCGAGATCGCGGCGACCCTGCGCTCCCCGTCGAGCAGCACCCAGCCTGCGTACACGCCGTCGGCAGGGACGAGCCCCTCGATGGTGCCGCCCAGATTCGCGGTCGGGAACCCGATCTCGCGGCCGCGCGCGTCGCCGTGCACCACATCGCCGCGGACCGCTGGCGGGCGCCCGAGCATCCGAGTCGCCGCGGCGACGTCGCCGGCGAGCAGCGCGGCGCGCGTTGCGGACGAGGAGACGGGCTCCGCGGCTGCGTCCTCCACCCACGCCACCATCTCGGCGGTGAAGCCGTGCTCGGCGCCCAGCGCCCGCAGCAGCGCGCCGTCGCCAGCGCCGCGGTGGCCGAAGCGGAAGTCGGCACCCATGATCACGTGCCGCGCGTGGAGCTTCCCGACGAGCACATCGGTGACGAAGGACTCCGCAGGGATCGCCGCGAACTCCGCGTCAAAGTCCACCATCACGCACACGTCGATGCCGGCGGCCGCGAAGGCCTCGAGGCGCTGCGCCCGGCTCATGAGCGGCTGCGGGCAGCGCTCGGGATTCAGGTAGCTGAGCGGGTGGTTCGCGAAGGTGAACACGACCGTCACCTGGCCGGCGACCGCGGCCTCGCCGCGCAGGCGCTGCAGGATTGACTGGTGGCCGAGGTGCAGGCCATCGAACTTGCCGATCGCCACGCAAGTTCCGGCCGCGAAGTCCTCGGGGCGGAGCGCCGCGAGCGATTCAATGACGCGCATCAGTAGATGTCCTGCGCTGCAGCGTCATCCGCGCCATCCTGCGCCGCGGCGCCCGCGGCGGCTGCGCGGCCGGTGCGGCGCAGCCAGACGAGCCCGAGCACGGGCAGCACGAGCGGGATGAAGAGATACCCGCTGCCGTAGCTCGACCACACCGAGGGGTGGCCGAACAGCTCCGGGGTGGTGAGGCTCAGCGTGCCGACGATGAGCACGCCGCACAGCTCGAACACGAGGGCCGCCCACGCGATCCCGCGCCACACGCGCACGGCGCCAGGGGTGCGGCCGCGCACGCCCATGATGAGCGCCACCGTCGCGACGATGTACACGACGCCGGACACCGCCGACAGCGTGTAGGCGAGCGGTGCCTCGTCGAACTTCGACAGAATCTGGTAGAGCGAGCGGAACGTCGCCGCCAACGCGAGGATCAGGTAGACGGCGATGAGCACGCGCCCCAGGCCGCCCAGCCGCTCGCCGCGCGGGGCGGGCGTTGCGGCTGCGGAGCCGGTTGCTTCAGGGTTCGACACGGACCTCAGTGTACCCGGCCGAGCCGTCCGGCTCGCCCGCGCCGGTCTCAGGGAGCCGCGGCCTCAGGCGACCGTCGCGAGGAACAGCTCGCCGGCACCGGTGAGCCGGATCGGCTCCCCCGCTGAGACGTAGAGCGACTGGCCGCGCCTGGCGGTCGCGACCTCCGCGAGCTCCGTCGCGGTGCGCTCAACGCGCACGCGGCCAGCGGTCACCACCACCACGAGCGGGTGCGGCGCCGGGATCTCGATCTCGGCCGCGGCCTCCCCCTGGCCCCCGATCGGGTCCGCGGTGTCGAGGTCGCAGAGCCGCGCGCGCAGCAGCTGGAAGTCGGGCACCGCTGGCCGCCAGGCGACGAGCCCCTGCCGGAGCTGCGTCGCGGGGAAGCGCGGCTCGGCGATTTCCTCGGCGTCCAGGATGCGGCACAGCTCTGCCACGTCGACGTGCTTCTCGGTGAGCCCGGCGCGCAGCACGTTGTCCGAGGCTGCCATCACCTCGACCGCGATCCCGCCGAGGTACGCGTGCAGCTGGCGCGCCGGGAGGAAGAGCGCCTCGCCCGGCGCGAGCCGGACAATGTGGAGCAGGAGCGACACCAGCACGCCGGCGTCGCCAGGGTGGGCGGCGAGCAGCGCGGCGAGCGCGGTGATCCGCTCCTCGGCGACGTCGTCACCCGCGTGCGGGATCGCGCCGGGCAGCGCGGCGAGCGCGCGCGCGACCGCTGGGTCCCCCGCGAACGCCCAGGCGAGGAACGCGCGCCGCACCGCCCCCTCGTCCTCGACGCCCACCGGGGCGAGGCGCGCCGCGACCGCTTCGAGCGCCGCGGCGCCTGGCGCGTCCCCCGCGGCGAGCGCCGCTGCGGCGAGCGCGCGGAGGTCGTGCCTGGCCGCACTCAGAGCGCGGAACCCGCTGAGCGCGGTCACCTCGCTCAGCGCGACGAGCAGCTCCGGCTTGTGATTCGCGTCCCCGTAGTTGCGTTCGCGCGCGTCCCGGGGGATGCCGGCAGCCTCCTCCGCGGCGAACCCCGCTGCGGCCTGCTCCCGGTCCGGGTGCACCTGCAGCGAGAGCGGCGCCCCGATCGCCAGGACCTTCATGAGGAACGGCAGCGGGCCGCCCGACACCCCGTACCGATCGGGATCCCCCTCGACCAGGTCGATCAGCGTCTGCCCAACGCGCGTCGCCTTCGCGACATGCGCGGGGCTCCCCGGGTGGGTGCCGAGCCAGAGCTCCGCCTGCGGTTCGCCCGTCGGGGTGGTGCCGAGGAGCTCAGCGAGCGCATCGATGGACCCCCACGCGTATGCGCGCGGGGTGTTCTCGATAAAGATCAGCACGGCTCTCCTCGGGACGTCCATCCGCGCAGTGACGGGTGAAATCGGCGGCGGTGGCAGTCCCTGCCAGGCAGTCGGGCGGGGTCGCTCCCAGCCCGCCCCGCCGGTGAGGATCGCGCCATGCTCTACCATACCGACTATGGCGGAGAGCAGGACCAGACTCGGCGTGAGCGCGTATGCAATCTGCGTATTCGTGCTCACGCTCGGCAGCACGGGCGTGCGCAATCTCGTTGGCTGGTGGGGCTTTCTCGGCATCGCTGCGGTGCTCACCGTGGTCGGCGTCGTCATCTTCGTCCGCGAGAAGCCCGAGCGCTTCCGCTGGTACCGACTCCCCGCACCGCTCTACTGGTTCCTGCTCCTCGCGGTCGCGTCGATCGCGTGGTCCCAGTACCGCTTCGAATCCGTCCTCGGCGTGCTCGCCCAGCTGGCGACCACGCTGCTCGCCGTGGTGCTCGCGTTCGTGCTCACCTGGCACGAGGTGCTGCGGACCCTCGGCACCGCGCTCCGCTGGATCATCGGCGTCTCGTTCCTGTTCGAGCTCTGGGTGTCGGTGTTCGTGCGCGAGCCCGTGTTCCAGAACTTCATCGACCGCCCGGAGGAGGGCGAGAAGGTCTCGAAGCTGCTCTACTGGAGCCGCGATCTCCTCTTCGCCGGCGGTCCGATCCAGGGCATCGTCGCGAGCTCGGTGCTGTTCGGCTTCATCGGCCTGCTCGGCCTGATCGTGTTCGGGATCCAGCTGCGCGCCGGCCTGGTCGGTCGCACGACCGGCTGGTTCTGGGTGCTCGCCGCCGCCGCCACCATTCTGCTCACCCGCGGCGCGACCGTGTGGGTGGCGCTCGCCGCGGCGCTCGTCGCGCTCGCGCTCGCGCTCTGGGCGCGTCGGCTCGGCCCCGAGCGGCGTGTGCCGCTCTACGCGGTGGGCGCCACGATCCTGGTCGCCGCCGTCGGCATGGTGCTGTTCGCGCGCGACTTCGTGTTCGGCCTCCTCGGCAAGAGCGGCGACATGACCGGGCGGCTCGAGACGTGGCACAAGGTCATCGAGCTCGCCGAGCAGCGCCCCTGGTTCGGGTGGGGCTGGGTCAGCTACTGGGCGCCGTGGGCCGAGCCGTTCGCCTCGCTCGACGTGAAGGCGGGGATCCCCGTCATGAGCGCGCACAACGCGTGGCTCGATGTGTGGTTCCAGCTCGGGATCGTTGGGGTGCTCGCGTTTGCGCCGCTCGTGTTCCTGACCACGTGGCGCGTGTGGTTCCGCGCGGTGGATCCGCCGCGGCGCGGCTTTGGCCCGGCGCTCCCCTACGCGACGAGCGCGCTCTGGCCGCTGCTCGTCGTGGTCGCGCTGCTCGTGCAGTCGCTCACCGAGAGCCGCCTCCTCATCGAGGGCAACTGGTTGCTGCTCGTGCTCATCGCGGTGAAGTCGCGGTTTGACTTCCAGCTGCCGTCGCTCGACGCCGAGCCGACGAAGCTGCCGTGGCGCCGGATCCCGATCCCGCAGAGCCACGCCGCTCGCGCGACACCGACACCAACGAAGACGCGGTAGCGCCGTGCAGCCGATGACCGCAGCCCGGCTCGCCGAGCTGCGCGCCGACGCGCGGCTCGAGCGCGACACCATCCTGGAGCGCCGCGTGCGCGGCGGCCAGGATCCCGCGATCGCGGTCGAGGAGGTGCCCGAGATCGACGACTTCGTCGTACTGACCCTCCGGGACGAGCTGCTCGAGGAGGAGGGGCGGCTCGCGGAGTTCGGGCTCGCGCGCCTCGCTGCGCGCGCCGGCGGCCCCGACGCCGAGGAGCACCGCCGCAACGCCGACCGCGTCGAGTTCGAGCTCCTGCGCACCATCGCAGCGGCCGCCCCGGATCTCACCGTCGCCGTGTGGCGGGCCGGGGCGCATCTGAACGCCGAGTGAACCGGGCGATTCAGCAGTTTCCGCGCGGGTACACTGGGGTGGCTTGCGTCCGTCCGACCGAAAAGAGAGGCATGTCTTCGATGC
>NZ_RPDI01000026.1 GCF_003917135.1 Leucobacter chromiireducens
CTCGGTGCGTGCACCGGCCGCGGTGCTCGCAGCCTCCGCGCCAGCGCCGCGCCCCCGACGCCCGCGCGCGGCCGGCGCTGGCTCGCGCGTCGGCGCGTCGACGCCGGGCAGATCGTCGTAGCTCGCGAACTCGTCGCACGCGGCCTTCAGCGACTTCGCGGTCGAGCCGGCAACGCCGATGCCCACCACGTAGCGGCCCAGCCGTCGCACGCGCTGCGCGAGCGGCACATAGTCCGAGTCGCCGGCGACGATGACCACGTGCGTGAGGTCGTCGAGCCGGAACATGTCTTCGACCGCGTCGACGGCGAGCCGGATGTCGGCGCCGTTCTTCGCGTACGCCGCAGCGGGAAAGAGCTGCACGAGGTCGACCGCGCGCGCGACGAGCTGTGAGCGATACTCCGCGTTCACGAACGCCGACCAGTCGGCGTATGCGCGGGTGAGCACGAGCGTGCCGAACGACGACGCGTAGTCGATGATCGCGCCGACGTTCACCGCGGCGGCGCGCAGGCGCTCGGCGACGTCGGCTGCGGTGGGGTCCTCGCTGATCTTCTGCCGATCGCGCGCGAACGAGTTGCGCCCGTGCACGCGGTCGTACCAGGAGAGCACGATGTTGTCGAAGTCGAGGTAGACCGCGACTCGGCCATTCAGAGTATCCGCCATGCGTCCAGTTTGGCAGGCGAGCCCGCTCCCCGAAACCACCGGGCCGCGGAGCGCAAAAAACGCCCGCCGCCCCGGGAGTCCGGGACGGCGGGCGTCGCCTGCGTGGCGAGACGCGTGCGCCTCGCCACGCGCGGGAGGGTTACTCCGCTGCGGGGGCCTCGGCCTCAGCTGCGGGAGCATCTGCCTCAGCAGCCTGCTCCTCGAGCACGGGCTCGAGCGAGAGCTTGCCGCGATCGTCGACCTTCGTGATCTTCACGAGGATCTTCTGGCCAACCGAGAGCACGTCGTCCACGCTCTCGATGCGCTTGCCGCCGGCGAGCTTGCGCACCTCGGAGATGTGCAGCAGGCCGTCCTTGCCGGGGAGCAGCGAGACGAACGCGCCGAAGGCAGCGTTCTTCACGACCGTGCCGAGGTACTGCTCGCCCACCTCGGGGTTCTGCGGGTTCGCGATCGCGTTGACCTGCGCGCGCGCAGCCTCTGCGGCCGGACCATCGGTCGCCCCGATGTAGACGGTGCCGTCGTCGTCGATCGAGATGTCAGCGCCGGTCTCGTCCTGGATGCCGTTGATCGTCTTGCCCTTCGGGCCGATCAGCTCGCCGATCTTGTCGACGGGGATGTTCACCGTGATGACGCGAGGCGCGGTGGGCGCCATCTCGTCGGGGGTGTCGATCGCCTGGTTCAGCACGCCGAGGATCGTGAGGCGAGCCTCGTGCGCCTGGGTCAGCGCGCCCTTCAGCACGTCGGCGGGGAGGCCGTCGAGCTTCGTGTCGAGCTGGATCGCGGTGATGAACTCGCTCGTGCCCGCGACCTTGAAGTCCATGTCGCCGAGGGCGTCCTCTGCACCAAGGATGTCGGTCAGCGCCGCGTAGCGGGTCTCACCATCGACCTGGTCGGAGACGAGACCCATCGCGATGCCGGCGACCGGCGCGCGCAGCGGCACACCGGCGTTGAGCAGCGACAGGGTCGACGCGCAGACCGAGCCCATGGACGTCGAGCCGTTGGAGCCGAGCGCCTCGGACACCTGGCGGATCGCGTACGGGAACTCCTCGCGGCTCGGCAGCACGGGCACGAGGGCGCGCTCGGCCAGGAAGCCGTGGCCGATCTCGCGACGCTTCGGCGAGCCGACGCGGCCGGTCTCACCGGTCGAGTACGGCGGGAAGTTGTAGTGGTGCATGTAGCGCTTGCTCGTGACGGGCGACAGCGAGTCGATCTGCTGCTCCATCTTGAGCATGTTCAGCGTGGTGACGCCCATGATCTGGGTCTCGCCGCGCTGGAAGATCGCGGAGCCGTGCACGCGCGGGATGACCTGCACCTCGGCGTCGAGCGCGCGGATGTCGCTCGTGCCACGCCCGTCCATGCGGATCCCCTCGGAGAGCACGCGGCTGCGCACGATGTCCTTGGTGACCGACTTGTACGCGGCCGAGACCTCGGCGTTGGCGGACTCGGGGAGCTCCCCGGCGTCGACCTTCGCTGCGATCTGCTCCTTCACGCGCGCCTTGAGCGCGTCGTCGGCGTCCTGGCGCTCGAGCTTGTCGGCGATCTGGTAGATCGGCGCGAGCTCCTCGCGTGCGAGGGCGTCGACGGCGGCGAGGACCTCGTCGGAGTACGGCAGGAAGACGGGGTAGTCCGCGACCTCCTTGGCCGACTGTGCCGCGAGCTCGGACTGCGCCTTGCAGAGCTGCGCGATGAACGGCTTCGCCGCGTCGAGACCAGCGGCAACCACTGCCTCGTTGGGCTTCGTCGCGCCGCCGCGGATGAGCTCCCAGCTGTGCTCGGTGGCCTCAGCCTCGACCATCATGATGGCGACGTCTTCCGCACCGTTCTTGTCGGTGACCACGCGGCCGGCAACGACGATGTCGAAGACGGCCTCCTTCAGCTGCTCGACGTTCGGGAACGCGACCCACTGGTCACCGATGAGCGCGAGGCGCACGCCGGCGATGGGGCCCGAGAAGGGCAGACCCGAGATCTGCGTCGACGCGGAAGCCGCGTTGATCGCGAGGGCGTCGTAGAACTCGCCGGGCGCGATCGAGAGGACGGTGATGACCACCTGGACCTCGTTGCGCAGGCCGCTCACGAAGGAGGGGCGCAGCGGGCGGTCGATGAGGCGGCAGACGAGGATCGCCTCGGTCGAGGGGCGGCCCTCGCGACGGAAGAACGAGCCGGGGATCTTGCCCGCGGCGTACGAGCGCTCTTCAACGTCGATGGTCAGGGGGAAGAAGTCGAAGTGATCCTTCGGCTGCTTCGATGCGCTCGTAGCGGAGAGGAGCATGGTCTCCTCGTCCAGGTACGCGGCAACCGCGCCCTGCGCCTGCTGCGCGAGTCGGCCGGTCTCGAAGCGGATCGTGCGCTTTCCGAACTTGCCGTTGTCGAGGACTGCCTCGGCGAACTTGATTTCGGGACCCTCCACGGGCTCTCCTTTGTTTGGGGTGGGCACGCGGCAACCGCTCGCTGACGCCGGGGCGTTCGCGAGTGCTGATCGACAGTGGAGGGCCACCCCCGGCTCCCCGGGAACGGGGCGGGAGGGATCCACCACCGAAGACCAGCCACCGTGTGCTCGGTTCATCGTTGATGCGGGCAGACGCCCGCATCCCCCAGGATAGCACCGCGGCCCTCTGGGGCGGGTGAAAACCCTGGTGGCGCATAGACTACTGAGCGCAGCCCCGCTGCACGGAACGGAGCACACGCTGATGCCAGCAGATCAGGATCCCGCGATCCGGATGCGGGCTCGCCGCGACACCGCGATCATCCTGTCCCCGCTCGGCCTCGGCGTGCTCCTGAACGCGATCGTACGCCCGTGGCTCGCGACGCTCATCGAGGCCGAGGAGATCCGCCGCGGCGCGTCGGTGCGGGGCTCTGATCGGTGGTGGGTGCCGACTCACCAGTCCGCGGCGGAGCACCCGGCGATCTCCTGGTTCCTGAGCGTCAGCGACGGCGCGCTCGCCGGCGCACTGCTGCTGAGCTGCGGCGTCATCGCGCTCGCGATGTACGCGCGGCGGCGGGCCGAGCGGCGCCGGGCCGAGCGGCGCCGCGCGACTACGCCCTGAAGAGGGCCTCGCCGACGTACTCCCCCGGTCGGATCCCGCCCGGGACGGCCCACAGGCCAGAGCCGACGTGGCGCAGGTACTCGTTCATCGAATCGCTCTTGAGATTCCGCTGCACGCGCACGAACGTCTCCGGCGTGCGCTGGTAGCTGATGAAGAAGAGCCCGGCGCCCAGCTGCCCGAGCGGGTTCGAACCGTCGACGTAGTTGTAGCCGCGGCGCAGCATCCGCGCCCCGCCGTTCTGCTCGGGGTGCGCGAGCCGCACGTGCGCGTCGACCGCGATCGCCGGACCACCCTCCGAGGACTGCGCCGCGAAGTTGGGGGCGTCGAACTCGGCGCCGCCGGACAGCGGCCCGCCTTCCCCCTTGGTGCGGCCGACGATGCGCTCCTGCTCGGCGAGCGACGCCCGATCCCACGTCTCGATCGTCATCGCGATCTTCCGCGCGACGAGGTAGCTGCCGCCGCGCAGCCACGCCTGCTCGTGGTCCTGCGGCGCCCAGATGTGCTCGGCGAGCGCGTCGGTCTCCTCGGCCATGACGTTCGCCGTGCCGTCCTTGAAGCCGAACAGGTTCCTAGGCGTGTCCTGGTTGAGCGAGGTGGACGAGGTGCGCCCGAAGCCGAGCTGGCTCCACAGGATGCGCGCCTTGCCCATGGCGATGCGACTCAGATTACGGATCGCGTGCACCGCAACCTGCGGGTCGTCGGCGCACGCCTGCACGCAGAGGTCGCCGCCCGTTGTCGCGGGATCGAGCAGGTCGAACGCGAACGACGGGAGCTCCGCGAACTCCGCGGGGCGGCGCTCCGCGATCCCGAAGCGATCCTTCCCATCCGCGTTCTCGAAGAGCGAGGCACCGAAGCCGAAGGTGAGGGTCAGCCCTGCTGCGCCGAGGCCGAGCGCCTCGCCCGTGTCCTCCGGCGGCGCGAGCGGCGGGCCGTCGACGGCGCCGTGCTCGCCGACGTCCTCGCCGCGGGTGAGTCGCTCGGCGGCAGCGGTCCAGTCGCGCAGGAGCTCGATGAGCCCCTCGCGGTCGACGCCTCGGAGCAGCTCGAAGCTCGCAAAGTGGAGGCGATCCTGCGCTGGGGTCACGATCCCGGCCTGGTGCGCGCCGTGGAACGGAATGACCCGATCACCTGACCCGGCCCCGCCGCCAGGCACCGCGCCGCCCGCGGCGTGCGCGAGGGCAGCACCGCTCGCACCGCCGACCGCGAGGCCGGCGGTGCCAGCGCCGAGGAGGCCGAGGAGGCCGCGACGGCTGAGACGACGCTCGCTACTCGGCACTGATCCCCAGCACCGTGTGGGTGAGGCGCGACATCGGCTCGCTCAGGGCGTTCAGCTGCGCGCCGAGCTCGCCACGTGCGCTCTGATCAACGGTCGAGTAGTCGACGAAACCGGCCTCGTAGTCGCCGTAGGTGGCGAGCAGCTCGAGCATGCCGGCGAACTGTGCGTCGAGCGTCTCGGTGAGCTCGGCGCCCTCCTCGCCCTTCGCCGCGGCGATGTCGCGCACGGCCTCGTAGGCGACCTGCGCGCCTTCGACGTTAGCGCGGAAGTCGTACAGATCGGTGTGCGCGAACTCGTTCTCCTCGCCGGGCAGCTTGCCGTCGGGCGCCGCGATCTCGTCGAGCAGGCCGATCGCGCCGTTCGTGATGTCGCTGAGCGTCAGCGAGAAGTCGTCGGAGTGCACGAGGTCGTAGAGCGAGGTGATGTCGGTGACGAGCTTGTCGCCGAGCTCCGCGCGCTCCTCTGGCGTGAGCGCCGTGAGCGTCTCGTCCGGGTAGTTCTGCTTCGCCGCGTCGAGCCAGAGGTCCATCTCGATGCGGTGGAAGCCGGTGAAGGGCAGGCCTTCGGCCTCGGCGCCCGGCTTGCGGTAGTCGATCGCCGGGTCGAGGTCGCCGAACTGCTCAGCGGTGGGCTCGATCCGCTCGTAGCTGACGCGTGCGAGGGGGAAGAGGCGGCGCGCCTCGTCGTCGTCGCCCGCGGCGTACGCGTCGACGAACTCCTGCACCTGGGGCACGAGCTCCGCGGCCTGGCTCTTCACGTACGCGGTGTAGCTCGTCACCGCGGCGTCCTCCGCGGCCTGATCGTCGGCGCTCGCCGCGACCGTCTCACCGGTCACGGTGAACTTCGTCTTGCCGATGCCAGCGCCGACCATGCCCGGCTTGCACACGGTGTAGTAGGTGCCAGGCTGGGCGACGAGGGTGAGGTCGCGGCTCGCGCCCGGCGCGATGTTCTCGACCTCGCCGACGATGGAGAGCTCGTTCTCGGCGAGCACGTAGAACTCGGTGACCTGGTCGCCGGAGTTCGTCACCGCGAAGCTGATGGGGCCGCTGGCCGCCGTGTCCGCGCTGACCGCGCAGGCGTCGGCCGACGAGTCGACGGTCAGCGCGGCTGCCGTGCCGGTGCCGGCGTTCGGCACGCAGCCGGTGAGCGTGAGCGCGCCGGCCGCGACCAGGGCGGCGATGGAGAGGGTGGATCGGGTCTGCACAGTGACTCCTAGTGTGTGGGTGCGGGGTGCGGAATGGAGGGCGTCGTCGCTGCCGGCCGGGTGGCGGGCCGCAGCGCGCGACGCAGGAAGATCGTGAGCGTGGGGATCAGGTAGGCGACGTACGCGAGCAGTTCGAGCTTCGTCATCTCGGGCGTGAAGCCGATCGTGCCCTTCAGGAGGCTGCCGAGCAGCCCGTCCGGGGCGATGATGTGCGGGATCCGGAACGCCCAGGCCGACTCGCCGTACCAGGACTGCACGAACGCGCTCGCGCCCTCCGGGGCCATCGCGAACGGTCCGGGCAGCACGGCCGCTTCCTGCAGGTCGTGGATCGCGTATGCGACGACGCCGGCGGCAAACACGATGAGGAGCGCGCCGGTCCAGGTGAAGAACTTCGCGAGGTTGACGCGCAGCATGCCGCGGTAGATCAGCCAGCCGAGCGCGCAGGCGAGCAGGATCCCCGCGACCGCCGCGGTGAGGCCGAGGAGCGGGCTCTCCCCCGCGGAGCGGGTGGTCGCCCAGATGAAGAGCGCGGTCTCGAGCCCCTCGCGGCCGACCGAGAGGAAGCCGACGGCAACGATGCCCCAGCCGGAGCCGGCGATCGCGGCGCCCAGCTGGCCCTCGAGCTCCGAGCGCATCGTGCGCGCCGTGCGGAGCATCCAGAACACCATCCAGGTGACGAGGCCGACGGCGAGGAGGGAGAGCGAGCCGCCGATGATCTCCTGCGCCTGGAAGGAGAGCCCGTACGCGCCGAAGGTCAGGACCGCGCCGGTGATGAGCGAGGCGAGCACCGCGAGGCCGACGCCGAACCAGATGCGGCGCGCCACATCGGGGCGGCCAATCCGCTGCACGTACGCCAGGAGGATACCGACGACGAGCGCGGCCTCCAGCCCCTCGCGCAGGCCGATCAGGAAGGTTCCAAGCATGTACTGCCTCTTCGGGGACGGGCCGGCGCGCGGGAGGCGAATCGACCTGATGTGATGTTGGTAAGGCGTGCCTTACTTTCGGGACTCGCTTACAGTACTCCCCCGGCCCCCGGATCGACAAGTCGGCGCACAAAAAAGCTGAGACCCCCTGCGTGGGCAGGGGGTCTCAGCGTCTTTCGGGAGGTGCCCGGAGCGGGGCAAACCCTCACTTAGTGCGAGGTTGATCCGTTCCGGGCTTCCCGTTCCGGATCAAACTCGCTCCAAACCCCTGCGGAGGAGCGGGGGCGGGGCGGGGAATCCAGGGGCGGGCAGCCCGGGCTCCTAGAGCGCGTCGATGTCGATCGTGTGCAGCGCCTCGGCGCCGATCGCTGCGCGCAGCGAGTCAACGAGCTCCTCGGAGATCGGCGCGTCGACGGAGAGCACCGACAGCGCGGTGCCCTTCTTCTCGTCGCGCGCGATCTGCAGCCCGGCGATGTTTACGCCGGCCTCACCGAGCAGCCCGCCGTACGCCGCGACGATGCCGGGACGATCGGTGTAGCTGAAGACGACGAGGTGCTCCGGGATCGGCAGCTCCACCTCGTAGCCGTTCACCTCGACGATCTTCTCGATCTGCTTCGGCCCGGTCAGCGTGCCGGACACCGAGAGCGGGGTGCCGTCGGTGAGCGCGCCGCGGATCGTGATCACGTTGCGGTAGCTCTCGGAGACCGCGTCGACCGAGAATCGCACCTCGACGTTGCGCTGCTCGGCGAGCAGCGGCGCGTTGACGTACGACACCGGATCGCTGACAACCTTCGAGAAGATCCCCTTGAGGGCGGCCAGGCGAAGTGCCTCGACGTTGTGGTCGGCGAGCTCGCCGTGCACCTCGATGTCGAGCGAGCCGATCGGACCGGCGGCAAGGCCGGCGAAGATCTGGCCGAGCTTCTCGGTGAGCGGCAGGCCGGGGCGCACCATCTCATCGATGACTCCGCCGGCGACGTTCACCGCGTCGGGCACGAGATCGCCGGCAAGCGCGAGGCGCACCGACTTCGCAACCGACACGCCCGCCTTCTCCTGCGCTTCCTCGGTCGATGCGCCGAGGTGCGGCGTGACGCTGACGGTATCGAGGCCGGTGAGACTCGTATCGGCCGGCGGCTCCTGCACGAACACGTCGAGCGCAGCGCCGGCGATCTCGCCGGCCGCGAGCGCCTCGGTGAGCGCCGCCTCGTCGATCAGGCCGCCGCGCGCGACATTGACCACGTAGGCGGTGCGCTTCATGGCACGCAGCTGCTCCGCACCGATCATGCCGAGCGTCTCTGGCGTACGCGGCATGTGGATCGTGAGGAAGTCGGCGCGTTCAACGAGCTCGTCGAGCGAGACCAACTGCACGCCGAGCTGCTGCGCGCGGGTCGCGGTGACGTAGGGGTCGTATGCGACGAGCTCGACACCGAAGCCGCGGAGACGCTCGGCGACGAGTGCGCCGATGCGACCGAGCCCGATGATGCCGATCGTCTTCTCGTAGAGCTCGGTGCCGGTGAACGACGAGCGCTTCCACTGGCCGGCCGAGAGCGAGGCGTGCGCGCGCTGCAGGTGGCGCGCGAGCCCGAGGATGTGCGCGACCGTGAGCTCAGCTGCGCTGATCACGTTCGACGTTGGTGCGTTCACCACCATGACGCCGGCCTGCGTGGCCGCCTTGATGTCGACGTTGTCGAGGCCGACACCCGCGCGGGCAACGACCTTCAGTCGGGGCGCCCAGGAGAGCGCCTCCGCGTCAATCTGGGTTGCGGAGCGCACGAGCACGGCGTCTGCGGTCGCGAGCGCCGAGCGCAGCGCATCGCGATCCGTTCCGTCGACGTGCACCACCTCGAAGTCGGGGCCGAGCGCGGCAATGGTGGCGGGCGAGAGTTGTTCGGCGATCAGCACGACCGGCGCAGACATCAAGCGAATCCTTCGGGTCAGCGACAGGGAATCTGCGTGAGCACTCACGCAGATTCCTCAGTCTACCGGCGTCCCGGGCGCGTTCCGCGCGCTACGCGAAATATGACGACTCGGGAATGAGGTGCATGACGTCGAGCTGCACCACCGCGACCACCGCGATTCCTGCCATGAGCAGGAGGATTCGGGTGCCGCCTCCGCGCTTCCTGCCGAGCAGCAGCGCCGCGACAAAGACGAGCACCGGCATCGCGATCCCGAATACGAGCCAGAGCCAGCCGCCAGCACTGAGCCCCATCCCCAGGGCCCCCGCGAGCCCGAGCATGCCCGTCAGGTTGCCGATCCCGGTGACGGTCGCGTGCACATACAGCACGGCGATGAGGAGTCCGGCGCCCCACCACGCAATACGAGCCACCACGTCTAGCCTCCCCTGGCGATAAGCATCGGAAGCGGGAGGAGCACAACGGCCCCAACCGCGAGCAGAATCGTGAGCCGCGCAGCGCTCTTGCCGCGCGCGAACACGAGTGCGGCGAAGAACCACATGGCCGGCGCGAACGGGGCCGCCCAGAACACGATCTGCTGCAGGATCCCGCCCAGCGAGCCGCTGCCCGCAGCGGTCAGCGCGTTCACGGTCGCGTACGCCTGCGCGACGTTCGCCCAGCCGAGCGTGTACAGGAGGTAGAGCCCACCGAACACACCAAGGGCGACGAGTGAGCCGTTCGAGACCTGATCACGCTGGGGTTCGGCCACGGCGGCCTCGGCCACGACAGCATCGGCGACGGCCGCTTCCGCGGGCGCCTGCAACTCCCCCGCCTCACGAACCGGCGCTGGCGTCTCGCTCGGGGCGGCAGGCTCGCCCTCGACGGTCCAGCCGCTCGCGAGGCTGCTCTCCCGCGGCTCGCGCGGAGTCTTCTTCTGCATGCCTCAAGCCTAGCCGCGCGTCCACGCGGCTCGCTCCGAGACCCCCGAGAGCGCAGGGAGCAGAGCGACGGGGCCGGGACGCACGCACGCTTCACCTGCGGCCATGCAACTACTACACTTGCGAAAGATCCCACCCAGCACACACAAAGGAACTCACGACAGTGGCAGAAACTGGCAAGAAGACGAGCGCAGAGACCGGCACGGACTCTGGCACCCCGGACTGGCAGCCCACCGCTGACGCGAAGGCCAAGTCCACGCGCCTGCGTTGGATCGCTGCTGCGGCGTGGGCCCTCGCGATCGCGCTCGAGGCGGTCGCAATCTTCTGGCTGCTGCGCCAGCGCGAGTTCGTCGGCGAGGACGGCACCCTCGTGCGCAACCCGGACACGGGCCTCCTCGAGACGCAGAACGCGACGGCGGTATTCCCCCAGTGGGCGTTCACCACGCTGATCATCTCGCTCGTCGTGATCGCAGCGCTCGCGATCACGGGCTCCGTGCTGTGGAAGAAGGCCAACCGCCTCGACCCCGCGAAGCGCTCGGACACCGTGCGCTTCTTCGTGCAGAACCAGCTCGGCGCCATCATCTCGATCATCGCGTTCCTCCCGCTGATCATCCTGATCTTCACGAACAAGGACATGGACGGGAAGCAGAAGGGGATCGCTGGCGCGATCGGCATCGTGCTCGCGCTCGCCGCCACCGCGCTCGGCATCGACTACAACCCGGCGTCGGTCGAGAAGTACACGGCTGACCAGTCGACGGTGATCCAGCTCCTCGGGCAGGACGAGGTGGTCTGGGTGGACGGCGGCAAGGTCTACCACGTCTGCGAGGACGTCTCGGACATTCAGACCGGCAGCGACAAGCGCACCGGCACCACCGCCGAGGCGGTTGCGGCGGGCAAGGAGCGACTCACGCTGAAGTTCGCGTCCGAGCTTCGCGCCTGCGGCCTGAACGTCCCGACGAATGCCTCGGAGATCGAGGCGGCGCTGAAGGCGATCCAGGAGGGCAGCACGAACACCACGCTGCCGAAGCCTGAGTGGGCCTCCCCCGAAGACGCCCCGATCGCGGTTGCCGACGCGGCTCCGGCGGCGTAGCGCGACGCACACACTGAGTGCGGCAGCGCCTCATCGAGACCGGCCGCATTCATTGAGATCGCACCAAGATGCACGAAAGCGTGCGCGGTCTCAATGAATGCGGCCGGTCTCGATGTTGATGGGCACAGCGCGGGCGATAGCGCGCACGCGCCCGCCTAGACTTGCTGGGTGACCGCGCACCACTTCGACCTCGCCAGCATCGGCGCCGGCCTGCCCGTCGCCGCGGCGCGCGCCGAGCTTGAAGCCGCGATCGGCGCGGGCGCCGCGGTCGTCACCGCCCCGCCAGGCACCGGCAAGACGACGTACGTCCCGCCGCTCGTCGCGAACCTGCTCGCTGAGCGCGGAGGCGCAGGCCGCGTGCTCCTCACCCAGCCCAGGCGCGTCGCGGTGCGCGCGGCCGCACGCCGCCTCGCGGCGCTCGACGGTTCGGAGCTCGGCGGCGCCGTCGGCTACACCGTGCGCGGCGAGCGCAGCGTGACGCGCGCCACACGCGTCGAGGCGCTCACCCCCGGCGTGCTGCTGCGGCGGCTGCTCGGCGATGCGGCGCTCGACGGCGTCGCCGCCGTGATTCTCGACGAGGTGCACGAGCGCTCCGTTGACGGCGATCTCCTGCTCGGCATGCTCGCCGAGCTGCGTGAGCTGCGCGACGACCTCGTTGTGGTGGCGATGTCGGCGACGCTCGACGCCGACGCGGTGGCCCAGGTGCTCGGCGATGCTCCCGTCGTCGAGGTCGCCGCCCCGCTGCACCCGCTCGACATCGCGTACGCGCCGGCCCCTGGGCAGCGGCTCGACGAGCGCGGCGTCACCCGGGACTTCCTCGCCCACGTCGCGCGCCTCGCCGTCGCCGAGCAGGCCGCAGCCGGCTGCGACGCGCTCGTGTTTGTGCCGGGCGCGCGCGAGGTCGACGCGGTCGTCGCCGCGATCGGCGAGCTCACGCGCGGGACCGACGTCGCGGCGCTCCCGCTGCACGGGCAGCTCCCCGCGCGGGATCAGGATCGCGCCGTTTCCGGCCGCGCTGCGGCGGAGCCGCACCGGATCGTGGTGAGCACCGCGCTCGCCGAAAGCTCGCTCACCGTGCCGGGGGTGCAACTGGTCGTCGACGCCGGGCTCGCGCGCGAGGTGCGCCGGGATCAGGGCCGCGACATGGCCGGGCTCGTCACGGTGAGCGCGTCGCGTGCGAGCGTCGAGCAGCGCGCAGGCCGCGCCGCACGTCTCGGCCCCGGCCGCGCGGTGCGGGCCTATTCCGAGGCCGAGCTCGCGCGCATGCCCGCCGCGGCATCCCCGGAGATCCGCTCGGCCGACCTCGTCGACGCCGCCCTGATCCTCGCGGCCTGGGGCACCCCAGGCGGGGTGGGACTCCGACTCCTCACTCCGCCGCCTGCCGCGGCGATCGAGCGGGCCACCGGCGTGCTGCGCACGCTCGAACTCACCGGCACGGACGGTCGCGTCACGGCGCTCGGCGCGCGCGTCGCCGCGCTGCCCGTCGGGGTGCGTGAGGCGCGCGCCCTGCTCACCGGCACCGAGCTCCTGGGCACTGGCGCCGCGGCGGAGGTCGTCGCCGCGATGTCGGCCGGGCTGCGCGCGGCAGACGCCGACCTCTCCGCGCTGCTGCGCGGGCTCCGCGGTGGGCGCGTCGCGGGCGCTGACCGGTGGCGGCGGGAGCGCGACCGGCTCGCGGCAGTGGCCGCGGCACACGCCGACACCGAACGCGCGGAGCGCCCCCGATCCGGCACCGATGTTGCGGGCACCGATGCGGCAGGCATCGTCGCCGCGCTCGCTCGGCCCGAGCGGCTCGCGCGCCGCACCGGGGAGCACTCGCGCAGCTACCTCCTCGCGAGCGGCACCCGCGCGGCGCTCCCGGCCGGCAGCTCGCTCGCCGCCGCCGAGTGGCTCGCGGTGCGCGAGGTGCAGCGGGTCGCCGGCCCGGCCTCGGACGGTACCGGCGCGCTGATTCGCCTCGCCGCGGCGCTCTCCGCGGAGGCGGCGCTCGAGGTCGGCGCGGCGCTCACCCGCACGGGGCGCGAAGCCAGGGTGACGAGCGACGGGGCCGTGCGCGTCCGCGAGGTGCGCACGCTCGGCGCGATCGAGCTCAGCGCGCGGCAGGTGCCAGCCGTGCCGGCCGACACGGCCGCCGCGCTCGCCGCGCACCTCGCCCGCGAGGGTCTCGATGCGCTGCGCTGGACGGAGACCGCGCTGGCGCTCCGCGGCAGGCTCGCGCTGCTGCACTCGGCGCTCGGCGCGCCGTGGCCGGACGTCAGCGACGCCGCCCTGCGCGCCTCCATCGACGACTGGCTTGGCGCGGAACTCGGTGCGCTGTCGCCCCGCTCCGGGCTCGGCGCGATTGACGTCACGGCGGCCCTGCGCGGACTCCTCCCCTGGCCCGAGGCGGCGCAGTTCGACACGCTCGCCCCCGAGCGGCTCGCGGTGCCCTCCGGCGCGACCGCGCGCATCGAGTATCCGCGCCCCGGCGACGAAGCGGGCCGACCGGTCGTCGCCGTGAAACTGCAGGAGCTCTTCGGCCTCGCCGAGACCCCGCGCCTCGCCGGGGGCCGCGTGCCGGTCCTCTTTCATCTGCTCTCCCCCGCGCGCAAGCCCCTGGCGATCACCGACGACCTCGCCTCGTTCTGGAACGGCCCGTACCAGGACGTGCGGCGCGAGATGCGAGGCAGGTACCCGAAGCACCCGTGGCCGGAGGACCCATGGACGGCCGAGGCGACCGCGCGCACGAAGCGCGCGCAGCAGTCGGGACGCTAGCCGCCCGCCTCGCGTGCGGCGGCCACCGCAGCGCGCTGCTCGTCGCTCAGGTGCTTCACCGCCTCACGGAGGGTCACGCCGGACGCGCGGTGCGCGCGCGGCAGTACCCACGCGAATACCGGATCCGGCCGCTTCCGCGACATGTCGCGGAGCACCCACCCGATCGCCTTGCGAATGAAGAACTCGCGCTCTTCGAGCATCGCGTCGGCGGTGCGGGAGAAGCGCTCGAAGTCACCGCGGCCCTCGCGAAGCGGGACCAGGTGCGCGAGGAGCGCCGAGCGGCGCAGCCAGAAATCCTCATCGCTCGCCCAGCGATCGAGGAACACGCCCCAGCCGGGATCCCGCTCGACCAGCGGCCCGACCACCGAGGCCGCCAGGTTATCGACAAGCGCCCAGGTGCGCGACTCTCGGAGGAGTCGCTCCAGCAGCGCAGCGTCCGGCACACCGAGGAGCGCGGTGTGCCGCTCCAGGAGTTCCACCGCGGCGGCGCGCCGCTCGTGCACCGGGCGCGCGCCCGGCTCGGGCGGCGCCCACAGCGCGGCAGCGATCCCGAGCAGCTGGTCTCGGTCGAGGTCGATGCCGCGCAGCGCGGCGCTCACCGCGGCGCGCGTCTGCGGCACCGACGCGCCGTAGTGGGTGAGCTCGCTCTTCAGGTAGGCGCGTTCGCGCTCGGCGCGCTCGGGGACGGCGCGCGCACGCAGCTCGGCGTCGATCCGGCTCGCGAGGGACGCGGCCGTCTCGTCGCCGCCGGTACTGAGTTGCGCCATTTCGCCATCCTACGCGTTCGCGGCGCGGGGCACGGAGGGACACCGTTGCGTACAGCACCGGCGGGGCTCCGCGCGAGAGTCCCCTCGCCCGCCCCGCACGCGCCCGCAACCTGCAAGACAACGAAGCGAAGCGCGAGCGCCACACTGGCCGCCGCTCGACGGCACCCTCACCGCCCGAGGCGCGCCAATGACCGACTGGGCACGCTGAGCCCACACGGGGCTGGCAGCCCGATCACGTATTCTGCCGGGATGGCAGCACAGAAGCGGATCCTCGTCGTCGCGTTGTCCGTCGTCGCGTTCATTGCGCTCACGCTGAGCGTACCAACGGCGACGAAGGACAGCTTCTTCGTGCTCTATGGGCTCCGGTTTCAAGTCAATAACCAGGTCCGACCTGGGGAAGAGATCGAGGCGCTCGGCGGACTCATCTCAGCCGTTCTGCTGCTCCTGCTCGCCATTTCCTGCCTGGTGACGGCGGTCATCATCGTGCACCGGCGCCTGCCGCCATGGGACCTGCTGTGGCCACTCGCTGCGCTGGTGGGTGGCCTCATTCTGGGGCTCATCATGGGGCAGGTGAACGGTTGCCTGGTGTACTTCCCCGCGGAGGTGTGCCGCCCGGGCGACGGCTACTAGCAGCGAGGTCCGGCTGCAGGGGCGCCTGCGGTGACTTTCTCAACGGCAGCAGCGCACACGCCACAGGGCCCAGCGGGATCGCTCCCGCTGGGCCCTGTGCGACGCGCGAAACTCGCGCGCGGGCTACGACTTAGCGCGCAACGCTGCCGTCGACGTAGTCCTCGTCGGTCGACTTCCACGCGAAGAGCTTGCGCAGCTCGCGGCCGGTCGTCTCGATGGGGTGCTGCTCACCCTTGGCGCGGAGCTCGAGGAACTCCGTGCCGCCGTTGTCCTGGTCGCCGATGAAGCGCTCAGCGAAGGCACCCGACTGGATGTCCGCGAGCACGGCCTTCATGTTCTCCTTCACCTCGGGGGTGATGACGCGGGGGCCGGAGACGTAGTCGCCGTACTCAGCCGTGTCGGAGACCGACCAGCGCTGCTTGGCGATGCCGCCCTCCCACATGAGGTCGACGATGAGCTTCAGCTCGTGGAGCACCTCGAAGTAGGCGATCTCGGGCTGGTAGCCGGCCTCGGTGAGCGTCTCGAAGCCGTACTGCACGAGCTGCGAGGTGCCACCGCAGAGCACTGCCTGCTCGCCGAAGAGATCGGTCTCGGTCTCCTCGGTGAAGGTCGTCTTGATGACGCCGGCGCGGGTGCCGCCGATCGCCTTCGCGTACGACTTCGCGGTCTCCCACGCGGTGCCCGAGGCGTCGACCTCGACGGCGATGATGTCGGGGATGCCACGGCCGGCCTCGAACTCGCGGCGCACGGTGTGGCCGGGAGCCTTCGGGGCGACGAGGATCACGTCGACGCCGGCGGGCGCCTCGATGTAGCCGAAGCGGATGTTGAAGCCGTGCGCGAACGCGAGGGTCTTGCCCTCGGTCAGGTGTTGCTTGATCTGCTCGTTGTAGATCGCGCGCTGGTGCTGATCCGGAGCGAGGATCATGATGAGGTCAGCCCACTCGGCCGCCGCGTCAACGGTCTTGACCTCGAAGCCAGCCTCTTCAGCCTTGGCGATCGACTTCGAGCCCTCCTTGAGGGCGATGACGACCTCGACACCCGAGTCGCGCAGGTTCATCGCGTGGGCGTGCCCCTGCGAGCCGTAGCCAACGACGGCCACCTTCTTGCCCTGGATGATCGACAGGTCTGCATCAGCGTCGTAGTACATCTCAGCCACTGGATTACTCCTTTAGTTGTTGGTTCGGTGTTGCGCGGAACGCGCACGTCATGCCTGCCGCGATGCTGCGGCACACGCTTAGTTCTTGAATACTCGCTCGGTGATCGACTTCGAGCCGCGGCCCATCGCGATGAGGCCGGACTGCGCGATCTCCTTGATCCCGTACTGCTCGAGCACCTTCAGGAAGGCCTCGATCTTGCCGGAGTCACCCGTCACCTCGATCGTGAGCGCGTCGGGCACCACATCGACGACGCGCGCGCGGAACAGGCCAACGGCCTCCAGCACGTGCGAGCGATTCTGGTTGTCGGCGCGGACCTTGATGAGGACGTGCTCGCGCTGCACGGAGCTCGACTCGTCGAGCTCCACGATCTTGATCACGTTGACGAGCTTGTTGAGCTGCTTCGTGACCTGCTCGAGCAGGGTCTCGTCTTCGTCGACCACCACGGTGATACGCGAGAGACCGCGCATCTCGGTGGGGCCGACCGCGAGTGACTCAATGTTGAAGCCACGGCGTGCGAACAGGCCGGCGACACGGGTCAGGAGGCCCGGCTTGTCCTCCACGAGGAGGCTGAGAACGTGACGGCTCATGGTTACTCTCCCTCCCACTCGGGGGCGTGATCAAGTGCGTACTGAATATCGCTGTTCGAGGTGCCCTGGCGGACCATGGGCCACACCATCGCGTCGGCGCTCACGACGAAGTCGATCACCACGGGGCGATCGTTCGTCTCGAGCGCGAGCCGGATGGCGTCGTCGACCTGATCCTCACGCTCCACGCGGATCGCGAGGCAGCCGTAGGCTTCGCCCAGCTTCACGAAGTCGGGGACCCGCTGCGATCCGTGCCCGGTGTTGAGCTCGGTGTTCGAGTAGCGGCCGTTGTAGATGAGGGTCTGCCACTGACGGACCATGCCGAGCGAGGAGTTGTTGATCACCGCGACCTTGATCGGGATGTTGTTCACCACGCAGGTGGCGAGCTCCTGGTTGGTCATCTGGAAGCAGCCGTCGCCGTCGATCGCCCAGACCACGCGGTCGGGCTCGGCCACCTTGGCGCCCATCGCCGCGGGCACCGAGTAGCCCATCGTGCCGGCGCCGCCCGAGTTCAGCCAGGCGTTCGGCCGCTCGTACTTGATGAACTGCGCAGCCCACATCTGGTGCTGGCCAACACCGGCGGCGTACACGCCCTCCGGGCCGGTCAGCTCGCCGATGCGCTGGATCACGTGCTGCGGCGACAGCAGCCCGTCGCTCGTCTCCTGGAAGCCGAGCGGGTACTTTGCCTGCAGCTCGTGCAGGCGCTCCCACCACGGCCCCATGTCGGCGAACGTCTGGCTCATCTTCGCGGAGGACACGGCGGCCGTGAGATCGGAGATGACCTCGGCTGCGTCGCCAACGATGGGCACGTCAGCGGCGCGGATCTTGCCGATCTCTGCCGGATCGATGTCCGCGTGGATCACCTTCGCTTCGGGGGCGAACAGCGCCGCCTTGCCCGTCACGCGGTCATCGAAGCGCGCGCCGAGGGTGATGAGCAGGTCGGCCTCCTGCAGCGCGAGCACCGCGGGCACCGTGCCGTGCATGCCGGGCATGCCGAGGTGCTGCGGGTGCGAGTCGGGGAACACCCCGCGCGCCATGAGCGTGGTCACGACGGGCGCGCCAACCAGCTCGGCGAGCTGCTTCAGCTCGGCCGACGCGCCGGCCCGGCCGACGCCGCCGCCGACGTAGAACACGGGGCGCTCCGCAGCGGCGATGAGATCGGCCGCCGCCTGGATCTGCTTGCTGTTGGCCTTCGTGATCGGGCGGTAACCGGCGAGATCGACCTGCGGGTCCCACTCGAAGTCGAGCAGCCCCTCCTGCGCGTCCTTCGTGATGTCGACGAGCACGGGGCCGGGGCGGCCGGTCGACGCCAGGTGGTACGCGGCAGCGATCGCGCCGGGCACCTCATCGGCGCTCGTCACGAGGAACGAGTGCTTCGTGATCGGCATCGTGATGCCGACGATATCGGCCTCCTGGAAGGCGTCGGTTCCCATCAGGTGGGAGAACACCTGGCCGGTGATCGCGAGCAGCGGCACCGAGTCCATGTACGCGTCCGCGATCGCGGTGACGAGGTTCGTCGCCCCGGGGCCCGAGGTCGCGATGCAGACGCCGACCTCGCCGCTCGCCGCCGCGTAGCCCTCGGCGGCGTGGCCGCCGCCCTGCTCGTGGCGGACGAGGATGTGGCGCAGCTTGTCTGCGTCCATGATCGTGTCGTAGAGCGGGAGGACGGCGCCGCCTGGCAGTCCGAAGATGTCCGTGACGCCCAGGGCCTCAAGGCTGCGGAGGACTGCCTGCGCGCCGGTCATCTGCTCTCCCCGGCCTGCGCCGGGCGTTGCTGGTGATGGAGCACTCGATTCCGAGGTCATTGCTTGCTTTCATGATCGTTAAGGGTGAACGCAGTACACACGGGCGCGACGTATCCCGTCTTCCGTGGAAGCCGGGGCGCGTGGCCGCGGCCTAGCCGGTGACGGCGCCTTCGGAGGCGGAACGAACGAGCTTGGAGTACTTCGCAAGTACGCCGCGCGTGTATCGCGGGGGAAGCGGGGCCCAGGTGGCTCGGCGGGCCTCAAGCTCAGCGGGATCTACCAGCAGATCGAGCGTTCGTGCGGCGATATCGACCCGAATCAGGTCACCGTCGCGGACCAGGGCGATCGGACCACCGTCCGTCGCCTCTGGTGCAATGTGGCCGATGCACAGGCCGGTTGTGCCGCCTGAGAATCGTCCGTCCGTCAATAGTAGTACATCTTTTCCGAGCCCAGCGCCCTTGATGGCCGCGGTGATGGCGAGCATCTCGCGCATGCCGGGGCCGCCCTTCGGACCCTCGTAGCGAATCACCACGATGTCGCCTGCGCCGATCTTGCCCTCGGTGAGCGCGTCCATGGCGGCGCGCTCGCGCTCGAACACGCGCGCGGGCCCCTCGAACACCTCGGCGTCGAAGCCAGCGGTCTTCACCACGGCGCCCTCCGGCGCGAGCGAGCCATCGAGGATCGTGAGGCCGCCGGTGGCGTGGATCGGGTTGTCGAGCTGCCGGATCACCGTGCCGTCGAGCGGCTGCGGGTTCAGCTCGGCAAGGTTCTCGGCGACGGTCTTGCCCGTGACGGTGAGCGCGTCACCGTGCAGCAGCCCGGCGTCGAGCAGCGCCTGCATCACCACGGGCATGCCGCCGACGCGGTCGAAGTCCTGCGCGACGAACTGTCCGAACGGCTTGACGTCGGCGAGGTGCGGCGACTTCTGCCCGATGCGCGTGAAGTCGTCGAGCGTGAGCTCCACCTCGGCTTCGCGCGCGATGGCGAGCAGGTGCAGCACGGCGTTCGTCGATCCGCCGAGCACCATCGCAACGGTGATCGCGTTCTCGAACGCCTTCTTCGTGAGGATGTCGCGCGTGGTGATGCCCTGGCGGAGCATGTTCACGACGGCCTCGCCCGAGCGGTGCGCGTAGTAATCGCGGCGACGGTCGGCCGAGGGCGGCGCGGCCGAGCCGGGCAGGCTCATCCCGAGCGCCTCAGCGACGCAGGCCATCGTGTTGGCGGTGTACATGCCGCCACACGCGCCCTCGCCCGGCGCGATCGCGCACTCGATGCGCTTGAGGTCCTCCTCGGACATGGTGCCGGCCTTGCACGCGCCGACCGCCTCGAAGGAGTCGATGATCGTCACGGTCTTCTCCGTGCCGTCGGAGAGCTTCACCCAGCCTGGCGCGATCGACCCGGCGTACAGGAACACGCTCGCGAGGTCGAGGCGCGCCGCGGCCATCAGCATGCCGGGCAGCGACTTGTCGCAGCCGGCCAGCACCACGGTGCCGTCGAGGCGCTCGGCCATGACCACGGTCTCCACCGAGTCGGCGATGACCTCGCGCGAGACGAGCGAGAAGTGCATGCCCTCGTGGCCCATCGAGATGCCGTCGGAGACGGAGATCGTGCCGAACTGGAGCGGGTAGCCGCCGCCGGCGTGCACGCCCTCCTTCGCGCCCTGCGCGAGGCGGTCGAGCGACAGGTTGCACGGCGTGATCTCGTTCCAGGAGGACGCGATCCCGATCTGCGGCTTGTCCCAGTCTTCATCGCCCATGCCAACCGCACGGAGCATGCCACGGCTCGTGGTTGCTTCGATGCCATCTGTGACGTCGCGACTCCGAGGCTTCATGTCAATCTCTGCCATGCGCCAAGTCTATGCCCTCCCCCATGCCGCGGCGGAGCCGGAGTGCGCGGCAGAAACACGAAACGCGCCGCCGGCCTCAGCCGACGGCGCGTTTCGTGTGTGCGCTGCTACTTGCCGATGGCCGGCAGCACCGCGAACGGCAGTGCGAAACCGATCGCGGATGAGAGCAGGCCGCCGAAGAACATCCACAGCTCGGTCGTGGCGCCGAGCGTCGGGTTGAAGCCGTAGCTCATGAGCACGAAGCCGCCGAAGGCGAGCACAATCGACAGCACGAAGAAGACCGCCGTCACCGCGCTCACCCCACCGCGCGAGCTCTCCTCGAACAGTGCCTCGTTGTCCTGCGACGCCATAGCGATCCACTCCATTTCACTGCCATCACCGCGGGGTTTCCGCGAAAGTCTGCTCCGCACGGCGGAGTCCACCCGCAAGGATACCCCACTCGTCACACCCCGTGCTCGCCGCGCCGAGTAGGCTGATCCGCACAGCCAACGAAATGGAGGACGCGTGTCGATTGGAAAGTACCTCACGAATCCTGGCGTGCTGGGGGCTGCGGTTGGCGCAGTGAGCACCGCGCGCCGCACCGGGAGCATGCCGCGCGACTGGCGCCGCTTCGTCGTCTGGGGCGTTTGGCTCGCAACACTCGCCCTCGCGGTCGGCAGCGTCGCCATGCGCGACAAGGATCGCGAGTTCGACGGACGCTAGGCCACCGCGCCGGGGTCTCCCGCACCGGCGGCGGCACGCTACACTGGCTTGCGGTGCGTCGGGAAGTCTGGTCGACAGTGTCCATTGACCGCGCCCGAACAAAGGCCAACGATGACCCCAAGCACCAAGTCTTCCATCCCCGGCGCCGAGCGCCCGCGTCGCAGGCGCATCCTCTCCCTCGTCAGTAAGCGCGAGGCCGCGCGCGTCAGCCGACTCCTCCGCGCCGAGGTGGTCGGCGGCGTCATCGTGATGATCGCGGCGCTCCTCGGCTTCCTCGCCGCGAACAGCCCGTTCGCCGACGCGTACTTCGGCCTGCGCGAGGCGAAGATCGGCCCCGAGTCGCTCGGCCTCAACATCTCCGTCGGCCACTGGGCCTCGGACGGACTCCTCGCAATCTTCTTCTTCATGGTGGGCCTCGAGCTGAAGCGCGAGTTCGTATCCGGTGCGCTGAGCAAGTTCTCGACGGCGATCGTCCCGGTCGCCGCGGCCTTCGGCGGCGTCGCGGTGCCGGCGCTGCTCTACGTCGCGTTCACCGCTGGCACCCCGGCCGCGCACGGCTGGGCGATCCCCACGGCGACGGACATCGCGTTCGCGGTCGCGGTGCTCGGGCTCGTCGCGCCGCGCATCCCGCCGGCGCTGCGCATGTTCCTCCTCACGCTCGCCGTGGTCGACGACCTGATCGCGATCACGATCATCGCCGTGTTCTACACCGAGAGCATCCAGCTGCTCCCCCTCGCCCTGTCGGTGATCCCGCTCGGCCTGTACTGGTTCATCTCGCGGAAGTACGCCGCGCAGCTCGCCCGCTCCCCCTGGGGCCCCTGGCTCATCCTGCTGCCCATCGGCATCACGGCGTGGGCCCTCTTCCACGCCTCGGGCATCCACGCGACCATTGCCGGCGTCGTGCTCGCCTTCCTCGTCCCCGTCTCCGGGCGCGACGGCACGCAGCTCGCCGAGACGTTCGAGCACCGATTCCGCCCCCTCTCGACCGGGATCGCGGTGCCCGTGTTCGCGTTCTTCGCCGCGGGCGTCGCGGTCGGCGGCGCGTCACGCTTCCCGCTCGACCCCATCGCGCTCGGCATCATGGTGGGGCTCGTGGTCGGCAAGCCCGTCGGCATCTCCCTCGTCACGTGGCTCCTCACGCGCTTCACCCAGGCAGAGCTGGATCCCGCCGTGCGCTGGCGCGAGCTGATCGGCGTCGCCGCGCTGGCCGGCGTCGGCTTCACGGTCTCGCTCCTCGTCACCGAGCTGAGCTTCTCGGATCCCGGCGACGCCGATACGGCGAGGCTCGCGGTGATGGTGGGCTCGGTGATCGCGGTTGCGGTGGCCGCCGCGCTGCTCGTGCGGCGGGCGCGACCGCGGGCGGTGTCCGAGCGGGCAGCCGAGTAAACACCTGGCGTCTGCCCGGTGACACGACCGCGACGCGCGCGGGATTCCCACGCGAATTTGAACGCGGCGTCGCGGTCGTGGTAGAGTTTCACCCGTTGCAAATGAGCCAAACAGTTCAGATTGCGGCGAAAATGCGCCTTTAGCTCAGTTGGTAGAGCAGCTGACTCTTAATCAGCGGGTCCACGGTTCGAGCCCGTGAGGGCGCACGGCAAGCCCCGAGATCATCACGATCTCGGGGCTTTTTCGTGCCTGCGTGCGGTGCGCGGCGCTCGCTCACCCCGCGCACGACCCCCATTCGGGCCACATTGTGCGCGGAAGCTTGGTTCGCGCGCGAGCGGCTTCGTATCGTGGCAGCGAGCCCCCACCGGATCCCCTCATCACCCGATGACTGGTGGGGGCTCATACGTTGACCGCCGTCGTCGCCTGAGCGCCCCGAGGCGCCGCCCGGGACTCTGCTATCGTGGCGATGGATCAGGGATCCGGTTGCAGAACCGGGACGCCGCATACGTAGCGCCCCGCTGCCGGCCGCAGTCGTCCCCGCTTCCGCACGGTTCGCACGCAGCTACTGAAAGCGTCAGATGACAGCCACACTTCCCCAGCGCTCCGCAGACCTCGCGTTCGCGCTCGAGCTCGCCGACCTCGCGGACGCGATCTCCCTCCCCCGGTTTCGCGCCGCCGACCTCACGATCGAGACGAAGCCCGACCGCACGTTCGTGACCGACGCCGATCAGGCCGTCGAGCGCGCACTGCGCGAGCGGATCGAGCAGGCCCTGCCAGAGGACAGCTTCCTCGGCGAGGAATCGGGATCGGCGGAGCGCGGATCGCGGCGCTGGATCATCGACCCGATCGACGGCACCTCCAACTTCCTGCGCGGTGTGCCCAACTGGGCGACGCTCATCGCGCTGGAGGTCGACGGCGAGCCGACGGTTGGCGTGGTCTCCGCGCCGGCGTTTGGCGCGCGGTGGTGGGCCGAGACCGGCACCGGCGCCTGGGGGCAGCAGGCCGGCGAGGCGGCGCGGCAGCTGCGCGTGTCCGGCGTGCGCGACCTTGAGCACGCGTCGCTCAGCTTCCAGAGCATCGAGCAGTGGGACCTCGCCGGCTACCTGCGGCCGCTCATCGAGCTGAGCCGAGCCGTGTGGCGCGATCGCGCGTACGGCGACATGTGGTCGTACATGCTGCTCGCCGAGGGCCTCGTCGACATCGTCGCCGAGTTCGACGTGAAGCCGTACGATCTCGCGGCGCTCGTGCCGATCGTGCGCGAGGCCGGCGGGCGCTTCACCGACATCGACGGCGCCGAGAGTGCGTGGAATGGGAGCTCGCTCGCGACGAACGGCGCCCTGCACGACGCCGTGGTCGAGTTCGTTTCGGCCGCGCGCGGCAAGGCGGCTGAGCCCATCGGCACCGCGGAGTCCGCGCGATGAGCGCGGGTGCAGCTCCCCTGGCCACCCGCTCGGCGGCGCGCACCGCGCTGCGCGCGCTCCCCGCACTGCTCCTCGATGTCGCGCTCGTGCTGCTCTTCGCGGGACTCGGCCGCGGCAGCCACGCGCGCGAGGCCACGCTGCTCGGACTCTTCGAGACGGCCTGGCCGTTCCTCGCCGCGCTCGCGCTGAGCTGGATCCTGTGCGGCGCCGCGCGCCGCCCGACCGCGCTGCTGGGCACCGGCCTGCCAGTGTGGCTCGGCACCGTCGCGCTCGGAATGCTGCTGCGCTGGCTCACGGGCGGCGGCGTCGCGCTCGCCTTCGTGATCGTCACGCTGCTCACCCTTGGCGCGCTGCTCCTGGGCTGGCGCCTCATCGCGGTGCTGATCATGCGCGTGCGCCGCAGGGCAGCTTAGGCCTCACTCCCCCGCGGCGCACGCCGTCTCTGCGCTCCCCTGCGTTACTCGGCGGCGAGCATCTCGAGCGCCGCGACCGCGCGGTTCGAGAACCCCATCTCGTTGTCGTACCAGGCGACGACGCTGACGTTGCGGCCGTGCACGCGCGTGAGCGCGGAGTCGAAGATCGACGGGTGCGGGTTGCCGACGATGTCGGTGGACACGAGCGGTTCCTCGGAGTACTCGAGCACGCCGGCGAGCGGCCCGGTCTCTGCCGCGGCGCGGTACGCGGCGAGCACCTCGTCCTCGGTCACCTCGCGCGCGAGGGTGGCGTGCAGCTCAACGATCGAGCCGACGGGCACGGGCACGCGGATCGCGCTCCCGGTGAGCTTGCCGTCGAGCTGCGGGAGCACGAGGCCGATCGCCTTCGCGGCTCCCGTCGACGTCGGAATGATGTTGAGCGCCGCGGCGCGCGCGCGGCGCAGATCGCTGTGCGGGGCATCGGCGAGGCGCTGATCCTGCGTGTACGCGTGCACCGTGGTCATCGCGCCGTACTCGATGGGCGCCAGCGCATCGAGCACCTGCGCGAGCGGCGCGAGCGCGTTCGTGGTGCACGACGCGTTCGACACGATGACGTGCTGCGCGGGATCGTAGCGTTCGTCGTTGACGCCCACCACGATGGTGAGGTCGGCTCCCGTTGATGGCGCGCTCACGAGCACGCGCTTCGCGCCGGCGTCGAGGTGCTGGCGCGCGGCGTCCGCATCGGTGAAGATCCCGGTCGACTCGAGCACCACGTCGACGCCCAGCTCGCCCCACGGCAGTTCGGCCGGGTTGCGCTCGGCGAGGATCCGGATCCTGCGCTCGCCGACGACGAGTTCCGAGCCCTCGACCGAGACCGGCACCGGCAGCGCGCCGTACACGCTGTCGCGCGCGAGCAGGTGAGCCAGGGTCGCGATGTCGCCGAGATCGTTGATCGCGACGATCTCCAGATCGCTGCCCTGCGCCAGCGCGGCGCGCAGCACGCCTCGCCCGATCCGCCCGAAGCCGTTGGTTGCCACCCGACCGGTCATGTACCCCATCCTTTGTGCCATGCGTGTGCCCCGCACGATGCGGAGCGTGTGCTTTCAGCTTGGCGAACGGGAGCGGCCGAAACCAGTGGCACGCTTGCCACAGTTCGCGCGGATCATGCCAAGTCGCCGCGCGCGAACGTGTGGCGATACTCGCTCGGCGTGGTCTCCAGCACGCGCCGGAAGTACCGGCGCAGGTTCGAGGCCGAGCCGAGCCCCACCGCCACCGCGATCTCGTCGACCCCGAGGTCCGTCTCCTCGAGCAGTTCGCGCGCGCGATCGAGCCGCGCGCGCATGATCCATTGCATGGGCGCGTACCCGGTCTCGTCGCGGAAACGGCGCGAGAACGTGCGGCCGGAGACCCTGGCGTGCGCGGCGAGGTGGGCGATCGTGAGCGGGTCCGCGAGCCGCTCGAGCGCCCACTCGCGCGTGCGCGTGAACCGCTCGCCATGCGATTCCGGCACGCTGTGTGGCACGAATTGCACCTGCCCGCCGCTGCGGTACGGTGCGGCGACGAGGCGACGCGCCGCGTGGTTCGCGACCGCCATGCCGGCGTCGCGCCGGAGCAGATGCAGGCAGAGATCGATGCCGGACGCGGCTCCTGCCGAGGTGAGCACCGATCCCTCGTCAACGAACAGCACCCGCTCGTCCACGCGCACCTCGGGGTAGCGCTCCGCGAGCGCCTGCGAGTAGTGCCAGTGCGTCGTTGCGCGCTTGCCGTCGAGCAGCCCGGTCTCCGCGAGCGCGAACGCGCCGGTGGAAATCGCCGCGAGCGTCGCCCCGCGCGCGTGCGCGGCCCGCAGCGCCGCGGTGAGCTCGGCGGGTGGGCGCTCCCGATCGGGGAAGCGATACCCGGGCACGAACACGATGTCCGCGCTGGCGAGCGCCTCGAGCCCGTGGTCGACGGAGTAGGACAGCCCATCGCCGCCAGCGATGAGGCCGGGGTGCACGCCGCACACGTCGACGGTGTAGGGCATGCTCGCGCGCCGGGTGAACATCTGCGCGGGGATCCCGACGTCGAGGGGCTTGGCCCCCTCCAGCACGACGACTGCCACACGCTTCATACCTCAAGGGTACGGTGCGGCGGGCCACACGAACGCATCGTGAGCGTGGGCCACTGAGTGCGCGGCGACGAAGATCCCGCCCCGGCCGGCCAGGTGTCCGGGATCGGAGACGATGCGGACGTCTTCACGACCAGCGGCTTCGCGCGCGCTCCGTGCCGCGCCTGCGGGGGACGCGCGTTTCGCGAGTCCGGGATCCCGGACAGGGGCGGCCGGGAGCGCGTTGTTCGCGTCCCGCCGAGCCGGTGAGATGGAGGCAGAGCGCTGCACCGCCGCGGCGCCGCTCCCGAAAGGATCACGCATGTCTCTCCCTGGCGCCCGCCCCGTCCGAGCCCCGCGCGGCACCGACCGCACGGCGAAAAGCTGGCAGACCGAGGCCCCACTGCGCATGCTCATGAACAACCTCGATCCCGAGGTCGCCGAGCGCCCGGACGACCTCGTCGTCTACGGTGGCACCGGGCGCGCAGCACGCAGCTGGGAGGCGTACGACGCGATCGTCGACACGCTCCGCGACCTCGAGGACGACGAGACGCTGCTCGTGCAGTCGGGCAAGCCGGTCGGCGTCTTCCGCACGAACGTGTGGGCGCCGCGCGTGCTGCTCGCCAACTCGAACCTCGTCGGCGACTGGGCGAACTGGCCGGAGTTTCGCCGACTCGAGGCCGAGGGGCTCATGATGTACGGCCAGATGACCGCCGGCTCGTGGATCTACATCGGCACGCAGGGAATCCTGCAGGGCACCTTTGAGACGTTCGCGGCGATCGGGCGCAAGCGCTTCGGCGGCAGCCTCGCTGGCACGCTCACACTCACCGGCGGCTGCGGCGGCATGGGCGGCGCGCAGCCGCTGTCCGTCACCCTCAACGACGGGGCCTGCCTCATCGTCGACGTCGACGAGACACGCCTGCAGCGCCGCGCAGGCAAGCGCTACCTCGACGAGGTGGTCACCGACCTCGACGAGGCGCTCGCCAAGGTGCAGCGCGCGAAGGAGGAGCGGCGCGGCTGGTCGGTCGGCCTCGTTGGCAACGCCGCCGAGGTGTTCCCCGAGATCCTGCGCCGCCACCGCGCCGGCGAGATCACCGTCGACATCGTGACCGATCAGACGAGCGCGCACGATCCGCTCTCCTACCTCCCGATCGGGTACTCCGTCACCGACCGCCTGGCACGCGCCGAGGCCGACCCCGAGGGCTTCACCCGTGACGCGCAGGCCGCGATGGCCGCGCAAGTGCAGGCGATGGTCGAGTTCCAGGACGCGGGCGCCGAGGTGTTCGACTACGGCAACTCGATCCGCGACGAGGCACGCAAGGGCGGCTACGACCGCGCGTTCGAGTTCCCCGGCTTCGTGCCCGCGTATATCCGACCGCTCTTCTGCGAGGGCCTCGGCCCGTTCCGCTGGGTCGCCCTCTCCGGCGACCCCGAGGACATCCGCGTCACCGACGAGGCCCTGCTCGAGCTCTTCCCCGACAACGCGCACCTGCACCGCTGGATCCGAGCCGCGCAGGATCGCGTCGAGTTCGAGGGGCTGCCTGCACGCATCTGCTGGCTCGGCTACGGCGAGCGCGCGAAGGCCGCCGTGCGCTTCAACGAGCTCGTCGCCGAGGGCAAGCTCTCCGCGCCGATCGCGATCGGCCGCGACCACCTCGATTCCGGCTCCGTCGCCTCCCCCTACCGCGAGACCGAGGCGATGGCCGACGGCTCCGACGCGATCGCAGACTGGCCGCTGCTGAACGCGCTCACCGCGACGTCGTCGGGCGCGACCTGGGTGTCGCTGCACCACGGCGGCGGTGTGGGGATCGGCCGCTCGATCCACGCCGGCCAGGTCTCCGTCGCCGACGGCACCGCGCTCGCCGCGGAGAAGCTGCAGCGCCTGCTCACGAACGATCCGGGCATGGGCGTGATCCGGCACGTCGACGCCGGCTACCAGCGGGCCGTCGACGTTGCCGGGGAGCGCGGGGTGCGCGTCCCGATGACTCCCGTGATCCGCAACACCGATGAGGCGTGGTAGAACGAGTCACATGAGCCAGTCACTCCTGATCGACCGCATTGGTGAGCTCACCACCAACGATGAGACCGGTGACGTCGGGGCGGGCCGTGCATCGGCCCGCCCCGACGGGCGTCTCAGCGACGCCGCGGTGGTGGTCACCGACGGCGTCATCTCCTGGGTCGGGCCGTCGGCCGACGCGCCAGCGGCAGACACACGCTTCGATGCCGCGGGGCGCGCGCTCCTGCCCGGCTGGGTGGACTCGCACACCCACCTCGTGTTCGCCGGCGACCGCACCGCGGAGTTCGAGGCGCGCATGGCCGGCGAGGCGTATGCCGCTGGCGGCATCAACGTCACGGTCGCCGCGACACGCGCGGCATCCGACGCCGAGCTCGAGGCGAATCTTGCGCGGCTCGTCGCCGAAGCGCGCGGCGGCGGCACGACGACCATCGAGACGAAAACCGGCTACGGTCTCACCGTCGCCGACGAGGTCCGCGCCGCCCGAATCGCCGGCGCGCACGTCGACGCCGTGACCTTCCTCGGAGCGCACGTGGTGCCGGCAGGCGCGGATCCCGACGAGTATCTCGCGCTCGTGACGGGGCCGATGCTCGACGCGGTCGCCCCGCACGTCAGCGCGGTCGACGTGTTCTGTGAGGATGGCGCATTCGACCGCGCGGCCTCCGCGCGCGTGCTCGCCGCGGCGCGCGAGCGGGGCCTCGCCACCCGAGTGCACGGCAACCAGCTGGGCCACGGCCCCGGCGTGCAGCTCGCCGTCGAGTACGGCGCGCTCAGCGTCGACCACGTTGGGTTCCTCGACGACGCCGACGTTGCCGCGCTCGCGGACTCCTGGCCCGGGGGTGGTGGGGCTGGTGGCGCTGGGGCTGGGGGCGCTGGCGCGCGCGGCACGGTCGCCACGGTGCTCCCCGCATGCGACCTGTCCACGAGGATGCCGCTCGCGCCGGCCAAGCGGCTGCTCGACGCTGGCGCGCAGATCGCGATCGCCTCGAACGGCAACCCCGGCACCTCGTACACGAGCTCGATGGCGTTCTGCGTCGCCACCGCGGTGCTGCAGATGGGCCTCACGATTTCGGAGGCGGTGCGCGCCGCGACGCTCGGCGGGGCCATCGCACTCGGCATTGACGAGGATGGCTGGCTGGACCCGCGCGGGGTGGCGCAGCCGCGCGTCGGCGTGATCGCCCCTGGCGCGCGTGCGGACCTCCACCTGCTGGCCGCCCCCTCAACCACCCACTTGGCTTATCGCCCTGGCATGCCGCTGACCGCCGCGGTCTGGCGGGCGGGCACCCAGGTGCTCTAGCCCCCCCTTCTCTCTCCCCCCCCTCCCCAACCAAACCCAATCGAAACGTGGCAGACCGACGCTTCAGCCGCGTGAAGCGTCGGTTTGCCACTTCTCACTTCGGGGAGAGGGGGGTGGGGGCCCAGGGCTATGTTCTTCGGCCGTGCAAGCGCGTCGAGAGAGTGTCCGCGGTCGCGCGAAGCTCATCCGCAAGCCTGCCGAAGGCGTCCTCGGCGACATCAGCATCGGGGAACGTGAGCGCAATCGCCGCGACCGGCCAGTCGCGGTGGTCGAGCACGGGCACCGCGATCGACGACATCCCCGCGGTCACCGCCCCGCGCTCCACCGCGTAGCCGCGAGTCACCGTCGCATCGAGCACCGAGCGCAGCCGCGAGTAGCGGTCGATCACCGGCTCCGCGGCGTCATCGTGCCGCTTCACGAACGCCCCCTGGTTCGGGTACAGCGCCCGGGCCTGCGCCTTCGGCAGGGCGGCGAGGATGGCTCGCCCGCTCGCGGTGAGGTGCATGGGGAGCCGCACATCGACGTCCGACACGAGGACCGCCCCGCCCCGCACGCGCTCCTCAATGACGTAGAGCACGTCCCTGCCGTGCGGCACGGCGAGGTGGCCGCTCGTCTGCACCCGGTCGACGAGGCTCGACATGAGCGGCCGGCCCATGCGCGCAAGCGGCTCCTGCCGCGCATACGCTGAGCCCAGCTCGAGCGCCGCGATCCCGAGCCCGTAGCGTTGCTCCTCGGGCAGGTGCATCACGAAGCCGTGCTCCTGCAGCGTGGCGAGCAGCTGGTACACCGTCGACCGCGGCAGCCCAAGCTGGGTCGCGATCATCGATGCCGGGAGGGGGCCGCGCGCGGTGGTGAGGTGGCGGAGAATGCGCAGCGTGTGGTCTGCTGCTGGCACCTTCACATCGCTCATACTCGGAACTCTATCTCGCGAGCGCTCGCGTGCGCGGCCCCGTCACCCTCAGGCGAGTGGCTCGGTGAGCACGCCGCCAACGGTGTCAAGCACCGCGCCCGTCTGCACGAGCTCGGTGGCTGCGGTGAGGTCCGGCGAGAGGAACGCGTCGACGTCCGGTGCGGCGATGCGCGTGCGGAAGAGCGCGTGAAGCGCCGCGGTGGCGGCGCCGGGCTGGCCGGCAGCTGCGGCGATCCGGAAGTCGAGCGCGCGGGTCGATGCGAGCAGCTCGATGCCGAGCACGCGGCCGAGCCCGTCGATCGCGCGGCGGAGCTTGCGCCCGGCGTGCCAGCCCATCGACACGTGGTCCTCCTGCATCGCCGAGGACGGGATCGAGTCGACGCTCGCTGGCGCCGCGAGCCGCTTCAGCTCGGAGACGATCCCCGCTGCCGTGTACTGGGCGATCATGAGGCCAGAGTCGAGCCCGGCGTCGGCGGCGAGGAAGGGCGGGAGCCCGTGGTTGCGCGACACGTCAAGGAAGCGGTCGGTGCGGCGCTCCGACATGCTCGCGACGTCGGCGACCGCGATCGCGAGGAAGTCGAGCACGTAGGCGACGGGGGCGCCATGGAAGTTGCCGTTCGACTCGACGCGGCCGTCGGGCAGCACCACCGGGTTGTCGACGGCCGATCGCAGCTCAGCGCCGGCGACGCGGGCGGCGTGATCCGCGGTGTCGCGCGCAGCGCCGTGCACCTGCGGGGCGCAGCGCAGGGAGTAGGCGTCCTGCACGCGCGTGAACTCCCCCTCGGTGGGGCGCTGCACGAGGCCGGAGCCCGCGAGCACCGCGCGCATGTTGGCGGCGGCTGCGGCCTGGCCTGGGTGCGGCCGGAGCGCCTGCAGCTCGGCCGCGAACACGGCGTCGGTGCCGGTGAGCGCCTCGACGCTCGCCGCGGCGGCAATGTCGGCGACCTGGAGGAGCGCGCTGAGGTCGTGCAGCGCGAGGCACAGCATGCCGAGCATCCCGTCGGTCCCGTTGATGAGCGCGAGGCCCTCCTTCTCGGCGAGCACGAGCGGCGCGATCCCCGCTGCGGCGAGCGCGTCAGCCGCCGGCACCGGGGCGGCGTGCGGGTCCGTCGACACGCGCACGTTCCCCTCACCCATGAGCGTGAGCGCGCAGTGTGCGAGCGGGCTGAGGTCGCCGGAGCAGCCGAGGGAGCCGTACTCGTGCACGACCGGGGCGATGTCCGCGTTCAGGATCGCCGCGTAGGTCTCGACCACGATGGGGCGCACGCCGGTGCGCCCGCTTGCGAGCGTGTTGAGGCGGAGCAGCATGAGCGCGCGCACGACCTCGCGCTCGACCTCGGCACCGGTTCCCGCGGCGTGCGAGCGGATGAGGCTGCGCTGCAGCTGCTGGCGTTTCTCGGCCGGGATCTGCACCTTCGCGAGCGCCCCGAAGCCGGTGGAGACCCCGTAGTGCGGGCGGGTGTCGGAGGCCAGCTCGTCGATCATGGCCCGGCTCGCCGCAACCGCGGCGAGCGCCTCTGGTGCGATCGTCACGTGCGCGCCGGCGCGGGCGACCGCGACGACGTCGGCGATGGTGAGCGGCGCGGCGCCCAGGGTAACCGTTGCGGTGCCCGATTCTGCGGCACGGGTGGAGGTGCGTGTGTTCATGTTTCGATCTCAGCGCATCGCTCAGTCCGGACGAAGCGGATTCCGATCTCCGATGTCCGGGATCCCGGACAGGTGAGCCGGGGGCGCGCCCTGCCCCGTCCCAGCCGTTGCTAGCGTCGCTGTCATGAGCACCGTTGCCCTTTCACAGGATCCCGCCTGGCCACGCGCCGGCGGGTGGCCAGCCCTTCACGCCGACGAGCGAGATCCTGTTGATCTCGCCATCATCGGCGTCCCGACCTCGGCGAACTCGCTGTCACCGACTCGGGCACACGAGACCCCGGCGGCGATCCGCGCGGCGCTGCGCAGGTATTCAACGCACCTCGTTGCCCCTGGCTCGCCGAACTCACGCGGGGCCGAGGCCGACCTCGTGCTCGATGCGGCGCTCACCATCGCGGACGCGGGTGACGCGGCGGATCCCGACTCGGAGTCCGGCGAGCGCGAGGCCGCCGCGCAGATCGCCGGCCTCGCGGCGCGGGCGCAGCTCGTGGTCATGCTCGGCGGCGACAACTCGCTCACCGTCCCAGGCGCGCTCGGCGTCGCGGGCCCCGGGCTCGGAGACGCCGGACTCATCACCATCGACGCGCACCACGACCTGCGTGATGGCCGCAGCAACGGCTCGCCGGTGCGTCGCCTCGTCGAGGCTGGGCTCTCCCCACAGCGCATCGTGCAGATTGGGATCGCGGACTTTGCGAACTCCCGCGCCTACCGCGAGCGCGCCCGCGAGCTTGGCATCACCGTGATTCATCGCGACGAGCTCCACGACCGACCACTGAGGGACGTGGTGGCCGAGGCGCTCGAGATCGCGGGGGCCGGCGGGGGGCCGGTGCACGTTGATGTCGACGTCGACGTCTGCGACCGCAGCGTCGCCCCGGCCTGCCCGGCGTCGATCCCGGGCGGGCTGCAGGCGCACGAGCTGCGCCGGCTGACCCGCATGCTCGCCGCCGACGCGCGCGTGCGCGGCCTCGATATCGCCGAGGTCGACGCGACCGCCGACACAGCGGACGGCCGCACCGTGCGACTCGCGGCGCTCCTCGTCCTCGAGGCGGCGGCCGGCCTCGCCCAGCGTCTGAAAAACTAGAGGGTGGCCGCGGCGTAGCACGCGCAGCGGCCGGTCCCTTCCGCACCGATCCCGATCTCACCCATCCCCCTGCTTGATCTTCCCCCGAAGGGACACCCCCGCATGGACCCCACCTCCGTTGACCGCGCCACAAAGCCAACGAATCCGCAGGAAACTGATGCACCGACGCCCGCGCCTGGCGGCCTCAAGCGCGGCCTCACCGCACGCCACATCCGCTTCATGGCGCTCGGATCCGCCATTGGCACCGGCCTCTTCTACGGCTCAGCCGGGGCCATCCAGGCGGCCGGGCCCGCCGTGCTGCTCGCGTACATGATCGGCGGCGCCGCGGTGTTCATGGTGATGCGCGCGCTCGGCGAGATGGCCGTGCGCCACCCCGTCTCCGGCTCGTTCGGCCAGTACGCCTCGCGCTACCTCGGCCCGTTCGCTGGCTTCGTCACCGGCTGGACCTACACGTTCGAGATGTTCGTCGTCGCCCTCGCGGACGTGACGGCGTTCGGCGTCTACATGGGCTTCTGGTTCCCCGACGTTGACCGCTGGATCTGGATCCTCGCGCTCGTGCTCTTCATCGGTGCGATCAACCTCATCAGCGTGAAGGTGTTCGGCGAGCTGGAGTTCTGGTTCGCGCTCATCAAGATCACCGCAATCGTGCTCATGATCGTCGGCGGGATCGCGATCATCGTGTTCGGCCTCGGCACGCAGAGCACTGGCGCCGCGGGAATCGGCAACCTCGTCGCGCACGGCGGGCTCTTCCCCACCGGGCTCATGGGCTTCCTCGCCTGCTTCACGATCGTGATGTTCGCGTTCGGGGGCATCGAGGTGATCGGGATCACCGCTGGTGAGGCGCAGAACCCCAAGCAGGTGATCCCCCGCGCCATCAACTCCGTGCCGGTGCGCATCCTGCTGTTCTACGTGCTCACCCTCGCGGTGATCATGTCGATCCAGCCGTGGAACACGATCGACGGCTCCGCGAGCCCGTTCGTGTCGATCTTCGACTCGCTCGGCCTGAGCGGCGCCGCTCACGTCCTCAACGCCGTGGTGATCACCGCGGCCGTCTCCGCGATCAACGCCGACATTTTCGGGGCGGGCCGCATGCTGCACGGCCTCGCCGAGCAGGGGCACGCGCCGCGGGCCTTCACGAAGCTAACGCGCACCGGGGTGCCGTGGCTCACCGTCGTCACCATGGTGGGAGCGCTGCTCGTCGGCGTGCTGCTCAACGTGTGGTTCCAGGACCAGATCTTCTTCCTCATCGCGGCGCTCGCCACGTTCGCCACCGTCGTGGTGTGGCTGATGATCCTGCTCTCACACATCAGCATGAAACGCGAGATCGCGCGCGATGGCAGGCTCCCGAGCGAGTTCCCCGTGCCGTTCTGGCCGCTCGCCTCGGTCGCCACCGTCGCGTTCGTGCTGTTCGTCGTCGTGATGATCGGGGTCACCGAGAGCACGCGCCCGGCGCTGATCGTCGGCGTGATCTGGGTCGTGCTCCTCGCGATCGCCTACCGGGTGTTCGTGCGCGGCTCCGGGCGGCTGCCGCACCAGCTCACGGACGAGACGAGCCCGGTCACCGTGGTCCCGCCGGCCGAGTAGACGCCGCGCCGGGGTGGGTCTGGCGTGCCAGGGTGGGGCGGCCGCGCCGCCCCACCCCCGCACCGGCAGCCGGGCTGGCGCAGCGCCGCTAGGGCGACACCCCGGCCGCCGCACGCGCCGCCGCAGGCAGCGCCGCGACGATCCGCTCGATCGCCGCGTCATCGTGCGCCGCCGTGACGAACCACGCCTCGAACGCGCTCGGCGGCAGGTTCACCCCGCCTGCGAGCATCGCGTGGAAGAAGGCGCGGTGCTGCTCCGTGTTCTGGCGCTGCACGCTCGCGTAGTCGCGCGGCGCCTCCGGGTAGTCGCCAAACACGACGCTGAAGAGCGTTCCCGCGCGCGAGATGCGGTGCGCGACGGACGCGGCGTCGAGCGCGTCACCCACGGCAGCGGCGACGAGGTCGGCCGCGCGCGCGAGCCGCGCGTACGCGGCGTCGTCGGCGAGCCGCAGCGTGGTGAGGCCGGCGGCGACCGCGAGCGGGTTCCCCGACAGCGTGCCGGCCTGGTACACGGGCCCGAGCGGGGCGAGCTGCTCCATGAGCTCCGCGCGGCCGCCGAGCGCGGCAAGCGGCAGGCCGCCGCCCACCACCTTGCCGAAGGTGAACAGGTCGGGGGCGACGCCGGCAGGCATGTCGACCGCCTCGATCCCCCAGTAGCCCGACGGGCCAGCACGGAAGCCGGTGAGTACCTCGTCGAGGATCACGAGCGCGCCGTGCCGGTGCGCGAGCTCGATCATCGCGCGGGTGAAGCCGGGAGCCGGCGGGACGATGCCCATGTTCGCGGCCGAGGCCTCCGCAATGATGCCGGCGATGCGGTCGCCGTGCGCGGCGAACGCGGCCTCGAGGGCCGCGAGATCGTTGTACGGGAGCACGAGCGTCTGCGCGGCAGTCTCCGGCGTCACCCCTGCCGAGCCGGGCAGCGCGAGCGTGGCGAGGCCGGATCCCGCTGCGGCGAGCAGGCCGTCCGAGTGGCCGTGGTAGTGGCCGGCGAACTTCACGATCAGCGGTCGGCCGGTCGCGCCGCGCGCCAGCCGGATCGCCGTCATCGTCGCCTCGGTGCCCGTCGACACGAGGCGCACCCGCTCCACGAGGGGAACGCGGCGCGTGATCTCCTCGGCGAGTTCGGCCTCCTCCGGCACCGAGGCGCCGAAGCCGAGCCCGCGCGCGGCGGCCTCCTGCACGGCCGCGACCACCTCGGGCCGCGCGTGGCCGAGGAGCGCCGGCCCCCAGGACGCGACGAGGTCGACGTACTCGTTGCCGTCGGCGTCCGTCACGTACGGCCCCGAGCCCGAGACGAGGAAGCGCGGTGTGCCGCCGACCGAGCCGAACGCGCGCACTGGCGAGTTCACGCCGCCGGGGATCACGCGCGCTGCGCGCTCCTGCAGCGCGGCGCTCCGCGCGGTCGGCTGATCCTGCGCTGCGGGCTGATCCTGCGCTGCGGGCTGATCCTGCGCTGCGGTCTGATCCTGCGCTGCCCGCTGATCCTGCGCCCCGCTCATCGCAGCCACCCCGCAGCCTCGATCGCGAAGTAGCTCAGGATCGCATCGGCCCCCGCGCGCTTGATGCACGTGATCGACTCGGCGATCGCCGCCTCACGGTCGATCCCCCCGTTCGCGGCTGCGGCCTCGATCATCGCGGCCTCCCCCGACACCTGGTACGCCCACACGGGCACCGGGCTCACGGCGGCGACGTCGGCGAGCACATCGAGCGACGTCATCGCCGGCTTCACCATGACGACGTCCGCGCCCTCTGCGATGTCGAGCTCGGCCTCGCGGAGTCCCTCGCGCCGGTTCGCAGGGTCCTGCTGGTAGCCCTTCCGGTTGCCCGTGAGCTGCGAGTCCACCGCCTCGCGGAACGGGCCGTAGAACGCCGAGGCGTACTTCGCGGAGTACGCGAGCAGCGCGGTCTGCTCGTGGCCGGCGAGATCGAGCGCCTCGCGCACCGCAGCAACCTGACCGTCCATCATGCCGGAGAGGCCGAGCAGGGCGGAGCCCGCCTCGGCCTGCGCGATCGCCATCGCCGTGTAGCGCGCGAGCGTCGCGTCGTTGTCGACCTCACCCGCCGCGTCGAGCACGCCGCAGTGCCCGTGCGAGGTGAACTCGTCGAGGCAGAGATCCGTCTGCACCACGAGCGCGTCGCCCACCTCCTCGGCGACGGCGCGCGTCGCCACGTTGAGGATCCCGGCTGGATCGTCCGCTGCGCTCCCCCGCGCGTCGCGCTCGGCCGGCACGCCGAACAGCATGATGCCGCCGACGCCGGCGCTCGCCGCCGACTGCGCGAGCTCGCGCACCGAGTCGAGCGTGTGCTGCTGCACGCCGGGCATCGCGGAGATGGGCTGCGGCTCGCTGATCCCCTCGCGCACGAAGACGGGGAGGATCAGCTCGGCCGGGTGCACGCGGGTTTCCGCGGCCAGGCGCCGGAGCGCCGGGGTGCGGCGCATGCGGCGCGGTCGGATGGTGGGAACGAGGGTCATGCGTGTGCTCCTGAGGAATCGGGTGCGAAGGGGGGTGAAGATGTGGGAGTCGCCGCAGAGGCGCCGACCGCAGCCGCGAGCGCGTCGAGCATCCCGGGGACCGTGTGCGTCTCCGCGACGAGGTGCGGGCGGATGCCGAGCTCCGCGAGCGCGCGTGCGGTGGGCTGGCCGATCGCGACGATGCGCGCCGCTGGCGGCAGGGGCTGGCAGCGCACCGCGAGCTCTCGCGCAACGGAGCCGCTCGTCACGAGGATCGCGTCGATGCCGGAGTCGAGGGCCGCGCGCTCTGCCTCCGGGTCGCGCGCGGTGGGGACGGTGCGGTACGCGGTGACGCGGTCGGGGCGTGCGCCAGCCGCGGCGAGCGCGCGCTCCAGCTCGGTGCCTGCGCCCTCGGCGAGGGGCAGGAGCACGCGGGGTGCGGGATCCGGGGCGCTGCACGGCGACGGCGCCGCAGCGCGCTCCGCGGCGAGCACGGCGCCGAGGGCCTCGCCGAGGCCGCGGCCCGTGTACTCGTGATCCGGGAGGAGCTCCGCGGCGAGCCCTGCCTCGGCGAGCGCGTGCGACGTCGCCGGACCCACCGCGGCGATTCGTGCGCCTGCGACGGGCCGCACGCGCGCGGCACCGAGTGCCTGGGCACCCGTCGCGCTCGTCACCGCGAGCCAGGCGTACTCGCCGTGGTGCCAGCGCTCCATGGCGCTCGCGAGCGGCGCGGGATCAGCCGGCGGCGCCGCCGCGATGAGCGGCAGCACCACGGGGACACCGCCGCGGCGGCGCACCTCCTGCGCGGTCGCGTCGGCGGTCTCCGCGCTGCGCGGGATCAGCACGCGCAGCCCGGCGAGCGCTGCGCCGAGCTCCTCGGTCATCGCACCGGCCCGAGCGGCGCAAGCTCCGCGGCGCCGCGCGCGAGGAG
>NZ_RPDI01000027.1 GCF_003917135.1 Leucobacter chromiireducens
CGACGGCACGCGCCGCGGCCAGCGCCGCTGCGGCCGAGCCGACGCGGGCGGCCTGGTGGTTCACGGACGGCGTGACGTCCGGCGCGCTGCACGCCGGGGCGCTGACCGTCGCCGCGGGCACCGGCGGGGAGACCCCCGGTGGCGAGAATCCAGGCGGGGAGACCCCCGGCACCGAGACCCCGGGCACCGGAACCCCGGGCACCGAGACCCCGGGCACGGAGACGCCGGGCACGGAAACGCCGGCCGGCGTCACCCCGCAGGCCACGGCCGCTGAGCAGCTCGCGGTGACCGGCTCGGACACGGGGACGCTCGCGCTCCTCGGCGCGTCGATCCTCGCGCTCCTCGGCACCGCGGCGCTCGTCTTCGCCCGGCGCGGCACGCACGCGCGCACCACGGCGCTGCCGGTGGTGGGGGAGTAACCGCGCAGCACGCCACTCTGCCGGCCCCGAGGATCGCGAGCGCCCGCTCGTTCTCCTCGGGGCCGGTGGAGGTTGCGACCCTAGGATGGGGAGCGTGGCCAACGTGAGCGAGCAGGGCGGACCGCGGGACATGCTGCGCGCCGGGTCCGCTGGGGTGTCGAGACGTCGGGCCACGTTGACTGCCCTTGGCACCCTGTGCTTCTCTGCGACGGTGTTCGTCATGCTGTGGCTCACCGCTCCGGTTTCGGACGAGCTGCGCGCCTGGCAGATGGTCCTTGGCGCGGTCGCGGTGCTCGGCGCGGTGCTGAGCAGATGGTTCCCGCTCGGCGGTGCGCTCGCGGCCGGGGTCGCGACGGCGGTCGGGTGGGCGCTGGGTGCGACGGTTGATCCGTTCATCCTGGCGAGTGTTGGGATCTTCGCCGTTGCCGAGCGCCGTGAGTCGCGGCGGTTCCCTGGGTGGCTGCTTGGTGCCTTCGCAGGGATCGTGGTGACCGCGCTCGTTCTGGGCAGTCCGCCGGACGCGTCGGGGTTTGAAGACCGGATGCGGTGGACACTGCTCAGCGCCATCGTCATTGCCGCGGCCTGGGTGCTCGGTGCGCACACGGGCCACGCTCGATGGGAGGCCGCCGCGCGTGCGCGCACGGAGGAACGGCTGCGTCTCGTTCGGGATGTGCACGATGCGCTTTCTCACTCGCTCGGAGCGATCGGCGTCCAAGCAGGCGTCGCAGCGCACGTTGCCGCTCTGAGGGAGCCTGAGCTGCGGGCGACCTTGCGCGACGTGGAGTCTCAGGCGCGCAGCTCGCTGCGTGAATTGAAGTCACTGTTGCAGGGCGAACGATCCGCCGAACCTGGTTCAGAAACCGCGTCGCTTCCGCTGACGAGTCTGCTTCGTGACACCGCGCGCACCGCGGAACGCACTGGCTTGGAGGTCGAACTCAACGGCATGGCGGGCGTCGACGCGCTGCCTGCTGCGATTCGCATGACCGTGCATCGAATCGTCCAGGAAGCGGTCACGAACGCGGTCCGGCACGCCGAAGCATCAACGCTCCGCATCTCGGCGACGGTGCGGGATACCAGGGTCGAGGTGACCGTCAGCGACGATGGGATCGGCGCACCGGCCGGCGTACGCGCGGGTCATGGCCTGACCGGGATGCGGGAACGCGTGGCGCTGGTGGGTGGGGAGCTCTGCGTTGCTTCAACCCCAACGGGGCTCACGTTGACCGCCCGCCTGCCGGTGCGTGTGGCGGACGGGAAAGAGGTGCGTCCGTGAGCACGATCCGGGTGCTGATCGCCGACGACGAGGCCGTGATTCGTGCTTCGCTGCGGCTCTTGGTGGAGCACGAGCCAGGCATGTCGGTGATCGGCGAGGCCGCTGAGGGTAGAGCGGCCGTCGAGCTGGCGCGCGAGTATCGGCCCGATGTGGTGCTCATGGACGTGCAGATGCCGCGGATGAACGGACTCGACGCGACTCGCTCGCTGTGCTTGGAGGAGGCGGGGCCGAGGGTGATCGTGCTGACGACGTTCGACCTGGATGAGTATGTGTTCGAGGCATTGCGCGCGGGCGCGTCGGGGTTCCTCCTCAAGAACAGCCCACCGAGCGAGGTACTGCGCGCGATTCGTGTCGCACACGACGGGGAGGCGCTGCTCGCCCCGGAGGTGACCAGGCGCCTGATCGACCGCTTCGCCGGCCCGTCACGCGGTCACATCGCCGAGTCCGGAGTGGAACGTCTCACGGAACGGGAACGGGAGACGCTGCAATGGATCGGGCTGGGTCGATCCAACGCGGAGATCGCTGCTGCGTTGTTCGTCACCCAGACAACGGTGCGCACGTACGTGAGCCGTATCCTCTCGAAGCTCGGTGCGCGGGATCGGGCGCAACTGGTCGTGGTGGCGTACGAAGCCGGGCTGGTCGGCACACGGCCCTCGGGCTGAGCGCCGGGGATTGTCAACTCTCGCAGACTGACACGGAGCACGGTGTCCGGTTGGCTGGGAGACATGATCGAAGTCAGCCATCTCGTCAAACGTCGCGGCTCGCGTGCAGTCGTCGACGACGTCAGTTTCACCGCCGCGACCGGGCGCGTCACCGGGTTTCTCGGCCCGAACGGGGCGGGCAAGTCGAGCACGCTACGCATCCTGCTCGGCCTCGACCGGGCCACCTCCGGCACCGCCCTGATCGGCGGGAAACCCTACCGTTCCCTGAATCAGCCGCTCCTCAAGGTGGGGGCGATGCTCGATGGCCCCGGCGCGAACACGGGCCGAACGGCCAAGGCGCACCTGCGTTGGGTGGCGCAGTCGAACTCGATCCCGGCCGCACGGGGTGACGAGGTGCTCGCTCTCACCGGGCTGCAGGACGCAGCGAAGGAGCGGATCGGTGGATTCTCACTGGGGATGGGGCAGCGGCTCGGGATCGCGACCGCACTCCTCGGTGACCCCGATGTACTGATCCTTGATGAACCGACGAACGGCCTCGATCCTGACGGCATCCGGTGGATGCGCCGGTTCCTGCGCTCACTCGCCGACGCGGGGAAAGCCGTGCTCGTGTCCAGTCATCTGATGAGCGAGATGGAAGACACCGCTGACGATTTCGTCGTGATCGCGAAAGGCAGAGTCCTCGCCTCCGGCACCGCAGCCGAGGTCACGGGCGCGCACGCGAGCCTGGAAGACGCGTTCTTCGCGCTCACCGACGACCATGCGGAGTATCGCGCCGCGAGCGACACCCCCAGCATCGGTGATGGTGCGGGGCAGCGATGATCGCGCTCATCCACTCGGAAGCGACGAAGCTGCGAACCACGAAAGCGACGTGGATTCTCGGGCTGGTCACGGTGCTCGGCACACTGCCGCTGGCGTGGACGAACGCTGTATCCTCTGCCGATCTTCCCGCTGACAGTGAGTTGCTGTTCTCTTCCGTCCCCATTCCGCCCGAGTATCAGGGCTTCGAAATGGCCGGCTTCGGATATGTGCTGATCGTCGCCCTGGCTGCGCTCTGGTCGGGCAGCGAATACGGGAGCGGCAAGCAAATCCGCACCACCCTGGTTGCGACCCCGAAGCGCCTCCGCGTCTTCATCGTGAAAGCCGTGCTGCTGGCCGTCCTCGTCGCGCTCATCGCGTTCGTCACGATGACCGGCACCATCATGATCACTCACGCCGCAGCGGAGACCGGAATCGACCCGTGGACGTTGACGCCCGCGATCTGGGCGAACCTCGGCGGTGTCACCCTTGCCTGGACGCTGACCGCGCTGATCGCCTTCGCCGTCGGCACCCTGGCCCGAACCGCGATCCTGCCGCTCATCCTGATCGTGCCGCTCGTGATCGGCGTCGGCGACTTCCTCGCGGGATTCTGGGCGGGCGCGAGATTCCTGCCCACAACGGCGGGAGCAGCGCTGTACAACGATCCGGCCTCCGGCACCTTCCTCGACCCCGCGATGGGCGCGCTCGTGCACGCAGGGTGGGCGATCGTCCTCCTGGTGTCTGCCGGCGTGGTCTTCACTCGCCGAGACCTGTAGGAGACGCAGATGACACGCCTCAGCTTCCTGCACACCCTGCGCGCGGAGTTCACCAAGACCCTGACGCTCCGCAGCATCCAGGCGACGCTCGCCGCAGCGTTCGTCGTGCCCGCGGCGCTCGCGCTCGCCTCCGGGCTCGCATTCGATCCTGCCAGCGGCGCACAGTTTCCCATCGAATCACACGGCTTCGAGACGGCAGGGTTCGGACAACCACTCGTGATCCTGCTCGCCGCGCTCATCAGCGGCACCGAGTATCTCGACGGGCAACTCCGCACCACCCTCATCGCGACCCCGAAACGAGGGCGAGTGCTCGCCGCGAAGTTCCTCATCGTCGCCGCGCTCAGCGCACTGATCGGCTGGGGTGCTCTCGGAGGCTCCGTGCTCATGAAGCACGCGGCACTCGGGGCGCACGGCCTCGCGCCCGATCAGTTCACCGCCGGGATGGGGTGGAACCTCCTCGGCGTCGGCATCAACTACGCCCTGATCTCACTCATCGCCGCAGCCATCACCATCATCGCCCGCACCTTCATTGTGACCCTCGTCGTGCTCGTTCCCCTCGTCCTCGGTGTCACGATCTCCCTGGTCGGCGTGATCCCGCTGCTGAAGTACCTCCCCGACCTCGCCGGGATCCAACTCCTCATGCCCTACCCTGGCGTCGGCGTGCTCGAACCAGTCCCTGGAGGCCTCGTGATGACGCTGTGGGCGGTGGTGCTCAGCGGCATCGCTACGGCAGTATTTCTCACCCGCGACTCGCCGGCCGCCGAGCCACTGAGTTGACGGTTCGCGCCCACGAGAGCACGGAGGGGCAGGCAGACAGGCCGGCAGGCAGGCCCGGACGGGAACCGTCGCCGGGCCTGTCTGGCCTACGCGTGCAGCGCGGCGTTCAGCACGATGCCGGATCCCTCGCGGGGCAGCGCCTCGACCGCGCCGGTGCGCGAGTTGCGGCGGAAGAGCAGCTGGGCGACGCCCGAGAGCTCAACCGCCTTCACCTCGACGGGCTCGCCTGCCGAATCGGCGGTGCCCTGCGGCAGGACGACCTTCGTGCCGGCGGTGACGTAGAGCCCCGCCTCGACGACGCTGTCGTCGCCGATCGAGATGCCGACGCCGGAGTTCGCGCCGAGCAGCGCACGCTCGCCGATCGTGATCCGCTGCGTGCCGCCACCGGACAGGGTGCCCATGATCGAAGCGCCGCCGCCGATGTCGGAGCCGTCGCCAACGACGACGCCCTGCGAAATGCGGCCCTCCACCATCGAGGCGCCGAGCGTGCCGGCGTTGAAGTTCACGAAGCCCTCGTGCATCACCGTGGTGCCGGGCGCGAGATACGCCCCGAGGCGCACGCGCGACGCGTCGGCGATGCGCACGCCGGCCGGAACGACGTAGTCGGTGAGGCGCGGGAACTTGTCGAGGCCCACCGCGGTGATCCCGGCGCGCTTCAGCTGCGGCAGGCGCGCCGCGTAGTCCTCGGGCAGCATGGGGCCGGCGCTCGTCCACGCGATGTTCGGCAGCTTGCCGAAGATGCCGTCGAGGTTCAGCGAGTTCGGCAGTGCGAGGCAGTGCGACAGCAGGTGGAGACGGAGGTACGCGTCCTCGGTGCTCGCCGGGGCGGCGTCGAGGTCGATCTCAACATTCACGAAGCGCAGCTCGACGCCGCGCGCCTCGTCCGCGCCCGTCAGGCCGGCGAGCTCGGCCGGCGCGATCCAGGGATCACGGTCCTCGGGGCGCTGTCCGAGCGCGGGAGCGGGGAACCAGGCGTCGAGGGTGGTACCGTCAGCGGCGATCGTAGCGATTCCGGCGGCCCAGGCGTAGCGGGTCTCAGTCATACACACAATGCTAGCGAAGCCCCGGCGCCCACGGGCCAGCGCCGACGCCCTAGGCTGGACGGGTGAGCACCCAGGACACCCAGCGCCCAGCATTCCGCCTCGATCCAGCAGCCGGCCCGGTCGGGCTGACGCGGCAGCTCTGCGACATCCCGTCGGTGTCCGGCGACGAACGCGCCATCGCCGACGCGGTTGCCGCGGTGCTCTCGGAGCACGCGCCGCACCTGCACGTGACGCGCGACGGGGACACCATCATCGCGCGCACCGAGCTCGGCCGCGCGCGCCGCGTCGCGATCGCCGGTCACCTCGACACGGTGCCGATCAACGACAACCTTCCCGTGCGTGATGTCGTCGAGCCCGAGACGGGCGAGGCGATGATCTGGGGGCGCGGCACGGTCGACATGAAGGCCGGCGTCGCGGTGCAGCTCGCGCTCGCGGTCGAGCTCGCCGAGCCGGCCGTCGACCTCACCTGGGTCTGGTACGACCACGAGGAGGTGGCGTCCGAGCTCAGCGGCCTCGGCCGTGCGATGCGCAACCACCCCGAGCTGTTCGCCGCCGACTTCGCGATCCTGGGAGAGCCGTCCAACGGCACGATTGAGGGCGGCTGCAACGGCACCCTCCGGGCCCGCGTCGCGCTCACGGGGAAGCGGGCGCACTCGGCGCGCAGCTGGATGGGGATCAACGCGATCCACCGCGCCGGGGCGCTGCTCGCCCGCCTCGACGCCTACGAGGCGGAGCGCGTCGTGGTGGACGGCCTGGAGTACCGCGAGGGGCTCAACGCGGTGCGGATCGAGGGTGGGGTCGCCGGCAACGTGATCCCGGATCGCTGCGTCATCGAGGTGAACTATCGCTTTGCCCCGAGCCGGTCGGGGGAGGAAGCGGTCGCCTTCGTGCGCGAGTTCTTCGCCGACGCCGACGAGGTGGACATCGTCGACCTGTCGCCGGGTGCGCGTCCCGGGCTCGACGCACCGCTCGCCCAGCGCTTCGTCGCAGCGGTGGGGCAGGAGCCGAGCGCCAAGCTCGGCTGGACCGACGTGTCACGCTTCTCCGCGCTCGGGATCCCGGCCGTGAACTTTGGTCCGGGCAACGCGCTCCTCGCGCACGCCGACGACGAGCGCGTGCCTGTTGCGCAGATTGAGCACGGCTATGCGGCCCTCAAGGACTGGCTTTCCGCCCCGCTCGGCGAAAACTGAACGACTCCGCACGTCATCCGGGGTCTCCGAGTTCGCCTTGCTCACTCGCGGACCGATAAAATGGATACGAACCACCAAACTATGCGAGGAGGCGTCATGGCTGCAATGAAACCGAGGACTGGGGATGGACCCATGGAGGCGGTGCGTGAAAGCAGGCTGATCGTCGTTCGTGTTCCGCTCGAGGGCGGGGGACGACTCGTGGTGTCGGTGAACGACCAGGAAGCCGCCGAGCTGCGCGATGTGCTCGCCGGCGTGCTCGACGGCTAGACACCCCAGCGCGCGCCACGGTGGCGCACGCGACAGGCCCGGCTCCTCACCCGAGGAGCCGGGCCTGTTGTGTCTCCCCGAGCGCCGGCGAGGCCGCGAACTCGGGGGAGCGCGCGATGCCAGGCAGTGCCTCGCCGGAAGCCTCCCGGCGAGTTGTGTGGACAACTGAACGCGACGTGACGCCGCGAGGAAGCTTCAGTGACGGTGGTGCGTGTCGCCGACGGCGGTGAATGCGCCGCACAGACTGGATTTCGGCGTGGTCAGATGGGCCGCGGCCGTCCACCACTTCTGAAGACATCTGGGAGCCAGTCACTGTGAGGAAACACACTATTGCCGCGTCGATCGGCGCGCTCGCACTCGGCGTCACCGGCGTGTGCGCGGGGATCGCCCCCGCCGCGCTGGCCGCACCGGCCGCACCGGCCGCGCCTGCCGATGAGGCCGCGCCGAAGACGCTCGTGATCGGCGTCGACGGCGCCGCGTTCGACGTGTTCGCGGAGACCGCGCTGCCGAACATCCGCGCGCTGCAGGCCGGCGGCCTGACGGCCGAGAGTAACCTGCCGGGCAGCCCGATGGCGCCGACCGTCTCCGGTGCTGGCTGGTCGACGATCGCGACGGGCGTCTGGCCGGACAAGCACAACGTCGTCGACAACAACTTCACCGCCCCGCGCTACGACGTGTACCCCGACTACCTGAGCCGGATCGAGACGGCGCAGCCCGAGCGGGGCACCGCGGCGATCGGCACGTGGGGCCCGATCTCGACCCGCGTGTTCGGGCAGGCAGTGGACACCCGCGTGCAGGGCGCAGGCGACGCGGACACCACGGCCCGTGCGGTGGCGAAGCTCGCCGAGCCCACCACGGACGACGTGTTCGTGCACCTCGACGAGGTGGACGGCGCCGGCCACTCAAGCGGCTCGAGCTCGCAGGCGTACCGGGACGCGCTCATCGTGGCCGACCGGCAGATCGGCGAGCTGATCGCCGCAGTGCAGGCCAGGCCTGGCTATGCCGGCGAGGACTGGCTTATCATGCTCACCTCGGATCACGGCCACACGCCGCGCGGCGGGCACGGCGGCTCGACGAAGCTGGAGCGGAAGACGCACGTGATCGCGCAGGGTAGCGGGTTTGCGCCCGGCTCGGTGCGCCACGACGTGAAGATCTCCGACATCGCGCCGACCGTGCTCGCGCACGTTGGCATCGCGCGCGACGCCGCGTGGGATCTCGACGGTGCCGCCGTGCGAGACCTCGTGCCCGACGACTTCGACGCGCTCCGCCCGCAGCTGCGCGTCGCGGCGCAGGAGACCGGGCCGGGCCAGCTCCTCGGCTGGACCGATGTGGCGCCGACGGGGTGGACGGTCGACAACTCCCGGATGCCGACGGGCGGCGCACCGGAGTTCCGCGGCTGGACGTTCATGACCGACGACTTCTTCTCAAACGTCGAGCTCGGGCAGCACCGCGAGAACAACGTGCGCTCGCGCGACGTGTTCGCGGTCGCGGACTCTGATGAGTGGGCCGACGTGTCGCCGCGCGGCGGGAACCAATTCGATTCGACACTGATCACCCCGGCGTACGAGCTGAACGGTGCGGCCACCGCCGACGTGTCCTTCGTCTCCGACTACGCCGTCGATGGCCCGCAGGGCGCGAGCGTGTGGGTGGTGTTCGACGAGGCGTCGGGCGCGCCGCGTCAGAAGCTGCTCGATTACCCGGCCGACGGCACGCGCATGAACCCGGTGAACGCGGTCGAGCGCCACACGGTCGAGCTGCCGCGCGGCGCGGACGGTGCGCTCCCGAAGACGCTGAGCCTGCAGTTCTCGTACTCGGGGAACAACAGCGCGTTCTGGGCGATCGACCAGGTCCGCTTCGGGCAGCCGGACGCGCCAAGCGCGCCTGCGGAGATCGCGCTCTCGGCGGCGAAGCTCACCGCGGGTGAGACGGTGACCGTCACGGGGAACGGCTTCGCCGCTGGCGAGGAGGTGCGCTTCGAGCTGCGCTCCACGCCGCAGCAGCTGGGCTCAGCCGTCGCCGACGCGGCTGGCGCGCTGTCAGCCGAGCTCCGCGTGCCGGCGGAGACCGCGGCGGGGGAGCACCACCTTGTCGCCGTGCGCGCCGACGGCTCCGAGCTGTCGCAGCCGCTCACCGTCGCGGCGGTCGACCCTGGCACGGACCCCGGCACGGACCCCGGCACCGACCCCGGAACCGACCCCGGCACCGACCCCGGCACGACGCCCGGCACTGATCCCGATCCCGCACCGGGGTCGGTGACGACGGCGCGGCCCGGCGCGTCCGAGCACGCGGGCGAGCTCGCGACGACGGGCGGCGGCGTGCCGGCGCTCATCGTTGGGGGTGCGGTGGCCGCGGCGCTGCTCGGCGGTGGTGTGCTGCTCGCGGTGCGCTCGCGTCGGGACGCCGACCCGCTCGGCTAGGCGGCCCCGCCCCCGAAACCCCGCGCATCTTTCGAAAACGGCAGCATCTTCGGAGGAATCTACGCGATCTCGAAAGATGCGCGGGGTCTCGGGGCGGGGTGCACGCGCACCCCGCTCGGCTAGCCGTCCAGCCGCACGAGCGTGAGCAGCCCGTCGCCAGCCGGGGAGAGCATCGGGGCGATCGCCGCCGACTCGGCGACGAGCGTCAGCAGATCACGCACCGCCTGCGTCTCGGCGTCGCGTGCCGCGGGATCCGGCACCCTGCCGTGCGCGAACGCGCCGGGCACGATGATGCAGCCGCCCTGCCGCACGATCCCGAGCGCGTACTCGAAGTGCTCGAGCAGCTGCGCGGGATCGGCGTCCAGCAACACCAGATCGTAGGAGTCGAGGTTCAGGCGGGGCATCACGTGGCGCGCGTCGCCCTCGATCGCGCGGAGGCGCGCGGCGGGGATCCCGGCCTCGGCGAACATCGTGCGCGCCTCGCGCAGATACTCCGGCTCGATCTCGATGGTGGTGAGGGTCGCGTCGTGCGCGTGGCGGAGTAGCGAGAGCCCGCTCACGCCGACGCCTGTGCCCACCTCGCAGATGGCCTGCGCGCGCGTGAGCACGGCGAGGCCGGAGAGCTGCGCGCCGATGGAGCGGCTCACGGGCTCGATGCCGAGCTCAAGGGACAGCCGGCGGGCCCGGACGAGCGCGTCGGTTTCCCCCGGGTACTGTTCGGCGTACTGCCAGTTGCGTTCGAGCTTGCTCACGTTTTCCTCCGAAAGTCTTGCGTGCTGACCGGCAGGGGCCGCATCTCTGCCGGCTCCCACCGCACGCTCACTCTTAGCGTAGGGCCACCCGCGCACTCACGTCGCGCCACACGCGCGCCAGCGCGCCGAATTGTTGCCGCGAGCTGGTGCGGCGGTCTCCTATGCCGAGGCGCTCAGCGGCCGGTAGCCGCCGCCGGTCTCGACGAGCACCTCGACGTCGGCTGGCGCCGGCCAGCTGGCTGGCACCGCCGCCTCGTCGGCATCGCCGGCCGCGCCGTACACGCTGCCCGGGCCGTCCCCGTCCTCCTCGTCGATGTGCATGCTCTCGAGCCGGCCGTCTTCCACGAAGAGCCTGATCCCGAACTGCTGGCCAGCGGCGTCGCGGAAACGGCCGATCACGGGGAAGGTCGCGGTGCCAGGCACGGCGCGCGCGACCGCGTCGGACACCTCGAACGCGGAGTACCCGAGCTCGGGCTCCTCGTCCGCGAACCGAACGAGCCGCGCGGTGGCGAGCTGCTCGCGCAGCTGCGGGGCGCCGAACTCCTCGGTTGCGGACAGCAGCCGAAGCGCGAGGCCGCGCACCTCGTCGGGCAGCTCGACGAGCGACCGCCCGTCCTCGTCTGCGCCCGGGAGATCCGACAGGCTGAAGCCGGCGTCGTTCCGACTCGCCGCCCAGGATGCGAGGCCGAGGGCAAGGCTGCCCACCGCGAGCCACAGCCGCGGCCGGGTCACCCCCGAGCGCACGAGCCGGTCGTGGACCTTGGCGTCCACGGCCTCGCCGACTTCGGCGAGCCCGAGCGCCGCGCCGGCGGCTCCCGCGGTGAGGGCCGTGCGGTTGAGCGGCCCGAGGAGATCGAGGTCCGCCGCCGAGCGGGGGCGCAGCGTCGCCCAGACAACCCACCCGGTCACCGCCGCAACCGCCCCGCGGTACGCGAGCCGACTACCGGGGGTGAGCCGGCGCGGCTCGACGAGCGTGAGCGCGCCCACGATCGCGCTCGACACGACGCCGTGCGACACGCTTCGGGGATCGTTCAGGCGGCGGAGGATCTGACGTGCTCGCATGTGCTCAGGGTAGCGGCAGGATCCCCGGGAATGCTGGGCGCGTTCCGCGTCGCCGTGGCAGCCGAGACACGCGTCGCTGCACGCCCCGCGTCACCCCGTCGGCACCAGAATCAGCGCTACGATAGTGGCTTATGGGACTCACGTTCGAGAAGCTGCTGGTGATCTTGGTGATCGCGCTCTTCGTTGTGGGGCCCGACCGGCTGCCGATGTACGCGAAGAAGCTCGGGGATCTCGTGCGCAGCCTGAAGCGCATGGCCGACGGCGCGAAGGACCGCCTCCGCGACGAGATGGGGCCGGAGTTCGACGACGTCGACTGGAAGCAGCTCGATCCGCGGCAGTACGATCCGCGTCGGATCATTCGCGATGCGCTCGTCGAGGATGAGCGCGAGGCGCGCACCGCGGCGCGGCGCGCACGCGCTGAGGAAGCAGCGGAGAAGCGCGCAGCTGCGGCGTCTCTTGCGGAACCCCCTGCTGGCGGCATATTCTTCGACGAGGAGGCAACATGATGAACCACGGTTCCGCATGACCTCCCCGGCGAGCGCGGGGGAGCCGCACGACTGGAAGCGCCCGCTGGGCGCCGAGCAGGGTGCGCCTCGCCAGGTGCTCAACGAGCTCATGTACGCGCTCGACACGACGTCCATCGTCGCGATCACCGATCGCCGCGGCATCATCACCTACGTCAACGATCGGTTCTGCGACATCTCGCAGTACGCGCGAGACGAGCTGATCGGCGAGACCCATCGCATCGTCAACTCGGGGCGACACCCCAAAGAGTTCTTCAAGGAGATGTGGCGCGTGATCGGTCGCGGTGAGGTGTGGAAGAACGAGATCTGCAACCGCGCGAAGGACGGCACGGAGTACTGGGTCGATACGACGATCATCCCGCTGCTCGACGAGCGCGGGAAGCCCGAGCGGTACGTGGCGATCCGGAGCGAGGAGACCGCGCGTCACCTCGCGGAGGAGCAGGTGCGCCTCCTCGCGTACACCGACTCGGTCACGGGTCTTGTGAACCGCGAGTCCATGCTGCGCGCCATCTCGACCGCCGTGCAGTCCGGCTCGGGGAAAGACTTCAGCGCCTTCGTGTCGATCAGCGTCGACGAGCTGTCGGTCGTGAACGACGCCTTCGGCTTCGAAGCGGGGGATCGGCTGCTCCTCGAGGCGTCGAAGCGCCTGCACGGGATCGAGAACGCGGGCGCACGCGTCGGCCGGATCGGCTCGAACACGTTCGGGATCCTGCTCCCCAACCTCGCCGCGAGCAGCCGCGAGGCTGAGGAGGCGTGCCTCGAGCTCATCGAGCGCGTGCTCGAAGTGGTCGCCGGGCCGGTCGAGCTCGGCTCCGGCGTGGTCATCGACGTGTCCGCGAGCGTCGGCTACGTGCTCTGGGCGAGCGGCGAGGCGCGCCGCATGAGCGACGCGTCCGACACCGACGGCTGCCCGGCGAACGAGTTCATCGTGACCGACGATCCGCACGAGGTGGTGAAGTGCTCCGAGATCGCTCGGAAGCGCGCGCGGCGCGAGGGCGGCCCGCACCGGCTCCGGCAGTTCCGGCAGCGCATGCTGCACGAGGCGCGCGACCGCGTACGGCTCATCTCGGAGCTGCACCGCGGCATCGAGAAGGGCGAGCTGCAGCTCTACGCGCAGCCGATCGTCGACCGGGATCGCCAGCTGATCGGCGAGGAGGGCCTGATCCGCTGGTTCTCCAGCGAGCTCGGCACCGTCGCGCCCGACGAGTTCATCCCGCTCGCCGAGCAGACCGGGGTGATCGTCGAGATCGGCGACTGGGTGCTGGAGGAGGCGTGCCGCACGCTGGCTGAGTGGAGCACCGAGCCAGAGCGGGCCGGCCTCACCCTCTCTGTGAACCTGAGCGCGCGACAGCTCCGCGTCGACGGCTTCGCTGACCGCGTGCACGAGGCGCTCGTGCGGCACGAGGTGCCGCCCGGCCGCCTCACCCTCGAGCTCACCGAGAGCGTGCTGCACACCGACCTCGACCGCACGGTCGGCATGCTCGCGGTGCTGCGCACGCAGGGGGTGCAGTCCTCGCTCGACGACTTCGGCACCGGCTACTCCTCGCTGAGCTACCTGCAGCAGCTGCCCGTGCAGCAGCTCAAGATCGACCGCTCGTTCGTGTCCTCTGTGGTGCACGACGCGCAGGCCGCAGCCATCGCCCAGACCATCGTCTGGCTGGGCCGCACCTTCAGCCTCCAGATCGTCGCCGAGGGCGTCGAGACCGAGGCGCAGTTCGAGAAGCTCCGCGAGATCGGAGTCGACGCGTTCCAGGGCTACCTGTTCGGCCGGCCACGCCCGGTGCGGGATCGCCTCGTCGCGGCGTAGCGCGGCTAGCTGGGTCGCAGCCCCAGCTGACGCCCCGCGAGCCCGCGCCCGCGCCCGGCGATCGCGCGTGCGACCTCGAGGACGACGGCCGCGGCCGGGTCGCTCGGCTCGGTCAGCACCGCGGGTTCGCCGGCGTCGCCGCCCGCGCGGAACGCCGGGCTGAGTGGCACGCTGCCGAGCAACGGCACCTCGCCGTGCTCGTCGTCGCTCAGCCGCTCGGCGACGAGCGCGCCACCGCCTGAGCCGAACACGTCGATCACCGAGCCGTCGGGCTGCGCGAGCCCCGCCATGTTCTCCACGACGCCGATCACCCGCTGCCCGGTCTGCCTGGCAACGAGCGCGCTGCGCACGGCGACGTCGGCCGCCGCCTCCTGCGGGGTCGTGACGACGAGCACCTCGGCGTTGGGGAGGAGCTGGCCAACGCTGATCGCGATGTCGCCGGTGCCCGGCGGCAGGTCGAGCAGCAGCACGTCGAGGTCGCCGAACCACACGTCGCGCAGGAACTGCTCGATCGTGCGGTGCAGCATCGGTCCGCGCCATGACACCGCGGTGGTGCGCGGATCGGCGTCGCCGAGGAACATGCCGATCGAGATCACTTTCACGCCGTGCGCCACGGGCGGGAGGATCATGTCGTCGACGCGGGTCGGCTGCGTCGCGCGACCGTCGCGGCTGAGCCCCAGGATGCCGGGGATCGAGAACCCAAAGATGTCGGCGTCGACGAGGCCGACGGAGAGCCCCTGCGCGGCGAGGGCGACCGCGAGCCCCGCGGTGAGCGACGACTTGCCGACGCCGCCCTTCCCGCTCGTCACCGCGATGACGCGGGTGAGGGAGTCCGGGCCGAACTGCATCGGCCGCGTGCCGCCCGGGCCGCGCACTCGCTCGGTGAACGCGCGTCGCTCCGCCGGGGACATCACGCCGACGGCAACGGTCGCTGCGGTGATCCCGCTCGCGCCAGCGGCCGCGGCCTGCGTGTCCGCCTCGATGCGGCGCGCTGCCGGGCAGCCAGCGATCGTGAGCAGGATCGACACCTCTGCGGCGCCGGCGTCGTCCACCCGCACGTCGCGCACCATGCCGAGCTCGGTGATGGGGCGCAGGATCTCGGGATCGCGCACCGCGGCGAGCGCGGTCCAGACGGCGCGCTCGGCCTGGCTGGCGTCGGCCGGGGCGCCGGTGAGCGCCGCCTCAGCCGGCTGCTCCGCTCCGGTCACGGCGCGCTCCGCTCGGGCGCGGGATCGCTGCCGGGCTCGGACTCGGGCGCGGGATCGCTGCCCGGCTCCGTTTCCGGTTCCGGCTCCGGCTCCGGTTCCGGCTCGTCCTCCTCCAGCTCGGCGAGCAGCGCGCGGAGCTCGGCTCGCAGGAACTCCCGATCCGGCAGCTCCTTCATCGCGAGGCGCAGCGCGACGACCTCGCGTGCGAGGAACTCGGTGTCGGCGAGCGCGCGCTCGGAGCGCTGCCGATCCTGCTCGATCTGCACGCGGTCGCGGTCGTCCTGCCGGTTCTGCGCGAGCAGGATCATCGGCGCGGCGTACGAGGCCTGCAGCGACAGGATCAGCGTCAGCGCGGTGAAGCCGAGCGCCGCCGAGTCGAAGCGCGCGTGCTCCGGCCCGAACGTGTTCCACGCGAGCCACGCGATGCAGAACAGCGTGAGGATCAGCAGGAACCACGGCGTTCCCATGCCGCGCGCGATGCTCTCGGTCCACCGCCCGAAGCGCTCGTTGCCGCTGACGCGCGCCTCGCCGCCACGGCCGCTCGGCCGCGCGGCGCGCGCGCCGGCCTGGCGGGGCGCGTCGAGACCGGGATCCCGGCCGAACAGCCTCATCGTCCGGCCCCCGGCGCGCTCGTCTCGTCGTCCGCGTGCCGCCAGTCGTCGGGCAGGAGATGATCGAGCACGTCGTCGACGGTCACGACCCCGACGAGGCGGTTCTGGTCGTCGACGACGGGCAGCGCGACGAGGTCGTAGCTCGCGAGCCGGCGCGACACCTCGGCGGCGCTCGCGTGCACGGTCACGGCCTCGATCTCGGTGTCCACGAGCGCGACGAGCCGCTCGTGCGGCGGGAAGCGCAGCATGCGCTGGAAGTGCGCCATACCGAGGTACTCGCCGGTCGGCGTCTCGTAGGGCGGGTGCGTGACGTACACCGCCGATGCCATCGCGGGCGGAATCTCGGCGCGGCGGATCATCGCGAGCCCCTCGGCGACGCTCGACTCGGCCGACAGCACGATCGGTGAGGGGCTCATGAGGCCGCCAGCGGTGTCCGCGTCGTACTCGAGCAGGCGGCGCACGTCCTCGGCCTCCTCGGGCTCCATGAGGTCGAGGAGCTCCTCGCCCTTGGCCGCGGGGAGCGCGGAGATGAGGTCGGCCGCATCGTCGGGCTCCATCCGATCGAGCACGTCGGCGGTGCGGTCCGGGCGGAGGTTCGCGAGCAGCGCGAGCTGATCCGGCTCGGTCATCTCCTCGAGCGCGTCGGCAACGCGGGCGTCCGGCAGCTCGCCCACCACCTCGATCATGCGCGCCTGCGGGAGTTCGAGCAGCGCCTCGGCGAGGTCCGCCGGCTTCAGATCCACCATGGTCTGGATGAAGAGCTCCGCCGACTGCGCGCCAGCGGCCGGGAGTCGGATCTCGGACCAGCGCACCGTCTTCGCGTCCCCGCGGCTGAACGGCGCCGCCGGCTTCGGGAGCCGCACGAACACCTCGGACACGAGCCACTCACCGGAGCGCGAGCGCTCAATGGCCGCGTCCTCGATGCGCGCCGTCACGGGAGCCGCGCCGGGAGCCTCGGAGGCGAGCTGCACGTCACGGCCGATGAGCTCCGCGATCATGCGGGTCTCGCCGCCGCGCTGCTCGAAGCGGCGGACGTTGATGAGGCCGGTCGTGATGACCTGCCCGGAGCCGATCGAGGTGACCCGGCTGATCGGCACGAACACGCGCCGCTTGCCGGGGATCTCGACGATCAGGCCGACCACGCGCGGCGCAGCGGCCGAGCGGAACACGACGAGCACATCGCGCACTTTGCCGATGCGATCGCCCACCGGGTCGAACACGCTGCGCCCGGCGAGCCGCCCCACGAATACCCTCGAAGTCCTCACACCCCTACGCTAGCGCGCCCGGCCGTGTTCGCGCGCGCGAGACGCCAGCCAATTCAGCGGCGCAAAGCCCCCGCTCAGCCAGGATCGGGCACACTGAGCGCATGGCACCCAACCCGAGCGCTCACGTCAGTCGCAGGCTCCTCCTCGCGCTGCCGGCGGTCGCCGCGCTCGGCCTCGTCGCCTGCGCGCCGGAGCCGGACAGCGGGGGCGGCGCCGGGGCGCCACGGCCCAGCCAGGATCCCGAACCGTCACCGGCGCCAGAGCCAGAGCCAGAGCCAGCGCCGGCCCAGCTGCTCATCGCCTCCCTCGCGCACGGCGACGAGATCGCCGTCATCGATCCCGCGCGAGACGCCGAGCCGGTGACCGGGCGCATCCGGGTGGGGGCGGCGCCGTGGGGCGTCGGCGCGCACACCGACGCGGCCGGCGCGACCACGGTGTACGCGGCGACCGCCGAGGGGCTCGCCATCGTCGACCTCGCGCGCGGTGAGCGCGCAGCGCTCGTGCCGTACGCGCACCCGGCGCCGCGCATCGCGCAGGGCGAGTACCGGCCGGGCGGGCTCGGCCTCGCCGTGTCGCCAGACGGGGCGCGCGTCTACGTCGCGGTGACGCTCGGGGAGGGCCCGGCCTGGCTCGACGTGGTCGACACCGCGAGCCGCCGCGTGATCGAGAGCGTGCCCGTCGGCGTTCGCCCGTTCGACGTGCTCGTCGCGCCGGACGGCAGCTGGGCCGCGACCGTCGACCACGACAGCTTCTCCGTGACCGTCGTCGACACCGAAACCTTCGCCGCGACCACGCACGAGGTCGCGCCGTTCGGCGCGGAGGGCGGACTCGCCTCCTGGGAGAAACTGCACTACGGCGCGGTGGCCGACGACGGCACGATCCTGCTCCCCGTGCAGGGGCTCACCGTTGTGCGCCTCGACCCGGTGACGGGGGAGCGCACCGCCATCGCGAGCGAGGCGAACTCCCACTCGCACGGCGCAGCGCTCGCGGGATCGACCCTCCTCACCGTCGGCACCGGCGCGTTCGGCAACGCCGACGGCGGCTCGAACCTCTCCATCCTCGACACGACGAGCGGGGCGGAGCGCATCGTGCCGCTCGCCGTGCCGCACGAAACCGTCGCCGTCTGGCGCGCGGACGACGGCACCGAGTTCGCCGCGGTCGCCGGCGGAAACACCCGCGACCTCGGGTGGGACGGCCTCACCCTCGTGCCGCTCGCCGGGGACGACTCAGCGGCGCCGCGCGAGATCGCGGTGCCCGGCTACCCGCAGGCGGTCATCGCGGTGCCTGGCGTGGCCTGAGCGCGCCGCGGCGAGGCGCTGGCAGACGCAGCCGCGATCCCGATCTGCTTGGAAATGCGCCGAGCGCGAAAGAATCCCGCGAATCACCGCATCAGATGGGAGAATCGAGGTATGAGCACACCAGGCCCCATGTCGTCCTCGCGCGTCCCGCTGATGCCGGAGATCCCGAAGGGTGACATCGTCTCGACCTACGACCGCTACGAGGACGCCAAGCACGCGGTCGACGTGCTCGCGCGCGCCAGCTTCCCCGTGCAGCGGATGAGCATCGTCGGCAACGACGTGCGCAGCGTCGAGCGGGTCACCGGCCGCCTCACCTACGGCCGCATCGCGCTCATGGGCGCGCTGTCCGGCGCGTACCTCGGCCTCTTCCTCGGCCTGCTGCTCTTCATCTTCCAGCCCGACAACTCGGCGATCCTCGGGGTGTTCCTCGCCGCCGTCGTGATCGGCGCGGGCTTCGGCATGCTCTTCGGTGTGCTGTCGTACGCGATGAACCGCAACCGCCGCGACTTCTCCTCCGTGATGCAGATGGTGGCCACCCGCTACGACCTCATCACCGAGCCCGAGCTCGTCCACCAGGCACGCCAGGTGCTCACCGACTCGGTGCAGCAGCAGTAGCGCGGGACGACGCCCGACCCGCGGACGCTGGGCGGACGCCGCACCACACGGAGTGACGCAGAGATGGACCTCGAGATTGGCCGCGGACTCACCATCCCCGCGGCGGAGCTGCGCTGGCGCTTCTCGCGCGCCTCGGGGCCGGGCGGGCAGCACGTCAACACCTCGGACAGCAGGGTCGAGCTGTTCTGGAGCGTCGCCGACTCCGCGGTGCTGAGCGATGCGCAGCGCGCGCGGCTCACCGAGCGGCTGGCCGCGCGCCTCGTCGGCGGCGTGCTCACGGTCGCGGCCTCCGAGCGGCGCTCGCAGCTGCGCAACCGGCAATCAGCTCGGGATCGCCTCGCCGGCCTCATCGCCGACGCGCTCGCCCCGGATGGGCCGGCGCGGCGCGCAACGAAGCCGACCAGGGGATCGCAGCGACGCCGACTCGATGAGAAGGGGCGTCGGTCGCAGACGAAGCAGCAGCGCCGGCGGCCAGCCGCCGAGTGAGGCCGGCCGGGCGCGCGCGGTAGAATCGCCTGATGCCCCCGCGTTCCCCATTGCCGCAGCGCCTCGGCCTCGACGCGGCCTGGATGCGCACCCCCGACTTCGAGGCCGCGAACCCGCGTCCCTGGCCAACGATGCGCGACTGGCTGGCCTCCCGGCTCTCCCAGCACATCGACGTCGACGACTTCTTCGCGGCCGAGCGCTTCGTGCGGCAGTCCGGCGAGCCGTTCCGCGCGGACGCCGAGTACCGGCCGAACACGTTCGTGTGGTTCTACCGGGATCTGCCCGAGGAGACGCCAGTGCCCGGCGAGGTGCGCGTGCTGCACCGCGACGAGCGGATCGTCGTGATCGATAAGCCCCCGTTCCTGTCGTCGATCCCGCGCGGCAAGCACATTCGCGAGAGCGTCGTGGTGCGCATGCGGGATGAGCTGGGGCTGCCCGAGCTGACGCCCATGCACCGCCTCGATCGAGTGACCTCCGGGCTGCTGCTGCTCGCCACCGAGAAGCGCTGGCGCGGGGCATACCAGAGCATGTTCATGCGCGGCGAAGTCGCGAAGACGTACCGCGCGTCGGCCGGGATCCGGCCCGAGCTGCGGCTGCCCGCGACGGTCTCGAATCACCTGCGCAAGGACCACGGGACCTGGCAGGGGAGCGTGGTGCCCGGCGCGGAGCCGAACGCGGAATCGCTCGTCGAGCTGGAGCGCGAGCTCGCGCCAGCCGAGGTGCAGGCCGCCTGGGGCGCGACGCCGTCTGGACGCTGGGGCGTGTACCGGCTGACGCCGCGCACCGGGAAGACGCACCAGCTGCGCCTGCACCTGCTCGGCCTCGGCATCCCGATCGCGGGGGATCCGCTCTACCCGACGGTGCTCGACACCGCGGTCGACGACTTCAGCACGCCGCTGCAGCTGCTCGCGAGTGAGCTGCGCTTCACGGACCCGGTGGATGGCGCGGAGCGGCGGTTTGTGAGCGACCGGGGCTTCCCGCTGGTGGCCTCTGACCCAACTCCCATTTAGTGCGGGTTTGAGCCGGTTTCGCTCCCGATGAGCGGCTCGGACTCTCACTCAGATTCAGCTGGCGGGTGGGGCCGTGGGTGTGTGGCGCCGCGGGTGGGTGGCGCCGCGGGCTCCACTCCAGCTCGGCGAGCCCGGCCAAACTCTCATTTAGTGCGAGGTTGATTCGCTTTCTCCCTCGGATTCCGGTGCAAAGTGGCAGGAAGTCCGCGAAGCTCGCCCAACCCAACCCGACCCGACCCGACCCGACCCAACCCAACCCAACCCAACCCAACCCAACCCAACCCAACCCAACCCACCCACCCCAACCCACCCAACCCACCTCACCCACCCGGCCGCGCGAGCGCCGCGACCCGGTCCGCCCGCTCGAAGCCGTTGACCTCACGACCGAGGTGCCGATACAGGCGGAGCATGGTCATCCGGTTCTTCACCTCGAGCCCGGGCACCAGCTGGGCGAGCTCGACCTCGGCGGCGAGCAGACCGCGGCGATCCCGGGCTCCGATCGCCACGATCACGTTCGCGGGCCCGGTGGAGCTCGCGGCGAACTGCACCGCTGGCACCGAGACGAATCGCTCGAGTGCCGCCGCGAGACTCGGCGCGGGGAGCTGCAGGAACAGCCAGTTCACCGCAGGGTAGGGATTGAACCGCTCGGACATATCCGCGCGCAGCTGCAGGTGTCCCTGCTCGCGCAGCCTGGCGAGCGCGTCAGCGGCGCGCTGCCCGCTCACCCCCACCCGGGCGCCGAGCTCCGCGACGGGCATCCGCACGTCGGTGTGCAGCGTGTCCCGGATGGCTGCGGCGAGCGCGGGATCGATCCGTTTCGCGGAGGCCTCCCGCGCGGCGCGCGGCGCGGGAATGCGGGACACCTGTGCGGCGCTGAGCGCCTGGATCGTCCACTCGGAGCCCTCCTTGTACACCCGGCTGACGAGGTGCGAGCGCACGGCGCGCACCTCGGGGATCGCGCCGATCTCCTCGAGGAGGAAGCGCGCGAGCGCGTCCTCGTCGCGCGCAAAGAGGGTGACGAAGAGGTCGCACGCGCCGGTGGCGAGCTCGATTGATCCCACCCCGGGCAGCTCAGCGATCGACCGGGCCGCGGCGAGCACCTGCCCGGGAAAGCTGTCGACCTCGATGAGCGCGAGCGCGTCGAGCCCTCGCGACCCCTGCATCGCGCTCAGCCACACGGCCCCACCGTCGACGAGGCGCTGCCAGCGGCGCGCCAGAGTGTGCGCGTCAACGCCGAGCACGGCGGACAGCGCGTTCCAGCGCACGCGCGGGTCCACCTGCAACGCGTGAATAATCTGAAAATCAAGCTCATCTAGTGAGATATCGGACATTGATCCCCCTTCAAATGCAAACTTCCCGCATCTCCGCCGTAATCCTGCATCACCTGTCAGAGTACCGATCCGTTCCATCAATTCGCTTATACTTCGTCAGGAAACGACAACATGACCATAGACAGCGCCGTCGCCACGACTCTCCGCCCGCAGGGCAGAGCTCGGCTTCTCGTTCCGACATTCATCGCCGTTGAGCTCTTCGCCGGCCTGATCCAGGGCTGGATCATGCCGTTGCTCGGCGAGATCACCAAGTTCCACGCCGTGCCTGCTGGCTCGATCAGCCTCTACTTCATGATCACGATGCTCACGTCCGCGATGTGCGTGCCGTTCTTCTCGATGCTCGCTGATCGCTACGGCAAGCGGACACTGCTCGTCACCGCCGCGCTGCTTACCGCGGTGGGCAGCGCGATGATCGCGTTCGCCCCGACGTTCGCGTTTGTGCTCATCGGCTCCGCGGTGCAGGGTCCCGTCGCGGCGCTGCTGCCCATCGAGATGGGGATCCTGAAGGAGCAGCGTCCCGCGCAGGCGAACCGCATCGTGAGCGCGCTCGTCGGGACGCTGACGCTCGGCGTCGCGCTCGGCAGCCTCCTGAGCGGCATCATCATGGACGCCACGGGAGACCTCGCGCTCACGCAGGCGATTCCCGCGATCCCGCTGTTCCTGCTGGCCGCTGCCGTGTACCTCAGCCTGCCGCGCGACACCCCCAACCGTGGCAGCTCGGTCGACTGGTTCGGTGCGGTGCTGTTCAGCGGCTCGCTTGGCGCACTCATGTACGGGCTGACCTCCGGCACGGAGCTCGGCTGGCTGCACCCGGCGACGCTCGCCGCGCTCCTCGGCGGCGTGATCGGCGCGGTGCTGTTTGTGTGGGTCGAATCGCGCGTGGCCTCGCCGCTGCTCGACTTCACGGTGCTGCGCCGCGTGAAGCTCGGCATCCCCATGATCCTCGGCTTCCTCATCGCGCTGACCGCGTTTGGCATCTCGACGCCGACGACGCTGTACCTCACCGCGCAGCCGGACACCGTCGGCTACGGCGTTGGGATGGGCACGGGCAACGCCGGGCTCATCGTGTCGCTCGTGTTCCTCTGCTCGAGCCTCGGCGCGTTCGTGGCTCCCGTTGCCGTGCGCCTGCTCGGCACCGCGCGCGCCGTCGCCGTCGCCGCGACCGTGTCGGCCGCGGCGCTGCTGCTGCTCATCACCGCGCCGACGTCGCCCGTGATCGTCACGCTGCTGCTCGCGATCAACTCGTTCGCGTCGTGGGTGGCGCTCGGGATCCTTCCCGGCGTGATCGTCGCCCGCGCACCGCTCAGCGTCGCGACCACGCTCTCCGGCCTCTACAACTGCCTCCGCTCGCTCGGCGGTTCGGTCGCGGGCGCGCTCGTCGCGGCAATCATGGCAACGCTCGTGCTCGCGGAGTCCAACAGCGACGCGGTCGCGGTTCCCGCGCTCAGCTCCTTCCAGGTGATCTGGGGCGTGTTCGCCGGCTGCCTGCTCGCCTCCGCGCTGCTCGCCCTGCTGCTGAGCCGCAGGCAGTCCGACCGGACCGAGGCCGTGATCACCGCTCCCGCCGAGCCGCTCGTCACCCCGTAGCGACCGCTCGCACCCCCTCTCCACCCGCGGGCCGGCGGAACGCAGCCGCCGGCCCGCCCGCTCAGAAAGCAGCACCATGACCACCGCATCACCCACCCAGCAGCGCGCCGAGCAGACGATCCGCGCGGCCGCCTCCGAACTCCTGGAACTCAGCCACGCGATCGGCGCCGATCCGGAGCTGGGATTTGAGGAGCACCGCGCCGCCGCGCGCGTGGCCGATGCGCTCACCGCAGCCGGCTACGCGGTGCAGCTCGGCGCGTACGGGCTGCCGACCGCGATCGCTGCAGAGTACGGCGCGGGCGAGGTAACGATCACGGTCGTCGGCGAGTACGACGCCCTCCCCGGAGTGGGGCACGCCTGCGGCCACAACATCATCGCCGCCGCCGGGGTTGGTGCGGCGCTCGGGCTCCGCGCCGTCGCCGACGAACTCGGGTGCCGCATGGTCTTCCTCGGCACGCCCGCGGAGGAGAACGGCGGCGGCAAGGTGATCATGCTCGAGCGCGGCGCCTGGGACGACGCGACGTTCTCGCTCATGGTGCACGCGGCAGGCGCCGGCCAGATTCGCACGACCGGCGGGAGCAGCCAGGCCCTCGACTACTGCGAGGTCACCTTCCACGGCAAGCCGGCGCACGCCGCGTTCGCGCCGGAGGAAGGCATCAACGCGGGCAGCGCGGTGACGCTCACCGAAGTGGGGATCGGCCTGCTCCGCCAGCACATGCCGAGCGACGTCGTGATCTCCTCGATCGCCTCAACCGGGTCTGCGGTGAACGTCATCCCCGAGTCCGCGACGATGCAGCTCGAGATCCGCGGGAACACCGCGGAGTCGTGGGAGAGCGCGAAGTCGCGCGTGCGGCAGATCGTCGCTGGCGCGGCGCTCGCCGCGGGGTGCACGTACGAGATCGAGGTGCCGACGCCCGGCTACGCGCCACTCGAGCAGGATCCGGATCTTGCCGCGAGTTTCGACCGCACACTCGCGGAGCTTCGCGGTGACGACGTCGAAGGCTGGGGCCCCGGCATGACGCTCGGCTCCACCGACATGGGCGACGTGTCGCGCTACCTCCCCGCGATCCACCCGATGATCGCGCTCGACGGCGTGACCGCGAGCCCGCACCAGCACGAGTTCGCCGCGGCGGTCGTGTCGCCGGCTGGCGACACGGCGGTGCTGAACGGTGCGATCGCGCTCGCGCGCACCGCCATCGCCGCGGTCGAGGATCCAGCAGTGCTGGATCGCCTGCTCACGGCGCAGCGCGCCCGCGCGCCGCACCCGCGCGGACACTGGGCCGACGCCCCGCTGCCGGTGTAGCGCGCGGGGCCGCGCCGGGCCCGCGCCCGGCCCGCGCCCCGCGGAGCTAGCCCGCGAGCACCTTCATGATGCGCTGAGCCGACACCGGCTCGGCGGTGCGCAGCTGCTGCGCGAACAGGCTGACGCGCAGCTCCTCGAGCAGCCAGCGCGCACGCGCGAGGTGCTCGGGGGCGTCCTCGGGGAGCGGGATCTTCCCGCCGCCCTGCTCGAACGCGCCGCGCACGCGGTCGATCTCGTTCTGCCACGCGCGATCCCGCCCGGGGTTCTCCGTGAGCGCGCGCATGCGCTGCTGGATCGCGTCGAGGTAGACGGGCAGCCGTTCGAGCCGGTCGAGGCCCGTGTGCGACACGAACCCGAAGGTGTTCGTCGCCCAGACGAGCCCGTCGATCTGCTGCGCGGCGTCGGACACCTGCGAGAGCACCTGGATGGACTTCGCCTGGTCGATGGCCTTGCGTGCAAGCCGCGCGCCGTCGAGCACGCGCGCCGTGAGCGCGATCGCCGCGTAGATGTCGTCGATGAGGGTGCGCGCGTAGTCGTTCGCGAGCGAGTCGAAGACCTCTGCGCGCCAGACGAGCCCATCCGGGGCGTGCCGGCGAATCACCCGGTCTGCCGCGGCGAGCGACACGTCGGCGATCGCCTGGTCAAGCGAGCGATAGGGGCCAGCGCCGAGCAGCAGCTTCTCCTGGTTCGACAGGTGCGCGCGGATGTAGCTCGCCGGGGAGGGCGAGCTCAGCGCGAGCAGGCGGCGGATGCCGCGCCGGGAGAGCCGCGCCTGCTCGGCCTCGTCGGCGACGAGCACGAGGTCGACGCTCGTGCGGCGGTCCACAATCGCGGGGTACGCGCGCACCACCCCGGCCCCGCCGGCGCGCCCCTTCGCGTACGCGGTGTCGACGTGGCGCGGGAGGTCCCCGAAATCCCACGCCGTCGCGCCCGACTTTTCGAGCTCGCTCTTCGGGAGCGCCGCTGCGGCCACCTTCGCGACGCCCTCGGTGGCGCGATCCTTGTGCGCCGCCTTGAGCTCGGCGAGATCCTTGCCGGATCCGACCGTGCGGCCGCGCGCGTCGATCACCCGGAACGTCGGGGTGAGGTGCGCGGGCAGCCGCGACGGATCGAAGTCGGTGGGCGACACCGGCACGCTCGTGCGCCGCCGGATCTCGGTCGCGAGCAGCGCGGTGAGCTGCGGGGCCTCCGCGCCGGCGGCAGGCGCCGGCGCGTCGAGCTGCGGCGCCACCGTGGCGAGCAGGGTGCGCGCCCAGTCCGCCGCGGGCACCACGTGCTTGCGGATCGCCTTCGGCAGCGTTTTGATGAGCGCCGTGACGAGCTCCTGGCGGAGCCCGGGCACGAGCTTCTCGAAGTCGGTGCCGTCGAGGCGGGGGAGGAGCGGCAGCGGGACGTTGACCGTCACGCCGTCGTCCTCGGCGGTCGGATCGAAGCGGTAGCGCAGCTTGAGCGACTGGTCGCCGTGCTGCCACTGACGCGGGTACTCGGCCTCATCGACCGCCTCGTCCTCGTCCTCGATGAGGTCGGCGCGGCTCAGGTGCAGGAAGTTCGGCTCGCGCCTGCGCTTCTCCTTCCACCACCCCTCGAAGTCGCGCGTCGACGCGACGTCCGCCGGAATGCGGGCGTCGTAGAACTCGAACACCGCCTCGTCGTCGCCGACGATGTCGCGACGGCGTGTGCGCTCCTCGAGCTGCTCGAGCTCGCGGCGCAGCTGCCGGTTGGCGCGGTCGAACGCCTGCGGCGAGTCCCACTCGCCCTCGACGAGCGCGTGCCGGATGAACAGCTCGCGCGCGTGCGGCGCGTCGAAGCGTGACAGCTGCACCCGGCGCCGATCCACGATCGGGACGCCGTAGAGCGTCACCCGCTCGTACGCGACCGCGGCGCCCTGCTTCTTCTCCCAGTGCGGCTCGGAGAGCTGCCGCTTCGCGAGCGGGCCGGCGAGCTCCTCGGCCCACGCCGGATCCACGACCGCGTTCGAGCGCGCGAACAGCCGCGACGTTTCGACGAGCTCAACGCTCATCACCACCTCGGGCGGACGCTTCGACAGCACCGAGCCCGGGTAGAGGACGAAGCGGGTGCCGCGTGAGCCCAGATACTCCTGCGCCGGCTTCCGCTTCGCGGCCCCTGCAACCCCTCGTCCCTGGGGCACGCTGCGATCCTGTCGGTCGTCGCGCACCCCGAGCTGCGAGAGCAGCCCGGCGAGCACCGAGCGGTGGATCGCCTCGCCGGAGCCGCCCGTCACGTGCTGCGCGGCGGCGTCGGCGTCGCTGCGCTTCACGCCGGCGATGCGGGCGAGCTGCCGGAACAGGTCCATCCACTCGCGCACGCGCAGGAAGTTCAGGTACTCCGCCTTGCACATGCGCCGGAACGCGCTCGACGAGCGCTCGCGCTGCTCCGTCTGCAGGTAGTTCCACAGGTTCAGCAGGGTCATGAGGTCGCCCTGCGGATCGCTGAAGCGCCCGTGCAGCTCGTCGGCGCGCCCGCGCTCCGCCTGCGGCCGCTCGCGCACGTCCTGGATGGTCAGCCCCGCAACGATCGCGAGCACCTCGGCGACCACCTCGTGGCGCCTGGCCTCGACGACCATGCGGGCGAACCGTGGCTCGATCGGCAGTCGCGCGAGCTCGCGCCCCACCTTCGTGATGCGATGCGTTGCCCCGGATCGCTTCGCGGCACCGCCGCGGCCGCCCCGACCGCGCGCGTCGCGCTCGCCGCCGGTGTTGGCGGTCACCGCGCCGAGCTCGGTGAGGAGGCCGAGGCCGTCGGCGATCCCGCGCTGATCCGGGGGCGTGAGGAACGGGAAGCGCGCGATGTCGCCGAGCCCGAGCGAGAGCATCTGCAGGATCACCGACGCGAGGCCGGTGCGCCGGATCTCGGGTTCCGTGAACTCGGGGCGGCTCGCAAAGTCTTCCTCGCTGTAGAGCCGGATCGCGATGCCGGGGCTCGTGCGGCCCGAGCGGCCGGAGCGCTGGTTCGCGCTCGCCTGCGAGACCGCCTCGATGGGGAGGCGCTGCACCTTGCTCCGCGCGCTGTAGCGCGAGATGCGCGCGGTCCCGGCGTCGACGACGTAGCGAATGCCCGGCACGGTGAGCGAGGTTTCGGCGACGTTCGTCGCGAGCACGATGCGGCGCGCTCCCGCGTTCGCGCCGCTCGGGCGCTCGAAGACGCGGTGCTGCTCGGCGGCGCTCAGCCGGCCGTAGAGCGGCAGGATCTCGGTGCGCGCCGCGCGGCCGGACGCGCGCACGCGGCCGCCGAGCGCGTCGGCGGCGTCGCGGATCTCGGCCTCACCGGAGAGGAAGACGAGCACGTCGCCCGGCGCTTCCTTTCCGAGCTCGTCGACGGCGTCGCCGATCGCGTCGAAGAGGTCGCGCTCGATCGTGCGCACCTTCGGAGCTCCGCCCTTCGGATCCGGCGTCTCGATCTGCTCGACGAGGGGCCGGTAGCGCAGCTCGACCGGGTACGTGCGCCCGGACACCTCGATGATGGGCGCTGGCTGCTTCGTGCGCACATCGGCGAAGTGCGTCGCGAACGACTCGGGGTCGATCGTCGCCGAGGTGATGATGACCTTCAGGTCCGGCCGGCGCGGCAGCAGCGTCTGCAGGTACCCGAGCAGGAAGTCGATGTTCAGACTGCGCTCGTGCGCCTCGTCGATGATGATCGTGTCGTACGCGGACAGGTCCCGATCCCGATGGATCGCGTTCAGCAGGATGCCGTCCGTCATGAGCCGGATCCGCGTGTCCGCGGAGACCTTGTCGGTGAAGCGCACCTGGTAGCCGACGAGCCCGCCGAGCTCGGAGCCGAGCTCCTCGGCGATGCGCTCGGCGATGGTGCGCGCGGCGATGCGGCGCGGCTGCGTGTGCGCGATCCGTTCGCGGCCGAGCGCGAGCGCGATCTTCGGCAGCTGCGTGGTCTTGCCCGAGCCGGTCTCGCCGGCGACGATGACCACCTGGTGGTCGCGGATCGCCGCCTCGATCTCGTCGCGCATCTGCGAGACGGGCAGATCCTCGGGGAAGTCGATGCGAAGCGCGGGAAGAGTCATGATCGAACCATTATTTCAGGCCCAGCGTGCTGGCGGCTCCCCGGGCGTAGACTGCCGCATGTACGCACCACCGGATGGGAGATTTGATGACGACCGCACTGCCGATTCCGACCATTGAGCTGAACGACGGAAGCCAGATCCCGCAGGTGGGCCTCGGGGTGTTCCTCGTGGAGCCAGGGGAGACCGAGCGGGTAGTGTCCGAGGCGCTTGAGGTGGGCTACCGCCACATCGACACCGCCGCGATCTACGGCAACGAGGCGGAGGTCGGCGCCGCGATCGCGAAGAGCGGCATCCCGCGCGAGGAGCTGTACGTCACGACGAAGCTGTGGAACGACCGCCAGACCGACGCGCGCGGCGCCCTTGAGGACAGCCTCGACAAGCTCGGCCTCGATCACGTCGACCTCTACCTCGTGCACTGGCCCGTGCCGAGCCAGGACACGTACGTGACCGCCTGGGAGCAGGTGCTCGATCTCCGCGAGGCCGGGCTCACCACCTCAGCTGGAGTGTCGAACCACGAGGTGGATCACCTCACCCGCATCATCGAGGCCACCGGCGAGTTCCCCGCCGTCAACCAGATCGAGCTGCACCCCGAGCACCAGCGCCAGGAGCTCACCGCGTTCTGCCGCGGCAACGGCATCGCGCTCGAGGCGTGGGGTCCGCTCGCCCAGGGCAAGAGCGATCTGCTGCAGCTGCCCCAGCTCGCGGAGATCGCCGCAGCGCACGGCACGTCCGTCGCCCAGGTGGTGCTCCGCTGGCACATCGAGAACGGCACCATCATCTTCCCGAAGACGAGCCGTCGCGAGCGCATGATCGAGAACGCGGCGCTGTTCGACTTCGAGCTGACGGAGACCGAGCACGCCATCGTGACGGCGCTCGAGCACGGCCGCAACTACGGGCCGGACCCCCGCACGTTTGGAGCGAACGCATGACATCTGCTGTGAACCCCATTACCGTCACGATCACCGGCGCAGGCGGGCAGATCGGCTACGCGGCCCTGTTCCGGATCGCCTCCGGCGCACTCTTCGGGCCGAATCAGCCGGTCGCGCTGCGCCTGCTCGAGATCCCGCAGGGGGTCAAGGCGGCGGAGGGGGCGGCGCTCGAGCTCGTCGACGGCGCGTTCCCGCTGCTCGCCTCCGTGGATATCGCGACGGAGCCGGCCGCGGGCTTCGATGGCGCGAACATCGCGCTGCTCGTCGGCTCGCGACCGCGCACCGCCGGGATGGAGCGCGCGGACCTGCTCGCCGCGAACGGCGCGATCTTCGGGCCGCAGGGCCGCGCGATCAACGACCACGCCGCCGATGACGTGCGCGTGCTCGTCGTCGGCAACCCCGCGAACACCAACGCGCTCATCGCGCAGCGCAACGCGCCCGACGTGCCAGCGGAGCGCTTCACCGCGCTGACCCGGCTCGACCACAACCGCGCCGTCGGCCTGCTCGCGGAGCGCGCCGGCGCGGCGGTCGCCGACATCGCTGGCGTGACGATCTGGGGGAACCACTCCACCACGCAGTACCCGGACCTCAGCCACGCGACCATCGCCGGGCGCCCGGCGCTCGACGTCGTCGGCACCGAGTGGGGGCGCGGCGCGTACATCGACCGCGTCGCGAACCGCGGTGCCGAGATCATCGAGGTGCGCGGCGGATCCTCCGTCGCCTCGGCCGCGAACGCCGCGATCGATCACGTGCGCGACTGGGCGCTCGGCACCGCGCCCGGTGCCTGGACCTCGGCGGCGCTTCCCTCGACGGGTCACTACGGCATCCCCGCAGGCATCATCGCCTCGGTGCCGGTCCGTTCGGCGGGCGACGCGGCCGGCGTCGCTGCGAACTGGGAGGTCGTCGATGGGCTCGACGTCGACGAGTTCTCGCGTGCGCGCATCGACGCCTCGGTCGCCGAGCTCGTCGCCGAGCGGGACCAGGTGGCCGCGCTCGGGCTGATCCCCGGGGCGTAGCCCCGATCCGATCCCGATCGTGCGGGCGGTGCACCCGCCCGCACGATCGCCGGTTCCGCCGCCGCGCGGGGTGCTCGCGCGCAGAAAAGCCGCCGGTGCAGCAGCTCCCGTACTTTCTGCCCTCGCGAGCGGCCTAGGATAGACGTATGTCCAAGGTTCTTTCTTCTCTTCCCGTGGGCGAGCGCGTCGGCATCGCCTTCTCCGGTGGTCTCGACACGTCGTGCGCGGTCGCGTGGATGCGCGAAAAGGGCGCTGTGCCCTGCACCTACACCGCCGATATCGGCCAGTACGACGAGCCAGATATCGACGGCGTCGCCGGCCGTGCGAAGGAGTACGGCGCCGAGATCGCCCGCCACGTCGACGCGAAGCTGCCCCTCGTCGAGGAGGGCTTCGTCGCGCTCCAGACCGGCGCGTTCAACGTGCGCTCGGGCGGAAAGACCTACTTCAACACCACCCCGCTCGGCCGCGCGGTGACCGGCACCCTGCTGGTGCGCGCCATGAAGGAGGACGGCGTCGACATCTGGGGCGACGGCTCCACCTACAAGGGCAACGACATCGAGCGCTTCTACCGCTACGGCCTCATGGCCAACCCGGCGCTGCGCATCTACAAGCCGTGGCTCGACGCCGACTTCGTGACCGAGCTCGGCGGCCGCCACGAGATGAGTGAGTGGCTCGTCGCGCACGGCTACCCGTACCGCGATTCCACTGAGAAGGCGTACTCGACCGACGCGAACATCTGGGGCGCGACGCACGAGGCGAAGACCCTCGAGTTCCTGAACGCTGGCCTCGACGTGGTCGAGCCGATCATGGGCGTCGCCGCGTGGCGTGACGACGTCGAGGTCGCCACCGAGGAGGTGTCGGTGCGCTTCGAGGCGGGCCGCCCCGTCGCGATCAACGGCGTCGAGTACGCCGACCCGGTCGCGCTCGTGTTCGAGGCGAACGCCATCGGCGGCCGCCACGGGCTCGGCGTCTCCGACCAGATCGAGAACCGCATCATCGAGGCGAAGTCGCGCGGCATCTACGAGGCGCCAGGCATGGCGCTGCTGCACATCACGTACGAGCGGCTCGTCAACGCGATCCACAACGAGGACACCCTCGCGAGCTACCACACCGATGGTCGCCGCCTCGGCCGCCTGATGTACGAGGGCCGCTGGCTCGACCCGCAGTCGCTCATGCTGCGCGAGTCGCTGCAGCGCTGGGTGGGCTCCGCGGTCACGGGCGAGGTCACCCTCCGCCTGCGCCGCGGCGACGATTACACGATCCTCAACACCGAGGGCCCGAACCTGTCGTACCACCCGGAGAAGCTCTCCATGGAGCGCACCGTTGGTGCCGCGTTCGGCCCGCAGGACCGGATCGGCCAGCTCACCATGCGCAACCTCGACATCGCCGATTCGCGCCAGCGCCTTGAGCAGTACGCGCAGATGGGCATGGTCGGCGGCGCGGTTGCCGACCTGGTCGGCGAGCTGGAGAAGGGTGGCGCAGCCGAGATCGCTGACGCCGTGACCGGGATCAGCGAGGAGGGCGACGTGCTCGGCCTCTCGGCCGCGTTCGACGCAGGCACCGACTAAGGAACACCGGCCCGGGACCCGGGCCGAGCTGGGCATCGCAGCGCCCCCGCACTATTCTGGGTGCGGGGGCGCTGTGCCGTGTGTGCCCCACGCCAACACGAACGAACTGACCGTTCAAAGCAGAGGATCAATGACCGCGCTGACCGCCATGACCGAGCTGACGCTCGCCGCCGCGCGTGTTGCGGAGGGAGATCCGGGCCCGAACCCGCTCCTCCCGACCGGATATGACATCGCGTTCTCCGTGATGGCCATCGCCATCCTGGGCCTCGCGGTGTGGGCGCTCGTCGTGCTCGTGAAGCGGCAGGACGACGTGTCGCTCGTCGAGTTTTTCGTGTGGCTCGCGGTGATCCTGATGTTCCCCGTGCTCGGGGCCGGGGTGTACCTGCTCGCGCGTGGCCGCGGCCGGCGCGGCCAGGCGGCGCCAGCGGCGGCACCGGCCGCCCCTGACACCCCAGCCGAGTAGGCCCGGCCGCCTCGCGGCCCAACACCCGCGCCCCGCAGCGGTCTGACCGCTCATTCGGTCTGTGAACTGGGGTTTTCGCCGCGAAAGCGGCCGGAAATGGCGCCGCTCGGCTTGACTTGCCCTGAGCACTCACGTAAGTTCGGCCTCACCGGGGCCGGGAATGTTTGATGGGGGATTCTCTTCGTAGACGAGGCAGGAATCCAAAATCATGGCTTCATCGAGGCGTGCCACTCACCGTTCCGTATTCGCGCTGGCGCTCACCGCCGGCCTGCTGCTGAGCAGCTGCTCAAGCGGCGGCTCAGACACCGGCGGCGGTGGCAGCGCTGGTGAACCGGTGGCCGGCGGGGAGCTCTCCGTTGGCGTCGTCGGCGGCTCGGTGAAGGACACCCTCGACGCGCACGTTCCGGTGACGCACCCCGACCAGGCGCGCGTGGTGCAGCTCTACTCCACGCTCGTCGAGTACACCCCCGAGCGGGAGTTCGAGATGGCACTCGCCGAGTCGGTCGAGCCGGGCGACGAGGCCCGCTCGTGGACCGTGACGCTGCGCGAGGGTCTCTCCTTCAGCGACGGCAGCCCGATCACCTCCGCCGACGTCGTCGCGTCGATTCGGCGCATCACGGACCCGGAGGATCCCAAGGCCGGCGCGACGGCGCTCGCCTCGCTCGATCGGGACAGCATCAAGACGCCGGATGCGCGCACCGCGGTGTTCACGTTCACGGAGCCGACGATCACGTTCATCGACTCGCTCGCCGAGTACTCCTCGGGGATCGTGCCGAGCGACTACGATCCGGCGGCGCCGGTGTCCTCCGGCCCGTTCGCGCTCGACACCTTCGAGCCGGGCAAGCAGAGCACGTTCACCCGCAACGAGCACTACTTCCGCGAGGGCGAGCCGTACGTCGACTCGCTCACGCTCATCAACTTCCCCGACGACACGGCGCGGGTGAACGCGCTGCTCGGCGGCCAGGTCGACGCGATCGATGCGCTACCGCTCGGCCAGACGAGCGTCATCGAGGCGAACGATGCCTTCCACATTCTCGAGTCGCCGAGCGGCTCCTGGCTGCCCTTCACGATGCGCGTTGACCAGGCCCCGTTCGACGACGTCCGCGTGCGGCAGGCGTTCCGGCTGATCGTGGATCGCCAGCAGATGGTGGAGCAGGCCCTCGACGGGCACGGCGACGTCGGCAACGACATGTACGCGCCGTACGACGACTGCACCCCGGAGCTGCCGCAGCGCGAGCAGGACATCGAGGAGGCGAAGCGGCTGCTCGCCGACGCCGGCCAGAGCGATCTCACCGTCGAGCTCGTCACCGCCCCGGTCGCCGCCGGCGTGGTGGAGGCCGCGCAGGTGTTCGCGCAGCAGGCGAAGGAGGCCGGGGTCACCGTGCAGCTCAACCGGGTGGAGGCGGGGGAGTTCTACGGCGAGAACTACCCGAACTGGACGTTCGCGCAGGACTTCTGGTTCACGCGCGACTACCTGCAGCAGACCACCTTCTCCGGCTTCGACACCTCGCCGTACAACGAGACGCACTGGAGCGACCCCGAGTGGACGAAGATCGTGCGCGACGCGCGCGGCGAGCTCGACGCGGATCGCCGCTGCGCGCTCATCGCCGAGGCGCAGGAGATCGAGTACAACACCGGCGGGTACATCATCTGGGGCTTCCCGAGCACCATCGACGCGTACCGCGACGGCGTGCACGGCTTCGTCGAGGATCCGAGCGGGATGCCGCTGTCCTCGTTCCGGCTGCGCCAGGTCTGGCTGGACGGCACTGCGTGACGACTGTGCCCGCTGCTGGACGGCGTCCGGGGCGCGGCACACGGCGGGGCGGGGGAGCGCGGCACACCGCGTCCGGCGCGATCCTCCGCCTGCTGGCCGCGCGGCTCGGCTTCGGCGTGCTGACACTGTTCGCGGTGTCGATCGTGGTGTTCCTCGCCACGCAGGCGCTGCCGGGCGACGCAGCCCAGGCGATCCTCGGGCGTGAGGCCACGCCGGAGCGGCTCGCCGCGCTGCGCGAGCAGCTGCACCTCGGCGGCAACTGGGCCGAGCAGTACGGCTCGTGGATGGCGCGCCTGTTCACCCTCGACCTCGGCGTCTCCCTCAGCGCGCGGATCCCGGTCGCCGAGCTGATCCTCCCGAGCCTCGCGAACTCCGGCGTGCTGATGGCGCTCGCCGCGGCGATCGCGATCCCGCTGTCGATCGCGGTGGGCACGTGGACGGCGCTTCGGCAGGACCGCATCGGCGACCACATCGTGAGCGTCGTGACGCTCGTGCTCGCGTCGCTGCCCGAGTTCGTCGTCGGGATTCTCCTGATCCTGCTGCTCTCGACGAGCGCGCTGCAGCTCCTGCCCGCCGTCGTGGTACTGCAGCCGGGGCAGCCGGTGTGGAGCGCGCCACTGCAGCTCGTGCTGCCGGTGCTCACCCTGGTGCTCGCGGTGTCGCCATACATCACCAGGATCATGCGTGCGACGATGCGCGAGGTGCTGGAGAGCCCCTATGTGCAGCAGGCGCGGCTGAAGGGGCTGCGCGAGCGGCGCGTGGTGTTCCGGCACGCTGCCCCGAACGCGGTGGGGCCCGTCGCGCAGGTGATCGCGCTGCAGCTCGCGTGGCTCGTCGGCGGCGTCGTGGTGATCGAGTACCTGTTCCGCTTCCCCGGGATCGGTTTCCTCCTGATCGACGGGGTCACCAACCGCGATGTGCCCGTCGTGCAGGCACTCGTGCTCGTGATCGCCGTGTTCTACGTGATCGTCAACCTGCTCGCCGACGTTGCCACCCTCGTCGCGAACCCGAAAGTGAGGACCGCGCAGTGACCGTCGTGACCCAGCACCGCAGCCCCCAGCCAGACCGTGAGGAGGCCGAGCCGGCCAGCGCGCCCGGGCTCATCGCGCGCGCCCTCCGCGAGCCGAGGATGGTCGTCGGCGTGGTGCTGGCGGGGCTCGTCGTCGGGATCGCGGTGATCGGCCCCCTGTTCGCCCCGCACTCGCCGACCGAGTTCGTCGGGCCGCCGTTCGCCCAGCCCGGCCAGGACGCGCTGCTCGGCACCGACAACCTGGGGCGCGACGTGGTGACCCGCTTCCTGTTCGGCGGCCGCCTGCTGCTGCTGCTCGCGGTGCTCGCAACGCTCGGCGGGGTGGGGATCGGCGCGCTCGTCGGGGTGGTCGCCGCGTACCGGCGCGGCTGGGTCGACGAGCTGCTCATGCGGCTCGGCGACGTCGCGCTGGCCTTCCCGCAGCTCGTGCTCGCGCTGCTGTTCCTCGCAGTGTTCGGGCCGCAGCCGGCGCTGCTCGTCGTGCTCGTCGCGGTCGGCCACCTGCCGCGCGTCGCGCGCGTGGTGCGCGGCGCCGCGATGAGTGTGGTGAAGCGCGACTTCGTGCGCGCCGCCGAGGTCGTCGGGACGCCGCGGTGGCGCATCGTCGTCACCGAGGTGCTCCCGAACGTGAGCAGCACGCTCGCGGTGGAGTTCGGGCTCCGCCTCACCTACTCGATCGGGATCCTTGCCGGGCTCAGCTTCCTCGGGCTCGGCATGCAGCCGCCGGCAGCCGACTGGGGGCTCATGATCAACGAGAACCGGATCGCGCTGACGGTCGCGCCGTGGGCGGTCGTGCTGCCCGTGCTCGCGATCGCGGTGCTCACGGTCGGCACGAACCTCATCGCCGATGGGCTCGCGCGCGCCGCCATGGCGACGGAGGTGGCCCAGTGACCTCGATCGAGCAGGCCACCCCTGGCCAGCAGCAGCCGGATCACGTGCCGGCCGACACGGATCAGCTCGTCGCAACGATCGCCGGGCTCAGCGTCGTTGGGCAGCCGGCCGACGTGCCCATCATCGACGGCGTGAGCCTGGAGCTCGCGCGGGGCGAGGTGCTCGGCATCGTGGGGGAGTCGGGCTCGGGGAAGACGACGCTCGGGCTCGCGCTGCTCCGCTACGCGCGGGAGGGCACGCGGATCGCGGCCGGCCGGATCCGGATCTCCGGTGATGACATCGCGGCGCTCAGCGCGCGCGAGATTCGACGGATGCGCGGCACGCACGTCGCGTACGTGCCGCAGTCGCCGGCGACCGCGCTGAACCCCGCGCTGACGATTCGCACGCAGCTGCTCGAGTGCCTCGGCGCCGACACCGCGGAGCACCGGGCGCGCATGCGCGAGGTGATTCGCGACGTCGCGCTCCCGGAGGACGAGGAGTTCGTGCGCCGCTACCCGCACCAGCTCTCGGGCGGGCAGCAGCAGCGCGTCGCGATCGCGATGGCGTTCATCGCGCGCCCCGAGCTGATCGTGCTCGACGAGCCCACCACCGGGCTCGACGTCTCGACGCAGCAGCACGTGCTGCAGATGGTGCGCGAGCTGTGCCAGCGCCTCGGCAGCGCCGCGATCTACATCAGCCACGATCTCGCCGTCGTCGCCGAGCTCTCCGACCGGATCGCGGTGCTGTACGCGGGCCGTGTGCTCGAGGTCGGGGACACCGCGGCGGTGCTGAACGCCCCGGCGCACCCCTACACCGCGCTCCTGCTCCAGGCGACGCCCCGGCTCGCGGGCGGCAGGGACATGCGCGGGATCGCAGGCAACGCCCCGGCGCCGGCGCAGCGCCCGCCGGGCTGCGCCTTCGCGCCGCGCTGCCCGATCGCGCAGGACGCGTGCCGCAGCGGGGAGATCCCCGCGCTC
>NZ_RPDI01000028.1 GCF_003917135.1 Leucobacter chromiireducens
GCGACGCGAGCGGCGCGGCGGGCGCGGCGCGGCTGGCTGCTCGGCGTCGGTCACGCGGAGTCCGCGGCGCGCTCCCCCACCTCGAGTCCGAGGGTGCGCGCGATCCGGCGCGCGGCCTCGTCCGGGTCGGAGAACAGGTCAAAGCTCTGCACGCGGTGGTAGTGCCAGCCGAGGCGGCGCAGCACTGCCGGGCGGAGGCGCAGCGTGTCGCGCAGGCTCTCCGAGCCATCGCCGAGGTCGACGTCGATCGCGATCGCGCGCCCATCGTACGACGCCGCGAGCGGGATCGCCCCGCGGTAGTCGAGTGCGACCGTGAGCCCGAGCGCTTCGAGCCGATCCGCGAGCTCGCCGATCATCGGATCGCGCTCGGCCGGGAGCGCCGGCGGTTCGGGAGCCGGGTGCTCGAGGGCCAGCAGCTCCGCGAGTTCCACGACGCCGTGCTTGATGCGGGCCGAGTCGAGATCCTTCGGCTTGAAGCAGCTGACGATCGTCATCGCGCGGCGCGCACGGGTCATCGCGACCGCGAGCAGCCGCTCGCCGCCCGGGCGCCCGAGCCCACCAAAGTTCGACAGCACGCGCCCGTGCGGGGTGCGGCCGTAGCCGATCGAGAAGATCACACGATCGCGGCTCTGCGCGGTCGCCTGCTCAAGGGTCATCACCGCGAACGGCTCCGCGCGATCCCCGAGCAGGAACTCCCGGTACTGCGGGAACTTCGAGAACGCCTGCAGCACCGCCTGGTAGACGCGCACCGCGTGGCGCTCGCTCGCCGTGATCACCATGAGCGACTCGCCTGCGCGGTCGCTCGCGTGTTCGAGGACGAGCTGCACGACACGCTCCACCTCGGCGTCGGTGCTCTCCACGGCGCCGGTCTGCTGGTCGGGCAGGCCCTGCCCGCCGCTCACGAACTCGTAGGTGAGGCTCGAGTGGCCGAGGAAGCTGCCAGCCCACGGCAGGGTCTGGATCGCGTCGCCGTAGAAGCGCGTGTTGACGAGCTGCGTGAGGTCCTCGCCGCCCGCACGGTAGCTGCGCGTGAGCGTGAGGGTCGGCAGCACCTCGCCGAGCGCGGCGAACGCGGAGCTGCGGTGCAGCGCCTCGGCCGCGGCCGGATCCGAAGCTGCGTCTGGCACCTGCGCGCCGACCGACAGTTCGAAGTGCGCCGGGGTCTGCGTCATCGTGTCCCCGAAGGCGACGACCTGCCGAGAGCGCCGGATCGCGCCGAGGTTCTCGACGAGCGTGGTCGCGCCGGCGTCGACGAGCAGCACGGTGTCGAAGCGCATGCTGTCGGGCAGTTCGGCCACCTCGTACGGCGACATCGCCCACACCGGGGCGAGCACGCTGAGGAGGTGCGGGGCGCCCTGCGCGAGCTGGGCGACGGAGACGTCGGGGCGGCGCAGCGCCTCGCGCAGCGCGAGCGCCTCCTGCCGGTGGTCGAGCACGGCGACGCGCCAGGCGTCGGCGAGGCTCGCGGCGAGCAGCGCACCGTTCGCGCCGGCGTGCGCGTCGTCGACGAGCCGGAAGTCAGCTTCGAGCCGCTCGAGCACGCCGGTGTTCGCGCTGAGCAGCGCGGGGTTCGTGTGCAGCATGCGCTCGAGCGCCGACTGCCACCACGCGAGCTCGAGCTCCGCGGTGACGTCCTCTGCCGGCACGTGGCGCGCGGACAGGTCGTCGAGCAGCGGCTCGAGGTGCGCGGCGCGCATGCGCTCGACGATCTTCGTGCGCTCCTGGATGTTCTGCAGCACCTCTGACTCGCGTGCGAGGTCCGAGATCCGACTGGCGAGCGAGCCGAGCGTGTGGTTCTTCAGCCGATCCGGATCGTTCACGACGCCGAGCACTCGATCCAGCTCGTCCAGATCCTGGTATGCGGACTGGAAGGCCACCACGACGTCGGAGATCCCGAGCGGCACCTCGGGGCGCGCGCCGACCACCGTCGTGTAGCGCTGCCACAGCACACGCTGCTGCTGGATCTGCACGAGGCGCGCGTACATGTCGGTGATGTGCACACCGGGTCGCACGTACTCGCGCGCGAGCTTGCGGAGGCGGCGCTTGTTCGCGGCGGTCATCTCGTCGGAGCCGCGCGGCGCGTGCGCCGCGATGACCTCGGTGAGCGAACGGTCGTACACGGACGGGGTGAAGCGATCGAGCGTGTCGCGGATCCCCATCAGAAGTCGCAGGTACACGCCCAGCTCGGCGATGGTCTCGTAGGGGCGCATCGACGTCTGGCCGATCACCTCATTGGCCATCGAGATGAGGCGCGGGAGCTGCGCTTCGGCGAGGTCGACGGCGGTGCCGTAGGCGGTGCGAGCCTCCTCGGTGGTCGAGAAGCTGACCCCGTACCAGGGGGAATCCTCCGGCCCGTACTGGAACTGGCCGAGCCTCGCGACCTCGGTGAGGTCCTCGGCCATCGCGGTGCGGTCGAGCGTGAGCTGGCCGAGCGCGTGGTCGTCGAGCCGCACGGTGGTGCGCGGCGGACGCTCGCTCTGCGCGAGGGTGGTGAGGCGGCGGAGCGCGTCGAGCGGCGAGACGCCGTAGCGCTCGTCGGCGGTGGCGAGCGCACTGCGGTAGTCGCGCAGCACACCGCGGAGCCGGATCAGCGCGGCGTCCACTTCGCCGAGCTGTTCGGCGCGCGCGTTCTCGTTGCGGCTGATCGATTCGACGAGGTTGCGGCGCACGCGGCGCGGCCCGACCGAGAGCCCGGCGAGCCCGGCACGCGTGAGCCGGTGCGAGATGCCGTCGAGCGTGGCACGGCGCGGCGACACCACGAGCACGCGCTTGCCGTCACGGGCGAGGCTGCCGATCGCGTTCACCACGGTCTGCGTGCCGCCAGTGCCTGGCAGCGTGTGCACCACGAGCGAGTGACCGGCGTCGATCTGGGCGAGCACGTCGTCCTGCTCGGCGTCGGCGTCGTAGAGGTGGCGGTCGACATCGGGCGAGCGCTCGTCCGGCGGCGTGGCGCTGACCGGGCGGTACGCCGCGGCGAGCTGCTCGCGTGCTGGTTCGCTGCCGCACACGGCGGCGAGGATCGGCGAGTCGAGATCCTTCACCGCGTCGACCATGCCCTGCGCGACCGAGTGGAAGGAGGACACCACGAGGCGCGGCTGCACGACGAATCCGGAGACGCCGGCGACGGTCTGCCGCACCCGGTCGATCACGGGCTGCGGCTTGAACACGCCCTCGGACTGCGAGAGCTCGACCAGCGCGCGCGCGTCGAGCGTGATGCCGAACTGCGCGCGGAGGGCCCGGATCAGCTCCTCGTTCACCGAGGGGAACTGCTTGAGCTTCAGCTCAAAGTCGCGGCCGTAGCGGCGGATCGCGAGCGGGCGCAGCAGTACGGGGGCGCAGAACTCCTCGCCCTCGAACGTCCACTTCGCGATCCCGACGCCGAGGTGCACGGTCTCCAGGCCGCGCACGGTGCGCATCTCGATCGCTTTGTCGGTCACGCGGCCAGCGGCCGCGCGTGCGTGGCGCAGCGCGAGGTCGTCGCGGATCAGCGCGGAGAGCAGGATCTTGTTGCCCGTGATGAACTGGGGCAGCCCGCCAGGGTGCGTGGTCGACAGCTCGATCCGGTTGGCCGGGCGGTCGTCGAAGTGCAGCAGCGGGTTGCGGCCACCGATCTGCGCGGCGGCGCGGCGCCAGTCGGCGTGCTCATCAGCGTACGCGTCGACGAGCGACACCGGGCCGGTGAGGTGCGCGGACAGGTCGCGCTCGGGGGCGCTGGGGGCCTCGGGCGTTGGGGCAGCCGGGACCGCGCCCTCGTCCTGGGGCGGCACCGCCTCGGCGGTGACCTCTACGGTCTCATTCTCGTCGCCACCCGCTTCGGGTCGCCGACGTCGGTCTACACTCCACACACCGCCACCCTAGGCGCTGAAACAGCAAAACAGCGCATCCGCAACGGAGTTTCGTCGGCTGCGGATGCGCTGTGAATGCGCTGATGGCGCGGGGGCGTCAGCGGGTGCTGGTGTCCTCCGCCGCCGGGCCGGTGACCACGGGGTCCGCGAGCTGCATCTCGCCGCCGCGCGCCTTCGCCAGCACGCGCATGAGGTGGTAGACGCCGATCGCCGCGATCGTGCCGAGCGCGATGCCGTTGAATACGACCGATCCGAACTGGATCGTGAAGTCCGCGATGCCGACGATGAGCGGCACTGCGGCCGAGAACTGGTTGATCGGCTTCGAGAAGTCGACCTTGTTGTCGATCCAGATCTTCACACCGATGAGGCCGATGAGGCCGTACAGCGCGACGGTCACGCCGCCGAGCACGGCGGGCGGAACGGAGAAGATCACGGCGCCCACCTTCGGCGAGAAGGAGAGCAGCACGGCGATGGTGCCGGCCACCCAGTACGCCGCCGTCGAGTAGACGCGGGTCGCGGCCATGACGCCGATGTTCTCGCCGTAGGTCGTGGTGCCCGAGCCGCCGCCGAAGCCGGCGAGCATCGTCGAGACACCGTCGGCGAGCAGGGCACGGCCCGTGACTCCGTCGAGGTCGCGGTTCACCATGAGGCCGACGCTCTTCACGTGGCCGACATTCTCGGCGATGAGCACGAGCACGACGGGCAGGAACGCGGGCAGGATCCCCCACAGCGTTGGATCGGCGAAGGGGTTGCCCACCGCGTGGAACTGGGGCAGCCCCACCCAGTCGGCCTTGGCGACCGCGTCGAAGTTGACGAGGCCTGCGAACACCGCGATGACGTAGCCGACCGCCATGCCGAGCACGATCGAGAGGCGACCGATGAGGCCGCGGAAGAGCACGGTGATGAGCAGGATCGCGACGAGCGTTGCCACGGCGACCCACGATGAGAGCACCTGATCAACGTCCGGGTTGGCGCCGGGGTTGCCGGTCCAGTTGTTGCGCACAGCCGGCGCGAGGTTGAAGCCGATGAGCGCGACGATGGCGCCCATCACGACGGGCGGCATGAGCGCGTTGATCCAGCCCGTGCCGAAGCGGTGCACCACGAGGCCGACGACAGCCATGAGCACGCCGATCGCGAGAATGCCGAACGACGCGCGGCCGAGGTCGTCGCCGCCCGCGGTCGCAGCGAGGATCGGGGCGATGAACGCAAACGATGAGCCGAGGTAGCTGGGCAGGCGGTTCCCGGTGAGGAGCAGGAACAGCATCGTGCCGAGGCCCGAGAAGAAGAGCGTCGCGGTGGGGCTGAAGCCCGTGAGCAGCGGCACGAGGAACGTGGCGCCGAACATGGCGACGACGTGCTGCGCGCCGAAGCCGATGGTGCGGCCCCAGCTCAGGCGCTCCTCCGGGAGCACGATCGCGTCGGGGGCAACGTGTTTGCCGTCACCGTGCAGTTTCCAGGGCAGCGCCATGCGGGGCTCCTTCATTGGGGCGGTCCGTCCGGAGTGTGCTGCGCGTCAGCCCCCTGAGAGCGCGCGACCAATCGTCCATCATACAGCGAACGCTCAGGCTCGGCGCGAAAAGCTCGCCGCGCGCGCTGGCGTGCGCCCCGCACCCGGCCCGGCCCGCCTGACCCAGCCCAGCCCAACCCAACCAGCCCGACCCAATCCCAACCCAACCAGCCGGACCCGCCCCAACCAGCCGGAGAAATCTGTTTTCTCGGACGGGGTCCTGCGATTCGGCCCGAGGAAACAGATTTCTCCGTGTGGTTTGGGGTGGGACGGGTGGGGCGGCGTGGGTTTGGGGGTGGGGGGTGGGCGGCGGGCCTAGCCCGCGATGTAGACCTTGCGAATGTGGTCGGCCACCGTCCACCTGGTGCGCGTGCCGGCGACCAGTCGCATCACGTCGCCCGGACCCACCTTGACGGTGCGTGGCGCAGCTCCAGGATCCCGATTGATGCCCGGCTCGCTGAGCAACTCGATCGTCGCGCCGCCCGAGAGCACCACGAACAGCTCGTCCACCTCGGTGTCGGTCACGGTGCCGCCGCGCAGCTCCCAGACGCCCGTCTCGGCGCCGCCGATCTCCCCGAGCTCGACGATGCCCTGCGCAGGATCCCCCGACACGACGTCCTCGGGCGCGACCGCCTCGAGCGCCACCGGCATCGAGCCGGCGTGCACCGCGGCGTTCGCGCCGCCGGGAAGCGCGACGCCCGGCACCGCCTCCGCGCCGCTCACGAGTCGAAACCCAGGCCGAGCGCGTCGAGGGTCTTCAGCAGAACGTTCCGCTTCCCCTCGTTGTGGTCGGCGCGATCGAGCGCCCAGCGCGTGAGGTTGATCCCGATCGAGGCAGCCGGCTCTGGCGGGAACGGCAGTGGCACGTCCTTGACCATCTTGAGCTCCGTGCGCTCGGTGACGCGACCCTCGAGCCGGTCGACGATCACGTCGGCGGCGAAGTGCGTCGCCCCAACGCCGAGGCCGGTGAAGCCAGCGACGTACTGCACGCGGCCCCCGAGCGCCTGCCCGAAGAACGCGCAGAAGCGCGTGCTCGTGTCGATCACACCGGCCCAGCGGTGCGTGAACTTCACGCCGGCGAGCTGCGGGAACGTGGTGAAGAAGTGGCTCGCGAGCTTGCGGTGGCTCTCCATCCGGTCCTCATACTCCGGCTTGATCTTGCCGCCGGCGTAGTACACGGCGTCGTAGCCGCCCCAGAGGATCCGGTTGTCCTTCGTGAGGCGCGAGTAGTGGAACTGGTTCGCCATGTCGGCGAGGCCCTCGCGCCCCTCCCAGCCGATCGAGGCCAACTGCTCGTCGGTGAGCGGCTCGGTCATGAGCACGTAGTCGTACACGGGCACGGTGTGGAAGCGGTAGCGCTTCAGCAACGAGGGGAACACGTTCGTGCAGAGCGCCACGCGATCCGCCGACACGGTGCCGCGCTCCGTCGTGAGCTGCACCGGGCCGTCCGCTCCCCCGTCGAGCCGCTTCACCGGGGTCTGCTCGTGGATCTCGACGCCGATCTTCGCCGCGTGGCGCGCCAGCTCGGCCGCGAGCTTCGCAGGGTGCAGGTTGGCGTTCTCGCGCGGTGCGAACTCGCCGCCGAGGAACGTCGGCGACGCGATGCGCGCCTGCACCTCCTCGGCGTTCAGCGTGACGACCGTCGGATCGTGGCTCTCGCCGAGCCACTCGACCTGGTGCGGGGCGTTGGCCACGGCCAGCTGGCCGGTGCGCTCGAAGTCGACGTCGAGCTCGTTGTCCGCGATGAACTGCTCCATCGCGTCGAGGTTCTCGTAGCCGAGGCGGGCGAGCACGCCAGTCTCCTCCGGCCAGCGCGCCTCGGCGTTCGGCTCGCCGTGGGTGATGCTCGCCTCGCAGAAGCCGCCGTTGCGGCCGGACGCCGCCCAGCCGACGCGCTTGGCCTCGAGCAGGATCACGCGGCGCTCAGGGTGTTCCGTCTTCAGTTTGATCGCGGTCCAGAGCCCGGCGTAGCCGCCGCCAACGACGGCGTCGTCGACGCTCGTGTCGCCCGCGAGCGCGGGGTAGCGCGCCGCGGTGTCCGCGACGTCATCGATCCAGAAGCAGGAGAGCTTCGTGTCAGCGAGCGCGTCCTCGACGATCTTCGCCGCCGGCCGGTTCGTTTCAAAAATGGTCTGGTGCATGGGGTCCTCGTCTTCGATGTCCGAGACGATCCTGACACAGAATCACGCGAATGTAAATGCCATTGACATTTGCGTTTACACGTGTGGGATCGACTCCCCCAGCCCGCGCAGCGCCGCGCCCCGGCGCTGCGAACTACTCAGCCGGCGGTTTCATGATGGCACCCGTTGCGAGCCCCATCGCGAGGCCGGCAGGCAGCCACAGCCAGAACTGGGTCAGCGCGCCGAGCACCACACCCACGACGGCGCCCATAATGAGGCCAACGATGATCTGCTTCCGCCGCGCTTCGGGCGACGGCGTCGAGCCCGACTGCTTGCCCGCGCCGCGCTCGTTCCGGCCCTTGCCGGGCTTCGCTCGGTTACTCATGCGTCCAGCGTACGCGCCGCAGCCTGATCGGCAGCGTCGAGTTGCTCAAGTGCCGCGATCAGCGCAGCGTCTGCCTGCCGCGCGCGAGCCAGCCCAACGAGTTTGCCCGTCGCACGCGCGATCTTTGCCGGGCTCGCGGACGGGCTCGCCCCCGCGGCGCGAAGCACCGGATCCAGCGCGTCCAGCTGCGCCTCAGCGCCGCCGGGCAGCAGCTCGGCCTCCCACTCGCGCCAGGCGCGGCGCACGCCGTCGGCGAGATCTGTCGCGCGCACGCGGTCGTCGGCGAGCTCGATGAGTTCGCGCCCGTCCGCGTCGCGCAGCACAACGACCGTGCGCTCGGTGCGCAGTTCGGCGCGCGGTTGCACCGATCCGGCGGCCACCCCGATCCGCGCGGCGAGCTCCGCGAGCAGCCCGGCGGGGAGCTGCCGCTCGAGCGGCCAGTGCTGCTCGACCACGCCGCCGGGCGTCCGCCGCTTCACGTGCCACCCGGCGTCCGAGCCACCCTCGCGCACCCGCACCGCGATCCCCGCGCGCGCGAGATCCTCATCGGGCGTCTCGTAGTACCGCGCCACGAGCTCGAACGTCTCAGGCGCGTCGGCGGCGAACCCCGCGCGAGCAAAATCCGCCGCGCTCGGCAGCGGCGCATCGACCGCGATCTCGTACTTGCGCTCGATCTCGAGCGACTCGGTTCCCGGCTGTGTCGTCACGCCGATAGCTTACGGGGTGACCGGGCGATCCTGTGCGGGATCGGCGGGTGCCGGATCGGCGGGTGCCGGATCGGCGGGTGCCGGCTCGCGCGCGGCCGGGCCGTGCCCGCCGGACAGCCACACGATCCCCGCGCCGGCCGCGACGACGAGGATGATGCCGGCGAGCGCGATCGGAGTGAGGAGCTGATCGAGGAAGAGCGCGCCGAGGATCGTGCCAACCACCGGGTCGAAGGCGAAGAACACGCCGAGCACGCGCGCCGAGGTGAGCCGGCCAGCGATCGTGTCGACCGTGAACGCGAGCGCCGTGCCGAGCAGCGCTGAGGCGAGCAGCGGGATCAGGTGCTCGACGCGCACGAGCGGCACAATGGGCGCGGAGAAGGGCAGGGTGAGGATCGCAGCCACCGTCACCGACAGCGCGACGCTCGGCAGCCCACCGTCGGACTGGCCGACGTGCGCGGCGAGCAGCGTGTAGAGCCCGAACGCCGCGCCGGCGAGCGCCGCGAACAGCAGGCCGAGCGGGTCGAGCGCACCGCCGAAGCCTGCGATCAGCGCGACACCGAGCAGCGCGACGACCGCGAGCAGCCCCTCGCGGGCGCGGCGGGACGCGAGCAGCGCGACGAGGCAGGGCCCGAGGAAGTCGATCGTGGTCGCGATGCCGAGCGGCAGGCGCGCGAAGGCCAGGTAGAGGAAGGCGTTCATCGCCGCCATGGCGACGCCGTAGAGCACGATGCCGGCCCACTCCTTGCGGGTGCGCCCGCGCAGGCGCGGCCGGAAGAGCAGCAGCAGGATCACCGCGGCGATCAGCATGCGGAGCGCGCTCGTTCCGAGCACGCCAAACGTCGGGAAGAGGCCAACCGCGATCACTGCGGAGAACTGCATTCCAAGGGAACCGATCAGCACGAGGAGCATGGCGCGGATCGTTGCGCTGCGTCCGAAGTGCTGTGGCGTCGACACTGAGCTCATCAGACCAACTCTAGTGCCGGATACACTTGCCGGGTGACAGCAGACGCAGGAGACGCCGGGGCGACCGCCCGCGCCACCGCGGCCTGCACCGCGACCGCCGAACGGCTCACGCTCGCCGGCGTCGAGGCCGAGCACCTCGCCGTGCTCGAGCCGCCTCGGCGCGTCCTGCTGTGGACGCGCCCAGCGCGGATGCGCGAGATCGGCAGGGTGTGGCGCCTCGGCACCCTCCTCCTGGGCACCGATGGCGCACTCTACGCGGCGGGCAGGGCCACGCGGGCTGCCGAGCGCGGCCGACCCGGCTACCAGTCGCTCTCCCGCGAGGAGCGGCGCGAAATCGCCGCGGCGGCGCTGCGCGGCGGCTTTGCGAGCGGTGCGCCCGTGAACTTCGACGCGACCGAGATCCCGATCGAGGATCCCGCGGCGCTCGCCGCGCTCGCGGCGAGCGGCCCCGACGGCGGCGCCGAGCTGCCACTCGGCCTCGCCGACGGCGAGGTGCGCGTGCGCTGGCGCGCTGGTGCGCCACTCGCCGGGGCGCAGACCCTCGCGGCGTTTCTCTCGGAGCGCGCGGAGCTGCTGCGTTCGCCAGAGCCCAGCTAACTCGGCAGGCGCGGCCGGGGCACAGACCCCAGAAAACAACTGTGCCGGCCGCAATGTGATGGGGGATGCGGCCGGCACAGTTCGAAGACCTACTCAAGACGCGCGACGAAAATGGGGGAATGCCGCGGTCTGGGGATTGAGTAGTTCGTGTCGCGCGGATGGGGGGATCCGCGCTCCACCGGGGGTTGGTGGTGCTTTCAGCGTAGGCCAACGGCGGGCACGCGGAGCCCAGGAATCGTGACGTTCAGTAGCCAAACACCCAAAAATCCGTGATCACGTGTACGCACTGGGTAGCGAAACGACTGTTTTGTGCAGTTCGGCGCGCAGATCGACCGCCCTATTGAGTGGCGGCATCTGATCGGGGTGAATCACTGGGGGTCGCTCCACTCTTCCGAAACGCCGCGCGCATGTGGTCGCTCGTCAGGAAGTCGGCGATCCCGATCATGATGAGGCTGAACAGGATCTGTTCGGTGATCATCCACCCCGGGTAGAGATTGGGGATCGCGGCCATCACGAGCGTGATCACGGGAAAGATCTGCGCGAAGAGACGCAACCTCTGGTACGACCACCGCCACCCCAACGCGGCGCGCCAGGTGAAGTATGCAAGCGTCACGGTCATTCCGAGCACCACCACCGTACGCATCCATACGGGGAAGGACACGCTGCCCCCAGACCCGGCGATCGCCGCAGCGACCACCACCGCGCCCAGGCCAAGCACGATCTCGACGCCCAGCAGCACCCAGATCCAGCGGAAGGCACGGCGGGTGCGCGGATGGTCGCGCGCGTCGACGGGAATGCGCTCGTCGGAGGCTTTCCCACCCGCGAGCCGGTCGACACGTCGCAGCAGCTGTTCCCAGTTCATGGCGCAATCGTACGACCGCCAGCTCCGCAAGCCGCGTGATCAAGATAAAGATCAATCAAAAGGTGGAGCGTCTGCCCCGTCCTCCCCCACCCCGCACCAACACGCCCCTGTCCACTCTCATTTAGTGAGGGTTCGGGCCGCTTACCCCGCGGCTTTCCGGAGCACAGTCGAAGCAAAGTTGGAGTGCCCTGGAGAGGAATCGAACCTCCGACACCTTCTTTAGGAGAGAAGTGCTCTATCCACTGAGCTACCAGGGCGGAGCCGCACGCGGGCGACCTTTGGGAGTCTAGCGCACCCCAGGCACCGCGCAGCGCGCGTGCACCGCGCAGGGGCGCGGTCCGGTGAACGCAGAACGGGCGGGGTGAAGATCACCCCGCCCGTTCTGGGAAGCCTGCTTAGCCGAGACGGATCACGTCTGGCGTTGCGCTCGGCGACGCGTAGCCCGCGACGACCGTCTGGTTTCCCTGCCAGCCACCGTGCACGGCCTGGCCGTTGCCGATGTAGACCGCAACGTGGGGGGCACCCGGCCAGATCAGAATGTCGCCAGGGGCGTAGTTGCCGTCGGTGACGGGGGTGCCGTAGCGGTAGAAGTCGGAGACGCCGTGGTCGTAGCCGCCCTGGTCGCGACGCTCGGTGAGGCCGATGGCCGCGAGCGCGTTCTGGACGAGGTCGGTGCAGTCCTGCGAGACGCCCACCTGCGCGAGCGCAGCGGAGACGAGGCCCTGCGCGCCCTTGCCAGCGGGAACATCCGCCGAGCTCTTGCTCTCGGGCTGCGCGGCGGTGCCGGTGCCCGTGCCGTTCACCGCTGCGGCCTGCTCTTCAGCGGCCTTCTTCGCATCGGCTTCGGCCTTCTTCTCGGCTTCCTTGACCTTGCGCTCCTGCTCGAGGATCGCGGAGCCCACCTCGCCGTCGAGTGCAACGACGGGGGAAATCTGTGCGGCGACCTCGGGCGTATCGAGGTTCTGCTGCAGCGTGATGTCGGCGTCGGGCTGCCCCTCGACCTCCGGTGCGAGCGCGTATGCGGGAAGCCCGAAGGTTCCGACGAGGCCCAGGCTCAGGACTGCTGCACCGACCATCTGGCCGACGCGCTTCGCCCGCGCCCGCGTGGGACGGGCAGCGTTGTCCGTAACCGCGACCTCAGTACTGGGGTTGTGATTCACGTGAATAATCTGCCTTCACCTTGTGGGTTGTCAGTCTGGAGCGCCTCCTGCGAGACGCGACCGTTCAAGCGTAACGGATGATCACGGGAATGTCACGCTCAGGTCACGAAGCCGCCACGAGCCGCAGTATTTCAACGGTTTTCACGACGGCGCGGCCCAGAATTCACTCGATCCCGAACGAATTGCCAGGCCGCACACTGTTCGCGTACCGCGCGGCAGCGCCTAGATCACGCCCTGTTCGAGCATCGCCTGCGCCACGCGCACAAACGCTGCCGAGTTCGCGCCGAGCACGTAGTCGCCCGGCTTGCCGTAGCGCTCGGATGCCTCGTACGTCGACTCGTGCACGTCGCGCATGATGCCGTGGAGGCGCGACTCGCTCTTGTCGCGGTCCCACCGCGACCGTGCAGCGTTCTGGCTCATCTCAAGGGCAGAGGTCGCGACGCCACCGGCGTTCGCGGCCTTCCCCGGCGCGAACAGCACCCCGGCCTCCTGGAACGCCTCGACGGCCTCCGGGGTGGCCGGCATGTTTGCGCCCTCGGTGACCGCGCGCACACCGTTCGCGACGAGCGTGCGCGCGTGCGTGCCGGTGAGCTCGTTCTGGGTGGCGCACGGGAACGCGAGGTCGGCCGGTACGTCCCACACCGATCCCCCGGCGACGAAGTGCGAGCCTGGCCGCCGTTCCGCGTACTCGGAGATGCGTGCACGCTCGACACCCTTGACCTGCTTCAGCAGATCCAGATCGATGCCGGCCTCGTCGACGATGTAGCCGCTCGAATCGGAGGCGGTGATCGCCTTCCCGCCGAGCTGCTCGACCTTCTCGATCGCGTAGGTGGCGACGTTGCCGGAGCCGGAGACGACCGCTCGGTAGCCCTCGATGCCCTGCCCAGCGCGGGCGAGCATCTCCTCGGCGAAGAAGACGGCGCCGTACCCGGTCGCCTCGGTGCGCACCTCGGCGCCGCCCCAGCCCACGCCCTTGCCGGTGAGGACGCCGGCCTCGTAGCGCTGGGTGATGCGGCGGTACTGGCCGAACATGAACCCGATCTCGCGCGCACCGACGCCGATGTCACCGGCCGGGATGTCGGTGTGCTCACCGATATGGTGCACGAGCTCGGTCATGAAGCTCTGGCAGAAGCGCATCACCTCGGCATCGCTCTTGCCGGTCGGGTCGAAGTCGGATCCGCCCTTGCCGCCGCCGATGCGCTGCGAGGTGAGCGCGTTCTTGAAGATCTGCTCGAAGCCGAGGAACTTGATCACGGAGAGGTTGACCGATGGGTGGAATCGGAGACCTCCCTTGTAGGGACCGAGCGCCGAGTTGAACTGCACGCGAATGCCGCGGTTCACTCGCACCCGGTTCTGATCGTCCGTCCACGGCACCCGGAAGATGTACTGCCGCTCGGGCTCCACCAGGCGCTCGAGGATCCCGCCCTCGATGAACTCCGGGTGCTCGGCGAGCACGGGTGCGAGCGTGTCGAGCACCTCCCGGACGGCCTGCAAGAACTCCGATTCGCCCGCGCTCCTGCGCTCAACGACCTCGGTGACGTCGCGCACGTGCGCGCTTGGGGTGGGCAGTGTCACGAAAACTCCTTTGTTTATCAACTCCATTGCGGGCAGCATGAGCACGGGCGTCCCGGAACCGGGTCGCCACCGCCAATGCGGGGTGCCTCTACTGCGAGACGAAAATGTGCGCAGCGACCTCCAGCGGAAGGTCGATCGCCTCATGTGATCCTTCGACCTCGACGTGCACAGCGTCGCCACGTCGCGCGAAGGAAGCTTGGTTGCCCGGCGTCACACCGGCTGCTGCGAGCTGTTCGAGCAGCTCGGGATCGACCTGCAGGGGCTCCGCCAGGCGGCGGATGCGGGCGCGCAGCACGAGCTCCGGGTCGATCAGCAGGTCGCCGAGACCGGTGACGCCGGTCTGGAACGATCCGGCTCGGGTGGAGCCGAGCTCCTCCAGGCCGGGGATCGGGTTGCCGTACGGCGACTCCGTCGGGTTGCCGAGCATACCGAGGAGCTTCCGCTCAACCCGCTCGCTCATCACATGCTCCCAGCGGCACGCTTCTTCGTGGACGTACGCCCACTCCAGCCCGATCACGTCGGCGAGGAGGCGCTCGGCGATGCGGTGCTTGCGCATGACGCGCACCGCTTTCGCGCGGCCCGATTCCGTGAGCTCCAGTCGACGATCGTCCGTCACGATCACCAGCCCATCGCGCTCCATGCGGCCAACGGTCTGGGACACGGTGGGGCCGGAGTGCCCGAGTCGCTCGGAGATCCGGGCGCGCAGCGGGACGATGCCCTCTTCTTCGAGCTCCAGAATCGTGCGAAGGTACATCTCCGTCGTGTCGATCAGATCTGTCATCGCCGTCCTCTCGTAAGTCCATCTCCCAGCTTAGGGCATGGCGCCCGTGAAACCCCGGGGCACTCCCCCCGATAGAATTGTGCGCATGGCCGACATCTCGATCCCCACTGACCTCCTGCCCGCCGACGGCCGCTTTGGGTGCGGCCCCTCGAAGGTGCGCTCCGAGCAGCTCGCGTTCCTCGCCTCGCTGCAGCCGACGGTACTCGGAACCTCGCACCGGCAGGCGCCGGTGAAGGATCTGGTCGGCAGCGTGCGCTCCGGTCTCGCTGAGCTCTTCCGCGCGCCGGAGGGCTACGAGATCCTGCTCGCGAACGGCGGCGCGACCACGTTCTGGGACTCGGCGGTGCACTCGCTCATCGAGCGCCGCAGCCAGCACCTCGCGTTCGGCGAGTTCGGCGCGAAGTTCGGCAAGGCTGCCGCGGCGGCCCCGTTCCTCGAGGCCCCCGATGTGCGCAGCTCGGATGCCGGATCGCGGTCGGCGTTCGCCCCCGTCGAGGGCGTTGACGTGTACGCGTTCCCACACAACGAGACCTCGACCGGCGTGATGGCGCCGGTGCAGCGCGTCGCCGGCGACGCCGGTGCGCTCACCGTCGTCGACGCGACGAGCGCCGCTGGCGGCATCGATTTCGATGCGGCCGAGGCTGACGTCTATTACTTCTCGCCGCAGAAGAACTTCGCCTCGGACGGCGGGATCTGGTTCGCGCTCGTCTCGCCAGCGGCGATCGAGCGCATCGAGCGGGTGACGTCCTCCGGCCGCTACATCCCCGAGACGCTGAACCTCGCCGGCGCGATCGAGAACTCGCGGAAGAACCAGACGCTCAACACCCCGGCGCTCGCCCCGCTCGCGATGATGGATGAGCAGCTGCGCTGGATCAACGGGCAGGGTGGGCTCGCGTGGGCCGCCGCCCGCACGGCTGAGTCGTCCACGGTGCTCTACGACTGGGCTGAGCGCACCACAGTGGCAACCCCGTTCGTCACGGATCCCGCGCACCGCTCGCAGGTCGTCGTCACGATCGACTTCGATGACTCGGTGGACGCCGCGGCGATCTCGGCAGCGCTGCGCGCGAACGGCATCGTCGACACGGAGCCCTACCGCAAGCTGGGCCGCAACCAGCTGCGCATCGCAACGTTCACGGCGATCGAACCGGACGATGTGCGCGCGCTGACCGCGTCGATCGACTACGTGCTCGAGCGCCTGAGCTAGTCGCTACACCCGCGCGTGCGCGGCACGGCGGCCCCGCGGGGCCGTGGTGTCGCGCACGCGGCATGTTGCGACCACGTATCCGGCGACGCCGAGCACCGCTGCGGCAGACCACACGGCCCACCAGGGGAAGCCAGGGATCACCGGGGCGGCGCCCGCCGCGTCGATATCCGCCTGCGGGGTGGGGGTGATGCGCTCACCGGTCACGAGGATGCGGTGCGTGTTGATGCCGAGCGGGGTGCACGTGATCAGCGTCGCGAGGTCCTTCCCGAACACAGGGTACAGCGACTCGGTCTCGTCCGGCTGCACGACGGTGGTCTCGGAGACTCGGTAGGTGAGCACCTCTCCCCACACCTCGATCGTGAACGTGTCGCCAGGCTGCAACTGGTCGAGGTTGTTGAACAGCTCGGCCTTCGCGAGCCCCCGGTGGCCGGTCAGCACCGTGTGCGTGGTCGGGCCGCCGACGGGCAGCGCGGTTCCCTCCAGGTGCCCGACGCCCTGCTGCAGCACCGCGTCGCTCGTGCCGTGATAGATCGGGAGATCGACGTCGATCTTCGGGATCTTGATGCGTGCCATGAGGCCTGAGGCGTCGCTCGCGAGCAGGCCGTCGTAGTCTGCACCGGCGGAGTTCGAGACCGCCTGCGGGATCCGCTCGCCGGCCGCGACGACCGCCGCGCCGGTGAGCCCCTCGTTGTACTCGTGGGCCGCGGCGAGCTCGGCCGCGCGGGCCGCGACATCCCCCGCGCCCGTGTTTCGGTTGAGGCCGATGATCTCCCGCGAGTAGTCGAGCTGCGAGTACCAGGTGGCGATGATCGGCGCCTGCAGGAGCGCGATCCCCGCGAGGGCGAGGAGCGCGACGAAGAGGACCACCGGGCTCGGTCTCCGCCAGCGGCGGACCGAGCCCGGTGGGTGCGGAGAAGGCACGGTCGGCGACCCCGGTGCCGCCGAGGGATCTGTGGTGTGGGCCTCGGCGAGGGTCTGCAGCGACACGGATTGTCCTTCTCACAGGGGCCGGCGGGAGATGGGGAAATCCTCCGCCGACCCGGTCGGTGGGCCGGGGCCAGGCGTGCGCCCGGCCCCGGCGGCTGGTTACTCCGCCCGCGCCGTGCGGCGACGCGAGATGAGCAGGCCCGTTCCGGCCGCGGCGATCAGCAGGGCGCCGCCGGCGAGCGACAGCATCAGTGCGCCAGCGGAGCCGGTGAGCGGCAGGCCGGGCACGCGCTGCTGCACGTTCTCGACGGTGACGTCGACGTCGGCCGTCGCGCCGGTCTTCACGGCAATCGGGAAGAGCGCGGCGGCGCCGGTCGGGGTGACGTACCCCGCGGGAGCTGCGATCTCCTTGAGGACGTAGCAGCGCTGCGCCGCGTTCTTCGTCTCGTTCTCGCTGTCACTCACGAAGAGGCCGGGAACCGTGACCTGACCGTTCGTTCCGGTGGTGAACTCGCTCGCGCCGCTCACCTGCAGTGCCGCGCCGGTCGGGGTCGCGCTCGTGCAGTCCGCCGCGTAGGGGTCGGTGGCCGCGTAGACCTCGAACTTTGCGCCAGCCAGGGTGGCCTTGCTCGTTGCGTCGACCTTCTTCACGACGACATCGCCCCAGTTGGTGCGCACCGTGTTGGTGGTGAACTTGGTGCCGTTCACGGTCTCGAACGCCGTGTTCTCGATCACGCCGTCACCCAGCGAGGTCACGGTGCCCTGGAAGGTCACCACGATCTCCTTGCCAGCGAGGGTGCGCAGGTAGGCGAGGCCGGGAGCCGAAGCGAAGGAGAGCGTCACGGTCTGGCCGGACGCCGTTGCGGAGAAGTTCGAGGCCAGGACCGAAGCGCCGTCCACCGAGATGCTCTTGATGCCGACGCCGATGCCGTCAGCCGCGGGCGACGGGGTGAGGCGCGGATCGAGGGTGTCGGAGATGTCGAAGCTCGTGAAGCTGCGGCCTGCGGCGAGCGCTGGCACCTTGACGGTGACGGGGAACTCGACCGTGCTGCCGAGGCCGAGCCCCTGCTGCGCCGAGATCGTCTTCGAGACGCTCGTCACACCGTTCTTCGGGTAGACGTGCACGTCGGTCAGCCAGGCACCCTCGAACGGGTAGGGAACGGTGACGATGAAGGGCGCTGCGCGGTCGACCACCTGCGCGGGAGCTGCGGTCTCGCAGACCACGTAGACACCCATCTCGGTGGGGATCGTTGCGGTGCCGCTCGCGTCGGTCGTCGCCGGGGTGAGCGCGGCACCGAGCTGGTAGCCGCTCGGTGCGCTGCAGTCCGCGCCGGCCTGCAGGCCGTCGAGCTGGTCCCACGCATCGGGATCGCTCAGGTCGATCGCCTCGCCCTCGCCCGTGAGCAGTGGGTAGGCGGTGAACGTCACGTCAGCGATCCCCGGGGTGGGGATGGCCGGGCCGGTCCCGTCCGGGCTCTGCGACACCTGCTCGCTGCCCGTCTGGTGCTCGTGCTTGTGCACGATGATGGAGCCGCTCGCCTCCGGATCGATGCCGCCGAGCTCCGGCGCTGCGTACGCCGGCGCGCCGGCAGCGACGACGCCGAGCAGCGCAACGGCGGATACGGCGAGCGCGGCAAGTGCGCGTTTCGGGGTTCCCCCGCGACCGTTCTGACTCATGGTGGGTGTCCTTCCTGGGTGGTTTGTGTGGTGTGGGCCGGTGCTGCTGGCCCCGTGTGAACGCGTCCGGATCTGGCCGCGCCCTGGTCTGTGTGTCGCGCGCTAGGCGCTGGCGCTTCGCCGCCTGCGGTGCGCCCAGCTGAGCGAGCCGACGAGGAGGGCGAGGGCGGCGAGCCCGGCACCCGCGATGTTCAGCGCGTCGGAGCTCACGCCGCCGGTGAGCGGCACCTCGAGCGCTGGGGCGGCGACGTTGACGAAGCGGTACACCTCGTGCTGCCCGATCCCCACCGAGACCGGCGCACTTTCGTCGACCGGCGTCCAGATGCAGCCGCCTGGCGCCGAGGCGTCTGGGGCGCACCGCTCCACCCGGTCGAGGAGGTAGGCGAGCGGCGTGCTCGGGTCGTGGAGCGCCTCGGAGAGCGCGTACTGCGCCGCCGGGGCGACCCCGAAGGTGTTCCCCGCGGAGCGCGTCGGCGCGCCGGACACCGTCTTCGGCTGGCCTCCGCCCTGCGGTGCGGCGGTGAGATCCCAGTTCGCCGGGCTCGCGCTGCCGCCGCTCACCGTTTTCAGGAGGGTGAGCGTCGAGGCGCACGTGACGGTGTTCGTCAGCTCGAAGGTGTTGGCCCCGGGCGTCAGCGTCGCGCTCGCGGGAACCGTCTCGGTCACCGCGACGCTCCCCCGCTTGGTGAGCTGCTGCGAGGTCAGCGTGCAGCCGGGCAACTTCGCCGCGTCGATCCCCGTGGTCTCGGCGATGGTCACCGCGTTGCCGGCGGCGTAGCCGCTTCGCGGCTCACCCCAGGGGTTCGGGGTCGCGCCCGCGCCACCGGGGCCGGTGAGCGTGAGCTGCGCGGAAAGCCCCTGCGGCAGCGGTCCCTCATCGCCCGGGATCCGATAGCGGCCGGTTTCCGTCCCGCTCTCGTCGAGGACGCGCCACACCTTATCCACCTGCACGGTGGCCGCACGGTCGGGCGCCCGGTTGTAGACGGTGCAGTTCACGGTCTCGTTCTGCGGCACCGCGACGCGCACGCCGTTGGTGACGTCGGTGATCCCGGTGACCGGCTGCTGCGTGACGAGGTTCGTGCAGACGGCGTTCCTGCCGTTGACCGGCACGATCTGGTAGCCGGGCTGCTGGGTCTCTGCGACGGTCACCTGACCGCTCAACGTGCCGCCGGCGTAGCTCAGCGGGAACGCGACGGTGCCCGTCCCGTCGCCCGTGGTGGCGAGGGTGGCCGGCGTTGGCAGCGTGACCCCGGCGCCCGGGTTCGAGACCGTGAAGTTCCAGCCGGCTGGCGCGGGCGTCGCGCCAGTGATCTGCCCGGCCGGTGTGCTGTTCGGCACGATCATCTTGGTGATCGTGAGCTGGCCCTTGCACGCACCCTGTGCGAGCGCGCGGAGGGTGGTGCCTGCCGCCTGGTAGTTACTGGTCTGGTAGTAGTCGCTGTTCACGGTCGGGCCGGAGATCGCGGCGAGGTTTGCGGCGTTCGCGGTGCCGGAGACGCCGGCGCCGACGCCGAACGCGACGACTCGCGTGCCCTGCGCCTTGAGCGCGTTCGCCGCGAAGATCCCCTTCTCCATCTCGACCAGTCGGGTGAAATCTCCCGGGCCCGAGGCGTTCGCGCCCCAGAACGTCGGCTGCCCGTCGGTGATCACGATCGCGACGTCGTACGGGTTCGTTGCACGGGCGTCGGCAGCGGTTGCGAGTGCCTGCTCCCAGTTCGTTCCGCCGTCGGCGTCCCACCCGTTCCACCGCGCTTTGAAGGCGTCGGCCTGGGTCTGCGTTGCGACCGAGGTGAGCGCCGGGTAGTTGGCGCTCGCGGTGTTCGCGGGCGAGCTGTCGGAGAAGGAGAAGAGCGACATCCGGGACGGCGTGCCGACGAGCGCGTCGGTGAACGCGCCGGCCGCGGCCTTCAGCGCCGGCACCGAGCCGGAAACCGAGCCGGAGAAGTCCATGATCAGCGCGACGTCGATGCCGCAGCTCTGCACGAGCGCCGGGTTGTTCCGTGAGTTCTGCCAGACGCCGGCGGAGGCCGTAGGCGTGGAGTTGTCGTCGGCGATCGCCGAGTCGTACATGAAGTTACTCGTCGAGCGGTACGTGTTGCCGGAGCGCAGCGTGTCGCCAGTCCGGAACACGTACGCGGTCGCGGACGGCGAACCGTTCGAACCGGTGCCGAGACTGGTGTTGGCAAACCAGCCGGTCGGGGCGCCCGTGCTCGGCTGCACGACCCAGAAGCGACGGTCTCGGTTCGTCCCGCCGCTCTCGGTCCCCGGGACCTCGAACACGCACTCGCCCGCGCTATCCGAGACGCAGCGCGCCCAGCCGGCTCCCGTGCCGCTCACCCCGTCGGGGCGCGTGCCGCTCGGGCTCCCGGTGCCCGTGTTGAGCAGAAGCGTCACCCCGGAGAGCGCAGTGACGCCGCCCGCTGCGGTGCGGTCCCCGCCGACCGAGACGACGATCCTCGCCGGCGGGATCCGCGTGCTCGCGTAGTCGCCGAAGGAGTAGGTCTGTCCGCCCCAGTTGCCCGTGTTCCCGGAGCGCGGGATCTCGCGCCAAGCGCTCGACCCCAGCGTGTAGCCGGCCGGAGCGACGGTCTGCCGCACGCGGTAGGCGGAGGCGGTCACGACCGAGTTCGTCGTCGGGTTGCTCGCCGGGCTCAAGAACTTCACCTGGAACTCGCCGGGATCCGGATCCCGATCGAGGCCGGTGCACGGGGCCGAGGTGCAGTCCGCGATGGTGTACGTGGTGCCCCAGCTGCCGCCGCTCCTGGGGCCCTGCAGCTCGAAGGTCGCGCCGCCGAGCAGCGCCCCGTCCTGATCCACGGCGCGCCAGTACACGTAGGGCGCGCTCACGCCAGGCGCGTCCGGGCCGGCCGCGAGCGGAGTGATGCTCGCGCCCGCGGCGGCGGGTGCCGCCTTGGCGGGCTTCGGCTGCGTCGTGGGGGCCGGCTGCTCCGTCGGCGTCGGCTCCGCCGTTGGCTGCTCCGCCGGGGCGGCCGGCTCGGCCGGCTCGGCCGGGGCCTCCGCGACGGGCACCGCGCGCACGGGCGCCGGCTCGGTCGCGGCGTTCGCCGCTTCGGCGCGCACTTCCTGCCACGCGCCAGCCGCCGTGTCAGCGGTTGCGGCGAGGCGGACGAGGAGGACGTCGCCAGCGACGAGTGGCTCGGTGCGCGCGGCGTCGCGTGCGTCGCGCAGTTCGTGCAGGGAGAACGTGCCGGGTGCCGGATCCTGGTCGAGCCCGTCGTACCCGGCCTGGCCGGTGTTGTCGGCCACGCGCGCGAGGAGTCCCGCGGCGTCTGCGCCGCTGCGCTGCACCTCGAAGGCGGCGCCGTGCACCGGCTGCTGCGCGGCATCGATCGCCTGCCAGCGGAGCTGCGTCGTGTCCGCGACCGCACCGTTCGGTGTCTCGTCTGCGGCGAGCGCCGGAGCTGCCCCGAGCAGCGCCGTCGCGACCGCGGCAGCGGCAGCGATCAGCGTCCGGTTCCGGCGTCGTGCGACGCGCAGATCTGTGTACCCCATCGTTTCCCTTTCCCCCTCAGCCACCGCTGAGTACGCAATCCCACACAGCGATTGCATTGCGAGTCCCCACCCACGGGAAACGTTATGGAATGCAGGAAAATAGGGGATCCGGGAAAATTACGTATTTCTGCTCGGGGCACGCAAAAAAGTGCGGCGGCCCGGGAACCCGGGCCGCCGCACTTCGGTGCTGCAACGGTCAGTAGGAGCGGTCCGCGCCCTCGTCGTCGTCGTCGTCGTCGAACTCATCATCGTCGGCGTCGTCATCGGAATCGTCGTCGTCCGACTCGTCGTCCGCGAAGAGGTCGGTCTCGTCGGCCTCGTCCGCGCGATCCTCATCGTCGGCGTCGTCGTCGTCGTCATCAGCGTCGTCGAGCTCGTCAATGTCCACGCCGTCGAGCTCGTCGTCGAAGTCGCTGAAGTCGTTCTCCAGCAGATCCTCGTCGCCGGCGATCTCGTCCTCGTCGCGCAGCTCATCAGCCGCGGCCTCGGCGGCGGCGGCCTCCTCTGCGGCCTGGCGCGCCTGCGTCTGGCGGTACTGGGCGAGCCGCTCGGACCACGGCACCCACTCGGGCGCGACCACCGCGCCGTCGCCGGGGAGCAGCTCCACCTCGAGCACGGTCACCGGTGAGTCCTCATCGACCCTGGCGAGGGTCGCCGCCCAGCGCCAGCCGGGGTACCCGGGCAGGCGGCACTCGAAGAACAGGGTGAGCACGTGCGCCTCGTGCGCCTCAGAGCCGGCATCGGCGCCGACGGTCGCGGCGTCGGTGACCTCCAGCAGCGCGGCGCGCGCCTGCTCGCGCGCGGCGAGCAGCACCGGGTCGGCGACGATCTCGGCTGGCGCCGCGTCGGTACCGACGGCGTCCACCGCCGCGAGCTCAGACATCGAAGTCATCCGCAACGCGGCGGAGCATCGTGGCCACCTGGCGCGACTGCGCGCGCTCCGGGTACTGACCGTTCTTGAGGCTCCCACCCAGCCCGTCGAGCAGCTTCACGAGATCCTCAATGATGATCGCCATGTCGTCAGCCGACTTCCGATTGCGCTTCGCAAGCTTGGGCGTATCGAGGACCCGCACCGAGAGCGCTTGCGGCCCGCGGCGCCCGTCGGCAACGCTGTACTCGACGCGCGTGCCCTGCTGCACCTCAGCCCCTGCTGGCAGCACTGATGCGTGCAGGTACACCTGCGCACCATCCTCGCCCTGGATGAACCCGAAGCCTTTGTCTTCGTCGTAGAACCTGACCTTGCCGTTCGGCATGCCTCGTTCCTTTCCGTCTCGGCGGGCGCTCGTGTCCCGCCAGCGCACACACGTGCCTGGCGGTGCGCACCCGCATATCCACACAAGTCTACCGCCCCTTCCTCGCCCCACGATGAGGGTGAACGCGGTAAAATGGAGCGGATGTCCATAGAACCCAGCACCCCGTCGATCCTCGAGCGGATTCTCGCGTACAGTTCGCTCGCGATCATTGCCGCAGCGCTCCTGTCATTCTTCGCCACCCTCATCATTGGCATGAACGACCGGGAGGCGATGGCCGAGGGGCTCTGGCCCATCGTCTACGGCATCTCGCTCATCGCGCTGCCGATCGGCTTCGTGTTGCTCGTCGCGCTGCTGATCGTCAGCCAGGCTCGCCGCCGCCGCGAGTTCCGCCGGAACGCGCAGGGCTGAGACCGGAGCCGCGCCCCATGAGTGGCACTCTCGCGCTCGCCTCCGCACTCGCGGAGATGGATCGCGACGCCCTGCACGCGCTCGTCGCGGCGCGGCGGCCATACGCTGCCGCCAGCATCACCGACCCGATCGGGCTCGCCGCTGAGCTGCTGCGCGCCGACTCGATCCAGCGCGCCGTGCACCGGCTCGACCGCGCGGCCATCACGACGCTCCTGCGCCTCGACCGGGATCCCGGTGCGGTGCCGCCGACCGAGCTCGCCGCGCTCACCTCGCTCGGCCTCACCGGCGTCGACCTCGCCGCCCCGGTGCCGCTCCCCGAGGTGACCGAGGCAATCTCCGCCGCGCTCGCCGAGGCCGGGGTGCCGCTCACCGCGCTCGCAGACCCCGAGCCCGAGCCCCACGGAGGGGATGCGCCGGCGGGCGATACTGACACCGCCGCGCAGGCGGGCGACGCCGCCGCGACCTGGTACTCCCCCGCGCTCACTGCCGTGGGTGAGGCGGCGGAGGTGCTCCGCGCACTCACCGCCCGGCCAGGAAAGCTCAACCGCAACGGGACGGTCGCCGTCGCCTCGATCCGGCAGCTCTCGGAGCACACCGGCATCGATGTGACCGCGGTCGCGCACGTGCTGAGCGCGCTGCGCACCGCGGCGCTCACCGCCGAGCAGCCCGACGCGCAACTGCTCACCACCTCAGCGCAGGCCCCCGAGTGGCTCGCGCTGGATCACCGCGCGCGCTGGGAGCGGCTCGCCGCCGCACTCCTCGCCGAGATGCCGCGCGAGCTTCGGCGCACACTCGCGGAGACACCGGGCGACCTCGCAGCCGCGGAGGCCAGGATCCCGCACCGCTTTCCGCTCCTCCCCGCGCAGGATCGCGCGGCAGCACGCAGCTACACCGAGGTGGTCGAGCACCTGGGGTGCACCGTGCAGGGCACGCTGTCTCCCCCGGCCGCCGCGCTGCTCGCCGGCGAGCGCGCCGTCGCTGCCGCGCGCATCGCGCGAGACACCCCGGACGTCGCGCCTGGCGTGTACGTGCAGCCGGACCTCAGCGTGGTGATCCCCGGCCCGCTCCCCCCGAGCGACGAGGCGCTGCTCGCGGCGTTCTCGCACCCCGAGCAGATCGGTGTCGCGTCGACGCGTCGCATCTCGGACCTCAGCCTCGGCGAGGCGCTCGAGCACGGGATCACCCCGGCGGATGTCCGCGCAGCGGTGTCCCGGCTCTCGCTCACCGGGGTGCCGCAGCCGCTCGAGTACCTCCTCAGCCACCGCGCCGAACGCGCCGGCGACCTCATCGTCCACGAGCACCACGGCGACGAGGGACGCACGCGCCTCGCGGTCGCGCGGCCAGAGCTCGCAGAAACGCTCCTCGTCGACCGCGCACTGCAGCACCTGCAGCTGATGCGCGGCATCCCCACCGCCGACGGTGCCGCGCAGCTTTTCTCCCGGCTCCGCCCCGAGCACGTGCTCTCCGCGCTCACCGACGCGCGGTATCAGCCGGGCTCGGCGCTGGCCCCCGCCACGGCCTCCGCTGCCGCGACTGCCGAGCGCGCGCACACGCGCGACGCGTCGGCGGCAACGCTCGATCGCACCCCGACCGAGGCGGTGCCCGTGGTGGGCGGCGAGGAGGCGGTCCCACCGCTCACGGAGGCGCTCACCGCGCTCGTCGACCGCGTGCACACCGCGGCGCGCGCGGAGCCGGGCACCAGCGAGTTCACCCGGCGGTTGGAGCTCGCCATGCGCGACAAACGCCCCGTCAGGGTCACCGCCGAGGCGCGCGGGCGCACCCACGAGTTCACGCTCCTCCCCGTCTCCGTGTCCGGCGGCCGGCTGCGCGCCACTGACCAGCTCGCCGGGGTTGAGCGCACGCTGCCCGTCAGCATGATCACCGCCGTCGAGGCCGAGTAGCCAGGCCACCCACGTCGCTCACGAGCGGCGCGAGTAGAATAGATCCTTATGACTCTCGGCCCACTCATCGTGCAGAGCGACCACACCGTCCTCTTGGAGGTCGCGCACCCCGACGCCGAGGACGCGCGCCACGAGCTGGCCGTGTTCGCGGAGCTGGAGCGCGCGCCCGAGCACATCCACACCTACCGGGTCACCCGGCTCGGCCTCTGGAACGCGCGTGCCGCTGGCCACACCGCAGAGGAGATCCTCGACACCCTCAACCGGCACGCGAAGTTCCCGGTGCCGAGCGGCGTCGCCGCGGAGATCGCCGACACGATGCGACGCTACGGCCGGCTCACCATCGAGCGCGACGCCGAGGGCGCACTCGTGCTGCGCTCCGAGGATCCCGCCGTGCTGCGCGAGGTGACCAGCGCGAAGAAGATCGCGCCGCTGCTCGGCAACAAGCTCGACGACCGCACGTACCCGGTCGAGGCGTGGGCGCGCGGCGAACTGAAGCAGCAGCTTGTTGCGCGCGGCTGGCCGGCCGAAGACCTCGCCGGCTACACCCCTGGCGAGCCCTACGACATTGCGCTCGCCGAGGGCGACTGGGAGCTGCGCGACTACCAGGCAAAGGCCGTCGAGGCGTTCCAGCAGGGCGGCTCGGGAGTCGTGGTGCTGCCGTGCGGCGCGGGAAAGACCATCGTCGGCGCAGCTTCGATGGCAGCGGTCGGCGCGAAATCCCTGATCCTCGTCACGAACGCGGTGTCGGCCAGGCAGTGGCGCGATGAGCTGCTGCGGCGCACCTCGCTCACGGAGGACGAGATCGGCGAGTACTCGGGCCAGATCAAGGAGATCAAGCCTGTCACGATTGCCACGTACCAGATCCTCACGAGCAAGCGGAAGGGCGAGTACGCGCACCTGTCGCTCCTCGACGCGGAGGACTGGGGCGTGATCGTGTACGACGAGGTGCACCTGCTCCCCGCTCCCGTGTTCAAGCTCACCGCCGATCTGCAGGCGCGACGCCGGCTCGGGCTCACGGCGACGCTCGTGCGCGAGGACGGCCGCGAGGGCGACGTGTTCAGCCTGATCGGGCCCAAGCGCTACGACGCGGCGTGGAAGGACATCGAGGCGCAGGGCTTCATCGCGCCGGCCGCGTGCTTCGAGGTGCGCGTCGACCTGGGTGAGGCCGAGCGCATGGAGTACGCGATCTCGGAGGATCAGGATCGCTATCGCATCGCGTCGAGCACGCCGGTCAAGGAGCGCGTCGCGCGCCGTATCATCGCGAACCACCCCGGCGAGAGCATCCTCGTGATCGGGCAGTACATCGACCAGCTCGAGTCCATGGCGGAGGCGCTGAACGCGCCGCTCATCACGGGCCAGACGCCGGTCGACGAGCGTGAGGAGCTGTTCGGACTCTTCCGCACGGGCGCCGTGAAGATCCTCGTCGTCTCGAAGGTGGCCAACTTCTCGGTGGATCTCCCGGATGCGTCGGTCGCGATCCAGATCTCGGGCTCCTTCGGCTCGCGTCAGGAGGAGGCGCAGCGCCTGGGCCGCCTGCTGCGCCCGAAGGCAAACGGGGCGACCGCGTCGTTTTACACGCTCATCACGCGCGACACCGTCGACCAGGATTTCGCCCAGAACCGGCAGCGGTTCCTCGCGGAGCAGGGCTACGCCTACACGATCATGGACGAGGCGCAGCTGACCGCGCAGGTGTAGTGGGCGCGGGCTCGCGCGGCTGGCCGGGCGTCACACCTGCGCGGTGAGCACCCAGAGCACACGCGCGCGCTCCGTCTCAGACGGGTTGCGCCAGAGGTGCGCATGGCGCGCGTTGAAGCTCATTGCATCACCTTCGCCGAGCAGAAACGTCTCCGCCTCGATCTGCATTTCGAGCGTGCCGGCGAGCACCACGACGAATTCGCGATCGACGGGCAGCCGGTAGGGCTCGGGTTCAAATCCGCCGCCCGGCTCCACCCACGTCTCGATGATCTGTGTGTCGCTCTGCCCGGGAGGCGACAGCACAGTGTCGGAGACGCCATCGCCCATCAGCAGGGCGGGCTCGCGCCCCTCCGCACGGTTCACGTAAATCTGCGGCGGGTCAAACAGTCGCCCCATAGGCATGGTGAGCGCATCGCAAATCGCGGCGAGTGAGGTCACTGACGCGGAGGTGAGACCGCGCTCCACTTGGGAAATGAACCCCTTCGTCAACCCGGTGAAGTCAGCCACGCTGCTCAGCGTCATGCCGCGTTCCTCCCGCGCAACGCGCAGTCGAAACCCGATCTGTTCGAGCTGCGCCGAGGCCGCTGGCCGCGGCGGCCGTGCCGCAGTGGTGCGTTCGGTCATGGGACTCCCCGACTCCTGCCGTGCGGGGTCGTGTACCCCATCATCTGTCTATCCTGCCCGGAATTCTCCATTGACGAAAGCCAAGCACGCTGTTTAGTATTCCTTCACAGAGTATTGCTTGAGCAAACATGGCGAACAGTGTTGTTCGCGGAGGGGATGGGTCGAATGCGGCTCGGACAGGCCATCAGTGCGCTGCTGACGGAGTATGGCGTCTCACAGATATTCGGGATCCCGGGCGTACACACCCTGGAGCTCTTTCGAGACATCGATCAGAGCGGGTTGTCCGTTACGATCCCGCGCCACGAGCAAGGCGCCGGCTTCATGGCCGACGCATACACCCGAGTGTCCGGGACTCCAGGTGTGTGCTACCTGATCACCGGACCGGGTGTCCTCAACGCACTGACGCCCATCGCGCAAGCCTGGCATGACTCGATCCCCATGCTCATCATCGGATCGACTGTCACCCGCGAGCAGCTCGGCGCCCACCGCGGCACGTTGCACGACACCCCCGACCTCGCGCCCGTGCTCCGACCGTTCACGCTCTTCAGCGAGACCGTCACCGATGCCGCTCGGGTCCCGGAGCTCATTGACGAGGCGTTCCGCCGCTGGGGGTCCGAACGGTCACGTCCCGTGTATATCGGCATTCCTCGCGATCTGCTTGAGGAGGAGGTGGGAACGCTGCGTCGCCCCGCTGCGGCGAGCGCGGCGACGCTCAGCGATCCCACGCCCGAATTCGATCTCGCGGCAGCGCGTGAGGCACTCGCCGGGGCCGCGCGTCCCGTGATCATCGCGGGCGGTGGCGCGCGCCACGATGGGCAGGCGGTGCACGAGCTCGCGGAGCGGCTTGCTGCGCCTGTGGTGCTCACGGGCAACGCGAAGGGGCTGCTTCCCGAGGCGCACCCGCTCAACGTCGGCGTCAGCATGCCATTTCCGCGCACGCAAGAACTCGTGTCGGACGCCGATCTCGTCGTCGCCCTTGGCACTGAGCTCTCGGACTTCGAGGTGCTGTTCACTGGTTCGGAGGAACCGCGGCTGGCAGACGTACTCCGCGTGGACATCGATCCCGCTGCGACGCACCCAGATCAGACCCGCCCCACGCTTCCAGTGCGTGTGAGCGAGTTTGCCGCGGCGATGCTTGCTGAACTCACCCCCGCGGATCCCGCTCAGGCGCGGGCCGGTGCCGAGCGTGCAGCCGCCGCGCGCGCTGGCTTCGCCGAGGAGCGAGCGCGGGATCCGCATACGCCGTGGATCGACGCGATTGCCCGGGCCCTGCCCGAGAACGCGATTCTCACCGCTGACTCCGCCCAGGTGGCGTACCAGGCGCACCACTTCCTCCCCATCGATACGCCGGGGCGCTGGCTCGCGCCCTACGGCTACGGCACGCTCGGCCCCGCGCTCCCCATGGCGATCGGTGCGGCGGTGGCGGCACCCGACCGTCCCATCGTCGCGCTGGCCGGCGACGGGAGTTCGCTCTTCACTCTGCCCGAGCTCGCCACCGCGCGTGATCTCGGCGCGAACATCACAATGATTATCTGGGACAACGGGGGCTACAGGGAGATCGAGGTGTCGTTCGACCGCGCCGAGATCCAGCCCGCCGGGGTGCGCACCACCGCACACGACCTTGGAGTGATCGCAGAGGGATTCGGGGCCAGCGTCGCTCGCCCCACGTCAGAGGCCGAGCTCGAAGCCGAGCTGCGCGAGGCCACAACCCACGTCGGCCTGTCCGTCATCGTGGTGCGGGCCCCAGCTGAGCACCGTGTCGAAGCCGATTCGCTCAGTCCGGAGGTGTCCGTATGAGCCTCGATATCCCCTACACGACCGGGGTTGGCGCCGATGGCTCACGCATCACTGGGCAGGTGGACTTCTCGCAGGTACCGCGTTTCGCGGGTCCCGGCACGTTCGCGGGGCTGCCGTCGCTCGCGAGTGTGGGCGAGGCCCAGGCCGGGGTCATCGGCATACCGTTCGACTCCGGCGTCACCTTCCGGCCGGGCGCGCGCTTCGGCCCCGAGGGGATTCGTGGGGCGAGCCATCTGATCCGCCCCTACAACGTGGAACTGGATGCGTTCCCCTTCGCGCAGCACCAGGTGGCGGATGTTGGAAACCTCGCCGTCACGCCGTTCGGCATCGACCGCGCGGTTGAGGCGATGCTCGTCGGACTTGCCGCAGCGCGCGAGCGCGCGGGGAAACTTGTCATTCTCGGCGGCGATCACACCGTCGCATACCCGGCGATCAAGACGCTCGCCCGGCATCACGGCCCCATCTCCGTGCTGCATTTCGATGCGCACATCGACACCTTTGGCCCATACTTCGGCGCCGCGATGCACCACGGCACGCCGTTCCGCCGCGCCGCTGAGGAGGGATTGCTTGATCCCGAGGGCTGCATGCACGTGGGCATTCGCGGCCCACTGTACGGGCCCCACGACCTTGCGGAGGATCGCGCGGTGGGATTCCAGGCTGTCCATTCGAGCGAATTCGCTACCACCGGGCTCATCGGAATTCTCGAGCAAATCACGCTCCGGCTGGGTGATCGTCCCGTGTACGTGTCGGTCGACATCGACGTGCTCGACCCAGCATTCGCGCCGGGCACCGGTACCCCCGAGCCCGGGGGCCTTGCCAGCCGGGAGCTGCTCTATCTGCTCCGCGGGCTCGCACCGCTCAACATCGTCGGTGCCGACGTGGTTGAGGTCGCACCCGCCTACGATCACGCCGACGTCACCTCGCTCGCCGCGGCCCACATCGCGTACGAGTTCCTGTCCCTCTGGGGACGCTCCCCCGCCCCCCTCGGGTAGTCAGTTCGCTGACCCCCACCCACCGAAACGGAAGAATCAATGACGACACTCTCCCGCTCTTTTCACCGCTCACTCCCTGGCTCAATTTCCGCCGTCGCGATGGTCGGCGCCGCAGGGCTCCTCCTCGCAGCCTGCTCCGGGGGCACCGCCGCCCCCGCTGAGGACCGCGACTTCGGCACCCCCGTGGTCGGCGAAATCGCACCCGACGTTCTCGCGGGCGCCACGCTCACTTACGCTGGCCCCGGCGGCATCTTTCAGGAGGGGCAGGATGAAGCGATCTGGCAGCCCTTCGCGAAGGAATCGGGCGCGGTCATGCAGATGGACGCGTTCGACGCCGGCAAGCTGAAGGCGATGGTCGACGGCGGCAACGTCTCGTGGGACATTGTCGACACCTCACAGGTCGACACTGCGCGCGGCTGCGGCACGCTCTATGAGAAGATCGATCGTTCACAGATCGACACCTCGCAGCTTCCCGAGGGCACGATCACGGATGACTGCATGATCCCGAACGTGATGTACGGCTTTGTGATCGCGTACAACACCGAGGTCTTCGGCGACAACCCGCCGAAGAGCGCCGCCGATTTCTTCGACACGAAGAAGTTCCCCGGCAAGCGCACCGTGCCGCAGACGACCTACGTCGATCCGCAGAACCTCGAGTTTCCACTGCTCGCTGACGGGGTGGACCTCGACAACCTGAAGCCCGAGCACATCGACCAAGCCATCGCGAAGTACGACAGCCTGGGCGACGACATGATTGCCTGGTCGACCGGGGCGCAGGCGCAGCAGCAGCTCGAGAGCGGTGAGGCTGTGATGGGGTACGTCTGGTCCGGCCGCGGTTACGGCGCCGCCGAGGCGGGGGCGCCCATTGCTCCGGTCTGGGACGAGTGGCTCGTTGCGATCGACTCGACCGCCATCCCGAAGGGGGCGAAGGATCCGGCAGCCTCGCACGCCGCGATCAACTACTTCCTCGGCGCGAAGCAGCAGGCGGGCATGACCGAACTCAACTCGATGTCACCGGTCAACGTGAACGCGGAGCCGCAGGTCGACGATACGCTCGCCGCCTGGCTCGCGAGCTCGCGCTTCGAGACGGGGCACGTTCCCAACTTCGACTTCTGGGTTGAGAACTACGACGCGATGGCCACGGCCTGGGCCAACTGGGTCACTGGCGCCTAGCACGCCGGCACCGTGCGGGCGTGTGGGCCCGGTTCCCCACACGCCCGCACATTTCCAGCCACTTCATAGCAAACAATCAGAGACTGGGAACATGAACGCACAGCCCAAGGGACCCCGGATTCTGATCGTTGACGACGAGCCCAGCATTCGCGAGCTGCTCAGCACGAGCCTCCGTTTCGCAGGGTTCGGTGTGCGTGCTGTCGCAAACGGCGCGCAGACCATCTCGGCAGTGCTTGAGGAAGAGCCCGACCTGATCGTGCTCGATGTCATGCTGCCCGATATGAACGGCTTCAGCGTGACCAAGCGCCTCCGCTCGGCCGGCTACACCGCCCCCATCATCTTCCTCACCGCGAAGGACGACACCGAGGACAAGATCGAGGGCCTCACCGTCGGCGGCGACGACTACGTCACGAAGCCGTTCAGCCTCGACGAGATCATCGCGCGGATCAAGGCGGTGCTGCGCCGCACGATCCAGGAGGACGAGGACTCGATCCTCACGGTTGGCCCGATCACCATGGATCAGGACACGCACGAGGTCACCGTCGAGGGCTCCTCCGTTGAGCTCTCCCCCACGGAGTTCAAGCTGCTGCGCTACCTCATGCAGAACGCCAACCGCGTGCTCTCGAAGGCGCAGATCCTCGACCACGTGTGGGAGTACGACTTCAACGGCGATGCCGGCATCGTCGAGTCCTACATCTCGTACCTGCGTCGCAAGCTCGACCCGCTGACCGAGGAATCACTCATCCAGACAAAGCGCGGTTTCGGGTACATGCTCAAGACCGAAGCCAAGTAGCGTGTCGCGCCCGAGCTTCGCCGAGCGGTGGGACGACATCTCACTGCGGGCGAAGATCACCGGCGTCACGGTGTTCATCCTCTTCCTCGGGCTCATCGTGGCTGGCGTCGGCACGCTTTCGGTGCTCCGCCCGATGCTGCTCGCGGATCAGACAAACACGCTGAACCAGCTGCGCAAGGATCCAACGACCGCGCTCGGGACCGGGGCTGACGCGTCGAACCTCAGCCGCGCCGACATTCTGTACGCGAACCAGCAGTACTACGTCGCGCTCTTTGACGCTGCGGGGGCGCTGCAGTACGACAACACGCACAGCCTGGGTGAGTCCTCGGCGGTGCCTGAGCTGCTCTCCCCGCTCACGCTGGACACGCTGATGGCGGATCCTGGGCAGTTCATCCCGATGACGAGCCCGGATCGGAGCAACTGGCGGGCGGTCGCCGCCCCCGTGCTCATCGACGGCCAGCCCAGCGGCATGCTGCTCATCGCGTCGTCGACCGCGGCCATCAACAAGGTCGTGGCGCGGTACGTGATCGTGTTCACGGGGTTCGGGATCGCGGTGATCCTGCTCGGCGCGGCCCTCACCCGTCTGCTTGTCACGACCACGTTCCTGCCGCTCGCTGAGGTTGAGCAGACCGCGCTCGAGATCGCGCGCGGGGACACCTCGAAGCGCATCATGGTGGCGAGCCCGCACACGGAGGTGGGTCACCTCGGGGAATCGCTCAACATCATGCTTGACCGCCTCGATGGGTCGCTCGAGGATCAGGCGCGCACCATTGAGCGGATGCGACGCTTCATCGGCGACGCGAGCCACGAGCTGCGCACCCCTTTGGTGTCCGTTCGCGGCTATGCGGAGTTGTACCGCATGGGCGCGCTCCAGGAGAACGAGCAGGTGGGGCAGGCGATGGAGCGCATCGAGAAGGAGGCGATCCGCATGACCTCCCTGGTGGAGGATCTGCTCGCGCTCGCCCGGCTCGACGAGCGCCGTCCCCTCGCGCTCACCTCGCTGCCGCTCAATCAGCTGGCGCACGACGCGGCGCTCGACGCTGGCGCGCAGGCGCCCGACCGCGCCGTGACCGTGGTGGCGGATCCCACGAACCCGTCGGTGATCGGCGACGAGCACAAGGTCCGCCAGCTCCTCACGAACCTCATCGGGAACGCGATGCGGCACACCCCGGAGGGCAGCCCCATCGAGATCATCGTGTCGACGCCGGAGGTGGCCGAGGGTGAGCCGCAGGTCGCCAGGTTTGAGATCGCCGACCACGGCGATGGTGTGCCCGAGCAGATCCGCGACAAGATCTTTGGCCGATTTTGGCGTGCCGACTCGTCGCGCAACCGCGAGACGGGCGGCTCGGGCCTCGGCCTCGCGATCGTGCAGTCGATCGTTGAGGCGCACCACGGTCGTGTGAGCGTGCACGACACCCCGGGCGGTGGGGCGACGTTCCGTGTGGATCTCCCCGGCTCGCCGCCGGAGCCAGTGACGGGCGAGACCGCGGCGATCCAGACGGCCCCGGATGGGCAGCAGCAGCCGGCAGCGCAGGCCGCGGAGCCGGACACCCGGGAACCGGGCTCGCAGGCTCCGAACGCCTAGGCACCGGTCGTCCTGACCGGGCGCCCGGGCCGGGCCTGGACGCCCCAGGCCGGGGCCGCCCCGGCCTGGGGCGTCCCTCTGGCCCGGCCTGAGGCAGCCCGGGACCCCTGGCTGGGTACCTCCGGTCATGGCATTCCCGGCCCTGCCTAGTTGAGCCCGGACACCCCAGGCCTGGGCATCCCAGGCCGCCGTAAGGCGTCCAGGCCGTCGATTCTGTCCTACCCAGTACGGCGCAGCCCAGGCTCACCCCCTCCCCGGACCGCACCGACGTCGCTCCTCTCGATGCCCTCGACCTGTTCGTCCCGCCTTTCCCGCGGAGAAATCTGAATTCTCGGGTCTTTTCCGCGGGAGAGGTCCGAGAGACCAGATTTTTCCTGCGGAGTGGGCGAGGGCGTCCGCAAAGCGTCACTGGTGCGGCGGACGCCCACCGGATGGGTCACCACCGGCCTGCCCTGCGAGATCGCGAGCATGATGCGGCCCTGCACCTCCGTCCATCGGTGCTCGATCTGGCTTGTGCTCACACGAATCGTGGCGTAGCCGTTGGCGGTAAGCCGGGCATCGAGGACATTGTCGTAGGCGCGTTGCTCGCCGACGTGGTGGCCCCCGTCGACCTGGATGACCAGCCACCCGTCGACGAGGAAATCCACGCGAGCGCCAAGCAGCCACGCCTGCGCGACCACCGACAGGCGCAACGCGCGAAGCCTCCGCAACACATAGCTCTCGTATCCTGAGTCAGAGAACATCGTGCACTCCGCGAGCAGAGCACGTTCGGGCCCGCGAAGCGGAAGCCTCGCCAGCTCGGCGCGTGTGACGACCCCATTGCGCAGCGCGGACTCCCACACCGCGTGGGCGGCCTCCGCGGGCTGGCACTGCGAGACGAGTACCAGGGCATTCTCCACGCGGTCCATGAGCTGGAAGCTTCGTCGCCGGACGACGGGAACGCCCCAGTGACACACGTGATCCCCTGCTCGCACATGAGACTTTGGCGTGGGTGCCGCGACGTGCAGCCGTGTGAGCAGCTCGGGCACCCAGAGTGACTCCCGCTCGATCACCGTCATGCAGCTGAGCAGCACCCCGTGCACGGCGGCGTAGACGAGATCCGGATCGGCGTTCGGCAGCGCGATCCAGCCGTGGCGTGGCCGCAGGAGCTGCCCCGTGCCGAGGAACCGTTTGAGCAGGTGCACGGAGTAGCCACGGTCATGGAGGGTGGCCGCGCGCATGATTCCGCCGGCGCGCTCGAGTGTCTTCTGCAGGCTCATACAGACGAGTGTCACCCCGGGGAACGGCCAGCGCTCAGCTGATCACTCGGATGTGGATCATTTGCCCCACTGCGGCCCTGTGAGCGACGCCACACGAGGCCCCCGCACCCAGTTCCAACCGGAGAAATCTGAACGCTCGGGTGCTTCCACGCGAATTCGTCCGAGATTCGAGATTTCTCCGGCGGGAGGGGTGCGGGTTGCCCCTGCGGGGGCGCGGCACGCGGGCACCAGGCCTCCCGCGCACACCACTCCCCCAAAAACACCGCAGGGGCCGCACCCGAAGGTGCGGCCCCTGCGCGGGAAACCAGACTTAGAAGTCCATGCCACCCGTGGGGTCACCGGCCGGAGCGGCGGCAGCCGGCTCGGGCTTGTCGGCGACGACGGCCTCGGTNGAAGTCCATGCCACCCGTGGGGTCACCGGCCGGAGCGGCGGCAGCCGGCTCGGGCTTGTCGGCGACGACGGCCTCGGTGGTGAGGAACAGGCCAGCGATCGACGCGGCGTTCTGCAGCGCCGAGCGCGTCACCTTCGCCGGGTCAAGGATGCCCTGCGCGGCGAGGTCGCCGTACTCACCGGTCGCGGCGTTCAGGCCGTGGCCGAGGGGCAGGTTCGCCACGCGATCCACAACGACGCCGGGTTCGAGGCCAGCGTTCAGGGCGATCTGGCGCAGCGGTGCCTCGATGGCGGCCTGGACGATCTTCGCGCCAACGGCCTCGCTCTCGCTGAGCTCGAGCGTCTCGAAGACGTCCTTGCCCGCCTGGATCAGCGCGACGCCACCACCGGGGAGGACGCCCTCCTCGACCGCAGCCTTGGCGTTGCGGACGGCATCCTCGATGCGGTGCTTGCGCTCCTTGAGCTCAACCTCGGTCGCAGCGCCGGCCTTGATGACGGCGACGCCACCGGCGAGCTTGGCGAGGCGCTCCTGCAGCTTCTCGCGGTCGTAGTCGCTGTCGGTCGACTCGATTTCGCGGCGGATCTGGGTGACGCGACCCTGGATCGCCTCTTCCTCGCCGCCACCCTGGACGATGGTGGTCTCGTCCTTGGTGATGATGACCTTGCGTGCAGTGCCGAGCATGTCGAGCGTCGCGTTCTCGAGCTTGAGGCCGACCTCCTCGGAGATGACCTGGCCGCCGGTGAGGATCGCGATGTCCTGCAGCATGGCCTTGCGGCGATCGCCGAAGCCGGGCGCCTTGACCGCTGCCGACTTGAAGATGCCACGGATCTTGTTGAGCACGAGCGTTGCGAGCGCCTCGCCCTCGACGTCCTCAGCGATGATGAGGAGCTGCTTGCCCGACTGGATCACGGGATCAACGACGGGGAGGAGGTCCTTGATGTTCGAGACCTTGCCGTTGACGATGAGGACGTAGGGATCCTCGAAGACTGCCTCCTGGCGGTCAGCGTCGGTGACGAAGTAGGCCGACAGGTAGCCCTTGTCGAAGCGCATGCCCTCGGTGAGCTCGAGCTCGGTGCCGAAGGTGTTCGACTCCTCGACGGTGACGACGCCCTCCTTGCCGACCTTGTCGATCGCCTCGGCGATGAGCTTGCC
>NZ_RPDI01000029.1 GCF_003917135.1 Leucobacter chromiireducens
ACGGCAGCCTTGAGCTTCGAGCCGACCGACACCTTGACGCGCTTGCCAGCGGGGATGTCGATGGTCTCGCCGGTGCGGGGGTTGCGGCCGGTGCGTGCAGCGGTGGTCGCGGTCTCGAACGAGATCCAGCCGGGGATCGAAACCTTGTCGCCACCGGCGACGGTCTCGGAGACAGCGGCGAACAGCCCGTCGATCACGCTGGAAACGGCGGCCTGGCTCTGGCCGGTCTCAGCGGCGATCTTTGCGACAAGCTCGGTCTTGTTGAGTGCCATGTTGTGTCCTTCCAGGGCGACGACACCAAGTGGCCGAGCCCCTGATCTGGTTCAGGTGTCCCACCGATTTGGAGGGTCCGATCGGTTGATCGCTACGAATCTACCCCAGATCGGCGACTTTCCGCGGATCTGGGCAGGGTTTTCTCAGTCCGGCGTGTCGGCGGGCGCACAAAAGCGGGCGCGGACCCTGAGGATCCACGCCCGCTTCAGTGTTGCGGTACTGGCTTACCAGCTCGACTTGGTGATGCCGGGCAGCTCGCCACGGTGCGCCATGTCGCGGAAGCGCACACGGGACACGCCGTACTTCGTGAGGACACCGCGGGGGCGGCCGTCGATCACGTCGCGGCTGCGCACGCGCACGGGCGACGCGTTGCGGGGGAGCTTCTGGAGGCCAACGCGGGCGGCCTCGCGGCTCTCGTCGGTCCCGTTGGGGTCCACGAGGGCCTTCTTCAGCTCAAGACGCTTCTCCGCGTAGCGCGCGACGATGGCCTGACGCTGCTTGTTCTTTGCGATCATGCTCTTCTTCGCCATGCTTAGCGCTCCTCTCGGAATTCAACGTGCTTGCGAACCACCGGGTCGTACTTCTTGAGCACGAGGCGGTCGGGGGTGTTGCGGCGGTTCTTCTTGGTCACGTACGTGAACCCGGTCCCTGCCGTCGAGCGGAGCTTGATGATCGGACGTACGTCCTTGTCCTTCGCCATTAGAACTTCACCCCACGCTTCTGCAGATCAGCAACCACAGCTTCGATGCCACGAGCATCGATCACCTTGATGCCCTTGACCGACAGGGTGAGCGTCACCTTGCGGCCGAGCGAGGGCACGAAGTAGGTCTTCTTCTGGATGTTCGGATCGAACCGACGCTTGGTGCGACGGTGCGAGTGCGAAATGTTGTGTCCAAAGCCGGGAACGGCTCCGGTCACCTGGCACACTGCTGCCATGATGTTTCCTCTCATACCGTGAGACCGGACGGCCTCACCCAAGATTTCTTGTCTGCACGGGCCGCCTCTCGCGCTCAACCGGAGTTGAGCGCGGGCGAACTCACCCGCGCGGTCTGTGCACTGGGACGGCGCACAGCCAAGGGGCAAGCTTACGCGAGAACGGGCACGGCCGCAAGCCGGGCGTGTCGCGCGCTAGCTGAGCAGCAGCCCGAGGAGCAGCACCCCGAGGAGTCCCGCAGCGACCGCCACGATCGTGGCGGGCCCACCCTGGCGCACGAACATCGACGGCACGCGCGTCGAGCCCCAGCGCGGGTCGGCCGCGATCGCCTGGAGGGTGTCGAGCGGCACCCGGTCGTCGAGGATCGCAATGTCGGGGTACGCGGGATCGAGGATCACCGCGGCGGCAGCGCCCCGCTCGATGCCGTAGCGCATGGGCAGGAGCGTGTACACGCTCCGCGGCTGGCCGTTCTGCGGCAGCACGTGCAGGATCGCGAGCCGCGCGGGCTCCTGTGCGGCGGGCCACACCATGGTTGCGACCTCGCCGGCGGCGCGGCCGAAGACGCGGTGCACGCGCGCCGGGGCTGGCTCGCCTGGCGCGTAGCCAGTCGCGATGAGGTGCGTGCGCTGCGCGGCGAGCGCGATGACGCGGCTCACCATGCGCTCCGACACCACGAGGTTCACCACGAGGACCACGAGCACGAGTCCCGCGACGATGACGGGGAGCGGGGTGCCGCGCGCCGCGGAGAGCAGGATCACGCCGAGCATGGCGCCGAGCAGCGCACCCGCGCCCGCCCCAAACACGCGCTGCCCCGACCAGTTCATCGCCCCATCTTCGCACGCTTGCCCCGGCGCACCATGTGTGTCGCGGTGTCCGGAACCCGCCACACGCGCCCCACCCGCCGCGCGAGCGGGCGTAGGCTGGCGGTGTGAACGAGCACGAGGGTCAGGCAGCAATCCGCTACGTCGCGATCGGCGACAGCTTCACCGAGGGCGTCGGCGACGAGCAGCCGGACGGCTCAGTGCGCGGCTGGGCGGACCTCGTCGCGCAGGGCCTCGCCGACGCGAGCGGCCAGCCGGTGCAGTACGCGAACCTCGCGATCCGCGGCCGCCTCATTGGCCCGATCATCGCCGAGCAGCTGGATCCGGCGATCGCGCTCCAGCCGACGATCATCAGTTTCAACGGTGGCGGCAACGACATGCTGCGCCCCGGCACGGATCTGGCCTGGATCGCGCGGGAGACCGAGGCGGCGCTGCGCCGCATCCAGGACGCCGGGATCGAGCCGCTGCTGCTCGCCGGCCCGAACCCGACGGGCGGCCTGCCGGGCGGCTCGCGCGTCCGCGTGAAGGGGAACGAGCTCACGGCTGCGGCGAGCGCCATCGCGGCGCGGCTGGGGATCCGGTTCACCGACAACTGGAGCGATGCCGAGCTGACCGGGCGCCAGTACTGGTCGCACGACCGGCTGCACCTCGCGCCCGTTGGCCACCACCGGGTCGCCGCGAATGTGCTGCGCACGCTCGACGTCGCACCGCCGGCCGACTGGGTGATCGACGCGGCGCCCGTCGGCGTTCCAACAGCGCGGGATCAGCTGCGCTACACCAGGGAACACGTGGTGCCCTGGATCCAGCGCCGCCTCACCGGTCGCTCGAGCGGCGATGGTCGCACCGCGAAGTACGGCGAGTGGGTGTGGGTGCACCCGCGCGGCGACTCCTCGCGCGCCGCGTAGGGACCGGGCCGGAGCCGCGCCCGGGCCGGACAATCTCATCCCGTGGGATGACGGGTGTCGTACTTGGGGACGATGTGCGGCGCGCAGGGCTTCGAGAGGGTGGAACCCTCGGCCGTTCTGCAACGCCTCGTGCGGCCGCGTTCTGGGCCCCCGCGCGCTCGGAGCGAGCGGTCACCACCGCGCTGAGGCCGCACCCCGAAAGGCCATATGTCCTTCCTCACACGCACCAGCCTCAGGAACCGGCTGATCGTCGGCCTCACGACTCTCGCGGTTGCGGTGCTCGGCATCTTCTCGATGAGCGCGCTCAAGCAGGAGTTGATGCCGTCGATGCAGGTGCCGATGGCGTTCGTCTCGGTGCAGTCGCCCGGTCTCGCACCCGAGGAGCTGGCGCGCACGGTCACGGAGCCGACCGAGCAGGCGCTGAGTGCGGTGCCAGGGGTCACGAAGGTCTCGTCGACGACGTCGAGCGGTGCGGCGGACATCATGGTCGAGTGGCCGTTCGAGAGCGACGACGACACGCTCGCCAAGATCCGCGCCGCGGCGGACGCGATGAAGCCCGCGTTCCCGCAGGGCACCGAGGTGACGGTGTTCTCTGGCGGTGCCGACGACATGCCGGCGATGATGCTGAGCGCAGGATCGGATCAGGATCCCGCCGAGTTCGGTGACGCGCTCGCGCAGACCGTCGTCCCTGCCCTCCAGGGCGTCGACGGCGTGCAGAAGGTGACCCTCTCGGGCCGCGAAGAGCAGCGCATCATGATCGACCTGCGCCCGGCGGACGTCGCGCGCCTCAAGGTGGACCCCGCGACGATCGCTCCCGTGCTCGAAGCGCACGGCGCCGCGCTGCCCGCTGGGCAGGCCGATTCGCCCGACGGCCCGCTGTCGGTGACCGTCGGCGCGGCGCTCACCTCCGTTGAGGAGATCGCCGCCCTGCCGATCCCGGCCGGCGATCGCGTGGTGCGAGTGTCCGACTTCGCCGACGTCGCGCCCGAGCTGGTGCCGGCCGACACGATCTCGCGCGTCAACGGCAACCCCGCGCTGACGCTCCAGGTGTCGCCTGGGCAGGGCGCCAACGTCGTGGAGATCTCGCACGGCGTGAACGCCGAGCTTGAGCGCCTGGCCCCCGGCCTGCACGCCGAGTTCGTGACGATCTTCGACCAGGCACCCTACATCGAGCAGTCGATCCACGACCTCTCGGTCGAGGGCGGGCTCGGGCTGCTCTTCGCGGTACTCGTCATTCTCGCGTTCCTCGGCTCGTGGCGCTCGACCATCATCGCCGCGGTCTCGATCCCGCTCTCCCTGCTCATCACGCTGATCGGGCTGTGGTGGAGCGGGAACACCCTGAACATCCTGACGCTCGGCGCGCTCACGATCGCGATCGGCCGCGTGGTGGACGACTCGATCGTGGTGATCGAGAACATCTCGCGCAGGCGCGGCGCTGGCCACCTGACCATTCCGGGCGTCGTGGCGTCCGTGCAGCAGGTGGCTGGCGCGATCACCGCGTCGACGCTCACCACGGTCGCCGTCTTCCTTCCCATCGCGTTCGTCTCGGGGATGGCCGGCCAGCTGTTCCGCCCCTTCGCCGTCACGGTGTCGATTGCGTTGCTGGCCTCGCTCTTCGTGGCGCTCACGATCGTGCCCGTGCTCGCCTTCTGGTTCATCCGCGGCAAGGAACGGCGCGCGGCGCCGGCCGACGCGGCGGATGCGGCGGACTCGTCCGACGCGGCAGCACCCGCGGCCACCGCGCAGCCGAGCGAGCAGCCCGCCACCGCGGTGCTGCCGGGCGACGAGCTGGCCACCGCGGCGCTCCCCGCGACCGCGCACGCGGCGCAGGGGCAGCCCGGCGTACAGCTGGACGCGAGCGCCGAGCACCACCACTCGGACCTCGACGAGATCCACACCGCGCCGGACCGGCTGCAGCGCGCCATCATGCCGGCGCTCGGGGCCACCCGCCGCCACCCGGTCATCACGCTCACCGCATCGAGCCTCGTGCTCGTCGGCACGCTCGCGATGAGCACCATGATCCCCACCGACTTCCTCGGGTCGTCCGGCAACGAGAGCCTGCAGCTCGTGCAGACGCCGCCGACGAGCGAGGACGGCGACCTCGTCGCGGCCGCCGAGCCCGTCGAGGCGGCACTCGGCAAGATTCCCGGCGTGCGCGACGTCATGACGTCGATCCCGGTCGGGCAGGCGAACGGCCCGACAACGATCTCCTACGACGTGCAGCTGGACGACGGCGCGGACGCGCAGTCGGTGAGCGACGCGGCAGAGGCGGCCGTCGCGCGGCTGGACGACGCCGGCGACGTGCAGGTGCTCACGCAGGACGCGTTCGTCGGGGGCGCGGGGGGCTCGGGCATCGCCCTGCAGATCCGCGGCAACGACCCGGCCGCCCTCCGTGAGGCGAGCGAGCTGCTGGAGGAGCAGCTGTCGGGCGAGCGCGGCGTGCAGTCGGTGCGCAGCGAGCTCGCGGGCGAGCAGCCCATCGTGCGCGTCACGCTCGACGAGGCGAAAGCGGCGAAGCTGGGCTTCGATCCAGTATCGGTGGCGCGCGCGGTGCAGGAGGCGCTCGAGGGCCAGCGTGTCGGCCAGATCATGCTGGAGGGGCGCGAGCGCGACATCGTGGTGCGCACCCCGGGCGCTGAGCGCACCGCGGAGAAGCTGGGCGAGATCATACTGCCCGTCACCCCGCAGCAGACCGCGCAGGCGCAGCAGGCGGCCGCCGACGAGCTGCAGGAGAAGGCGGAGGCGCAGGCGGAAGAGGCGCGCCTGCAGGCCGATGCGGAGCTCACCGCCCAGATCAATGAGGCCGCGGGGCAGCGCGGGGAGCTCGTGGCACAGCTCGGCGAGCTCAACGCGCAGCTCGCGCAGCTCTCCGCTGCGCCGATCGTGCCGGAGAAGCCGCGCACGCCGGGAGAGGACGCCGCGGTGCGCGCCCAGCAGGAGCGCGCAGAGCAGATTGCGGGCATCCAGGGTGCCATCGCCGGCGCGCAGAGCGGCATCGAGGGCATCGACCAGCAGCTCGTCAGCCTCCGCGAGGCGCGCGAGCAGGCGGCGACGCAGCTCGCCGAGCAGCAGGCGGCGGAGGCCGAGCAGAAGGCCGCGGCCGAGGTCACCGGCACCGCGCTGCCGCTCAGCGCGATCGCGACGGTCAGCGAGGAGCTCACCGCCCCGGTGATCACCCGCGCGGACGGCGAACGCCAGGTGACGCTCACGGTCGACCCGAAGCAGGGCCAGCTCGACGCGGCCACCGCGGCAATCGACCGTGCCATCGAGCAGACCGAACTGCCCGCCGGCGTGAGCTTCGAGCTCGGCGGCGTGAGCGCGGAGCAGGACGAGGCGTTCACCCAGCTCGGCGCCGCGATGCTCGGCGCGATCATGCTCGTGCTGCTCGTCATGGTGGCGACGTTCCGCAGCTTCCGCGGCCCGTTCGTGCTGCTCGTGTCCATCCCGTTCGCGGCGACCGGCGCGATCCTCGGCCTGCTCATCACGGGCACGCCGCTCGGTCTACCAGCGCTCATCGGCCTCCTCATGCTGATCGGGATCGTGGTCACGAACGCGATCGTGCTCATGGACCTCGTGAACCGGCTCCGCGAGGCCGGCGCGAGCCTGGACGAGGCGGTGGAGCACGGCACCCGCCTCCGCCTGCGCCCGATCCTCATGACGGCGGCGGCGACGATCTTCGCGCTGATCCCGATGTCGCTCGGCCTCACGGGTGGCGGCGTGTTCATCTCGAAACCGCTCGCGATCGTGGTGATCGGCGGGCTCGTCTCCTCGACGCTGCTCACCCTGATCCTCGTGCCGATCCTCTACACGCTGGTGGAGCGTCGCCGCGAGAAGAAGCTCGCGAAGCGCGCGCTGCGCCGTGAGCGCCGGGCAGCGAAACGCGCAGGCATCGATCCCGCGACGATCGCGAGCGACGCCGACGAGGCGCGCGAGGCGCAGGCGAGCTTCGCCGCGGACAAGCGGGCGGCCAAGGCCGAGGCGCAGGCGGCGAAGCGGGAGGCCAAGCGCCAACGCCGCGCCGAGCGCGCCGCGAAGCGTGGCCGCACCCCGGAGGAGCCGACGGAGTTCACGGAGACCGCGGAGTAGCGCCGGCGCAGATCACGCACCGCGGGGCGGGCAGGAACTCCCTGCCCGCCCCGCTGCGTCCCCGCGTTACTTCCCCGCCTCGCGGCAGCGGGCGCACAGCCCGAACAGGTCGACGATGTGCTCGATCTCCGTGAAGCCGTGCTCGGCGCCCACCCGCTTCGTCCACTCCTCGACCACGGTGGCAGAGAGCTCGCGAGTGTCGCCGCAGCTGCGGCAGATGAGGTGGTGGTGGTGCCCCTGCGTGGCGCAGGAGCGGAACAGGTTCTCCCCCTCGGGCGACTGCAGCGAGTCAGCCTCCCCCGTCTCCACGAGGCCGGCGAGGTTGCGGTAGACCGTTGCGAGTCCGATCGTTGAACCCGAATCGCGCAGCGAGTGGTGCAGCTGCTGCGCGCTCACGAAGCCGTGCGCCTCGGCGAGCGTCGCGCGCACCGCCTCGCGCTGCCAGGTGTTGCGCTTGGGCTGCATATCGCGCACCTCCGTTCCGGTCACGCCCCCACCGTAGCGAACTTCTCGCTCGCATGGTCGGTTCGGCGTGCGCGCTCCCGCCGTGACGCCGCAGCCGAGCGCAGGCCGCGCACCAGCACGGCAGCGAGGAACAGCGCGGTGATCGTGAGGCCGACGGCCCCGCCGGCGGCGATCCCGAGCTCGCGCGACAGCCAGAGCCCGCCGAGTCCGCCCGCGACGCCGATGAGGGCGGCGAGCGGCGGGATCCACCCGAGCCGGTCGGTGAGCGCGCGCGCCGCGGCGGCCGGCCCGATCAGCACAGCTACGCCCAGGATCGCGCCGACGGCGGGCATCGCCACGACCACCGCGGCGGCGATCACCGCGGTGACGGTGAGCTCGATCGGCCAGCTCCGGAAGCCCGCGGCGGTGAAGCCGACGGGATCGAACGTGTGAAAGAGGATGCGGCGGCCCGTGAGCGCGAGCACCGCAGCGGTCGCGAGGAGCACGGCGGCCGTCGCGGTGACGTCCCCCGTCGACACGCTGAGCGGGGAGCCGACGAGCAGCGCCTCGACCGGGATCCCGAGCCCCGGGTTGAGGCTCGTGAGCAGCGTGCCGAGCGCGAACCCGAACGACAGCACCACCCCGCTCGTCACCTGCCTGCCCTGCCCGGGGAGTCGCCCGAGCAGCGTCATGAGCAGCACGAGCACGAGCGCGAAGAGCGCCTGGCCGAGCAGCAGATTCCAGCCGGCGATCGCGAACACGACGCCGCCGGGGAAGGTCGCGTGGCTGAGCGCCACAGCGAAGAACGAGCGGCGGCGCAGCACGATGAGCGATCCGGCAAGCCCAGCGAGGACGCCGAGGAGCGTGAGCTCCAGGGCCGCGAGCGCGAAGTAGCTCATGCGCGCACCCCTCGATCCGGATGAGCTTGGGGCCCCTGCTCGCGCGGGATCCGCCCCGTGGCCGCGCGGCTGCGCGCCGTGCGCGAGAGGGCAGCGATCCCGTAGCCGGCGACGAGGAGCAGCACGACGAGCGCGCCGGGCGACACGGTGGCCCCTGCGCCAACCGACCACTCGAACGACAACCACAGCCCCGCAACCCCGGCCACGAGCGGCACGCCGATCGCGAGCGGAATGAGCAGCGCGAAACCGCGGGTGATCAGGCGAGCCGTGGCCATCGGGATCATGAGCAGCGCGAGCACCATGAGCACGCCGAGCGCCTGCACGCCGGCGACGACGAGGAGCGCCACCGCGATCCCGAGCGCGATGTCCGCGGTGAGCGGGCGAAAGCCGGCCGCCTCGGCGCCCGCGGCGTCGAACGCGCGGAAGAGCTGCGCGCGCCAGGTGAGCACCACGACGAGGATCGCGGCGGCGGCGACCACGAGGATCTGCCACAGCTGCGCCTCGGTGACGGTGAGCAGCCGCCCGAACAGCAGCTCCTGCAGCTGCGAGACGTAGCCCTCCTGCCGCGACACGAGCACGATGCCGAGGCTGAACAGGCCGGTCAGCACGACCGCGATCGCCGCGTCAGCGCTCACCCCGCCCCGGTGCTCGAGCACGGTGAAGAGCACGGCGGCGAGCACCGCGGCCACGACGGCGCCGGGCAGCACGCCGGCCGTTCCGCCGAGCGCCGCGCCGATCACGAGCCCGGGGAACACGGCGTGCACGAGCCCATCGCTCACAAACTCGAGCTCACGGAAACTGATGAAGAGCCCCACGATGCCGGCGGCCACCGCGAGGATCACCACCGTGACGAGCGCGCGCCACATGAAGGGCAGCGCGAACACCTCGACGGGGCTGTGCGCGAGCAGCACGTCCATCACTCCCCGGTTTCCCGCGTCGTGGTGACCGTGTGATGATCGAGCTCCACCGTCGCGTCGTGGAACGCGTGCTGCACCGCGTCGAGCGTCAGCGCCTCCGCGAGCGGCCCGTACCCGGCCGGGTGGCCAGGCTGGTTCGGCTCGTGCCCGCTCGCGAGGAGCAGCACGTGCGAGCAGGCCTCGCGCGCGATCTCGAGATCGTGCGTTGACACGATGATGGTGCGGCCCTCGGCGCGCAGCTCGGCGACGAGCGCGAGGAGCACCTCGCGGTTCTCGCGGTCGAGGCCATTGAACGGCTCGTCGAGGAGGAGGAGCTGCGGATCGGAGACGAGCGCCCGCGCCAGGATCCCGCGCTGCTGTTGCCCGCCGGACAGCTCGCCGAAACGGCGATGCGCGAAGTCGGCGAGGCCCACGCGTGAGAGCGCCGCCGTGACCGCGGCGCGCCCCGCGCTGCCGATCGGTCGCAGCGCGCCGCGCGAGCGGTACAGCCCCATCGTCACGACCTGGCGGAGCGTCACGGGCAGCGTGGTGTCACGCGTGTCCGCCTGCGGCAGCGAGCCGACGCGCGGCCTCGCGCGATCCGGCGTTGTTCCGAGCACGTGCACGCTCCCGGCCGTGCGCTCGGCGAGGCCGAGAATGCCGCGGAGCAGCGTCGACTTGCCCGAACCGTTTGGCCCGATCAGCGCGAGCGCGGCGCCCTCGGGAAGCGCCAGCGTGAGGCCCTCGACCCTGGTGGCGCCAGCGTAGCCGAACGCCGCGTGGTCGAGTGCGAGCGCTGCGATCATCACTGCAGCGTACTCGGAAGCGGGGCGACCGTCGCTCCCCACGCGTCCAGGATCAGGCGCGTGTTGTGAATGGTCGCGCTCAGGTAGGTGTCCGCGCCGCTGCCCGGCGCGCCGAGCGAGTCGGCGTAGAGCGAGTCAGCGTCCACCACCGTGACGCCGGCCTCCTTCGCGATCGTCTGCGCCAGCTTCGGACTCATCGACGACTCGACGAAAATCGCCGGCACCTTCAGCTCCGTGATGCGCGCGACGAGCGCGTCGATGTCCGCGGCGCTCGGCTCGGCGTTGTCCTCAAAGCTCGGCAGGATCGACCCGGCGAACGCGATGCCGTAGTCGTGCAGGTAGTAGCGGAGCGAGTCGTGGCCAGTGACGAGCACGCGGTCCTGTGCGGGCACCTCGGTGAACTGCGCGGCGGCCCACACGTCGAGCGCGCTGAGCTGCTCACCGTACGCGGCGCTGCGGCTCTGGTAGTCGGCGGCGTGCTCGGCGTCGATGCGCGCGAGCTCCGAGCCGATGTAGGCGGCCATCTTCGCGGCGTAGCGGGGCGAGGTCCACAGGTGCGGGTTCGTTGCGCCGTGATCGTGGTCGTGCTCGTCGGCGTGGTCGTGCGCTTCGTCGGCGTGATCGGCGTGATCGTGCGCTTCGTCGGCTGCGGCGTCGGTGGCGTGATCGTGATCGTGATCCGCGTGCTCCGTGGCGGCCGCCCCGCCGACGGCTTCCGCTTCGGCCTCACCCTCCGCGGTGATCGCGGTGGCTTCGGCGAGGTCGATCCCATCGCTCGCGGTGATGATCTCGCCGGCGAACCCGGAGGCCTCGATCGCGTCGTCGACGAAGGTCTCGAGACCGGCCCCGTTGACGATCAGCACGTCCGCTTCCCCGAGGGCCAGCAGATCGGCCGGGGTCGGGTCGAAGTGGTGCGCGGAGCCGCCCGGCGCGAGCAGCCCGGTGAGCGCGATGTCGTCGCCGCCGAGCTCGTGCGCGAAGTCGGCGAGCTGCGTGGTGGTCGCGACGACGCGCAGCGCGTCCGGGTTCGCCGCGGCGTCGGCGCCCGAGTCGGCGGCGCAGCCGGTGAGCGCGAGCGCGGCGACTGCGGCGAGCGCGGCGCCGGTGCGCAGCAGGTGCTGGGGGGTGCGGCGCGCGCCGCGGGAGTGAAGCGTCATGAGGCTCTTTCTAAATGAGAACGGCTATCACTATAACTTCTCGTGAGAACCATTCGCAACAGCGCTGCGGTGGCGCTGGGTATTCCCAGCGATTCGGCGTGTCCAAGTCTTTTCCCCCACTTGTTGGCTTGGTTTCGCCGAATCGCTGTGGACACTCCGCCTAAGCTGGGCGCATGCCTCGCCCACCGTTCCCCCAGCGCCGCGTCGCCGCCGCCTTCGCCGGGGCCGCCGGCATCGCGGTGGCCATCGGCGCGGCGACGATCCTCCCGGCGAACCTTACCGAGGCCGGGCGCACCGCGATCGAGTGGGCACCCACGCGCGACGCGCTGATCGCCGGCTGGGCGGCGGAGCCCAGCTTCGACCCGATCGACCCCGCCACACTCACGCTGCTGGAGCGCACCCCGGGCGACGGCTTCTTTTTCGCGGTGACCACGCAGGCCGGCCGCACGGTGATCGGGATCGCGACCGCGGACGGCGACGGCGTGCAGTGCAGTGCGCCGGAGCACACCCCCAGCGCTCACGGCGCGGGCTGCGCGAGCTGGTCCGGCGCGAGCGGGCCGCACCTCTACGCCTGGGCGGCCGCCGACGCGAGCACGTCGATCGGCTACCGCCACGAGCTCCTGGCATTCGCCAGCGAGGACGAGCTCGACGTGTACCTCAACACTCACCCCGGCCTGCCGGATCCCCTGATCACCCCGCTGCCCTCGCACGAGGGACGCGGCGGTACGGCGCACGCGCCTACGCTGGGGGCATGAGCTCCCAGCGTCGCGTCGCCCCAGCACTCGCCATGACCACCGCGATCGCGGGTGCCATGACCCTCGCCGCGCTCTTCCCGCTGAACGCGAGCGGCAGCTGGTCGGCGCAGCCAGACGAGTGGGAGACCGCACGCGCGACCCTCCTCACACCCCGGGCCGGGAACCCGCATGCAGAGGCCGTGCTGCCTGACTCGATCACGCTGCTGGAGCGCACCCCGGACGGCGACTTCTTCTACGCGGCAGACACCCGCGACGGGGCGCTGCAGACCGGGATCATCGACGTGAACGGCGACGGTGTCACCTGCTCAGGCCCGGTCGACGCCCAGGAACTCGCCTGTGGCACGCACGCGTGGGACAGCGCCTGGTACTACGCACTGTGGGTGCAGCGCACCCCGGGAGACACCGGCGGCTACCGCCACAAACTGCGCTACTTCGCCACCGAGGCCGAGTACGACGCATACTGGGAACTCAACTCCACGGAATACCCCCGCGCGTAGGCTGGAGGGGTGAGCTCCCCCGCACCCGATCTGCCGGCCACCGCACTCGAACTTCGTGCGGCGCTGCACGCGGGCGAGATCTCCGCGCGCGAGGCCACGAGCGACGCGCTCGCACGGATCGCGGCGGCTGCGTCGCTCGGATCGTTCGTCTCGCTCGCCGCCGAGCAGGCGCGTGCCGCGGCGACCGCGGCCGACGAGCGCTTCGCACGCACCCCGCGCGACGAGCGGCGCGGACTTCCCCGCCTGCACGGGATGCCGCTCGCGCACAAGGATCTCACCGACGTCGCCGGCCTTCCCACCACGCACGGCAGCGCTGCGGTGGCGCGCACGGTCCCGAGCTCCGACAGCCCGGGTGTCGCGGTGCTGCGCCGCGCTGGCGCGCTCGCCCTCGGCAAGACGCAGGTGCCCGAGTTCGGCCTCACCGGCTACTCGGAGAACCGCATCGCGGGGCCGGCGCGCAACCCCCTCGATCCCGAGCGCACCGCCGGCGGCTCGTCGGGTGGCAGCGCCGCGGCCGTGGCTGCTGGACTGCTCCCCGTCGCGCCGGGAAGCGATGGGGGCGGCTCGATCAGGATCCCGGCTCTCGCCTGCGGACTGATCGGCCTGAAGCCCGGCTTGGGTGCGGTGCCGACGGATCTGGCGCGCGGCCCGCTCGACGAGTTCGGTGCGCCACGCCTCACGGTGACGGGACCGCTGGCGCGTACGGCGGGTGACGCGGCGCTCCTCTTCGATGCCATGCGCGGCGCGCACGGGGAGCCGGCCGTCGCCGCGGTCGAACGCGCTGGCGAGCTGCGCGGGCTGCGGATCGGCGTCTCAGCGGACTCCCCGTTCGAGCCGGCGCACCCGGTGCCGCTCGCCCCGGAGGCGCGCGCCGCGCACGGCCGCGCGGCCGAGCTGCTCGCGGCGCTCGGCCACCACGTCGAGGACGCGGCGATGCACTACGACTCGCGGTACCCGCACGCGTTCGGCATCGGCTGGACGGCTGGCCTGTCGCTGCTCGAACTCGCGCCGGGCGACGACGAGCGCCTCATGCCGTTGACCCGACTGTTTCGCGAGCGCGCGCTCGCCAGGCGGCGGGACGATCACCTCACCGCGGGGAGCCGCCTGCGCGCATTCGCCGCGGACGCGAGGGCCCAGTGGGGCGCCTACGACGTGGTGCTCACCCCGGGCCTCGCCATGCTGCCGCCGCGCATTGGCGCGTTCACGTCCCTGCACCCCGACGAGGACTACCGCCTGCAGTGCGAGTGGGCGCCGTTCACGTCGATGGTCAACGTGGCCGGCCTGCCGGCGATCGCGATCCCGATCCTCGTGACCCCTGGGGGGCACTCCTTCGGCGTGCAACTCATCGGCCGCGCGGGCGCGGAGGAGACGCTGCTGCAGCTCGCGGCGCAACTGACGAACTGAAATCCACTCTTGCGAGATACCCTAGGGGGGTATAGTCTCGGGGTGTTCCCACCGAGAAGGAGTTCAGCATGAGCACCAGCACCAGCACCAGCAACTTCACCGTTACCGGCATGACCTGCGGCCACTGCGAGATGTCCGTGCGCGAGGAGGTCGAGGCCATCACCGGCGTCACCGGCGTCGAGGTCAGCTCGAAGACGGGCGCACTGAGCGTCGAGACCGACGGCACCGTGAGTGACGAGGCGATCACCGCCGCCGTCACTGAGGCCGGCTACACCGCCGCCCGAGCCTAGCCCCCCCATCCCCCGTCTTCCCGCCCCCTCCCAGTCCCCGCCCCCCGCTCCCGGATCGGGGTCAGTTTGTGCGGGTGTCGGCCCCGGGAGCCCCGCGACACCCGCACAAAGTGACCCCGATTCAGGGGGAGGCGAGGCGGGACAGGGCAGGACGGGACAGGACAGGACCGGGGCGGAACGGGACGGGGCAGGGCAGCGCAGCGGCGCACCACCCACAGCACAGCGAGCACGGAAGGAGCAGTCGGCCCGTGAGCACGACCAGCTACGAACTCGAGATCGGCGGCATGACCTGCGCCTCATGCGCGAATCGCATCGAGCGCAAACTCAACCGCATGGACGGCGTCGAGGCGACCGTCAACTACGCAACGGAGAAAGCGCGCGTGCATGCCCCCCAGGGGTATGATCCGCAGCTGCTCATCGCGGAGATCGAGAAGACCGGGTACACGGCCGAACTCCCGCCGCCGCCCGCGGCACGCGCCGCCGCGCAGTCGGACAGCGACGCCGAGGCGGACGGCCAGGATCCCGAGCTGATTTCCCTGCGCCAGCGCCTGATCGGCTCCATCTGGCTCTCGGTTCCCGTGATCCTCATCTCGATGATCCCCGCCCTGCAGTTCGACTACTGGCAGTGGGCAGTGCTCACGCTCACCGCGCCCGTGATCGTGTGGGCCGCGTGGCCGTTCCATCGCGCCGCGTGGATCAACCTGAAGCACGGCGCCGCGACCATGGACACGCTCGTGTCCGTCGGCACGCTCGCCGCGTTCTTCTGGTCGCTCTACGCGCTCTTCCTCGGCACCGCGGGCGAGAAGGGCATGACGCACGCGTTCGAGCTGACGATCAGCCCGCACGACGGCGCAAGCAACATCTACCTCGAGGTCGCGGCGGGCGTCACCATGTTCCTGCTCGCCGGGCGCTACTTCGAGAAGCGCTCAAAGCGGCAGGCGGGATCAGCGCTGCGCGCCCTGCTCGAACTCGGCGCGAAAGACGTCGCCGTGCTGCGCGATGGCGCGGAAACGCGGATCCCGGTCGAGGATCTCCGCGTCGGCGACCACTGTGTTGTGCGCCCCGGTGAGAAGCTCGCCACCGACGGCGTGATCGTCGACGGGGCGACCGCGATCGACGCTTCACTCCTCACCGGCGAGTCCGTGCCCGTCGAAGCGACGGTCGGCGACCCGGTGACCGGTGGCACGGTGTCGACGAGCGGCCGCATCGTGGTGCGCGCCACCCGCGTCGGCGCCGACACGCAGCTCGCGCAGATGGCGCAGATGGTGGAGGACGCGCAGTCGGGCAAGGCCGAGGTGCAGCGCCTCGCCGACCGCGTCTCCGGCATCTTCGTGCCGATCGTCATCGTCATCGCGATCGCGACGCTCATCACCTGGCTCGCACTCGGCCACGGCGCCGCCAGCGCGTTCACGGCCGCCGTCGCCGTGCTGATCATCGCCTGCCCGTGCGCGCTCGGACTCGCGACACCCACCGCGCTGCTCGTCGGCACCGGCCGCGGCGCGCAGCTCGGGATCCTGATCAAGGGACCGGAAATCCTTGAGTCCACGCGGCGCGTCGACACGATCCTGCTCGACAAGACCGGGACCGTGACCAGCGGCCGCATGGCGCTCGCCGAGGCGGTCGCCGCTCCCGGCACTGAGCGCGCAGAGCTGCTGCGCCGCGTCGGCGCGGTCGAAGCGGCCTCCGAACACCCGATCGCGCAGGCGATCGCGCGCGGTGCAGCGGCCGAGCTCGGCGCACTCCCCGAGGTGAGCGACTTCCGCAACACCGCGGGCCACGGCGTCACCGGCGTCGTCGACGACACCCCCGTGATCGTCGGCCGCGCCGCGCTCCTCGCCGACTGGGGCGTGACCCCCGGACCCGAGCTCCTCGCCGAGCGCGACCGCCTCGAGAGCACCGGCCACACCGTCGTATTCGCGGCGTGGGACGGCGCGGCGCGCGGGGTGGTCGCCGTCGCCGACACGGTGAAGCCGACCAGCGCCGAGGCCATCCGCGAACTCACGAAACTGGGGCTCACGCCGATCCTGCTCACGGGCGACAACCGCACCGTCGCCGAGCAGGTGGCCGCGAGCGTCGGGATCACCGAGGTGCACGCGGAAGTCCTGCCCGGTGACAAAGTCGACGTGGTGCAGCGGCTCCAGGCCGAAGGCCGCGTGGTCGCCATGGTGGGCGACGGCGTGAACGACGCGGCGGCGCTCGCGCAGGCCGACCTCGGCCTCGCGATGGGCACTGGCACCGACGCAGCGATCGAGGCCGCCGACATCACGCTCGTTCGCGGCGACCTCCGCAGTGCGGCGGACGCGATCCGACTGTCGCGTCGCACGCTCGGCACCATCAAGGGCAACCTGTTCTGGGCGTTCGCGTACAACGTCGCGGCGATCCCGCTCGCGGCGCTTGGGCTCCTGAACCCCATGATCGCTGGCGCGGCAATGGCGTTCTCGAGCGTGTTTGTTGTGGGAAACAGTCTCCGACTGCGGCGGTTCCGCAGCGTGGAACGCTAGCGGAAAACGTACACATGCGGGGTGAGGTCGGAAGGAAGTGATTGGTATGGTCAGCACCATGGAGCACGAGCAGGATCGGACGCCGGACTGCGACGCCGACTTCAGCGCGGGGCACCCCGAACGCCCCGAACAGGCTGACGGCGGCGGAGGTCACGGCCACGACCACGGACTGCAGGGCGCAACGACCGCAACCGGAAAGCACCGGAAGCGGCTGATCATCGCGCTCTCGATCACGCTGAGCGTGTTCTTCATCCAACTCATCGGCGCGTTCATCTCGAACTCGCTGGCGCTCCTCGCCGACGCCGGGCACATGCTCACCGACGCGACAGGCGTCGCCATCGCGCTGATCGCGAGCCTGATCGCCACCCTCCCCGCGACCTCGAAGCGGACCTTCGGGTACCTGCGCGTCGAAATCCTCGCCGCGCTCGTGAACGGCATCGTGCTCGGCGTGATCGCCGTCGTGATCTTCGTGCAGGCGATCGCGCGCTTCGGCACCGAGGTGGAGATCCAGTCGACGCCGATGCTGATCGCCGCTGTGATCGGCGGCCTCGCGAACCTGGTTTCGCTGCTGGTGCTGCAGTCGGGCCAGAAGGAGAGCCTGAACGTGCGCGGCGCGTACCTCGAAGTGCTCGGCGATCTGCTCGGCTCCGTCGCCGTCGTCATTGCGGCGATCGTGATCATGCTGACCGGCTGGGAAATGATCGACCCGATCGCGTCGATCCTCATCGCCCTGCTCATCATTCCGCGCGCGATCAGCCTGCTGCGCGAGGTGGTCAACGTACTGCTCGAGGCCTCCCCGAAGAACATCAACGTCGACGACGCACGCGAGCACATGCTCGCCGTCCCCGGCGTGAACGAGGTGCACGACGTGCACGCGTGGACGATCACGTCTGGGGTGCCGGCGTTCTCGGCGCACGTGACGGTGTCCGACTCGGCGTGGAGCGAGCGCGGGTACCATGCGATCCTCGATGAGCTGCGGGCCTGCCTCCACGAGCACTTCGACACCGAGCACGTGACGCTCCAGTTGGAGCCGGTCGCGCACGGCGAGCACGCTCAGCACCCGTAGCGGGGCTGGCGGCCTGGCTCGTGGCTGCTGGCGGCTGGCGGCCCCCGCTGGCCACACCGGCCCGGCAACAAAGTGTGGGTCTGATCCGGATTCCTCGATGGAATCGGATCAGACTCACACTTTGTTTGCGGGCTGGCGATAGGAGGGCGGGCGGACCAGCCCGGAACGCTCGCTAGAAGCGCAGCACCGGCTTGATCGTTGCCCCGGACTCCGAGTCAGCGAACGCCGCGTTGATATCGGCGAAGTCGTACGTCTTCACCAACTTGTCGAACGGGAAAAGTCCCTGTTCGTAGAGCGAGATCAGGCGCGGGATGAACTCGCGGGGCACCGCGTCGCCCTCCACCACCATCGAGATCGTGATCCCGCTCGTCAGCAGCGTGCCAATGTCGAACGGCGCCTCGGTCCCGAGCTTTGCCGCGCCGACGAGCACTCCGCGCCCGCGCAGCGCGAGCGACTTGGTCATCTGCGAGAACACCTGCGGGACACCCGTCGTATCGAGCGCGGTGTGCACGCCGCGACCGCCGGTGATCTCGCGGATTTCGGCGACAGCGTCCACCTCGGCCGAGTTCACCACGTGCGTCGCCCCGAGCTCACGCGCGAACTCCAAACGGGACGGCACGATATCCACCATGATGACGGTGGTTGCGCCCGCGGCAATCGCGGCAAGCATCCCGGCGAGACCAACGGCTCCCGTCCCGAAGATCGCGATGGACTCCCCCGGGCTTGTGCGGAGAACGTTGAGCACGGATCCCGATCCGGTCATGATCCCGCACCCGAGTGGTCCAAGCAGCTCAAGCGGCGCATCGTCGGAGACCTTCACCGCGTTGCGGGCGCGCACATTCGAGTGCGACGCGAACGACGACTGGCCAAAGAAGTTCGATGAGACGCGGTCGCTGCCGTCAGCGAACGAGCTCGAGCCGTCGGCCCTGCTCCCGCCGAAGTTCAGCGCGAAGTAGTCGACGCAATACTGCGGGTGCCCGGTGATGCAGTGCTCGCACTCGCCACAGGACGCAGGCGCGAGGACGACCTTGTCACCAACCGCGAGATCGGTCACTGCCGAACCCACCGCGGTGACGACGCCGGCGCCCTCGTGGCCGAGCACCGCGGGGAGCGGCACGGGGTACCACTGATCGCGCACGATCGCATCAGTGTGGCAGACGCCGCTCGCGACCATGCGGACGGTCACCTCATCGGGTCGCGGCTCATCAAGTTCAAGTTCGCGAATCTCGAGCTCGGTCTGCGGCGCGGTGGCAACGGCTGCGGTGATTTTCACGGTTCCCTGCTTCCCTCAATCGGTGTTCGTTCAGCGTCCCAAGCGCGAGCGACCCCACCGATCAACCGGTGAGGCGCCGGGCTGGTGATGCACCATCCACGCTACGCGAGCACCCTGTTCAGACCCTCAGACCGGGCACCGTCCCGCCGCGGTCGGCAACGTGTGCCACTCACGCGCTGGATACGCAAAACCGGGGCGAGTGTGATCCGGAATTCTCAATCAGATCCGGATCAGACTCACCCCGGTTTGGAGTGTGGGTGGGCGGGCGATCGCCGCGCACACACTGAGTGTGGGTCCGGTCCGGATTCCTTGGCGGAATCCGGGGCGGAGTCGCACTAAATGCGAGGGGCGGCGGAGCGGGGTGGCGGCGGGAAGGCTGGGCGGCCAGCGCCTGGCCAACAGCGCCACTAGTCAAGCAGCAGCGCCGGCTCCTCAAGCACCGAAGCGACGTCCGCGACGAAGCGCGAGATCACATCGCCATCGACGATGCGGTGGTCGAACGAGCCGCCCACCGTCGTGACCATGCGCGGGCGCACCTCGCCGTCCACCACCCACGGCTTCTCGCGGATCGTGCCCATCGCGAGGATGGCGCACTCGCCGGGGTTCAGGATCGGCGTGCCGAAGTCCATGCCGAACACGCCAATGTTCGTGATCGTGATCGTGCCCTCGGCCATGTCTGCCGGCGTCGTGCGTCCCTCGCGTGCGGTCAGCGTGAGCTGCTCGATCGCACGCGCAAGCTCGAGCAGGCTGAGATCCTGCGCGTCCTTGATGTTCGGTACGACGAGCCCGCGCGGCGTCGCAGCGGCGACACCGAGGTTCACGAAGTTGCGGCGAATGATCTCGGTCTCGGTGAACGTCGAGTTGACCTCGGGGTTGCGGCGGATCGCCCACAGCATCGCCTTCGCGAAGATGAGCAGCGGCGACACCTTGACGCCGGCGAAATCCGACGAGGTCTTCAGCCGCTTCACGAACTCCATCGTGCGGGTCGCGTCGACGTCGGTGAACACGCTCACGTGCGGCGCCTCGAACGCGCTCGTGACCATCGCCTTCGCGATCTGCTTGCGCATGCCCTTCAGCGGGATGCGCTCCTCGCGCTCGGCAGGGGGTTCGGGGGTCTCGAGGTTGCGGAACAGGCGCGCCTGGCCGGCGTGCCGCTCAACGTCGGTGCGCAGCACCTCGCCGGCAGGGCCGGTGCCAGCCACCTCGCTCAGCGTGACGCCGAGATCCTTCGCGAGCTTCCGGATCGGGGGCTTCGCGAGCACCGCGCCAGGCGCCGTTCCCGCGGCAGCGACCGCGGCGGGCACCGCGCCGGGCGTGGGCAGCAGGGGCTCCCCGCCGCGGCGGCGGCGCGACTTCGCGGCGCCGGCGGTGCCGTAGCCGACGAGCACGGCGCCACCCTCCTCCTCGTGCTCAACGCTCGCCGCGGCGTCGGCCGCGACGGTGCGCGCTTCGTCGACGATCGCCGGATCAGCGGGGACGGGCGCAGCGGCGGCGCTCGCCTGCGCGCCAGAGCCCGGCTGGGATCCCGCGCCAGCGGATCCGGATCCGGTTTCCGCCGCTGCCGCGGCGTCGCCGCCCGTCGACACCCGCATGATCGGATCGCCGACCGGCACCGTCTGCCCCGGCTGCGCGAGCAGCTCGGTGACGGTCCCGACGAACGGCGAGGGCAGCTCGACGATCGACTTCGCGGTCTCGATCTCGCAAATCACCTGGTTGAGCTCGACCGTGTCGCCGGGCGCCACCTTCCAGGTGACGATCTCGGCCTCGGTCAGCCCCTCACCGACGTCCGGCAGGGGAAAGGACATCTCACTCATCGCGACTCCTCCGAGGGGTTAGTAGTGCAGAGCCCGGTCGACCGCTTCGAGCACGCGGTCAGCGTCGGGAAGGTACAGGCCTTCGAGGTGGGCCGGGGGGAAGGGAACATCGTATCCGGCGACGCGCAGCACGGGGGCCTGCAGCGCCGTGAACGCGTGCTCCGAAACGTACGCGGCGATCTCGCTGCCGACGCTCGCCCCGCCCTGCGCCTCCTGCGCGACGACGAGGCGACCCGTCTTGCGCACGGATGCGACGAGCGGCGCGTAGTCGATGGGCGACACGCTGCGGAGGTCGATCACCTCGAGGCTCGTACCCTCCGAGGCGGCGATTTCCGCGGCCTGCAGCAGCGTGGTGACCATCGCGCCGTAGCCGACGACCGTGCAGTCGCTTCCCGCGCGCGCCACGCGGGTCTGGTGCAGTGCTGCGGCTGGCGCGGCTGGATCAACCTCGCCCTTCTGCCAGTACTTGGCCTTCGGCTCAAAGAACAGCACGGGATCCGGGGACTGGATCGCCTGCTGGATCATCCAGTACGCGTCGTTCGCCGTCGACGGCGCGACCACGCGAAGGCCTGGGGTGTGCGCGAAGTACGCCTCGGGGCTCTCCTGGTGGTGCTCGACCGCGCCGATGTGCCCGCCGTAGGGCACGCGGATCACGATGGGCATCGAGATCGCGCCCTCGTGGCGGTTCGTGAGCTTCGCGAGCTGCGTGACGATCTGGTTGAACGCCGGGAAGATGAAGCCATCGAACTGGATCTCGAGCACCGGACGGTAGCCGCGCATCGCGAGCCCGATCGCGCTGCCGACGATGCCGGCCTCCGCGAGCGGGGTGTCGAGCACGCGGGCTGAACCGAAGTCGGCCTGCAGCTTGTCGGTGACGCGGAAGACGCCGCCGAGCGGGCCGATGTCCTCGCCCATCAGGATGACGCGTTCGTCGGCCGCCATAGCGGAGCGGAGGCCCTCGGTGATTGCGCGGGCGATGGGGAGCGTGGTGCGCTCGGTCAGCGTCTGCACGGGTGCCACGGTGTCGGTGCTCATGCGTTCGCCCCTTCCTGGTTCTCGAACGAGGCCTCGTAGCGTGCGAGCCACGCGCGCTGCTCCTCGATGCGCGGGTGCTCCTCCGAGTACACGTGCGCGAACATGGAATCAGCGGTCGGGGTGGGGAGCGTGAGGATCGCGTCGCGCGCGATCTTCGCCTCGCGGTCGGCGGTCTCGCGCACCTCGGCGAAGAAGTCGTCGCCGACGCCGAGGGCGCGCAGGTGCGTCTCGAGACGCGCGACGGGATCGCGGTCTTCCCAGTGGGCGAGCTCCGCTTCCTCGCGGTACCGCGTTGGATCGTCGCTCGTCGTGTGCGCACCGATCCGGTAGGTGAGCGCTTCGATGTAGCCGGGGCCCTCGCCGGTGCGGGCGAGCCGCAGGAAGCGGCGCGCCACCGCGTAGGCGGCGAGCGGGTCGTTGCCGTCGATCTGCACGGCGCGGATGCCGAAGCCGAGCGCGCGGCGGTAGAGCGGCGTGCGCGACTGGCGCGCAACGGGGACGGAGATCGCCCAGCGGTTGTTCTGCACGACGAAGACCTCGGGGGTCTGATAGCTCGCGGCGAAGATCATCGCCTCGTTCGCGTCGCCCTGGCTCGTGGTGCCGTCGCCGTAGAACACGAGCGTTGCCTCGCCCGTCGCGGTGCCGGCCTCGCCGGCGTCGAGGGCCGTGTTCCCCGCCGCGCGCTTCGCGTCGAGCACCTGGCCGAGCGCGTAGCCGGTGGCGTGCTGGGTCTGCGCGCCGAGCACGAGCGTGTACAGGTGGAAGTTGCCGTGCGCCGGGTCGGTGACGTCCCAGCCGCCGTGCGTGAGGCCGCGGAACTGCGCGGCGAGGTCCACGCGGGAGACGCCGCGGATGTGCGCGATCGTGTGCTCGCGGTACGCGGGGAAGATGTGATCCTGCGGCTCGGCGGCGCGGCCGATGCCGGCCTGGCAGCCCTCCTGGCCGATGCTCGGCACCCAGAGGGCGAGCTGGCCCTGCCGCTGCAGGTGGGTGCACTCGACGTCGAAGGCGCGGGTGGACACCATGTCGCGGTACCACTGCTGGAACTCGGCGACGCCGACGCCCTGCAGCTCCGCGGCGTACTCGGCTGCGGTGGCCGACGGCGCGTAGTTGCCAGCGTCGTCGAGGAACCGGATCGGCTCGGGATCCTGGTGGGTCGTGGTGGGTGCTGCGTCAGTCACGCGACGCCTCCTTGCTGTGCGAGGTGTGCTCGCACCAGGTCGATAACGACGGGAAGGCTCTCCTCCTCGCCGACGGAGATCCGCACGCCGCGGCCACCAAAGGGGCGCACGAGCGTGCCGGCCTCCGCGAAGTCTGCGGCGAGCGCGAGCGCGTCGGGGACTCCCCCGCCGTCGCTCGTCTCCGGGATCCACACGAAGTTGCCCTGCGCCTCCGGCACCGCGATACCGAGATCACGAAGCGCTGCAGCGAGCCGGTCGCGGCGGTCGACGAGCACGGCGACGCGCTCGGCGTGCACGGCGCGCGCCTCGGGAGTGAGGGAGGCGCGTGCGGCGCTCTCCGCGATCCCGGTCACCGAGAGCGGGATCGCAACGCTCGCCGCGGCGCGGAAGATGGCCGGATCACCGACACCGTACCCGATGCGCAGCCCGGCGAGCCCGTATGCCTTCGAGAAGGTGCGCAGCACCACCAGGTTGCGGTACTGCGCGATCACCGCTTCGCCGCGCACGGCGTCCGGGTCGGTGACGAATTCGCGGTACGCCTCGTCGAGCACCACGAGGGTGTCGGCAGGCACGCGCCCCATGAAGCGCGCGAACGCTGCGCTGCCGAGCGCTGGCCCGGTGGGATTGTTCGGACTGCAGAGCAGGATCACGCGCGTGCGCTCGGTGATGGCGTCGGCCATGGCGTCGAGGTCGTGCTCGGCGTCCGCGGTGAGGGGCACGCCGACGGGCTCGGCGCCCGACGCGAGGCCGAGCGAGGGGTACGCCTCAAAGCTCGGCCAGGCGTACAGGTAGGCGTCGCCGGCTGCGGCTGCCGCGTGCACCAGCTGGTAGAGGATCGCGACGGAGCCCGCGGCGAGGTGCACGTGGTCTGCGGTGACGCCGAACTCTGCCGCGATCTCCTCGCGCAGCTCGGGCATGCCGGCGGCGGCGTAGCGGTTGACGTCCCCGCGGGACGCCATCGCGTCCGCGACCCCGGGCAGCGGGGGGAACGGATTCTCGTTGCTCGACAGCTTGAATCCGGGCTTGGTCGGCGCTGCGCCCTGCCGGTAGGCGGGGACTGCGAGCACATCGGCACGGAACCGGACTGGCGGCTGGGCGTTGTCGCTCATGCGTGCCAGTGTATCGAGCGGGTATCGCCGGATCGGGATACGCGCGCGGTGCTGCGGCCAGCTCGCCCAACCCGGACTTCCAGCGAGTCTGATCCGGATTCCCCGCCGGGAAGCGGATCACACCCCTACTAAGTTCAGGGAAGGGGGACGGGCACGGTGCGAGAATGGGGACATGCGCGCAATCATTCGGATCCTGGTCAGCGCTTTCGCGCTGTGGCTCACCACACTGATCGTTGGCGGCAGCGGCGACCACGGCGTGTGGATCAAGCCCCTCGAGGGGGGCGAGTACGGCCACCTCATCACGCTGCTGCTCGTCGCGCTCGTGTTCGGCCTCGTGAACGGCACGCTCGGCCGGGTCGTGCGGTTTGTCTCGATCCCGCTCTACATCATCACCTTCGGCCTGTTCGGCCTGATCGTCAACGGCATCATGATCGCGGTCGTTGCGTGGCTCTCCGGGCTCGCGGGCTTCGGGCTCGAGGTCGAGAGCTTCTGGTGGGGCGTGCTGGGCGCACTGGTGCTCTCCCTCCTGTCCGGCATCATGAACAGCCTGCTCGGCACGAAGAAGAAGCGCGGGCGCTAGACGCATGACCGCCCCCATCCGCATCAACTTCGTCTGCACCGGGAACATCTGCCGCTCCCCCATGGCCGAGGTCGTGTTCCGCGCGCTCGCTGAGCGCGCGGGGTTCGGCGATCGCGTCGTGGTGCGTTCGAGCGGCACCGAGGCCTGGCACACCGGCAAGCCGGCCGACCCGCGCACGGTCACCGCGCTCGCGGCGCGCGGCTTCGATGGCTCGGCGCACCGCGCCTCCCAGGTGTCGGGCGCCGAGATCACGCACGACGAGCTGCTCGTCGCACTCGCGCGCGGCCACCGCGACGCGCTCATTGCGCGCGGCGCTGATCCCGAGCGGGTGGTGCTCTTCACGGAGTTCGATCCTGCCGCGCCAGCGGATCCCGATGTGTTCGATCCGTACTACGACGACCAGGCGGCGTTCGATGCGGTGCTCGCGCAGGTGGAGCGCGGGGCCGCCGAACTGCTCGCGCGACTCCGGGCGCAGCACGGCGACGGGGCGCGCTGAGCCGCATGGGAGAATAGTGCTGGATCGCGCGCGCCACAGGCGCTCTGCCCGTGCTCGCGCCGCACCGCCGCCGCTCGCCTCGACCCGCACGGAGACGCCATGACCCCCCTGCCCCCGCAGCCCATCAGCCCCCTCGACGGCCGCTACCGCGCCGCCGTTGCGCCACTCGGTGACACGCTCTCGGAGGCGGGGCTGAACAAGGCTCGCGTCCACGTCGAGGTGGAGTGGCTCGCCTACCTCACCGAGCACTCACTGCTCGGCGGCACCCCGATCGCGCCGGAGCAGCTCGCGGCGCTGCGCGAGTGGGCAGCGAACTTCGGCCAGGCCGAGATCGACGAGCTCGCCGAGACCGAGAAGACCACCCAGCACGACGTGAAGGCCGTCGAGTACCTCGTGCGCGCCCGGCTCGAGGCGCAGGGCCTCGGCCACCTCGCGGAGCTCACGCACGTCTGCTGCACGAGCGAGGACATCAACAACCTCTCGTACGCACTGACGGTGAAGCAGGCGATCGCCGACGTGTGGCGCCCCCGGTTCAACGCCGTGATCTCGGAGATCGCGCGCCAGGCTGAGCAGTACCGAGAGCTGCCGATGATGAGCCGCACCCACGGCCAGCCCGCGACGCCGACGACGCTCGGCAAGGAGCTCGCGGTGTTCGTGCACCGCCTCGAGCGCCAGCTCAACCAGATCGACGACATCGAGTACCTCGGCAAGTTCTCCGGCGCGACCGGCACCTTCGCCGCGCACCTCGCCGCCGACCCGCACACCGACTGGGCGCAGGTGTCGCAGGAGTTCGTCGAGGGCCTCGGCCTCGACTGGAACCCGCTCACCACGCAGATCGAGTCGCACGACTGGCAGGCCGAGCTCTACACGCGCATCGCGCACGCGAACCGGATCCTGCACAACCTGGCCACCGACATCTGGAGCTACATCTCCATCGGCTACTTCCGCCAGATCCCCGTGGCGGGCGCCACCGGCTCCTCGACGATGCCGCACAAGGTCAACCCGATCCGCTTCGAGAACGCCGAGGCCAACCTCGAACTCTCGAACGCGATCCTCGACTCGCTCGCGGCGACGCTCGTGACGAGCCGCTGGCAGCGCGACCTCACCGACTCCTCGGCGCAGCGCAACATCGGTGTTGGCCTCGGCCACTCGGTGCTCGCGCTCGACAACATCCTGAAGGGCCTCGGCCAGATCGACGCGGCACCCGAGGTGCTCGCCGCGGATCTCGACGCGAACTGGGAGGTGCTCGGCGAGGCGATCCAGACCGTCATCCGCGCGGAGGTGACCGCCGGACGCTCGACCATCAGCGACCCCTACGCGGCGCTCAAGGAACTCACCCGCGGCCGCCGCATCGGCCAGGCGGAGCTCGTCGAGTTCGTGTCGGGCCTCGAGATCGGCGAGGAAGCAAAGCAGCGGCTGCTCGCGCTGACGCCGGCCACCTACATCGGCGACGCGACGCGCCTGCTCGACTTCCTGCAGCGCTAACCGCTCGCGCGGGATCGCGGCCCGGGGGTGCTCCCCCCGGGCCGCGTGTGTGTTTCCGCCGGGTGGCGGGCGCGGGGCGATGCCGTGCGCGTGCTCAGCGCGCGGTGCTACGCTCGGGATCGAATCGTCTGATGATGGGAGTACGGTGACAGCGCAGGATCCAGCCGAACGTTTCGCTCGTCCGCGGACGATGCACCGCTTCACGGCGCGCAGGATCACGGTCACCCGGGTCGCCGAGATCGAGCACTTCACGCGGGTCACGTTCGCGAGCCCGGAGCTCGCCGACTGGCAGAGCACGGGTCCAGAGGATCACGCGAAGATCTTCTTCCCCGATCCGCGCACGGGCGAGCTGCGCGCTCCCGCCCCGGTGGGGCCGGACGCCGACGGGATCGTGCGCCCGGAGGGCGAGATGTTCGGGCGCGACTTCACCCCGCTCAACGTTCGAATCGATGCCGGATCAGGGCACACCGTCTTCGACCTCGACGTGCTCCGCCACGAGGACCCCGGTCCCGCTGCGCGGTGGGCGCAGCGGGCAGCGCCGGGCGACGAGCTCGTCATGGTGGGGCCGCGCGGCTCGATCGCGGCGGCGGTCGGCGCGCCGCGCGTCGTGTGCTTCGCCGACGAGACCGCGCTCCCCGCGACCGCGCGCTGGATCGCGGCGATGCCGCGCGAGGCGCGCGTCGAGGTTGTCGCCGATGTCCAAGGTCCGCTCGACTGGGTGCGGCTCTACCTCGCGGCGCAGGGCGGCCGGAACGTGGGCGTCACCGGGGTTTCTGGCACCCTCGCCGACGCGGCACGGGCGCTCGCACTCGACGCGGAAACGTACGTGTTCGCCGGCGGTGAGGCCGGCCGATTGGTGCCGCTTCGCCGCTTCCTCCGCCAGGAGCTCGGGTTCGCGAAGTCGCAGTACTCGATCAGCGGCTATTGGAAGCGCGCCGAATCGGGCTTCGATCACCACGCCCCGCTCGATCCCACTGATCCGGAGGACTGAGGCCTCGATCAACGACAACGGGGGTGGGGCGCGCAGTGCGCCCCACCCCCGTCGCTGTGTCGGCTAGTGCCAGTTCGTGCCGTTGTCGGGCTTCTGCAGGTCCTTGCGCGCCTCGAGGTCTTCCTCGCTCGGCTTGCCGCCGAGGCCGATGAGCGCGACCATCATCACCGAGACGATGAAACCGACGCCCAGGAAGACGAGCGAGAGGACGATGTCCCTGGTCGCGAGGAGAACGATCAGGCCGGCGAACACGCCGAGCACGGTGGCGAAGCCGAGCAGCTCAAGCGGGCGCAGACGATCACGGCGCGACGGGGTCACGGGATCCTGCGGTGCGGGCTCGGAAGGCTGAGTCATCATCTGCTTTCGGGTCAGGCGAGGGGGGTGCTGGCGGCGGGCACGTTGCCCGCTGCGTCGCCGGCGGCACCGGAGACGCGACGCGTATCGAACGCGGAGATTCCGAGGAACACGCCAGTGAGGAGCGCGTATGCCCCGAAGAAACCAAGGATCGCGACCTGGTCGTCGCGGAACAGGAGGACGAGGAGCGCGAGCAGCACGCCGGCTCCCCCGAGCAGCGTGGCGTCCTGACGGCTGCCCGGGCGCACGGCTGCGCCGATGAACTCGAGCAGCGCGCTCGCGAGCGCCCACGCGGCGACGACGACGGCGAAGGCGATCGGCGCGCTGGAGAACGGCAGCAGCACCGCTGCGATCACCGCGATCACGCCGAGCAGCAGAGGCACCACCGTGCGAGCTGGCGGGCGCAGCGAGAACCACTCGATCAGGTGCGCGATGCCGATCGCGCCGAGCGCTGCGGTGGCAACCCCGAGATCGAAGCCGAGCTGCTCGTGCAGCGTCGCAGAGAACGCGATGACGAGGCCGGCGATGAGCAGCACCGCGACGCGGAGCAGCCGGATTGCCCTGGACGGAACGATTTCCGGGGCCACAGATTGCGCGGACGATGACGCCACAGCAGACATGGCTCCCCTTTCGTTGACCGACCCCAGTCTACCCCCGCTCGACTGAAGTCGCCTCCCAGGCTAGAGCCCGCTCGGCATGTCCTGGAACCGGGAGTAGTGGCCCTGGAACGCCACCGTCACGGTGCCCGTTGGCCCGTTACGCTGCTTCGCGAGGATGAAGTCGGCCTCGCCAGCGCGCGGGCTGTCCCGATCGCCGACGGCCTCGCGGTGGAGCAGGATGACCATATCGGCGTCCTGCTCGAGCGAGCCCGACTCGCGGAGGTCGCTGATCGCCGGCATCTTGTCGGCGCGCTGCTCCGAGGCACGGTTCAGCTGCGAAAGGGCGATCACGGGCACGTCGAGCTCTTTCGAGAGCAGCTTCAGCGCACGCGAGAACTCCGAGACCTCCTGCTGACGGCTCTCGCTCTTCTTGCCGCTCGAGAGCAGCTGGAGGTAGTCGATGACCACCATGCGCAGGCCGTGCTGCTGCTTGAGCCGGCGGCACTTCGCACGGATCTCGACGAGCGTGAGGTTCGGGCTGTCGTCGATGAAGAGCGGGGCCTCGGCAACGCGCGCCTGCGTGGCCGCGAGCTTCTGGAAGTCGCGGTTGTCGAGCGCGCCCTTGCGGAGCGTCTGCATGGGGATGCTCGCCTCGGCCGCGAGCAGACGCATCGCGATCTCGGCGCGACCCATCTCGAGCGAGAAGAAGACGGTTGGCGCGTTCGCGTGCACCGACGCGTTGCGCGCGACGTCCATCGCGAGCGTCGACTTACCCATCGCGGGTCGGGCGGCGATGATGATCATCTGGCCACCGGCGAAGCCGTTCGTCATGGCGTCGAGCTCGCTGAAGCCGGTCGGCACGCCCAGCATGCCGCCATCGGAGCTGTTCGCCTTGTTGATCTCCTCGAGGGCCGCGTCAACGGCGAGGTGCAGCGGCACGTAGTCCTCGCCCTGCGCCTCCCCCGTCACGCCGTAGATCTCGGACTGCGCGACGTTGACGAGGTCGATCGCCTCACCCTCGCCCGCGTAGCCCATCTGGACGATGCGCGTGCCGGCCTCCACGAGCCGGCGCAGCAGCGCCTTCTCAGCGACGATCTCGGCGTAGAAGCTCGCGTTGGCCGCGGTGGGGACGATGCTCGTGACGGTATGCAGGTACTCAGCCCCGCCAGCGCGCTGCAGCTCGCCCGTCTTCGTGAGCTCGTCGGTCACCGTGATCACGTCGGTGGGCTCACCGCGCGAGTACAGCGAGAGCACCGCCTCGTAGATCACCTCGTGCTTGGGGACGTAGAAGTCGCCGCCCTTCAGGAGCCCGGTGACGTCGGCAACCGCGTCCTTGGACAGGAGCATGCCACCGAGCGCGCTCTGCTCGGCGAGCAGGTCGTACGGCGGCGTGCGCTCGTGTCCGCGCGAGGGTTCCTCGTCGGCGGGATCCGCGATCCCGAGATGTGCGATCGACACTCGATCACTCCTTTTCGCTGCAGCGGGTCGGGTGCACATTCATCACACACCAGACCCCAGACATTCACGGTACGGGCACCTTCCGCGAGCGACAAGCACCCACGCCGCGTGCTTGTGGATAACTCTGTGAGAAACTCGCCGCTTTTCGCCACATCTTTTCCACAAGACTGGGGACAACTTGTGGATGACTGTTGGTGGCGGCCCCAGAAATGTTTCTTGAACAGGCTTTTCCACTTTCCACAGGCGGAAAGTTATTCAACTCTCAGGTGTGCGTTGAGGGTGTGACTTGGGAGCGACGGTGTGGACAACTACCGGTTCCGGGCGCCAATTGTCAATCTCGCCACGCCAATTCCTCACAATATTTCGACACCAGCTGTTCACGCCCCCCGGGCGTGTCTGACGGGCGAGGATCGCGGCAGGAAAAACACGAGCGGGGTGGCAGTCCCGAAGGACTGCCACCCCGCTCACTCAGCGTGCTTAGCGCTGCGAAATCACCTGCAGGGTGATCTCAGCGTCGACACCCTCGTGGAGGTGCACGATCGCCTTGTACTCGCCCGTCGACTTGATCGAGGGGACGGTCACCTTGCGCTTGTCGATCTCGCCGATCCCCGCAGCGGAGACGGCAGCGGCAACCGCAGCCGGCTTCACCGAACCGAAGAGGCGGCCACCGGTGCCGGTCTTCGCCTGGAGGCGGATCTTGCCCTCCTGGAGCTTGGCCTTGAGCGCCTGAGCGTCCTCGACCGAAGCGAGCGCGCGTGCATCGCGAGCCGCACGGAGCTGCGCGACCTGAGCCTCGCCACCGCGGGTCCAGTGCACACCGTAGCCCTGGGGCACGAGGTAGTTGCGTGCGTAGCCGTTCTTGACGTCAACGACGTCACCGGCGGAACCGAGGCCCTGGACCTCGTTCGTGAGAATAACCTTCGCCATGATTCTCGTACTCCTTAGCGGCCGGAGCCGGCGTAGGGGAGCAGAGCCATCTCGCGGGCGTTCTTCACGGCCTTTGCGATGAGTCGCTGCTCCTGCACGGACACGCCGGTGATCCGACGGGCGCGGATCTTCCCACGCTCAGAAATGAACTTGCGAAGCGTTGCGACGTCCTTGTAGTCGATGACGCCAACGGTCTGCTTCTTGGCGGGTGCGACGACCTTTGCGTTCTTGCCGCGACCCGGCTTGCGGCCTGCGCCGCTTGACTTGCCTGCCATAGTTGGTCTCTTTTCATGTGATGCCCCGGGCTCGCCCGGAACAAGAAGTTGATGCTCGCCGTCTGAGGGAACGGGAGGGTGCGCGCCGCGAGGCGGCGCGGAGGCGCCTAGAAGGGCTGCTCGTCGTCGAAGCCGCCGCCGAAGCCACCGCCAGCAGCGCCACCCTGGGCCGGCTGACCGCCACCCCACGGGTTGTCCTGCTGCGGCTGCGGAGCTGCTGCGGGCTGACCCCAGCTGCTCTGCCCGGCCGGCTGGCCGCTCCCGCCACCGAAGCCGCCGACCTGACCGCGGGACTGCCCGCGGGAGATCTGCACGGTAGCGAAGCGGAGCGACGGACCGATCTCCTCGACCTCAAGGTCGAGTGACGTGCGCTGCTGCCCCTGGTTATCGGTGTAGCTGCGCTGCGTGAGACGGCCCTGCACGATGACGCGTGCGCCCTTCGTCAGGGAAGCTGCGATGTTGTCGGCGTACTCACCGTACGCGCGGCAACCAAGCCACAGCGGTTCGCCGTCCGACCAGTCACCCGACTGACGGTCACGCACGCGCGGCGTCGAGGCGATCCGGAAGGTCACCCACGACTTGCCGGCCTGGCTCACGCGAGGCTCGGGGTCGGCAACGAGGTTACCGACGACAGTGATCAGCGGCTCGCCGGCCATGAGCTACGCGCCCACCTTCGCGGCGCGAGCCGCCTTCGCCTGCTCGTGCTTCGCCTGCGCTGCGCGCTGTGCGATGATCTCGTCGGAGCGCAGCACCTTGGTGCGGAGCACTGCCTCGGACAGGCCGAGCTGACGGTCGAGCTCTGCCGTGGCCTCGTGCGACGCGGTGAAGTTCACCACGACGTAGATGCCCTCGGACTGCTTCTTGATCTCGTAGGCAAGACGACGCTTGCCCCAGATGTCGACGTTCTCGATCTCGCCGCCCGCGTTGCGGATGACGCCGAGGAACTTCTCCATGCTGGGGGCCACGGTGCGCTCGTCGATACCCGGATCGAGGATCACCATGAGTTCATACGGATGCATTAACTGACCCACCTCCTTCGGACTTCACGGCCACAGGATTTCTGTGGCAGGAGGGTGTTTGTGCATCGTGCCGGCGCGCTCCGAAGGTTACGGTGCGCACAGACAACCTGGAAAGCTTATCACTTTCCCGGCCGTGGCGGGAGGCCGGAGTGGCACGCACCGCGCGAGTGGATCCGCTGACCTACCCTGGGTCCATGCGAATCGCGCTCGTGTCCATGCACACCTCACCGGCCGCCGTGCCAGGACGCGGCGACGCCGGCGGCATGAATGTGGTGGTCGCACAGGCGGCACGGGCGCTGGCGCGGGCCGGGCACGAGGTCGTCGTCTTCACCCGCGCGAGCGCGGCGCAGCCCGCTGGCGAGGTGGCGCTCGGCGATGGCGCGATACTCCGGGCGCTGGCGGCCGGCGATCCCGCGGCGGGCAAGGCCGAGCTGCCAGGGATCGTTCCGGAGTTCGCCGCCGCCCTCGCCGGCCACGGGCCGTTCGACGCCGTGCACGCGCACTACTGGCTGAGCGGGATCGCTGCGCTGCCACTCGCCGCCCGAAGCGGGCTCACGCCGGCCCTGACGCTGCACACCGTCGCCGCGCAGAAGAATGGGCGGCTCGCGCCGGGCGACGCGCCGGAACCCGCGCTCAGGCTCGCGGGCGAACGCGCGCTCGCGCGGCGGACGCAGCTCATCGCGTGCAGTGCGAGCGAGCGAGCGGCAATCGTGGAAGGGTACGGCGCGCCTGCGCTGCCGATCCCGGTGGTGATGCCCGGCGTTGACACGGAGCTGTTCGCGCCGCGCGCCGCGGCTGACGCGCCGCCCCTGCGCATCACCGTGCTCGGGCGGGTGCAACCGCTCAAGGGCCAGGACCTCGCGGTGGCCGCAGCGGCGGCACTCGCGCGCGTGGATCCCGCGCTGTGGGCGCGCTGCGAGCTCGTCGTCGCGGGGGAGCCGACGCCCGGCGCGGAGGGCTACGCCGCGCAACTCCGCGCGGCGGCCGCGCGGGCAGGGATCGCCGACCGGGTGCGTTTCCTCCCCGCGCAGGATCGCGCCGCCGCGGCGTCACTGCTCGCGGGCAGCGCGCTCGTGCTGGTGCCGTCGCACTCCGAAACCTTTGGCCTGGTGGCCCTTGAGGCTGCGGCAGCTGGCGTTCCCGCGGTTGTCGCCGCGCACACGGGACTGCTCGAGGCGAGTCCGCCGGGTGCGGCTGGCGCACGGGTCGCCGGTCGTGACCCCGAGGAGTGGGCCAGCGCGATCGGCGAGCTGCTGCGGGATCCGGCCCGCCGCGCGCAGCTCGGACGTGAGGCGCGCGCGCACGCGCTGACGCACAACTGGGACGCGCACGCCGCGCAGCTCACCGCGGCGTACTCGGCGCTCCGCGCCCCGCAGGCGGCTTAGCACCCCCGCGCCCGCCCGCGGCACCTGCACCCACTCCCACCATCTCCCCACCCCATTTCGCACGGAGAAATCTGATATCTCGGAGCATTTGTCCCCAGAGGGTCCGAGATTCCCGATTTCTCCGTGTGAAATGGGGCGTGCGGGCACGCGCACGTGGGGCCCGGCGAACCTCGCCGGGCCCCACGTCACCGCGCTCGGGGGCTAGGCAGCCGGTCCCGCGAGGAACTCCTCGAGCTCGGTGCGCGCCGCGTGATCCGGCTTCTGCACGGGCGGCGACTTCATGAAGTAGGCGGACGCGGCCTCAACCGGGCCAGCGATGCCGCGCTCGCGCGCCACGTGTGCCACGCGGATCGCGTCGATCATCGTGCCGGCCGAGTTGGGGGAGTCCCACACCTCGAGCTTGTACTCCAGACTCATGGGGACGTCACCAAAGCCACGGCCCTCGAGCCGCACGAACGCGAACTTGCGGTCTTCGAGCCACGGCACGTGGTCGCTCGGCCCGATGTGCACGTCGTCGTCGGAGAGGTTCACGTCGAGGTTCGAGGTGACCGCCTGCGTCTTCGAGATCTTCTTCGACTTGAGGCGGCTGCGCTCCAGCATGTTCTTGAAGTCCATGTTGCCGCCAACGTTCAGCTGGTAGGTGTGGTCGAGCGCGATGCCGCGGCTCTCCATCAGCCGCGCCAGCACGCGGTGCGTAATCGTTGCGCCGACCTGGCTCTTGATGTCGTCACCGACGATCGGAACCCCGGCGGCGGCAAACTTTGCCGCCCACTCGGGATCGCTCGCGACGAACACCGGCACGGCGTTCACGAACGCGACGCCAGCGTCGAGCGCGGCCTGCGCGTAGAACTTCACCGCGTCCTCGCTGCCCACCGGCAGGTAGCACGCCAGCACGTCGGCGCCCGAGTCGCGCAGCACCTGCGCCACGTCGACCGGCGTCGCCGCCGACTCCTCGACCGCGTCGCGATAGTACTCGCCGAGCCCATCGTACGTTGGGCCGCGCTGCACCGTGATCCCGATCTCCGGCACATCCGAGAACTTGATCGTGTTGTTGTGCCCAGCCCAGATCGCCTCGCCGAGGTCGAGACCGACCTTCGCGGCGTCGACCTCGAAGGCCGCAACGAACTCCAGGTCGGACACGTGATGGCCGCCCAAGCGGACGTGCATCAGGCCGGGAACCTGCTCGTCGTCAGCGGCTCCGCGATAGTACTCAACGCCCTGCACGAGCGAGCTCACACAGTTGCCAACGCCCGCGAGGGCTACTTTCACAGTCATCGAACCCCTGTTTCTCACGAATTCGGGCGCGGCGCGCCCGAGGGAAGAGTCTACTCCGCCTCGTGAGGTGCGTTCGCGGGAATCGGACGTGGGCGGAACCGCTCGGTGCGGGTGATCGGCTCGCGTTGGCCGCCGACGTGCACGATGTCCTCGCCGTCAACGGTCAGCTGCGTTGCGTGTGAGCGGAGCGCAGCGACCTTCCGGTCGAACCACTCCGCAACCTCATGCGCCTCCACGTTCTCCGAGTCGGCGTCGGCGTCGGTCGCGGCGGCAATCTCCCAGAACGGCACCCCGAGCGCCGCGGCGACGGCGCGCGCAATGCGGTGCGCGAAGACGTGATCGGGGTGGCCGTACCCGCCCCCATCGTCGTAGCTCACGATGCCCTGCGCGCCGGCGGCCGCGGCAGCCGCGAGCAGGTCGTTCAGCGCCTCGACCGCTGGTGCGCTCGTGAGTGCGTCGGCGCTCGCATCGGGAGCGGCCATCGCCCGACCGTCAGGCCCCCAGCTCATGCCGGAATCCTCGTAGATGGCCGGGGGATACCCCGCCGCGCGTGCCGGCTCGACCCCGAGGAAGACGTGCCGCTCGATGCCCAGCATGAAGAGCGCTGCCGCGAGCTCGCCCTGCCGGTGCGGTGCCAGCCCGTCGGTGCCCTGCAGCTGGTGGAACGGGCCGGCAACGACCTCGCCGCGCTCGCCGCGCGTGAGCGTCACGAGAAGCGGCTCCTGCCCCGCCGCGGCGAGGCCGGCGAGCGTGCCACCCGTGCTGATCGATTCGTCGTCGGGGTGCGCGTGCACGAACAGGATGCGTGCGCGCCCGTCAAACCAGGTCTTCGGGTCCGTTGCCACAGTCTCCACCTCGTCGCTCACGCCGCTCCATGCCCCTCGTACCAGGCCAGCAACCGCTCCTCAGCGGCCGCCGCACCGATGGGTCCCTCATCGAGGCGCACGTCGAGGAGGAACTTGTACGCGCGGCCCACCACGGGCCCTGGCGGAATCCCCAGGATCTCCATGATCTGCGCACCGTCGAGCTCCGGGCGCACCGCGGCGAGCTCCTCGGCGGCGGCGAGCTCCGCGATCCGGCGCTCAATGTCGTCGTACGCGTGCTCGAGGCGCTCGGCCTTGCGACGGTTGCGCGTGGTGACGTCGGCGCGCGTCAGGATGTGGAGCTGCTCGAGTTCGGCGCCGGCGTCACGGACGTACCGCCGCACGGCAGCGTCGGTCCACGGCTGATCGCTGTACCCGAAGAAGCGGAGGTGCAGCTCGACGAGCCGCGCGGCGCGCTTCACCGTGTCGTTGTCGAAGCGCAGCTCACGCAGCCGCTTCTTCGCAAGTTTTGCGCCGACAACGTCGTGGTGGTGGAAGGTGACCCCGCCGCGCTCGAACCGGCGCGTTGCCGGCTTGCCGATGTCGTGCAGCAGCGCGGCGAGCCGAAGCACGATATCCGGCGCGGTGGTGTCGGCGTCCCGCCGTGAGAGTTCGAGCTCGATCGCCTGGCGCAGCACGGTGAGGCTGTGCTCGTACACGTCCTTGTGGCGCCCATGGTCGTCCTGCGTGGCCTGCAGCGCGGTCAGCTCCGGGAGGAAGCGCTCGGCCAGCCCGGTCTCGACGAGCAGCCGGATCCCCGGCACCGGGTCGGCGGTGCCGAGGAGCTTCACGAGCTCGTCTCGGATCCGCTCGGCCGAGATGATGTCGAGTCGTTCGGCGTACTCCACCATCGCGGCCTGCGTCTCGGCAGCGACCTCGAAGCCGAGCTGGGCGGCGAAGCGCGCGGCACGGAGCATGCGGAGCGGG
>NZ_RPDI01000003.1:0-101037 GCF_003917135.1 Leucobacter chromiireducens
GCACGCGCGCGCGGGCGCGCGCCGGCGGCCGCGCGCCGACGCGCAGCACGTCCCCGAGCCCGTCGCCGAGCAGCGAGAACGCGATACCGGTGAGCACGACCGCGAGCCCGGGGAACGTCGGCAGCCACCAGTGCGTCGTGATGAACTGCTGCGAGTCGGCGATCATCGTGCCCCAGTCGGGCGTCGGCGGCTGGATCCCGAGCCCGAGGTAGCCGAGTGTCACGATCGCGACCATGATGAGCACGATCTCCGTCGCGAGCAGCACCAGCGCCTGCGGCAGCACGTTCGGGAGCACGTGCCGCAGCAGGATGCGCGCGTGCGACAGCCCACCGCCGCGCGCCGCCTGCACCCAGCCGGACTCGCGCAGCGCCGCGGTCATCGCGCGCAGCACGCGCGCGTAGCCCACCCAACCGACGAGCGCGAAAGCGAGCACGATGCCACCCTCGCCGGCGCCGACCGCGAACACGATCGCGATGACGATGACGTAAAAGGGGAATGCGATCACGGTGTCGGTCGCGCGCGAGGCGACCCAGTCAACGGCGCCCCCGAAGTACCCGGAGATGAGGCCGACGACGATGCCGATGCCGAACGGGGCGAGCGCCGCGGTGACCGCGAGTCGGAGGTCGGTCTGCGCGGCGAACAGCATGCGCGAGAGCACGTCGCGCCCCAGCTGGTCGGTGCCGAACCAGTGCTCGGGCGAGGGCGGCTGCAGGCCACCGGTGAGATTCTGCGCCGCCGGGTCGGCCGGGGCGATCACCGGGGCGAGCAGCGCGAGCGCCACGAGCGCGAGCGTGAGGATCGCGCCGGCGACGAGGGCCGGAGAGCCGGCGGCCCGGCGCAGCGCCCTCATCGCGCGGCCCCGTGCTGCTGGGCTGCGGCGGTGATCTGGCCGGCGTCTGCGACGCTGCGCAGCCGCGGATCGAGCGCGGCGGAGAGCACGCCGGCGAGCGTGGTCACGAGCACCACGAGCACGGCGCAGTACAGCGCGATCCCCTGCACCACGGGGAAGTCGCGGCTGCCGATCGACTGGAAGAGCAGCGTGCCGAGCCCGTTGATCCCGAACACCTTCTCCACGACGAGCGTGCCGCCGATGAGGTACGCCGTGTTGACGCTCAGCAGGGTGAGCGTCGGCAGCGCAGCGGAGCGCAGCACGTGCCTGCCGAGGATGCGGCGCTCGGGGATGCGCGCGGCACGCAGCGTCGTCACGAAGTCGGCCGCGAGCACGTCGATCAGCTGGGCGCGCAGCGAGCGGATCAGCGGCGGGGCCATGCCGAGCGCCACCGCGAGCGCCGGCAGGAAGAGACTCCGCAGCGGCTCGCCCGGCCCCGTCCCGACGCCGCCGACGGGGAACCAGCGCAGCTGCACCCCGAACACGATGATGAGCAGGAGCCCCACCCAGAACAGCGGCATCCCCATCCCCACCGCCGGCAGCACACGCACCACGTGGTCGATCCAGCCGTCCTGGCGCAGGGCCGCGGCGAACGCGAGCGGCACCGCGATGGCGACGGCGAGCACCACGGCGAAGAGCACGATCCCGAGACTCACCGGCGCCTTCGCGAGGATGAGCTCGCGCGTCGACGCCCCCGTGACGAGGGAGTTCCCGGTGTCAAGGCTGGTGAGGATGCCCCACGCGAAGTCGGTGAACTGCTGCCAGAGCGGCAGGTCAAGGCCGAGCTCCGCGCGGAGCGCCGCGATCGACTCCGGGGTGGCGCGCTCGCCGAGAATCATGGCGGCGGGATCCCCCGGCACCATGCGGAGCAGGAAGAACACCGCGATGACGACGCCGAGCATCACCGGCACGACGCGCGCGAGCACGCGGACGAGCTCGCGCCCGATCCCGCGCACGAGCCCCCGCGCCCGCTCGTTCCTCGTCACCACGTCATCACTGTAGTGCGCGCGGGGCCACGGGCCCCGCGCGCACGCGTCAGTTCGTCGCTTCGGCTACGCGCCGCCGCCGGCGAGCCAGACGTCCTGGAACCTGACGCTGCCGTTCGGCAGCACCGTGAAGCCGTGCACGTCGCTCGTCGTCGCCTTCAGGTTCGCGGGGAAGAAGAGCGGGATGTAGGGCACGTCGTCCGCGAGGATCTGCTGGATGTCCGCGTAGATCTTCGAGCGCTCGGCGCCCTCCGCCGTGGTGCGGCCCTCGTGCATGAGCTTCGTCACCTCGTCGTTCGTGTAGTGCGTCCAGTACGACTTGCTGAAGCCCTCAGGGTCGGCCTGGAACGTGATGAAGCCGTTCGGGTCGGGGGCGTCCGACTGTCCGCTGTTGAGCATCATGTCGAAGTCGTACGCGAAGAAGCGCTCGCGGAACACCGCGATGTCGAGCTGCTCGATCTTCACCTCGATGCCGATCTGGGCGAGCGACTCCTGCACGATCTGCGCGATCTGCGCGCGCTGCGCGTTGCCGCTCGCGATCAGCAGGGTCGTGCTGAAGCCGTCGGGGAACGCCGACTTCGCGAGCTCGGCCTTCGCCGCGTCGAGGTCGAACGCGAGCGGCGTCACCGTGTCGTTCGCGGAGTCCGTGATCGTGGGCGGCAGGAGCGCGTTCGCCACCTCAGCGGTGTCGAACGTCGTCGCGGCGGTGATGCCCTCGCGGTCGAGCGCGTGCGCGATCGCGCGGCGCACGTGCTGGTCGCCGAGCTCCTCGCGCTGCGTGTTGAAGAACACCTGCTCGGTCGCCCAGCCGGAGGTGTTCGAGAGCACCGTGTCCGCGGCGGAGTCCACCTCGGCCGCGTTGGCAGCCGGCACCGTGTCGATCGCGTCGATCTGGCCGGCGGCGAGCTGCTGGCGCAGCTGCGCGTCGTCGGCGATGACGCGGTACTCGAGCCCGTCGAGGTAGGGCTTCCCCTCCTGCCAGTAGTGCTCGTTCTTCACGAAGCTGAGGTCGCCGTTCGGGTCGAACGTCTCCACCGCGAACGGCCCGGTGCCAACGGGCTGCTGGAAGAACTCCTCCTCGCTCTGCCCGCCGAAGTCCTTCGGGAAGATCCCGTTCGAGAAGCCAGCGAGCTCCGACAGGAACGGCGTGTACGGCGTCTCGAGCGTGATCGTGACGTCGCGCTCACCCGTCTCCGTGATGCCCGTGATCGGCGCAGTGAGCGGCAGCGGCCCCTCCACCTCGAGGTGCCGGTTCAGGGAGAAAACCACGTCAGCCGGGGTCACCGGGGCGCCGTCCGAGAAGGTGAGCCCCTCGCGCAGCGTGAACACGTACTCCGTGCCGGCGTCGTTCGCCGTGTAGTCCGCAAGCCACGGCACGATCTCGCCCTGCTCGTCGAAGCTGACGAGCGGCTCGAAGATCTTGTCGATCGCGAACGCATTGTTCGCGGTGATCTGCTGGTTGAGGTCGAGATTGTCGGCCGAGGCGACCCGCCCGAAGGTGAGCGTGCCCCCGGCGACGGGATCGCCGCCGGCTGCGGCGTCGCCCGGCGCTGCGCCGGCGGCGCAGGAGGAGAGCACGAGCGCGGCGGCAAGCGCGGCTCCGGCGAGCGCCAGGCGGCGACGCCCGGAATTCAGTGCGGTCATGTGAGTGGTCCTTTCAAGGGGGAGGCTGGTGGGGCGGCGTGCAGGACTCCGGCGCGCAGCACGCCGACGATCGCTGCCGGATCGGCGAGCGCCCCGAGCTCACGCGGATCGCGTGAGAAGAACACGGCGTCGGCCGCGGCGCCGGGGCGGAGGGTGCCGGCGTGCGCGTCCGCGCGGACGGCACGGCCGCGATCCCGATCGGCGCGCGCGAGCAGCGCGGCGCCCGTGCGCGTTGCGGCGATGAGCGCCTCGGCGGCGCTCAGCCCCGCGCCGCGGAGCGCGTCAACCTCGAGCGCTGCGGTGCCGTGCTGATCGGGCGTTCCCGAGTCCGTGCCGACCGCGATCGGGAGCCCGGCGTCGCGGGCTCGGCGCACGGCGGCCGGGTGCGCCCCGATCGCCTCGGTCACTCTGGCGCGGAACGCCGCGTGGAGGCTGCCGGCGTCGATCATGCGCTGCACGAGGCGGTAGATCCGCAGCGTCGGGACGAGCGTGAGCCCGGCCGCGGCCGCGGCGCGCGCCTGCTGATCGGTCAGGAAGATGCCGTGCTCGATGCTCGCGGCGCCGGCGGCGATCGCGTCGTCGATCGCGTCCCCGCCCCAGGCGTGCATCATCACCGCGGCGCCGGCGCGCTCGGCGCGCGCCACCGCCGCACGCACCTCGGCAGCGGAGAACACGGGCTCCAGGCCGGCGCCCGCGGGGCTCGCCACCCCGGCTGTGCCGACGAGCTTCACCCACTGGGCGCCGGCGTCGAGCACCTCGCCCACCGCCCGGTCGAGCCCGCCCGCTGCGTCCGCCGCGGCGCGATCGAGCAAGCGCACCGAGAGCTGCACGTCCGGGCGCTCAGCCGCGGGCAGGGCCGCGAGCTCGGCGCGGCTCAGGCCACCGGCATCGCGCACCCGGGTGATGCCGGCGGCGAGGGTGCGCGCGAGGCCGGCGGCGGTCGCAGTGTGGCGGTCCGCGGCAGCGATCCCGCGCCGATCGTCCTCGTCGAAGGCGTGCCAGGCCGCGTGCACGTGCGCGTCGACGAGGCCGGGGAGCGCCCAGAGCTCCGCATCGGCGCGGCCGAGTGGGCGCTGCGGCGCGGGGGCCGCGGTGTCCGCGGCGGCGGTTGCCGCTGCCACGAAGCTGCCGTGTTCCCAGCGGAGCTCGCGCGGCGCGCTGAAGCTGCCGTCCGGCTCGAAGACGCGCACGCCGGCGATCGAGCCCGCCCCGGGCACCCCCGGTGAAGCGGGCCCGGCTGACGGTCGCGCCTGGTCCATGTGATTACGGTAGCGAGCCCTTCGGCAGTGGACCACTTCCCCGGCGCGACGCTGAACCACGCCGCGAGCAGCGGGTAGACTGGGCGGGTGACCAGCACCGCCTCCTCCCAGTCCGCACGCACGGCCGCGCGCTTCCAGCTCGCCCGTGGCCTGTTCCACCTCGTCGCCATCGTCGTGATCACGGTGTGGGGCTTCCTGTCCTGGCCGCTCCCCTTCCCCGGCATCTTCACCGGGCTCGGGCTCCTCGTGCTGTCGGTGCTGCTGTGGGCGCTCTTCCTCTCCCCGCGCCCCGTGCTGCGCGTCGACTACTTCGCCGCCGCGCTCTTCGAACTCATGCTGCTCGCCGCAGCCGTCGCCGCACTCCTCTCGCTCGGGATCTTCTGGGTGTGGCCCGCGCTCTTCGGCGTCGCCGGTGCCGTGGTCGGCTACCTCACCTCGCGCCGACGCCGCGCGTAGCTCGCCAGGCGGCAGACCGCGCACCGCGTGGGAAGCGCCTGAACGCGGAATAGCCGCGATCCGAGTGGGGTTGTATCGGGCATGACACATCCGTCCACGGTCGCCGGCGCCTCAGCCGAGCAGCTCATCCTCGGCCTCGACACCTTCGGCGACGTCACGTTCGCCGCGGACGGCAGCCGGAACTCGCACGCACAGGTGCTGCGCGACGTCGTCGCGGAGGCCGCACTCGCCGACCGCATCGGCGTCGACGCCATCACCCTCGGGGAGCACCACCGCGACGACTTCGCGCTCAGCTCCCCCGAGATCGCGCTCGCCGCGATCGCCGGCCAGACCGAGCGGATCCTACTCGGTACCGGCGTCACGGTGCTCTCGAGCGACGATCCGGTGCGCGTGTACGAGCGCTTCGCCACGCTCGACGCCGTGAGCTCGGGCCGCGCAGAGGTGATCCTCGGCCGCGGTTCGTTCACCGAGTCGTTCCCGCTCTTTGGCTACCGGCTCGAGGACTACGACCAGCTGTTCTCCGAGAAGCTCGAGCTCTTCGCGCGGCTGCGCGCCGAGGAGCCCGTCACCTGGTCGGGGCGGCACCGCACCGCGCTCGTTGAGCAGGAGGTGTACCCGAAGACGGAGCAGCCCAACGGGGTGAACGCGTGGATCGGGGTGGGCGGCAGCCCGCACTCGGTGCTGCGCACGGTGCAGGTAGGCATTCCCATGATGCTCGCCATCATCGGCGGGGATCCGGCGCGCTTCCTGCCGTTCGCGGAGCTGTACCGCAGCACGCAGGAGGAGCTCGGCCGCGCGCAGATGCCGCTCGGCGTGCACTCGCCCGGCCACGTCGCCCCAACGGACGCCGAGGCGCGCGAGCAGCTGTGGCCGCACTTCGAACGCAATCGCAACCGCATCGGCGGGGAGCGCGGATGGCCGGCCACCACGCGCGCCGAGTTCGAGCGCGAGGCCGACACTGGCTCGCTGTACGTCGGATCGCCCGAGACGGTCGCGCAGCGCATCGCGCAGACCGTGCGCACGCTGGGCGCCGATCGCTTCGACCTGAAGTACGCCAACGGCACGATGCCGCACGCCGAGCTGATGCAGAGCATCGAGCTGTACGGCACGGAGGTGATCCCGCGCGTGCGCGAGCTGCTGCGCGGCTAGTCGGCGCTGCGCGCGCTGCACCCGCGCCCGTTCCCGCGGTGCCCCGTTCCCGCAGCCCCAATCCCCACGCCCGTTCCCAATTCCCGCAGGAGAAATCTGGGATTTCGGAGGGTTTCACGGGAAACCCTCCGAAATCCCAGATTTCTCCTGCGGGGTTGGTGGGCGCGACGCGGCCTACGCCGTCAGCACCCGCCAGGTGCCCGTCTCTGCGTCGGTGGGCATGCCGTCGAGCACGCGGATCGTGCGCGCGTCCGGGTCGGTGATCACCGTCGCGAGGGTGGCCCAGCGGTCGCCGAACGCCTTCGACATGTCGGGCACGCAGGTGAGCGGCGGCTGCCCCTCGCCCGACAGCAGCAGGCGCACCATCGCATCAGGCGCCGCGGGCAGGCCGGCGGCCAATCGCTCCCGCACCAGTTCGAGCCGCTCGGAGGAGTCCGGCTCGTACAGCTCGGTCTTCTGGCCGCCGAGCGGGGTCGCGTGCTGGAAGTGGTTCGTGCGCTGCACGGATCCCGCGACCTCGGGGATGGGGAACACGCCGGCCGGGCTCATCTCGACGGACACGGCGCCCGTCGCGTCGACCATCGTGAACGCCGACGACGAGGTGATCGGCGCGCTGCGGATGAGCGCGAGCGCCTCGTCGATCGTCGCGCACTCGGTGAGCACCACGCTCGACAGCACGTGCATGGGAACGCCCTCGGGGTGGTCGTCGGCGTGCCCGAGGATGTTGAAGTGCAGCCCGAGCCCCGCCTCGTTGACGCCGATCTTGCTGACAATGCCCTGCTCGGTGAGCCCCGCGTAGCGGTAGCCGGGGCCCGCGACCGTGTGCGTGTGCCACAGCCCGTCGAACTCGATGTGCCAGTCCCACGTCTGCACGCCGAAGCGGTGCCCGTCGATCACGGAGGTGAGGGTGGAGCACTCGTTCGCGGCGCGGTTACCGAGCGCAAGGATCTCGGTGCGGGCGTTGAGCGCGACGACGCGGTCGAGCGGAACCCCTGATCCTTCAGCGATCCCGCGCAGCTCCTCGACGACCTCAGGGCGCCACTCAGCGAGCGTCTCCAGGATGGTGGCGATGCCGGCGCGCTCTCGATCGGGATCGACCTCGATCATGCGGAACAGGTTCGTGTACTGCTCGGCAGCCGCGGCGAGCGTGTCGCGCAGTGCGTGGCCGCGCGCGCGGCCGAGCTCGTACCGGGTGCCGCCGCTGAGATCCAGGTGGATGCGGCTCGTCTTCTCGGTCATGGTGTGGTTCTTTCTGGGGTTCGGCGCCGCGCGTGGTGGGCCGCGCGGCGGGATGAAGCGGTTGCTGGCGCGCCGAGGCCGCGCCGGGGTCCCTGCGGGGCACCCTGGCGCGAGCGGCTCGGCTCGGTTCGGAGCAGCGGGGGATCGCTACGGGCCTGAGCTCTCCTTCGTGCCGGTGCCGAGCAGAGCGTCCCGGAGGCCGCGCTGCGGCTTCCAGCCGGGGCGCGGCGCCGAGGCGATGAGCAGCTGCGTGTAGGGATCCTGCGGGGCGTCGAGCACCTCGTCGACCGTGCCGCGCTCGATGATGCGCCCCTGCCGCATCACCACGACGTCGTCGGCGATGTCGCGCACCACCGAGAGGTCGTGGGTGATGAAGAGGTAGGACAGCCCGTGTTCCTCGCGCAAGCGCTTGAGCAGCGCGAGCACCTGGGCCTGCACGGACACGTCGAGCGCCGACACCGCCTCGTCGAGCACGATGATCTCGGGCTCTGCGGCGAGTGCGCGTGCGATGGCCACGCGCTGCTTCTGCCCGCCGGACAGCGCAGCGGGCTTCGCGTCGGCGTGACGCTCGGTGAGGCCCACCTCCGCGAACAGTTCGAGGACGCGCGCGCGGCGTCCCGCCCGGTCGAGGTCGGGGCGGTGCGCGCGGAGCATCTCGTCGATCGTCGCGCTCACGGGGAGGGAGCGGTTGAGGGAGCCCTGCGGATCCTGGAACACCATTTGCACGAGCTTCGCGCGCTTGCGCAGCTCGCGGCGGGCGGTGGTCGGCTGCACGTCACTGCCGGCGATCCGCACGGTGCCGGAGTCGGCGGACTCGAGCCCGACGATCACGCGCGCGAGCGTCGACTTGCCTGACCCCGACTCGCCGACGACCGCGAGGCAGGTGCCAGCGCGCAGCTCGCAGCTCACGTCGTCGAGCGCCGCGACGCTCGCCTTGCGGCTGAGGTGGAAGGTGCGGCTCAGGCCGCGCGCCTCGATGATTGCGGTGTCGCTCATTCGCCCTGCTCCTTCGTCGCGGCTTCGCCGGCGCGCTCCCCCAGCCCGGGACCGGTGGGATGCCCGGCCGGGTAGAGCATGGGCCGCGCCGCCATGAGGTTTCGCGTGTACTCGGTCTTCGGGCGGTCCCGGATCTCGTCCGGCGTGCCGATCTCGAGGATCTCGCCGTCCTTCATCACCGCGAGGCGATCGCAGACGGCGGCGGCGAGGTCGAGGTCGTGGGTCACGAAGATCATGGACAGGCCGTGCTCCCGGCGCATCTCGTCGAGGATCGCGACGACCTCGGCCTGCGTCGTGACGTCGAGCGCGGTGGTCGGCTCGTCGGCGAGCAGCAGCTTCGGGGAGCCCGAGATTGCGCCCGCGATCACCACGCGCTGCAGCATGCCGCCGGAGAGCTGGTGCGGGTACGAGCGCAGCACGCGCTCCGTGTCCGCGATCCCCACTGATCGGAGCAGCTCCGCGGCCTTCGCCTCGGCGTCGGCGCGGCTCATGGACCGCGCGTCGGACATGCCCTCGATCAGGTACTTGCCGACCGGCAGCACCGGGTTGAGCGCGCCGTGCGGGTTCTGCGCGATCAGCGCGAGATCCTCGGCGCGGATCCTGCGCAGTTCTTCGCCCGTCGTGGCGAGCAGGTCAGTGCCGTCGAGTTCGATGCGTCCGTCGACGCGCGCGCCGCTCGGCTCGATGCCGAGGATGCACTTAAGGGTCATCGACTTGCCGGAGCCCGACTCGCCGACGAGGCCGAGCGCCTCCCCCTGCCCGAGCGTCAGAGCGTTGCCGTGCAGGATCTCGGTTTCGCGCCCGGTGTCCGGGTCGGTGACCGTGAGCACGAGCTGTTCGATGTGCAGCATCAGCGGGTCCTTCCTGCGGCGCGGCGGCCGCCGAGCTGTTCGCCGACGTAGCCGAACGCGGCGACGGTGATCACGATCATGAGGCCGGCGAAGATGCTCTGTTCCCAGAAGCCCTGCTGCAGCGAGGCCTGCCCGTTCGAGACCATGAGGCCCCAGTCCGGGGTGGGCGGCTGCACGCCGAGGCCGAGGAACGAGAGCGCCGCGAGCTCGATCATCGCGTAGCCGAAGTTGATCGTCATGCCGGTGAGGATCTGGGTGCGCACGTTCGGCAGAATGTGACGCACGGTGATGAGGAAACCGGAGATGCCCTGCAGCTGCGCGGAGGCCACGTATGGGAGGTTTCGCTCGCGCAGCGCCACCGAGCGGATGACGCGCGCCGAGTACGGGGTGAAGCCGATGGCGAGCGCAATCGATGCGGTGAGCAGCGACGGCCCGAAAATCGCCACCGCGAGGATCGCGAGCAGCATGTTCGGGAACGCGAAGAGGATGTCGAGGATCCGGCTGATAAACGCGTCGACCTTGCCGCCGAACCACACCGCGGTGAGGGCGAGGGTGGTGGCGAGGAACGCGGTGATCAGGATCACGATCGTTGGCCCGATGAGGCTCGTCCGCGCACCCCAGATGATGCGGGAGAGAATGTCGCGGCCCGACTGATCGGTGCCCATCAGGTGTGCGAGGCTCCACGCCTCGTGGCGCGCGGTGACGCTGCCCTCGAACGGGTCGTACGGCGCGATCACGGGCGCGAGGAGCGCCATCAGCACGACGAGCACGATGATCGCGAGGCTGACCATGCCGACGGGGCCGAGGCGGCGGCGCAGCACCTGCCAGCCGGTGGTGGGCACGTCGCCGCGGTGCTTGCGCAGCAGCTGCACCGCAACGGTGTCCTGCGCGCGCGTGTTCGCGTCGGGGCGCTTCGTGAAGTTCTGCTCGGTCATCGCGCTGCCACTCCCTGGCTCAGGCGGACACGGGGGTCGATCACCGCGTACAGCAGGTCGACGATGAGGTTGATGAGGCCGAAGGCCAGCACCATGATGAGGGCGATCGCCTGCACCACCGCGAAGTCCTTCTTCTGCACCGAGTTGACGAGCAGCGAGCCGATCCCGTCGAGCGTGAAGGCGTACTCGATCACAAAGGCGCTCGCGAGGAGGCCGGCGATCTGCGTGCCGATCACGGTGGAGACCGGCAGCATCGAGTTGCGGATCGTGTGCCGCCACAGCACGAGCTGCTTGGGCACGCCGCGCGCGATCGCCATGACGACGTGCTCGGAGCCCTGCTCCTCGCGCACCGCGGTGCGGGTGATACGCGCCACGACGGCGATGCCGGGGAACGCGAGCGCGATCGCGGGAAGCGTGAGGTGCCAGAGCCGGTCGACGAACCCCTCGCCGGATCCGGAGACCGGGAACCAGCCGAGGCTCGAACCGAAGAGGAACATGAGCACGAGCGCGGCGAAGAAGGTCGGCACGGCGAAGCCGAGGTTCGAGCCGAAGACCACGAGCTTCTCGAAGACGCCGGACTTCGTTGCGGCGAGCACGCCGAGGCCCACACCGAAGACGACGATGAGGATCGCGGCGAACAGCGCCAGGTACAGCGTGGTGGGGAGGCGGGACGCGACGAGCGTCGTCACGTCCTGCTGCGTGATGAGCGAGCGGCCGAGGTCGCCCTGCAGCACATCGAGCAGCCAGTGCCAGTACCGCAGCAGGAAAGGATCATCGAGACCGTACTGCTCGCGGATGGCCGCGAGCACCTCCGGGCTGACCGTGCGCCCCTGGACGAGGAACTGCTCGGGACTGCCCGGGGCAAGGTACATGCCAGCGAACACGATGAAGCTGGACACGATGAGCACGCCGACGAGGGCGGCAAGCCGTTTTCCAAGGTAGATCATGGACGATCCTTTCCTGCTGCGATCACGCGCTAGGCCGTTGCGCCGAGATCGGCAGCCCAGGGGTAGTACAGGTAGACGAACGACGCTGGCGCGCCCGTGATGCTCTCGTCCATGTACATGCGCACGGCGAGGTCGTTGATCGGCACCCACGGCTGCGCGGCCATGATGAGCGCCTCGGCCTCGACGGTCAGCTCGGCGCGCTTCTGCGCGTCGGGCTCAGCGATCGCGGCGTCGAGCGCTGCGTCAACCTTCGGGTCGGAGAACTTCGCGTAGTTCTGATCGCTGCCCGTCTTCGCGACGCTGATGAGGTGCAGCAGCGGATCCGGGGCGCTCAGGTAGTTCGTCGTGACGAAGCCGTCGAAGCCCTTGCGTGCCTCGGGGTCCGAGAAGAACGCGCCGAACTGCGCGCTCGGCACGCCGGTGGGCTCGAGGGTGATCCCGAGCTCCTTCGCGCCGTTCGCCATCTCGTTGAGGATGTCAGCGTAGAAGCTGCGCTCGCTCGGGTAGGCGATCTTGATCGGCTGCGACAGGTCGAGGTCTGCGCCCTCGAGCTCGGCCTTCGCCGCCTCGATGTCGAAGCTCAGGTCAGGGAGCTGCTCGTCGCGCAGCTCGGCGACGCCCTCGACGGCGTCCCACGCGGACTGCGGCACGACCGAGCGTGACACGGTGCCCGTGCCCTCGTAGACCGTGTCGGCGATCGCCTGGCGGTCGGTCGCGCGGGTCAGCGCGCGGCGCACGGCCGGGTCGCCGAAGAGCCCATCACCGGTGGAGATGATGGCCATGTCCTGCATGCCCTGGCCGGCGTACAGCTTGCCGCTCGTGCTGCTCGACAGCGTGCCGAGCGCGGGGAGCGGAACATCGTACGAGCCCTGGATCTCGCCCGTGGCGAGCCCGTTCGCGATCGCGGTCGGGTCGACGACGAAGCCGATCTCCACCTGCTTGGCGTTGGCCTGCTTGTCGGCGTTCCAGTAGCCGTCGTAGCGGTCGAGCGTGATCGACTGCCCCTGCTTCCAGTTGCCCGGGGTGAACTGCAGCGGGCCGGTGCACATCACGCCGGTCTCGGGGTTGCCGTAATTCTCGCCAGCGGCCTTCCGCTGCTTCTCCTGCACGACGACACCGATCACGGTGCTGAGGGAGGAAGGGAGCGTGTAGTCCGGCGTCTTGAGCTCGATCGTCAGCTCCGAGTCGCCGCTCGCGGACACCTTCGCGATGTTCGCGACGGTGCCGCCGCCCCAGTAGCTGCCCTCGGCCGGGTCGATGTGGCGGCCCAGGGAGAACGCGACATCCTGCACGGTCATCGGGGTGCCGTCCCAGAAGGTGACGTCGTCGCGGATCCCGAGCGTCCAGGTCTTGCCGTCCTCGGTGTTCGCCTCGGTCGCCAGGTTAGGCTGCACCGAGAAGTCGGGCTGCATCTGGAAGAGCGGCTCGCAGAGGTTCGAGACGATCGTGTTCTCGGGGTAGTTGAACGCCTTCACGGGGTCGAGGCTTGCGAGCTCACCGTAGGTGGAGTTCCAGGTGACCTTCTCGGCGTCGGCCGCGGGCTCCGGGGTGGTCTGCAGCAGGGCGTCTTCGGCGTTTGCGCCGCCGGCGTCGCCCCCACGGCTGCCGGAAGCGCAGCCGGTGAGCGCAAGGCCCGCGATGGCGAAGAGGGCGATGGACGCCCGCATCGGTGCGAGTTTCACGTTGTTCTCCATTCGAAGTTTCGTCATTGAATCCCCTGTGGTCCGGCGCGATGCCGAACGAAGACCCACGCAGGATGCTAACACCCAAAACGATTTGTGCAAAACGGTTTGGTTTTCACGATTCGGTAACAGCTTGGGCCATTTCCCCCGCTTCCTGCCCCTGTCCCCCAGTGCGAAGCGGCTATCCTGGCGAGGTGCAGCGCAGCGGGAGACCGACGATCAAAGACGTGGCCCGAGCGGCAGGCGTCTCTCCGACGACCGTGTCGCACGCCCTGAACGGCAAAGGGGTCGTGCGCCGCGAGACGATCGCGCGCATCGAACAGGTCGCCGACGAGATCGGGTACCGGCCAAGCCCCATCGCCCAGGGCCTGCAGAACTCGCGCCTCGGCCTGCTCGCGCTCGTCATCCGGCCACTCCACAGCCTCGACACGTTCCTCCCCGAGGGCGTCGACTACTTCCTCCGCATGGCCGGCGCGGCCTCCCTCGCCGCGATGGAGCACGGCTACAGCATGATGCTCATCGACGACCCGACCAGGCCGGACGCCCCCCTCAGCGCGACGGCTGCCGACGCGTACATCGTCACCGAGCCGTTCGCCAACGATCCGGTGCTCACACTGCTGTCGGAGCGGCACATCCCGGTGGTCTCGGTCGGCTCCGATCCCGCGCGGCCCGGACAGTTCATCGAGCTCGCCACCCGCGACTGGGAGGAGGCCATCCTCGTGCTCGATCACCTCCGCGCGACCGGGGGCACGCGCATCGCGCTCCTCACCGGCACCGACGAGAACGCGTGGAACCGCGAGTCGGAGGACGCGTACCTGGAATGGTGCGCGCGGCACGGGCTGACCCCCGACATCGCAGCGTTCCCCGAGAGCGAGGGCGAAGGGGTGGGCGAGGCCGCGGCCGAACGCTTCTTCGGAGCGGCCGGCACGCGGCCCGACGCGATCTTCTGCCTCACCGGCCGCCACGCGGCTGGCCTCACCGCCGCCGCCGTGGCGCGCGGCATCCGAATCCCCGAGGATCTCCTGGTCGCTGCGGGATCGGGGGCGATCCAGAACCGCATCTCCACACCGAGCGTCACCACGCTCGACCTGCACCCCGAGGGTATCGCCGCGCGGGCGGTCGAGGTCGCGGTCGGCCTGGCGGAGGGGCGCACGCCGACCGGTCCGCTCGAGGTGCCGCGCGCAACGCTCGACGTGCGCGACTCGACGCGCCGCGCCCCGGTGTAGCCAGCTCGCACCCCGCTCCCCGGCCCTCACTCCGCGGCCCCCACTCCCCCCGGCCCCCACTTCCCGCGGAGAAATCTGGTATCTCGGAGCATTCGCGCATGCGAGCTCCGAGATATCAGATTTCTCCGCGTTGGGGGGCGCTGGGGCGCTCGGGGACGCTCGAGGCGAGCGAGCGAGGCTATCGCGCCGCGCCCTCGCCGAGGATCCCGTCAACGATCGCCACCCCGTACACAATGCCCTGACCCACCGTCGCGCCAGCCCCGGGATACACCTCGCCGAACGCGTTCGCCGCAGTGTTCCCCTGCGCAAAGAGCCCGGGGATCACCGAGTCGGCGTCGCTCAGCACACGGCCCGCCCCGTCCGTGCGCAAGCCGCCGCAGGTCCCCAAATCGGACAGCACCACCTCGACTGCGTAAAGATTCTCACCGTCGAGCTGCCGCAGGTTCGGATTCGGGGTGCGCGTCGGATCACCGTAGTAACGATCGTAGGCAGAATTGCCACGCTGGAAGTCCTCGTCGACGCCCGCGCCCGCGTGCGCGTTGAACCGCCGAAACGTGGACTCGAAATCGGCGACAGGCACCCCAATCGCTCGCGCCAGGAGCGCCGGGGTTGAGCCGCGATGCGCAATGCCAGCCCGGAACCAGTGCCGCGGCAATGGCATCCGCGGAAACACTTGACCTGCGAACAGAAAGTCATTGCGATACCGCTGGTCAAACACGAGCCACATGCGCCCGACCGGATCCCCAGCTGCTTCGCGACGCAACACCTCCTGCCCAAACGCCATGTAGTTCAACGCCTCGTTCACGAAGCGTTTCCCGTGCCCATCGACCATGAACGAGCCAGGCAGCGAACGCTCAGCGAGTAGGATCTGGGGCTCCGATGTGTCATCCACTGGCGCAACCGCGGGGAACCACCAGGCCTGCCCCATGTGTTGCACATCGGCCCCCACCTCCTGGCCGATGCGGATCGCGTCCCCCGTATTGCCCTCAGCGCCCAAGCTCAGGTCGCGCACCAGACCGGGCGACTGGTGCGCGCGGCGCAACCGCATGTCGTGATCGAAGCCGCCGGCGGCCAGCACCACACCACGACGCGTGCGCACGGTCACCTCGCGCACACCCTGCCGCAGCCGGGCACCCACCACCCGACCTTCATCATCAGTAATCAGCTCGGTGAGCTCGGTCTCAGTGAAGATTGGGATCCTTGCGCGCAGCGCCCCCGCGTAGAGGCCGCCTGCGAGGGCTTGCCCGCCGGCAGCATACTCTCGCTTGATGCTCAGGCCACCGATCCCCTGAACCACCCGCCAGATCGCCCGCGGCAGCGCACGCAGCGGTACACGAGCGATGAGGTTGAGCCACTTGTAATCCGCGCCGGTGACCGGCATCGGGAGTGGCGCGGCCATCGGTGCAGATCGAAGGCGCGCGCGCTCGGCGCCGAGCCGTGACAGGTCAAACGGCCGCGCCTCGACGGAGCGGCCAGCGGCGTTTCCGCCTGGAAGCTCGGGCTGATAGTCCGAATACCCACGCACCCAGCGGAGCCGGAGCGGGGTGGTGCGCTCAAGCATGCGCACCGCCTCCGCGCCGTAGTCCAGGTATGGTCGCCACCGGCTGCGTGGGCTCCGCCCGTCCACCACCGCCTCAACGTACTCGTCGCCGCGCTCGAGCGAGTCGACTGCGCCGTCACGGGCGAGCACGGGGCTCGCGGGCAGCCAGCAGGCTCCGCCGGATCGCGCGGTCGACCCGCCAACGTAAGCGGTCTTCTCCACCACCGCGACAGTCAAACCTCGCTCGTCCGCAGCAAGCGCGGTCGCGAGGCCGGTGCCGGACCCGACGATCAACAGGTCAACCGTCATGTCCTCGATTGGGCGCGGTGCGGGCAGTGTGCGTGCACTCATCATCCACCTCCAGGTGCGGGAACGGTGGGCTTCCGCTGGCCCGCCGTCCCAGGCTACGCCGGCGTGGATGCGGCCACGCGAGAAAGGAGTGCGCTGTGCGCCACTCGCCCGGGCTTCGCGTGTGAGCCCCCCTGCCTCTTCCCCCGAGCGTAGGGGATCGCGGGGGAATCGAGTGGTGGCAAACCGACGCTTCGGGCGCGGGAAGCGTCGGTTTGCCACTTCTCAAGAGGTGTGGGCATGGGGCCCGCAGCGCGCACCCCTTGCCCACACCCCCCACACAACCACTTCGCCCGCGTGGGCCCCCCCAAGGGGGGCCCACGCGGGCGAAGTGGTTGTGCGCTAGGCCAGGCGGGCCTGCAGGTTCTCGTCGATCGCGCCGAGGAACTCCTCGGTCGTGAGGAATGCCTGCTCAGGGCCAACGAGGAGCGCGAGGTCCTTGGTCATCTTGCCGGACTCGACAGTCTTGATGACCACGTCCTCAAGAGCCTCCGAGAACTCGATGAGCTCCTGGTTGCCGTCGAGCTTGCCGCGGTGCGCGAGCCCGCGCGTCCACGCGAAGATCGAGGCGATCGGGTTCGTCGAGGTGGGCTTGCCCTGCTGGTGCTGGCGGTAGTGACGCGTCACCGTGCCGTGCGCGGCCTCAGCCTCGACGGTCTGCCCGTCCGGCGTCATCAGCACGGAGGTCATCAGGCCGAGCGAGCCGAAGCCCTGCGCAACCGTGTCCGACTGCACGTCGCCGTCGTAGTTTTTGCACGCCCAGACGTAGCCGCCCTCCCACTTCATGGCCGAGGCGACCATGTCGTCGATGAGGCGGTGCTCGTAGGTGAGGCCGAGCTCGTCGAACTGCGCCTTGAACTCGGCGTCGAAGACCTCCTGGAAGATGTCCTTGAACTGGCCATCGTAGGCCTTCAGGATCGTGTTCTTCGTCGAGAGGTAGACGGGGTACTTGCGCGACAGGCCGTACTTGAACGAGGCGCGCGCGAAGTCGCGGATCGAGTCGTTGAAGTTGTACTGGCCCTGGATCACGCCACCGCCTTCGGGGAGAGTGACGACCTCGAACTGCTGCGGCGCCGAGCCGTCAGCCGGCTCGAAGGTCATGGTGACCTTGCCGGCGCCGGCCTTGAAGTCAGTGGCCTTGTACTGGTCGCCGTGCGCGTGGCGGCCGATGATGATCGGCTTGTTCCAGCCGGGTACGAGGCGGGGGATGTTCGAGATGATGATCGGCTCGCGGAACACCACGCCGCCGAGGATGTTGCGGATCGTGCCGTTCGGGCTGCGCCACATCTTCTTGAGGCCGAACTCCTCGACGCGCGCCTCGTCGGGGGTGATCGTCGCGCACTTCACGCCGACGCCGTGCTTCTTGATCGCGTTCGCCGCGTCAATCGTCACCTGATCGTCGGTCTCGTCGCGGTGCTGAATGCCGAGGTCGTAGTACTCGAGCGTGACGTCGAGGTACGGATGGATCAGCCGATCCTTGATGAACTGCCAGATGATGCGGGTCATCTCGTCGCCGTCGAGTTCGACGACGGTGCCTGCTACCTTGATCTTCGCCAACGCTTCTCCCAGTGTCGTATTGTGTGAGCTCGGAGGCGCGCGGCTCAGTGTGCGCCACGCGCTGAATTCATGCGGGCGCTGCGAATGGTGCGCGCCCGGTGTGGGGTCCGGTAGGACCGCCCACCACTCTACCCGAGTTCTGCTGGGTATCTCGGCGTCGAGATAATTTCTCAGTTCGGATTGCCGCCGCAGAACACCTGAACGACCCGCAGATCTGGGTCGAGGACTACGAAGTCTGCGCGCAGTCCGGCGGCGATGTCGCCGACGTCGGTCCAGCCGACGGCGCGCGCCGGCGTGGTCGCGGTCATGCGCACGGCGGCGCGGAGCGCGGCGCCAGCCGCGTCGGATGCGATGTCAGAGCCCGTGCCGCCAGCACCCACCGCACCGCGCACCGCGCGCTGGAACAGCGCGTCCATCGTGACGGTGCTGCCCGCGATCGTGTCGGTGCCGGCGAGGCGCGCCACACCACCGGCCACGGCGACGTCGAGCGCGCCGAGCCGGTACTCGCCATCACCGCAGCCGGCCGCCCCCATCGCGTCGGTGACGAGGGCGACCCGATCCGGGCCGGCCTGCGCCATGAGCCAGCCGACGAGCGCGTCGTCGAGGTGGGTGCCGTCGGCGATGAGCTCGACGGTGACGCGCGGGTCGGCGAGCAGCGCGAGGACGGGGCCGGGGGTGCGGTGGTGCAGCGGCGGCATCGCGTTGAACAGGTGCGTCGCCACGCTCGCGCCGGCGTCGATCGCGGCGCGCACGCCCGCGGCGTCGGCGTCGGTGTGCCCGATCGCCACGACAACGCCCGCGGCGCGGAACCGCTCGATCGCGGCGAGCGCGCCGGGCAGCTCCGGCGCGATCGTCACCATGCGCACCGCGCCAGGGGCCGCGGCGAGCAGCGCGTCGATCTCCACCAGATCGGGATCGCGCAGCTGCGCAGGGTCGTGCGCGCCGGCCCGCGCCGGGCTGATCCATGGCCCCTCGAGGTGGATTCCGCCGAGCGTGCCGTCGGCGACGAGCGGCGCGAGCGCCGTGAGCTGCGCGCGCAGCTCGGCGCGGCCGGCGGTGACGAGGCTCGCCATGGTCCGCGTGGTGCCGTGTGCGAGGTGCGCCTCCCGCGCGGTGCGCGCCGCCGCCACCGTGCCACTCGGGTAGTCGGCTCCGCCGCCGCCGTGCACGTGCACGTCGACGAAGCCGGGGATGAGGGTTCCCTCAGGGTACTCATGGGTGGGGGTGCGTGGGGGCTCGCCCGAGCCGATCGCGACCGTGCGGCCAGCTGAGTATTCCACCCAGCCCGGCGTGAGCACCGCGGTGCTCGTGACCACCCGGCCGGCCGCGATGATCTCGCTCACGGCGGCTCAGACCCCCGCGGCGACCCGCACGGCCGGCTTGTTGCGCTGCACGTGCTCGTAGTAGTCGATCAGGCGCAGCTTGCTCGCCGCGCTCCGGTCGATGATCACGGTCGCCTGCGCGTGCAGCTGCAGGGCGCTCGCCGGGCAGATGCTCGCGAGCGGCCCCTCGACCATCGCGGCGACGGCGTCGGCCTTTGCCTCCCCCTGCGCGACGAGGAGGAGCTCGCGGGCGTCGAGGATGGTGCCGAGCCCCTGCGTGATGCAGTGCAGCGGCACGTCGTCGATCCCGTCGAAGAAGCGCGCGTTGTCGGCGCGGGTCTGCGGCGCGAGGGTCTTCACGCGGGTGCGTGAGGCGAACGAGGAGCAGGGCTCGTTGAAGCCGATGTGTCCGTTCGCGCCGATCCCGAGCAGCTGGAGGTCGACGCCGCCGGCGTCCCGGATGCGGCGCTCGTAGTCGGCACCCGCCGCTTCGAGGTCGACCGCGCCGCCGTCGGGCACGTGGACGCGCGCCGCGTCGATCCCGAGCGGCTCGGTGACGGTCGTGCGGATCACCTCGTGGTAGCTCTCCGGGTGCGTGAGCGGCAGGCCGACGTACTCGTCGAGCGCGAAGGCGCTCACCGCGGAGCAGTCGAGCTCGCCGGCGGTCACGCGGGTAGCAAGCGCCTCATAGGTGCCGAGAGGCGACGAGCCGGTGGCAACGCCGAGAACCGCGTTCGGTTTCTCGGCGATCCGTGCAGCGATCCGCGCGGCCGCGTGCTCTGCGACAGCGGCCGCGTTCTCCACGATGATGACGTCCACTCAATTTCCTCCATGCGATTGGGTGCTGCACCGGCTGGGGCAGCGAGCGTCACAGCGGCGGATGTCGCTCGGCGCAGTTCAGGACCAGGATACGGGGCACCGGTTCGCCGAGTACTACAGCGACTCACTCCCCGTGAGCCGCGGGGCCAGCTCGCTGCGCGAGCTCACATCGAGCTTGCGCATGGCGCGCGCGAGGTGGTTCTCAATGGTGCGCACACTGAGGGACAGGCGGTCTGCGATCTCGCGGTTCTGCATCGTTGCCGCGAGCATCGACACCTCGCGCTCGCGCTTTGTGAGCTGGGGGCCACCGCGTTGCGCCGCGTTGGAATCGAGCGCGGCCGATACCTCAGCGGCGAGCAACGCGCGGAGTTCGCGAATGGTGTCGCCGAGAATCTCCGAAAAGTGATCGTTCTCACCGCCCGCATCAGGATGCCGTTTCTTCAGCATCGCGGAGAGCAACGTGATAGAGGTGGAGATCTCGGCGTCGAGGGAGATGCGCTGCGCGTACCGCGCGAGTGCAGGGTCTTCCTCGAGTGCTCGGCGCACGAGCTCCATGATGGCGGGGGTTCCATGGGATGAGGCGTCTGCGACGCGTTCGAGCTGCGCAAACACGTCCAGTGTTGGGCGCTCAACGAATGCGATCGCCGCGTACGTCCACGCAGCGTCGGGGAGTTCCATTTCGCGGCAGTGCAGCGCGATGCGGTTGAGCAGCTCAACCGCGCCATCAGAGTCCCCGTCGACCAGCATCCCGATGGCCGTGGCGAACTCAGGGTGCATCGCGGGAAGAGGGCCGAATATGCCTGGATAGCGGGCAGTTTCGGCGAGCACCGAGCGCGCGAGGTCGGCTTCGCCGCGCAGATAGTGCAGGTATGCAGCCCAGCGCAACTGCGCCAGGAAGTAGTCGGCATACGCGAGACTCGGTGTCCCGATCGAGAAGGTCGCGCTCACGGTCTCCGTTGCAAGGAGATCGCGGAACGTCGCGGCTTCCTGCTGCGCGAGAAAGTAGGCAGACAGCGTGATACGTCGGTAATCCTGTGTTGCTCTTGCCGCCGCGAACTCGGCTCGCAGCTCTCGCTCGTACTCATCCGGCCGCACACTCCGTGATCGCGTGATCGTGTTCCCGACCCCCGCGATCACCCGCTGCAGATGGAACCGAGAATCGAGCCGCTCGAGCTCCAGCTCCTCATGAATACGACCGGTAACGACCCCGATGAAGTGGCGGATCGCGAGCGTGAAGCCGTCGGTCAACTGTGCCGTCCGCTGCCACCAGTCCGACGTCCGGCTCCATTCCTCGTCGCGAGAACACGAGATACGCCTCGAATGCCTCGAACGCGACGCGCGCCACCGGATCCGGTTCCGCTGCAACCGCGGCACGCAGGCGTTCTTTCGCGCCCTCGCGGTTTGCCTGAGTGTCCCAGAACAGACGGTGCATCCCCAGCCGAATCGCCATCGGCGTGCTCCCGCCGCCTCTCGTGCGCTCGAAAACCGCGGCAGCTGCCGGGAGGTAGCTTTCGGTGGTAATCAGGTGGTCCAAGTAGATGACCGCGTGCTCGGCCGACGGGTCGCTCCGCCAATCACGCGTTGCCTTCGCGAGCGCGGTGTCACCCGTAGCCCGTTGGAATCGTGCGATCCCGGTGCCACGATTGTGCGCGCGGTCGAACGTTTCGGCGCGCGCCAGCGTTGCCGCCGCCCCCAAGGTGGCACGCTCTTGGGCCTCGGCATCGCCGAGCTCGCACAACAGATGGAGCGCTTCATAGTGCAGCGGGTCGATCGGCTGGTGTTGGAAGTAATCGGTGATGAGCGAGGGCCGTGGGGCGACCTGCGCCACCCCGGCTGCGTCGGCGAAGGTAGTGATGAGCCCATGCTGCGTCAGCCCGATCAGTGGAGCTGAGGCGATCGCATGGAATCGTTCCACCACAACGCTTTCGGCAAGCGCCAGCGCGTGAAGCGCTCGGAACTCGTCGCGCTGCAGGCCGAAAATGAGCTGTTCGACGGTGCTGCGCAGGTGCACGTTCCAGAGCGAATCTGCGTCGAGCGCCCAGCCACTCTCCTGTCGCACGATCTTGCCTTCCTGGGCCGCGGTGCGAAGGATCGCTGCCGCAATGCCGGTGAGTCCAGACGACATTGCGAGTACTTGCGACAGCACTTCGGGCTGTGCTGGCGCGCCGAGTACGCGCTGGGCGAGCAGACTGATCTGCGCATACCCGAGCGGGGCGAGCTCGTATCGCGCCTGCGTACGGATCTTGTTCGTTGCGGCACGGCCCTGTGCGTCCAGCATCACGAACGGTGGCGCGGAGAGCACCGTCGGGATGTTGCGTCGCGCGCGGGAGTACTCAATCAGGTACGCAGACTCCAGGTCGAGGTGCTCGGCGTCGTCGACCAGGATGAGTGGACGGGTTGCGGCATCGAGTTCTGCCGCAAGCTCATCGGCAATATCGCTCTCGCTCTGCGCGCCGCGAAGACTCACGAGCCCGGCCTCGCGCAGCGCGACATAGGGCTGGTCTCGGAATGCTCGGCGGCCTGTCACCCGGAACGCGGTGAAGCCACGCGCCTCCATCGCCGTGGCCACCTGCTCGAGCAGAAACGTGCGCCCCGTCTCGCGCGGAGCCACCAGGCGAACCGATGATCCATCCAGCAGCGCAGCCTGGATTTCTCGGACTTCGCGCTCGCGCATACAGCTCTCCCACCCCGGGTCGTTGCGCCACGGCCCACTCCGTGGCGCATGCCAGCACTGTACCGCGCGTTGTCGCTCTGCGCAGTTTTTTTCGCGACCCCTCGTGCTAGCCTGAGCCCCGCCCAACGACGGGCGGGGCGCCCATCAGGGCGTCATCTTCTACAACGGATCGTCCGGCACGTACCTGCCGGTGGAGGAGTTTCTCATGTCTGCACTCACGTTTGACAGCGTCTCGCGGGTCTATCCCGGCGCCACCACACCCTCGGTCGATGGGCTCTCCCTCGACGTCGCGGATGGCGAGTTTCTGGTGCTGGTTGGCCCGTCCGGCTGCGGCAAGTCGACGACATTGCGCATGCTCGCCGGCCTCGAGGAGGTCGACTCCGGCCGGATCCTGCTCGGCGACACCGACGTCACCCACATGCCGCCGAAGGATCGCGACATCGCGATGGTGTTCCAGAACTACGCCCTGTACCCGCACATGACGGTCGCGGACAACATGGGCTTCGCACTCAAGATCGCCGGCGTGAGCGGGGACGAGCGCGCGGCGCGCGTGCTCGAGGCTGCGCGGATGCTCGATCTCGAGCCGCTGCTCGGCCGCAAGCCGAAGGCGCTCTCGGGTGGCCAGCGCCAGCGTGTGGCGATGGGGCGCGCGATCGTGCGCCAGCCGCAGGCGTTTCTCATGGACGAGCCGCTTTCGAACCTCGATGCGAAGCTGCGCGTGCAGACGCGCACGCAGATTGCCGGGCTGCAGCGTCGCCTCGGCGTGACCACCGTCTACGTGACGCACGATCAGACCGAGGCGCTCACGATGGGTGACCGTATCGCGGTGCTCAAGGAGGGCAAGCTGCAGCAGCTGGGCACGCCGCGCGAACTCTACGAGACTCCCGCCAACCTGTTCGTCGCCGGGTTCATCGGTTCCCCCGCGATGAACCTGCTGCCGGCGGAACTCACTGGCGACACGGTGCGGGTCGGCGCGACCGAGCTGCCGGCACCGGCCGCGGTGCGCGCTGCGGCCGGCGATGCCGCGGTGACGCTCGGGATCAGGCCGGAGGATCTCGCGCTCGCGCCGGCCGGCGCCGCCGGGATCCCCGTGGTGATCGACCTGGTCGAGGAGCTCGGGGCGGACGGCTACCTGTACGGCCACCTCGACGACGGCGCCGGGGACGCTGCGGGCGTCGGGCTCGCCGGCGGCGCCGAGCGCGTCGAGGTCGTTGCACGGGTGAACGGGCGCGCTCACCCCAGCGCCGGTGAGCGCGTGGTGCTCACGCCGGCGCCCGAGCACCTGCACTTCTTCGCCACCGATTCGGGCGAGCGACTCGGCTAACCGCGAGGGCGCGGCGGTCACGGTTCGGTTACGAGCGCCAACTTCGCGTGGCTCAGGACTTGCGAATCTTTAGTTCGTTAGTTTTACTAACTCCATGACCGTCGCACCGTCGCGTACCCCGACCCCGAGCAGCCAACGACTCGGGCTTCCCGCACGCACGCTCCGCCCGCGGGTGAAGGCGACCCTCGGCGACGCCAAGCGCCACAACCGCACACTCGTGCTGCAGACCCTGCACGACACCGGCGCGCAGAGCCGAGCCGACCTCGCGCGGGCGACCGGCCTCACCAAGGTCACCGTGTCGGGCCTCGTCGCCGACCTCATCGCCGAGGGCCTGCTCCGGGAGCTCGGCCTGCGCGAGTCGCAGCGGCCGGGCAAGCCGGCGACGCTCGTCGACATCGCCCGCGACGCGTTCGCGGTCGTCGCCCTCGACCTCAGCGACCACCGCACGATGCGCGGCGCGGTCGTTGCGCTCGACGGCACCGTGCTCTCCCGCGTGGAGGTCGAGCGCGCCGAGGCGACCGGCGACGCGGCCCGCGACCTCACCGTGAAGCTCGCCACCGAGCTCGTTGCCGTCGCTGAGCTGCCGATTCTCGGCGTCGGCGTCGGCACTCCGGGCGTCGTCGACGACCACGGCGTCGTGCGCACCGCCCCCAACCTCGGCTGGGAGAACCTGCCACTGCAGGCCCTCATCGCCGAGCGCACCGGGCTGCCAGCGGTCGTCGCGAACGACGCGAACGTCGCCGCGCTCGCCGAGTACAGCTTCGGGGAGTCGAGCGACAACTTCATCCTCGTCACCGTCGGGCACGGCGTCGGCTCCGGCCTCATCGTCGACGGCCGCACCGTCGCGGGCAGCCGCTTCGCCTCGGGCGAGATCGGCCAGGTGATGGTCGGCACCGATCACGGCCTCGACGCCCCGTACGCGCGCGAGCAGGTGCTCGAGCACTGGCTCTCCGTCCCATCGCTCACCGCGGCCACCGGGCCGGAGGTCCCAGAGGCCGAGCGCGAGCGCGTGCTCCGCGAGGCCGGGCAGCGCCTCGGCATCGTGCTCGCACCGGCGGTCGGCCTCCTGAACCTCGCGGAGATCGTGCTCGCCGGGCCGCTCGAGTTGATCGGCGGCACGCTAGCCGAGGCGACACTCGAAATCCTGCGCCGCCGAACGATGCCAGATTCGCACAGCGACCTGGTGCTTCGCACGAGCACGCAGGGCACCGACCTCATTCTGCGCGGCGCGACCGCGATCGTCATGAAAGCCCAGCTCGGGATCAGCTAGCTCCCGAGCTTCAGACCGCGCTCCTCCGGAGCGCAGGACACGCTACACGCGGCACCCCGCGTGCGGCCCACCGAAAGGAAGAACACCATGGAGAGAAAGCTCACAGGTCTCACCGCTGCGGCCGTGGCCTCGGCGCTGCTGTTCACCGGCTGCAGCCAGGGGGCTCAGGGCGGCGGAGAGTCGGGGGGCGACGGCAAGTCGATTACCCTGTGGCTGGCTGGCGGGGACACCCCCGACGAGCTGCGCGACTACCTGAAGACCGAGTTCACCGAGCAGACCGGCGCGACGCTCAAGATCGAGGAGCAGGGCTGGGGCGATCTCGTCACGAAGCTCACCACCGCGCTGCCCGACGCGAGCAACACGCCGGATGTCACGGAGATCGGCAACACGCAGTCGCCGACCTTCACGAACGTCGGCGCGTTCCTCGACATCAGCGACATGAAGGAGGAGCTCGGCGGCGACGACCTGCTCCCCTCGTTCGTTGAGGTCGGCGAGGTCGACGGCAAGAACTACACGCTTCCCTACTACTTCGGCTCGCGCTACATGTTCTACCGCAAGGACGTGTGGGACGCCGCCGGTGTCGCACTGCCGAAGACGCTCGACGAGTTCAACGCCGCGGTGAAGACCATCGCGGAGAAGAACCCGAAGGGCATCGAGAAGTTCTCGGGCTTCTACCTGGGTGGCCAGGACTGGCGCGACGGCGTGTCCTGGATCTTCGCGAACGGCGGCGAGATCGCCGAGCTGCAGGACGGCGAGTGGACCGCAACGCTCGACTCCCCCGAGGCACTGAAGGGCCTCGAGCAACTGCAGGAGATCTACCGCACCGCGTCGAACGCACCGAACGACGCGAAGGACGCGAACCAGTACCAGTACCTGAACGACTCCGATCAGGTGAAGGACGAGGAGGGCAACGTCACCGACGACCTCTCGCTCGCTGCCGCGACGATCATGGCACCCGGCTGGGCGCACTGGTCGATCGGCGACCTGGTGACGAACGACGACGGTGAGCCCGTGCGCGAGTGGAACGACGACGTGTTCGGCACGTTCGTGCTGCCGGGCAACGACGGCAAGCCGGCCCCCGTCTTCGCTGGCGGCTCGAACATCGGCATCTCGGCGACGTCGAAGGAGCCGGAGCTCGCGAAGGAGCTGCTGCGCATCATCTACTCCGAGGAGTACCAGACGATGCTCGGCAAGAACGGCCTCGGCCCGGCGAACCAGCAGTACGCGTCGTCGCTCGGCGATGACCAGTTCGCGCAGGCGCTCATCGAATCGGCGTCCAACTCGAAGCTGACCCCTGCGGCTCCCGGCTGGGCCGCCGTCGAGGCGAAGAACGTCATGGAGGGATTCTTCTCGAAGATCCGCGACGCTGACGATCTGAAGCAGCTCGCGCAGGACACGAACGCGGAGCTCAACGCTCTGCTCAACCAGAAGTAAGCAGTTCCAGGCGTGGGGTCCGGCGCACCGCCGGACCCCACACCCCATCTTCGAGAGGTCACGATGACTCAGAGCGCCCCGACCGTGCGCAAGCGACGCCGCATTCGGCTGACCCCGTACGCGCTGCTCCTCCCCGCGACCCTCATCGTGCTGCTCGCGCTCGGCTACCCGATCGTGTGGCAGGTCATCACGTCGATGCAGCAGTTCGGGCTCGCGCAGCAGTTCGGCCAGCCCCCCGAGTGGGTGTGGTTCTCGAACTACGCGACGTTGTTCAGCAACCCGACGACGTGGCTCGTGGTGGCGCGGTCGATCGCGTTCTGCCTCATCGCGGCCAGCTCCACCATGGTCATCGGTGTCGGCCTCGCGCTCCTGATGCAGGCGGTTCCGACCTGGACCCGCCTCACGCTGCAGATCGCGCTGCTGCTCGCCTGGGCCACCCCCGTCGTCGCCGCCATGACCATCTGGAACTGGATCTTCGACTGGCGGCGCGGGCTCGTCAACTGGCTGCTCACCGGACTCGGTCTCCCCATGCAGGGCCACAACTGGCTGCAGGAGCCGCTGTCGTTCTTCGCCGTCGCGCTCATCATCGTGGTGTGGATGAGCGTGCCGTTCGTCGCGTTCTCCGTGTACGCCGCGCTCACGCAGGTGCCTGGCGAGGTGCTCGAGGCCGCGCAGATGGACGGTGCGTCGCCGTGGCAGCGGCTGCGCTACATCATTCTTCCCGTGATCAAGCCGGTGCTCGGCATCGTCATGCTGCTGCAGATCATCTGGGATCTGCGCGTGTTCACGCAGATCAAGCTGCTGCAGGATCGCGGCTCGATCGCCAGCCAGACCGACGTGCTCGGCACGTACATCTACCAGCTCGGCGTCGGCTCGAGCGACTTCGCCATGGCCAGCGCCATGTCGATCTTCGTGCTGCTGCTCACCATTGCCCTCAGCTGGGCATACGTCCGAAACCTCGTGAAGGAGGATGCACAGCCATGAGCCGCGCAGACACTCGCTCCGTCACCGCTCCGATCTCGGTGATCCGGCAGCGCGGGCACGAACGCCCACGCCGCCGCACCCGCATCATCCTCGGCGGCCTCGCCGTCGTGCTCGCCATCGCGTGGGCGTTCCCCGTCTACTGGATGCTGAACTCGGCGCTACTGCCGAACGTGGTGCTCGAGCAGACGAAGCCGACGCTGTTGCCCATCGGCGGCTCACTCAAGAACTTCGCTGCGGTCTTCGCCGACGGCAGCTTCCTGCGCGCGCTCGGGATCAGCCTCACGGTCGCCGGCATCGCGGTCGTGTGCTGCCTCCTGTTCGCGTTCCTCGCAGCGCTCGCGATTAGCCGATTCCGGTTCCGCGGCCGCCGCAGCTTCGTGCTCGCGGTCCTCTTTATACAGATGCTGCCGGCCGAGGGCATGTTCATCGCCCAGTACAAGCTGATGGGCTCGCTGAACCTCCTGAACTCGGTAGTCGGTGTCAGTATTATCTACATCGCAGCGGTGGTGCCCTTCACGATCTGGATGCTGCGCGGCTTTGTCGCCGGCATCCCTGCGGAACTCGAGGAGGCGGCGATGGTGGACGGGCTGAGCCGCACGCAGGCGTTCCTGCGCATCACCTTCCCGCTCCTCGCCCCCGGCCTCGTTGCGAGCGGGGTGTACGCGTTCCTGCAGGCGTGGAACGAGTTCACGGTCGCGCTCGTGATCCTGCAGGACTCGAGCATGCAGACCCTGCCGCTCTGGCTGCGCGGCTTCATCCAGCAGTCCTCGTCGCGCGCCATCGACTGGGGCGAGGTCATGGCGGCCTCCACCCTGGTCGCGGTGCCGGTGATCATCTTCTTCCTGTTCGTGCAGGGGCGCATGACGAGCGGGCTCGTCAGCGGGGCGGTGAAGGGATGAGCGCGCACCGCGACGCGCACGACCCGGCCCTGCGCCGCGCCGTGCGCGCCACGCTGATGCCCGGCTTCGCGGGGCTCACGGCACCCCAGTGGATCGTCGAGCTGCTGCGTGATGGGCTCCGCTCGGTCTGCGTGTACGGCCAGAACGTGGTCGACCGCGCGCAGCTCACGGCGCTCGGGCACGAACTCCAGCGCGCGGCGCCTGGCGCGCTCGTCGCGATCGACGAGGAGGGCGGCGAGGTGACTCGTCTGCACTACCGGAGCGGCGCGCCGTACCCCGGAGCCGCGATCCTCGGCAGGATCGACGATGCCGCGTACACGGAGGAGATCGGCCGCCGCGTCGCCACCGACATCCGCGCCGCGGGCTTCGCGCTCGCGCTCGCGCCGGACGCCGATGTGAACAGCACACCGGAGAACCCCGTGATCGGCACACGCAGCTTCGGCGCGACCGCCGCTGGCGCCGCGCGCCACACGGCGGCATGGGTGCGTGGCCTGCAGGCCGGCGGGGCCATCGCTTGCCCGAAGCACTTCCCCGGCCACGGGGACACCACGCAGGACTCGCACCTCGCGCTGCCGACGGTCGACGTCGACCTCGCGACGCTGCGCGAGCGCGAGCTGCCGCCGTTCCGCGCGGCGATCGAGGCCGGAGCGCGCGCCATCATGACCTCGCACATTCTGCTGCCCCAGATCGACCGGGCGGCCCCTGCGACGCTCAGCCGCCCCATCCTGCAGGGACTGCTCCGGGAGGAGCTCGGGTTCACCGGGGCGATCGTGTCCGACGCGCTCGACATGGCCGGCGCGAGCGGCGAGATCGGGATCCCCGAGGCGGCGGTGCGCGCGCTCGACGCCGGCTGCGACCTGCTCTGCCTCGGCACCGCGACCGGCGAGGCCGGACTGCGCGAGATCGAGGACCACGTGCTCGACGCGATCGCGGCGGGCCGCCTCGATCCCGAGCGGGTGCGTGAGGCGGAGCGGCGGGTCGCCGAGCTCTGCGCGTCGGCCGCGCCCGAGCACGCGGACACCGCCGCGGCCCCGCTGCCGAGCGGCGCGGAGATCGACCGCGTCGCCGCAAGCTTCGCCGGGCTCGATCACGCGCGCGCCTGGCTCGCAGCGCACCCGGCAGCGCGCGTGATCCGCGTCGACGCCGAGGCGAACCTCGCGATCGGCGATGCACCGTGGGGTCCGTTCGCCAGCGGGGCTGCCGAGCTCGTCCCCGGCGCCGCGGCGTCGTTCGGGGCGCGCGAGCTGATCCGGGTCGCCGGCTCGGCTGATCCGGGGTGGGGGCTGCCTGCGGCTGACCCGGCCGGGTCGGCTGGACTGCTCGTCATCGGGCGCGATCTGCACCGCGATCCCGAGGCGGTGGCCGGCATCGCCGCGCTGCGCGCCGCCGGGTTCCCGGTGCTCACGGTCGACATGGGGTGGCCGGCGGCGCCCGGCGTCGCGCACGGCCCGGCCGAGCTCGCGAGCTTCGGCTCGTCGGCGCTCGCCGGGGCCGCGCTGCTGCGCATCACGGAGGGAGCCGACGCATGAGCCAGGCGCTGCGCATCGGAATGGACATCGGCGGCTCAAAGACCGAGGCCGTCGCGCTCGACCCCGAGGGACGGGTGGTCGCGACGACCCGGCTCCGCACCGCGGGGGGCGCGGAGGGGGTGCTCAGCACCGCGGGCGCCGCGCTTGACGCGCTCGCGCGCGACACCGGGCGCGCGGTCGGCGACTTTGCCGCGGTCGGCATCGGGATCCCCGGGCAGATCGACCGCGCGGCTGGCGTGGTGCGGCACGCGTACAACATCGGGATCGATCACCTGCCGCTCGCACCGGAGCTCGCCGCGCGCACCGGGCTCACGATCACGCTCGACAACGATGTGACCGCAGCGGCGATCGGAGCGGCGCACCTGATGCGGCTCTCCGGCACGCTCGCGTACCTCAACCTGGGCACCGGCCTCTCGGCCGGGCTGGTGGTCGATGGCGTGCCGCTTCGCGGAGCGCACGGTGTCGCCGGCGAGATCGGGCATCTTCCCGTCGATCCGCTCGCCAGACCGTGCCCGTGCGGGCAGCGCGGCTGCCTGGAGACCGTGGCGAGCGGCTCCGCGCTCACGACGTTCTGGCCGGCGGGCGGCGCGCACCCCGGGCGCGTGCTCCTCGCGGCGGTCGACGCCGGCGACCCTGACGCGATCGACGCGTTCGCGGACCTCGTGCGCGGTGCGGCGAGCTGTGTGCGCCTGCTCGTCCTCGCGATGGATCCGCACACCGTGGTGATCGGCGGCGGGCTACGCCTCATCGGGCCGCGCCTCATCGACGAGATCCGAGCCACGCTCGACGAGTGGGCTCGCGAATCCCAGTTTCTCGCCGAGCTGGAGCTGAGCGGCAGGGTCCAGGTGCTCGCCGCCGACTCGCCGGCGGCCGCGGTGGGGGCAGCGCTCGCGTGATGGCCGAGAGGTTACGGTTCACTATGGATCCCGCACACAAGACTTGCGCGTTCCGACGCAGCCGCTAGCCTAAGGGTATGACCGAACTCAGACTCGAAGAACTCTCCGCTGCGACCATTGTCGCCGTGAACACGCTCGGTCTGAAGCCCGGCCAGGAGCAGTTCATTACTCCCGTGTCCTACGCTGCAGCGGCCGCCGTCACGCCGGCGCACACCGCCTGGCAGCGCGTCGTGCTCGACGGCGATCAGGTGGTGGGGTTCATCCACGGCAATTTCGATCCCGATGCGCCGCAGGAGGAGTTCCGCGCGGCGCTGTGGCGCATCAACGTCGACGCTGAGGCGCAGGGCGCCGGCGTCGGCACCTTCGCGGTGAGCGCGCTCATCGACGAGGCGCGCGCTCGCGGCGTCGACCGGCTGACCGTGCTCTGGGAGCGCGGCGAGGACGGGCCTGAGGAGTTCTTCCTCCACATGGGCTTCGTGCCGGTCGGGGAGACCCCGTACGGCGAAGTCGTCGGCGCAATCACTCTGTAGCCGGGAGTGACAGGCTCCCCCTCCCAGAGCTCACGCGGGGTCATCGCTTCGGTCGCTTCGGCCGTGGCGTTCGCTGGCGTCTATTTCGTCACCCCGATGCTGGCGCCCGCCTCCGCGGAGTCCGTGTGGGGCATCCGCATTCTGCTGACGATCCCGATGATCGCGCTCGCGCTCGTCGCGGTGCGGCAGTGGCACCTCGCGTCGGACATCGTGGCGCGCGTCCGCGCGAAGCCGGTGCTCGCCCTCGCGATCCTCGCCTGCGGGCTGCTCGTCTCCGCGCAGCTCTGGGTGTTCAGCTGGGCGCCCATGCACGGCCGCGGCCTCCAGGTGGCGCTCGGCTACTTCCTGCTCCCACTCGTCCTCATCGTGGTCGGCCGCATTCTCTACAAGGATCGGCTCGTGTGGTGGCAGTGGGTGGCAGCCGGGATCGCGGCCGTCGGCGTCGGGTTCGAGCTCGTGCGCGTCGGCGGCGTGTCCTGGGAGACGCTGCTCGTCGCCCTCGGCTACCCCGTGTACTTCGTGCTGCGGCGCGCGCTCGGCACGGCGCACCTTGGCGGAATGTTCTGGGAGTTCGTCGCGGTGTCGATCCTCGCGGCGTTCTTCGTGGTCCGCGAGATCGTGCAGGGCGACGCTACCGCGGCGAACCCTGCGCTGTGGTGGGCCGCTCCGCTCTTCGCGCTCTGGACGGGCTTCGCGCTGATGCTCTACCTCACCGCGTCCCGCCTCCTCACCCTCAGCCTGTTCGGCCTGCTGAGCTATCTTGAGCCTGCGCTCCTCGTCGTGGCCTCGCTGCTCAACGGCGAGCGCATCGGGGCGGACGAGTGGCTCACCTACGGCACCATCTGGGCAGCGGTTGGGGTGATCCTGATCGGCGGGATCGTGACACTGCTGCGCGAACGCAGGCGGCCATAGTCCCGCGCGTTCCGCCCCTTCGGGAATAGCGGATACGCCCTGCGCGATCCCGCACCACGGGCCGCTGCATCGCGTGTATGGTTCTCGCATGAGTGATGTGACGGCCGAAGCCTGCGAGCATGAAACCCACGGGTACATCGGGCACAAGGACGATCTGCTGAAGCGGCTGCGCCGCGCTGAAGGCCAGGTCCGCGGCGTGCATCGGATGATCGAAGAGGACGCGTACTGCATCGACATCCTGACCCAGGTGTCCGCCGCGACGAAGGCGCTCGAGCGCGTCGCGCTCGCGCTCCTCGACGATCACCTGCGGCACTGCGTCGCGTCTGCTGCGGCGGACGGCGGCGAGGTGGCGGCGGAGAAGCTCGAAGAGGCGTCAGCGGCGATCGCGCGACTCGTTCGGTAGCGGGCGTCTCGCCGAGATTCCGCGGCGGACCATGCTCGCCGGGCACGACGGTCCCCACCGCTTGTGCCCGGCGAGATGTGCGCGGTGCGCTGCACCACGTACACGGTTCCCCGGTTTTCTGTGCGCCCTCCCCCGAAGGCGCCCCGTCAGCATACTCCTGCATGAGCACACTGTGCGGGGTTCCCCGGCGGTCAGAGACACACCGGTTCGAACACGTCTCACGCTACCAATGTCTCCCCGGTTAGTGGCCCGAATTCCACGCTCCTGCGCCGATTTCACCCGCGAGTTCACCCAGCCGTTCGATGCCGCGCTACGCGGCCGCCCTGTGCTAGACGATGCCGCGGCGCTGGGCCTCGAGCACCGCCGCGCTGCGCTGCGAGACCCCGAGCTTGCGGTACACGGAGCGGAGCTGCGTCTTCAGCGTGTTCACCGAGATGAACAGTGCCGCCGCGATCTCGTCGCGTGATCTGCCGCTCGTGAGGAGCTGCAGCACCTGCACCTCCCGCTCCGTGAGGTTCTTCCCGGTCGCGGCGCTCGCGCGCGCGAAGGACGAGCCCCGACGCTGGGTCGCCGGCCAGCCCTCGATTCGCTGCGCGGCGAACGTGCGCACGCCGTCTTCGAACTGGCGCACGTCCTGCTCGGTAAACTCGCCAACGCTCGCGAGTGCGCGCTGCAGCACCGTCTCACACTCGGCCGGCTGGTCGAGTTGCAGGTGCGCGGCGGCGAGTAGCGCGTGGCGCCAGACCCCGACCTGCCGCAGTTCGCGATTCTCCTCGGGCATCTCAAGCACCTGCTGCAGCGCCCGCCGAGGCTGCCCCGTGCTCAGGCTGAGCTGGGCGCGGACGAGCTGCGTGCGTGCGAGCGCCGGATCCGCGAGCGCGATGAACTGTTCCGCCGCGCGGGGATTGTCGAGGCAAAGCGCGTTCGAGGCGCGCAGAATGGGGATGATGCTCCCGCTGTACCCGTCCCCCGGCGTCCGCGGCAGCGCCATGCTGTCGAGCAGACCGAGCCGCCGGTCCGCCGCGACATAGTTCTGGACGTTGCCGTACGCCCGGTTCACCGCGACGGCGTAGAAGGGCCAGATCTCGCCGAGCTGCGCCGCCGGAATGTCCGCGAGGATCGCGTTCGCGCTGTCGCCGTCCTCGGCGAGCAACGCCTCCGCGACGGCGATCGCCGCGGCGACGCCAGGCTCCGTCCAGCTCGTCGAGTCGGGAATCGCGCGTGCGGCGTCGAGGTGCTCCCGCGCGTGCGCCAGGTCGCCCTCGCTCGCCTCGATGAGCGCTGACTTCGCGAGCGCTTCGCGCAGCAGGAACCGGAGGATCGGGGCGGGCGGGTGCAGGCGCGCCTCAGTGAAGTACACGAGCGCCTGCGTGAGATCGCCCGCCAGCATCGCCGTGGTGCCGAGCTGCGTGGAGAGGAAGAGGTTCCAGCCGCCGCGGCGATCGAACATCGCGTGGAGGTCGACGCGCGCGCGGGAGAGCTCCTCGGCCGCCGCGCTCGCCTCGCGAAGGCGGCCGCCCAGCCGGTGCTCGAACATCCGCACGAACATCTCGGTCTCGGGCAGCACGGCGTCGCCGAGTCGGGTTGCGAGGAGCGGCGTTTCGATGGGATCCCCCAGCAGGAAGGCGTAGACGCCACCGACGATGCTGCGCGGCGGGGCGCCACGCTTCACGAGATCGCTGAGCACCTCGCGGAGCCGGTTCGGCGGCGTACCAAACCAGATCTCGAGCGCGTGCAGGTCGAAGAACTCGAGCGCCGGTACGACGGAGGGCTCAGCGCACGCATCCTCGAACTCACGAACGACGTCATTGAGCTGCCGGTACCGCTCGTCCCTGCGCACTGTCACCCCCACAGGGTCACCCATTTGATCTGGCTCCACCCTAACGCCCCCACGCCGCTTCGTCACATCGAGTGACCTGTTCCCCAGCGTAGCTGCACCCGGGTGTGAGGGAACACTGCGGCGCGCTGCGCCGATCAGGCCGGCCGCTGAGGAATCCGCCAATGGAGTTTCGGTGTGTCGGCTGCGGTTTTAGACTGAGAGGGGGCCAACTCCTCAGGCACATATTTGGAGGGAAACCACAGTGGAAGAAAATCACGACATGACCACGCAGCCAGACACCGAGTCGTTTGTCCTCGCAGAGCCGGGCCAGGTCGACGTGACCCCCGAGATCGACGAGATCGCCGAGCTGCTCGGGATCGATTCCCCGTCGAGCAGCGACCCGGGAGCGGCATGGCGCCAGGGCTACCCGTACGAGACGAAGCTCTCGCGCAAGGCGTACGAGAAGGAGAAGCACACCCTCCAGATCGAGCTGCTGAAGCTGCAGGCCTGGGTCAAGGAGACGGGCGAGCGGATCGTGATCATCTTCGAGGGGCGCGACGCTGCGGGCAAGGGCGGCGCGATCAAGCGCTTCACCGAACACCTCAACCCGCGCGGCGCCCGCGTGGTGGCACTGGAGATCCCCACCGAGCGGGAGCAGACGCAGTGGTTCTTCCAGCGCTACGTGCAGCACCTCCCCGCGGCGGGTGAGATCGTGATGTTCGACCGCTCCTGGTACAACCGGGCCGGCGTCGAGCGCGTCATGGGGTACTGCACCCCGCAGCAGTACCTCGAGTTCACCCGCTCCGCTCCCGAGTTCGAACGCATGCTGGTCAACTCGGGCATTCACCTCATCAAGTTCTGGTTCTCCGTCGGACGGGCGGAGCAGCACGAGCGGTTCATGTCGCGCTCGCAGGACCCGGTGAAGCAGTGGAAGCTCTCCCCCACCGACCTCGCAAGCCTCGACAAGTGGGACGACTACACCGCCGCGAAGGAGGCGATGTTCTTCTACACCGACACCCCGCAGGCGCCCTGGACCGTCGTGAAGTCGAACGACAAGAAGCGCGCCAGGCTTGAGGCGATGCGCTGGGTGCTCGCCCGATTCGACTATCCGGACAAGAACCACGAGGTGGTCGGGACCCCCGACGCGAACCTCATCGGCTCGCCCGCGACCGTGTACGACGACGGCGAAACCCCGAACACGGAGTTTCCCGTCGTCCGGACGCCGTAGCCGAGCCTGCGGCGGGCGCGAAATCTCCTTGCACTGTTCGGTCGGGCGAGGGACGATGAGAGCATGAGTACCGAGACCAGCACCCGTCCGTCCGTGTCCGAACTGCCCGCGCACTCCGGCGGCCAGGAGGAGGTCTCGTTCGCGCTGTACGCGGTGTTTCGCGTGAGCTCGTCACACCCGGTGGTACTGGACGGGCGTGACGTTCCCGCGATCGTGCAGGAACTCGAGGACGTCGCGTCGTCACTGGCCGAGGAGGGCGTGATCCTGCGCGGCTGGTACGACGTGAGCGGCCTGCGATCCGACGCCGACCTCATGGTGTACCTCACAGGATCCGAGATTGAGGATCTCCAGTGGGGGCTGCGCCAGCTGCGGCGCTGCGCCCTGCTCCGACCGCTCATCCGGGCGTGGAGCGCAGTGGGCGCGGAGTACGCGATCGACGGGGGCGCCGATGCACGCGCGGAGTTCGAGGCGCCCGCAGCGTGGCTGGCCTGCGCCACCGCCGAGATCCCCGACGAGACCGCGCTCGCCGGCCTCACCCGCGCCTCAGCGGCGCTCCGGCTCACCGAGACCGCCGGGCTCTCGGAGGCCGACTGGATCATCACCGCCGAGTCGGACGACCCGCTGAACGTGGTGCGCCTGGTTCGCCAGCTCAGCGAGAGCACCGAGGCCATCAACGCCGTGCAGTTCCGGTACACGGGTCGGAACATCGAGCCCGCCGAGATCGTCGAGGTGTTGCAGTAACTCCCTCGCCCGAAACACCGCGAGCAGCGCCGACCTCATGCCGGCGCCGCTCGCGGTGTGTCTGGGGTTAGAGCCCCGAGTAGGCGTGGAGCCCCTTGAAGAACACGTTCACGATCGCGAAGTTGAAGATGACCGCAGCGTAGGCGATGATCGACAGCCAGGCCGAGCGGGTGCCGCGCCAGCCGCGCGTTGCGCGTGCGTGGATGAATCCGGCGTACAGCACCCAGATCACGAAGGTCCAGACCTCCTTCGTGTCCCAGCCCCAGTAGCGGCTCCAGGCCGCCTCAGCCCAGATCGAGCCGGCGATCAGGGTGAAGGTCCAGAACACGAACCCGATGATCGCCAGGCGGTACGAGAGGTCCTCGAGCCGCGCTGCGCCGGGGATGCTGCGCAGGAAGTTCATGCTGGGCTGCTCGCCAGCGGCAATCTTCGCGTCGCGTCGCGTCTGCAGCAGCTGCAGCACCGACAGCCCGAACGAGAGCGTCAGGAACGCGACGGCGAGCACCGCGACGAGGATGTGGATCACGAGCCAGTACGAATCGAGCGCCGGCTGGAGCGGCACGATCGAGACGTAGAAGTTGACCTTGGTGATGCCGAGGAAGAGCACCGTCAGCCCGGTGACCAGCGTGCCGAGGAACCGCAGATCGACGAAGAACTGCACGAGCAGGAAGATCAGCATGATCGCGCAGGTGGCGGTCAGCGCAAACTCGTACATGTTTGCCCACGGCACGCGCTCCGCGCCAATGCCACGGAGCACGGTCGCACCGAGGTGCAGGATGAAGCCGAGCACGGTGAGCGAGAAGCCGATCCGCAGCGCGCGGGATCGCGGCTGCTTCACCTCGGTCTTCGCCGGCGCGGCGGTGCGCGTCAGGGTGGCGACTCCGCCGCCCGCGGCAGCCTGCGCTGGCGCAGCCTCTCGCCCGGCCACCGACGCGTCTCCGCTTCGATTCGCAAGGTCAACCGCGTAGAAGACAAACGCGATTGCGTACACGATCATCGCCGAATACAGGGCAATCGTTGAGAAGGTTTCCAGCTCGCTCAGCACAGTTTCTCAGCGTACCTCCGCACGCCGCGAGCTGGCTGGGAACGCACATCAGATCTACGTGCTAGTCCGAACTGCGTGGATCCAGAACAGCGCGTGAATACACGAGCGGGGCGTGGGTGCCGTTGCACCCACGCCCCGCTCGTTCGACCAGGACGCGGCCCGCGGCGAGCTTCCTGATCGCGACTCCTCCTGGGGATCGCCGCGCGGTATCCGGCCGGCCGGGGGTGTGGCCGGCCGGATACCGCCGGCAGGAGGAGCAGCCAGGGATCCGGTTAGCCCTGACGCGTGTTCCGACGGCGAACCGTGAACAGCGCGGCCGCACCCAGGAGGAGTGCGATGCCCGCGGCCCAGAGGGGCGCCTGGCCTGCGCCGCCGGTCACCGCGAGCCCGCCAGCGGGCGGCTCGGCGTTCGGGGTCGCGGGCTTCGGGGTCACCGGCTTCGGGGTTTCGGGCTTCGGCTCGGGCTTGGGCTCGGGCTTCGGCTCGGGGCCCGGGTCAACCGGCACGCACGTGGCGGCGTCGAGGACCACCGTCATCGATGCCGTGCCGTCCTCGGCCAGGGTCCAGCCCTCAGCCTCGGCCAGCTTGTTGCCTGCGGTGGGGGTCGCCACCACAGTCACCGTCTTGCCCGCGGCGACCTCGCCGACGACCTCGTACGAAACACCCTCGGTCGTCGCCACCGTCACGAGCGGAGCCGACGCCTCACCGGTCTCCACATCGCAGACCGCCTGCGTCACCTCGGGAGCCACCGGTGCGACCGCAACGAGCGGCGTCTCGCACGGCACATCCTCCAGGACAACCGTCATCGAGGCCGTGCCGTCCTCGGCGAGAGTCCAGCCCTCGGCCTCGGCCAGCTTCTTCCCCGCCGCCGGGGTCGCCACGATGGTCACCGTGTTCCCGGCGCGCACCGCACCGTCGACGCGGTACTCCACACCCTCGGTCGTCGCCACGGTCACGAGCGGAGCCGACGCCTCGCCGGTCTCCACGTCGCAGACCGCCTGCGTCACCTCGGGAGCAACGGGCACGACCGCCACGAGCGGCGTCTCGCACGGCACATCCTCCAGCACAACCTCGAACGATGCCGTGCCGTCCTCGGCAAGGGTCCAGCCCTCGGCCTCACCCAGCTTCTTCCCGTCCGCGGGGGTCGCGACCACGGTCACCGTCTTACCCGCGGCGACCTCGCCGACGACCTCGTACGACACCCCCTCGGTCTTCGCGAGCGCGACCACCGGGTCGGTGACCTCGCCCGTCTCAACGTTGCACACCGCCTGCGTCACCGTCGGTGCAACGGGAACCGTCAGTGCCGTTGGGGTGACGGGCGGCTCGCAGGTGATCTCGGGATCCCCCAGGAAGGGGAAGTTGTGGAACTCACCGCCACCGAAGTTCTGCGTCAGGTCGCCCGCGACCCAGTAGCGTCCGTTCGCGCCCGGGATCGAGACCGTCGTCTGGGATCCCGCCGTCGGCACGATCACTGAGCCGGGAACCTGCGCGGTCCCGGAGATCGTCACCTTCGAGGAGTCGGGGAAGGTCCACAGCATGCGGCTCGCGCGCTGGCCGAACGACTTCGAGGTGGTCAACAGGTCCTTGCCCTCGACCAGCACGGTGTTCAGCCGGAGCGTCGCCGGCGCCGAGCCGGTCACCTCGACGACCACAACATCGGTTTCGGCGATGTTGACCAGGTTCAGGGTGAGGTCCTTGCCCGTGTTCAGCACCGCAGCGTCAATCGAGAAGAGGTGTCGGGTCGCCCCCTTCGTGCCGGTGAGCGTCAGCGTGCCCCACTCCTCGCTCACGGTGCCGGGGGCGCCGGTTGCGTTCCGCTTCGCGAGGTCCCTGAGCCAGGCGAAGTCGTTCGCAGCCCAGCTTCCCAGGGCATCGCCGAGGGCCTCCTGCGCGCCGACGCCGGAGATGACCTTCGAATCCGCGTGCTGCTGCTCGATGAAGCGCGCGTCGACGATGGTGCCGCCGGCCACGAGGTTGCCCGGCGCCGGTGCGTCTGCGGTCGTGCGGCTCTGGATCTGCAGTTTGTCACCGCGGATGGTGACCGCCCCGCCAACATTCACGATGTCGGCGCCGACGGGCGGGAGAATGCCCGAGCCAACCCCAACGAAGCCGAGGTTGTAGAGCCCGCGTCCGAAGTCTGCGTCGCCGCGCACCGCGAGGCGCCCCTCCAGCTCGGCGCCGGCGACGCGGGTGAAGTTGCCTCCCACGTACACCGAAACGCCCGCGTCGACGGGCTGAGGCTTGTGATCTCCGGAACCGCTCACACCGCCGACTCCGCTGCTTGGCGTACATACTGCGGCCGAACTGCTCGGCGTGGACGGTTGGGGCGCGGCGTGTGCGGACGTGGCCGGGAGGGTGATCCCGCTCGCCACGACCAGCGCGCCAAGCGCAGCCGTCAGTGTCTTGCGAATTGACAAAGTGGTGTCCTCATCAGTTTCGGTGAATAGAAACTGCGCCGGGCGTCACGACAAGCCCAAAAACGGCACGCCAACGCACGCGTTGGCACCGGATCCTGGCCGTCCCCCGACGGCCAGATTTCCCCCTGTGTGCACCCCCGACACATTTAGTTCATTTTGCGAACTAAACTCACCATACGGGTGTTTCGCTACGCCCGTAGATTTTCGCACCCCAATTCACCCCCGAATTCACCCGAAATCCGCACGCCGGCGCTGGCGCATCCCCCGGACGAGCGATACACCACTGCCTGATCAGGGTCGATACGATGAATTGCCGTTCGCCCAACCGCACGAGAGGACACACCGACGTGACCACCGCAGAGCTCTCTACCCTGCTCATCCCCCTCGCCGCGGTCGTCGCACCGCTGCTCGCCGCCTTGGCGGGGCGCGTGATCCTCGTCCCGCTCGTGGTGTTCGAGATCGGGCTCGGGATGCTGCTCGGGCCCTCCGGCCTCGGCTGGGTCGCCGACTCCGAGATCCTCGAGACGCTCTCCCAGCTCGGGCTCGCCGCGCTCTTCTTCATGGCGGGGAACGAGATCGCCCCGCGGGCGCTGCGCGGCGCACCCGGCCGCCGCGCCCTCGGCTGGTGGGCCTGCTCGGCGGTCCTCGCGCTGGCGGCAGGGTTCCTGCTCGGCCCGAGCCTGGACGCGTCGATCCTCATCGCGGTGGCGCTCACCGGCACCGCGCTCGGCACGCTCATGCCGATCCTGCGGGACGCCGGGCTCTCGGGCACGCCGCTCGGCGACACCATCACTCGCGCCGGCGCGGTCGGCGAGTTCGCCCCGCTCGTTGCGATCTCCGTGTTCCTGAGCGGCCGCCAGCCCCTCGCCGGCACGCTCGTGCTCATCGTATTCGGCCTCGTCGCCGCTGCCGCGTTCTGGCTCGCTCAGCGCGGCCCGCACGATTGGCTGCAGCGAATGGTGTCCCGCACGCTCCACACGAGCGGCCAGTTCGCCGTGCGCTTCGTGCTCCTCATCCTCGCCGCGCTCGTGGTCCTCGCGCTCGCGCTCGGCGTCGACTTCCTGCTCGGCGCGTTCACCGCCGGCATGCTCGCGCGCGCCGTGCTGCAGGGCGGGGATCCCGCGGAGCTCCGGGTCGTCGAGGCGAAGCTCGACTCGGTGGCCTTCGGGTTCCTCGTCCCCGTGTTCTTCATCGCCACGGGGGTCACCTTCCCGCTCGCCGAACTGCTCGCGAACCCCGCGGCGCTCGCGCTGGTGCCCGGCTTCGCGCTCGCCATGCTGCTCGTCCGCGGGGTGCCCGGCTGGCTGGGCGCCGGGCCTGGCACGTCCCCGAGCGACCGCCGCACGGCGGCCCTCTGCACGGCCACCACGCTGCCGCTCGTCATCGCGGTGAGCAGCATCGGCACGGAGCACGGGGTGCTCGACGAACCGCTCGCCGCCGCGATGGTGGGCGCGGCCATGCTCACCGTGCTCCTCTTCCCCATGCTCGCGCTGGCGGGACGCGGGCGCACCCAGGCGCACACCCGGGCGCACACGCAGCAGCCCCTCCCGGGAGCTCAGCTTCCGGGAGGGGCCACCGCGTGATCCGGGCTAGTTGCCGCCCTGCTTGAGCGCCTGCAGGCGCTGGTCGACCTCGCTCAGCGCGCCGAGGTCATCGAGCTCGTTGAACTGCGCGTCGAGGGTCGAGGCCGCGAGCTCCGCCTGCCCGCGCACCATCGCCTCCTGCCGCTTCACCTTCTCCTCGAAACGGCCGAGCTCGCTCGTCGGATCCAGCACATCGAGGTTCTTGACCGCGTCCTGCACCTGCGACTGCGCCTGCGCGACCTTGCCGCGCGAGACCAGCTCGTCGCGCTTCGCCTGCAGCTGCACGAGCTTCTCGCGCATGGTCTGCAGCCCCGTCTTCAGCTGCTCGACCACCTGCTGCTGAGCGGTGACGCTCGGCTCAGCGGTGGCGACCTCCTTCTCGAAGGAGATCTGCTTGGAGAGCGCGACGCGCGCGAGGTTGTCGAACTTGTCGGCGCCGGCGCTGTCGCCGCCAGCTCGGAGCGACTCGGCCTGTGCCGACGCGGCCGCGGCCTTGCTGCCCCACTCGGCGATCGCCTTGCGATCCTCCTCGAGATCGGACTCCATGAGGCGCAAGTTGCCGATGGTCTGCGCCACCGAGCTCTCCGCGTCGGCGATGCTGTTCTTGTAGTCGCGCTCCATCTGGTTGAGCATCTTCTCCGGGTCTTCCGCGGAGTCGAGGAGCGCGTTGATATTTGCCTTGGCGAGCTGTGCGATACGGCCAAGGATGGACTGCTTTGCCATGTCGGCTTCCTTTCCTAGTGTTCCACCGAACCAGCTCGGAGGAGGGTGTTCATCGGCCCCGTCGGCCGGATGAAGTCATACGTGCGACGCGCGGGCGCCACGGCGCGCTCAGAACCTGCCGCCGCCACCGCGCCGGCCTCCGCCGCCCGAGCCGCCAATGGAGCCGCCGCCGTTCCAGCCGCCGGTGAAGCCGCCGTTGGAGCCGCTCCAGCCGCCACCGCCGCCACCCGAGCCGCCCCCGCTCAGGAGGCCGCCGAGAATGCCGCCGAGCACCGCGCCGCCGAAGCTGCCGTTCGAGCCGCCGCCCCCACCGCCGTACCCGCCAGGGCCACCGCCCCAGCCGGACACATCGGCCGAGGCCAGCTGGTACGCGGCGCGCGCGTACTGCGTTGCCTGCTGGGCGCTCTGGTACGAGCGTGCGGGATCCTCGTGCGCGTACTGCTCCGCGAGCTGCAGGTGGCGCTTGGCCTCGGCGAGGCGCGTGCGGGCTTCGGCGCCGATCGCGCCGCGCCGGGTCTCGATGAACTGCTCGGCGGAGAGCACTTCGGCGCGCGCGGGCACGAGCGCCTCATCGCGCGCGGCCTCGGCCCGGCGCTGCCGCTCGGCGGTCTCACGTGCGGCCCCGATCGCGCCATCGATCTGCACGTTCGCCTCTGCCGCAGCGGTGAGCGCGCGGACTGGATCGCCCGCGATGTCCGCGGCGAGCACGGCCTCCGCCTGCGCGGCGGCCGCGGCCAGCGCGCGCTGCTCACCCTCGGGAGCCGCCGGCGCGAGCTGGGCGACCGTCTGCAGGTCGGCCCGCAGATCGGCGTGCGCGGCCTCCAGCTGGCGAGCGCTCTCGGCGAGCTCTGCGCCGATCGTTGCCGGGGAGTCGGCGAGGGTGCCGGCCTGCTCGAGCGCGGCCTCGCCGGCGCGGAGGCTCACCGCCGCGGCCGCCGTCTTCCCCTCCGCGATCTCGCGCTCCGCCGCCGCGACGCACTCGCCGACGAAGCGCAGCCGCGCCTCGGCCTCGGCGAGGTTGCTGCGCAGCCCGGCGACGATCGTCTCGGCGTACCGCGCGCTCAGCTCCCCGACGGCGGCCTGCCCGGCGGCGAGCCGCGACTCCACCCCGGGAACCGCGCCGCGGAGCTGCGCGAGCACCTCGGGCGCGCGCTGCTCGACCTCGCGCAGTCGCGAGAAGGACTCCGTGTGCGCGTCGAGCGATTCCTTCGCACCCGAGCAGCGCGCGATGATCTCCGTGAGCCACTCACGCTGCTCCTGCGGGGTGTCGGGGATGTTGTCGTCGAGTTTCTGGCGCAGCGTGAACGCGGCCTGCAACTGCGCACGGGCCTCCTCGATCGCCTGCGCGAACGGCTCGGCCGCCGCGGCCCCGAACTGGGCCTGCGCGAAGCCGAGCTCCTGGTCGCTGCTGCGCAGGTCGTCATCGACGCGCACGAGGAGCGCGCTCGCCTGCGCCTCGAGTTCCTCGAGCGTGGCCTCCGCGACCTGCCCCTCGGCCTCCCGCTCACGCTTGCGCTTCCGGGAGACGGCGACGCCTGCAGCGACGCCGCCGACGACGACCACGCCGCCGATCACGGCGATCGCGACCCCGGTGCCGTTCGATTCCGGGTTGAGCACGGTCTTCTCGATGCCCGTGAGGGTGTCACCGACGACGCCGACCCAGTCGCTGCGCTTCAGCGCCGGCCGCACGTACTCCTCGGTGAGCTTCTCGTACTGCGCGTCCGAGATGAGGTCCTTCGCGGCGTTGAGGTCGAACAGCCGGTCCTCGACGGCGACGCTGAGGAGCACCGCGTCATCGCCGAGGAAGTTCTTCTGTGCGGTCGCGGACCCCCAGGCGACGGGATCCTCTGGCGACTCGAACTCGTCGACGTACACCACGAACAGCTGCACACCGTGCTCCGCGGCGAACTCGCGCACCTCGTCTTCGAGCTCGTCCACCTGCGAGCCGAGCACCCCCTGCGAGGTGCCGTCGAGCACGTACGCACCCGCGAATGCCGGCGGCGCTGTCGCGACCGCGGCCGCTGGTGCGAGCCAGGCGAGTGCGGCAAGCGCGACACCCCCGAGCACCGGTGCAAAACGCTTCATTCCCGCTCCCCCCGTCACGGTCGGCCGCAACCGCGTCGTCCTCTTGCGCTGAGTCTATAAGCGGAGCCCCCGCACCCGCCAGAGCCCGGTTAGTTCTGCGGGGCGCGGCGCTTCGCACGCCAGGACTTGAAAGCTTTGAAGAGCTCGATGAGGATCGGGATGCCGGGGATCAGCACGAGCACGATGATGAACACTTCGCTGTACTCGCGCACGAAGGGGATCTGGCCGAGGAAGTAGCCGAGCAGCGTCACGCCGACGCCCCAGAGCAGCGCGCCCACCGCGTTGTAGATGATGAACTGGCGGTAGCGCATGTTGCCGACGCCGGCGGCTGCGGGAACGAACGCGCGGAAGATCGGCAGGAAGCGCGCGATGATGATGGCCTTGGGGCCGTGCTTCTCGAAGAACTCGTGCGTGCGCGCCACGTTCTCCGGGTTGAAGAGCCGGCTCTTCTCTCGACTGAAGATCGAGGGGCCGAGCTTGCGCCCGATCATGAATCCCATCTGATCGCCCGCGAACGCGAACACGAACAGCAGCAGGCAGGTGATCCAGATCGGCACGTCGATGATGCCGGTCGCGGAGAACAGGCCGACCGTGAAGAGCAGCGAGTCGCCAGGCAGGAACGCGAGCACGAGCACGCCGGTCTCCAGGAACACGAAGGCGCACGCGAGGATGAGTGCGGCCCAGCCACCCGCCTTCAGCAGCGTTTCGGGGTCGAGCCAGTCGATCCCCAGCAGCGCTGGAACGATCGTCGCGGTCAGTGCGGCAAGGGTCGAGGTCACGTCGTTCGGCTCTGCTCTCGTGTGGGGTGCGCGGGTGCGCGGCGCGCAACCGAGCTTATTATGCCCCGGCCCGCTGGGGAGGGGCTGTCGATTCGGCACCCCCGTCTCACGAGCAGGAGGTAGGGTGAAGGGACTCAGCAGCAGGGCCGGAGGCACGCACGATGAAGCCGAAACTCACTCGCTCCTCACACTCGCGACGCATTTCTGCGGTCGCGGCGCTCGCGGCGTGCGCGCTCGCGCTGACGGGCTGCATCACTGTGAACGTCCCCCCGCCCGGCGACGGATCGGGAGCCGGCACCGGCTCGGGGTCCGACACCGGATCTGGATCCGGGCCCGGCTCGAGTTCGCCGAGTGGCGGCGCGCCGACGCACGACGACTTCCCCGCGACCGGGATCCCCTCCGAGGTGCGCTGGGCCACGGACTGGCTGGAGGGTTTCGAGTCCGAGGGCGCTGGCGTGCGCGGCAGCATCGTGGCCATCGAGCTCGAGTTCGAGCGCGAGCAGTGGATTTGGGAGGTCACCAGCCGCTTCCCGAGCGAGGGGCCAACGAACACGACCCCGGAGCGCGGCTTCGAGGCCGACCTCGCCGCCGACTCACTCGCTGAGCTGCGCTCCCGCGAGGTGACGCTCGACGCCGAGGAGCGGGAGCCAACCAAGATCGGCATCGCCGAGGCAGCGCGGATCTCCGGCGAGGTGTCGCCGAGCCCACGCCTCATCGCGCTCTCACTCGATCGGGATCGCGGCTCGGTGGTCTGGGAGGCCACCCTTCTCGACTCCGAGACGCTGGTCGAGACGGAGCTCACGATCGACGCGACGACCGGGGAGATCCTCGCCCGCGACCGCGACTAGCGAAACGCGTGTGCCCCGCCACCCCACAGGGCGACGGGGCACACGCGTGCGGAGCCGCGACTACGGCAGCAGGCGGTTCGGGCCGCGGAAGAGGTAGGTCACCTCGCGGATCGAGGACTGCTCGAGCAGCAGCATCAGCACGCGGTTGAGCCCCATGCCGAAGCCGCCGTGCGGGGGCACACCGTAGCGGAAGAAGTCGAGGTAGAACTCGAGCTCCTTCGGGTCCATGCCCTTCTCGATCGCCTGCGCCTCAAGCACCTCGATGCGGTGCTCGCGCTGGGCGCCGGTGGAGATCTCGGTGCCGCGGTAGATGAGGTCGTAGCTCTTCGTGAGGTTCGCGTCGTCCTCGTGGCGCATGTGGTAGAACGGGCGGATCGACGCGTCGTAGTCCGTGAGGAAGACGAAGTCGCTGCCGTGCTCTTCCTTCGCCCACGCGGCGATCTGGCGCTCGCCCTCGGGGTCCATGTCGGCGTCAGCGCGGGGCACCTCGTAGCCGCGCGCCTTCACGATCTCCTTCGCCTCGGCGAGAGGAACGCGCGGGAACGGGCGGGCCGGGACGGTGACCTCGATGCCGAAGAGCTTCTGGATCTCCTCGCCGTGCTTCTCCTTGACCGCGGTGAGGCCGGCGACGATGAGCTCCTCGTGCAGCTCCATGACGTCGACGTGCGAGTCGATCCAGCTGAGCTCGGTGTCGACCGAGGTGAACTCCGTCGCGTGGCGCGAGGTGAACGAGGGATCGGCCCGGAACGCCGGGCCGACCTCGAAGATGCCGCCGAAGCCAGCGGCCTGCGCCATCTGCTTGAAGAACTGCGGGCTCTGCGCGAGGAACGCCTTGCCCTCGAAGTACTCGACCTCGAACAGCTCTGCGCGCGACTCGGAGGCTGAGGCCATGAGCTTCGGGGTCTGGATCTCGATGAAGCCTCGCTCCACCCACACGTTCCGCAGCGCGTGCAGGAAGGTGGTCTGCACGCGGAAGACCAGGTTCTGCTCGGGGCGGCGGAGGTCGAGGAAACGCCAGTCGAGGCGCACGTCGATGCCCGAGTCGCCTGCGACGGGGTTGTCGGGGAGCGCCTTCGTGACGACCTCGATCGTCTCGATCTGAATCTCCACACCGCCGAGCTTCACGCGCTCGTTGTGCTGCAGCTCACCCGTCACGGTCACAAACGTGCCGTGCGTCAGCTCGGAGATGGTGGCCGTGCGGGGCACGAGGATGTCCGAACGGGGATTCTCAGGATCCGGCTCGCGCAGCACGCCGCCGTTCACGAGCTGCACGGCGCCCGACTCGTCGCGCAGCACCACGAACTGGACGTAGCGCTGATCGCGCACCTTCTCCACCCAGCCGGATACGCGCACGGTGCCGCCCTCGAGGGCAGGCAGGTCCTTGATCAATACACGCTCAGTCACCCCACCAGTCTACCCGCGCGCACCGGGGCGCACCGCGCGTACGGGCGCGCACACGGGGGCGCGCCCGATTAATAACTCGCAACAATGTGTCATATCACTTTGGCGAATAACTCGATCGTTCCTACGCTGTCCCGTGTTCCGAAATCTCCGCACGGTCCCCGAAAGGACGCACCCATGACCCGCTTTGCTCGCACCACACTCCTCGTCGGCGCACTCGCCGCTGTCGCGCTCGGCGCGAGCGGGTGCGCGCCAGCCGCTTCCGCGGACGGCGCCGGCACGGACTCCGGCGCAGCAGCCGAGCCCCAGAAGCTGCTCGTCGCCACCGGCGGCTCGCCACGGCCGTTCACGTTCCTCGACGAGAACGACGAGCTGACGGGCTACGACATCGAGATCCTCAAGCTCGTCGACGAGCAGGTCGAAGACCTCGAGTTCGAGTTCCAGATCGCCGAGTTCCCCGCGCTCTTCGCCGGGCTCGACTCCGGCCGCTTCAACATCGTGGCGAACAATCTCTCGGCCACCGAGGAGCGGCGCGAGAAGTACGACTTCTCCGACCCGTACATCGAGGCCCAGTTCGGGGTCGCGTACGCCGCGGGCTCCTCCATCGCCGGCGCGACGACCCTCGACGAGCTCGCGGGCAAGCGCACCTTCGGGGAGCCTGGGCTCAACTTCACGAAGATCCTCGAGGCGTACAACGAGGCGCACCCCGACAAGAAGATCGAGATCGAGTACACCGAGCTCGACCTGCAGTCCCAGTACAAGAAGGTCGCGACGGGCGGCGCCGACTTCGTGTTCAGCGACAAGGTGGTCTACGACGGCTACGCGACGGGCGTGGACGTCGACTTCTCCCAGCTCGACGGCGAGCGGCTCGTCGAGGAGTACGGCACGAACCTGTTCTCGGCGTACGCGATCTCGAAGCAGACCCCCAACGTAGACCACGTCGTCGAGGAACTGAACGGGGCGCTGCGCACGCTCGCTGCGGACGGGACGCTCACGAAGCTGAGCGAGGAGTTCTTCGACGGCCTCGACGTGTCGCCCAAGACCGCACTCGCCGCCGGCGAGTAAGCGGGAATCGCCCAGGCTGTGGACACCATCATCGATTTCCCCGCGATCGGGAGGTACGTGCTCGATCTGCTGCCGTACATCCCGGTGACGCTCGCGCTCAGCGTGGTCGCGACGGTGATCGGCACGCTGCTCGGGCTCGGGCTCGCGCTCGTCAAACTGGCGCGCGTGCCCGTGCTCAGCCAGCTCTGCGCCGTGCTGGTCTCCTATCTGCGCGGCACCCCGCCGCTCGTGCAGCTGCTGCTCAACGTGAACGCGGTGCCGATCGCGATCCTCTACATCAACCACGCGTTCGGCACGAGCTGGGACGCGATGGCGCTCTCGCCCTTCATCGTCGCGGCGTTCACGTTCGCGCTCACCGAGGCGGCGTACAGCTCCGAGACGATCCGCGCGGCGCTGCTCTCGGTCGACACGCGCGAGATCGAGGCGGCGCACGCACTCGGCATGACCCCGTGGCAGACGCTCACGCGAGTCACCGTGCCGAACGCCGCCGTTGTGGCGTTCCCCACGCTCGTGAACCACTTCATCGGCATGCTCAAGCAGTCCTCCCTCGCGTTCGTCGTGTCGATCGTCGAGATCACGGCGTACGCGAAGATCCTCGGCGGGCGCGACTACCGCTTCTTCGAGGCGTACCTCGCGACCGCGATCATCTACTGGGCGCTCACGGTGCTCATCGAGCAGGCCGCGCGCTGGATCGAGCGTTCGATGGAGCGACCGCGCCCGGTGCGCGTGCGCGCCCAGCTCGCGCGAGTAACGAGCGAGGTGCGCGCATGATCGCGCTGCGCGGGATCACGAAGGCGTACGGCGAGCGCGTGATCCTCGACGGGCTCGACCTCGAACTCGCGGCGGGCGGGGTCACCGCGATCGTCGGGCCGTCCGGGGCCGGCAAGTCCACGCTGCTGCGGTGCTTCGACCTGCTGGAGCGGCCGGATGCCGGCACCGTGACGGTCGACGACGTGACGGTCGACGCGGCCGCCGCCAGCCGGGCCGATGTGCTCCGGCTGCGCCGCAGCACCGCGATGGTGTTCCAGCAGTTCCAGCTCTTCGCACGCAAGACCGCGCTCGAGAACGTCGCAGAGGGACTGCGCGTCGTGCGCGGCGTGCCGCGCCGCGAGGCGGAGGCTGCCGCGGCGGTGCAGCTGGACCGGGTCGGCCTCTCGGCGCACGCCGGGCACTACCCCGCCCAGCTCTCCGGCGGCCAGCAGCAGCGGGTCGGGATCGCGCGTGCACTCGCCATGGAGCCGCGCGTGCTGCTGCTCGACGAGCCGACGAGCGCCCTCGATCCCGAGCTGGTGGGAGAGGTGCTGCAGACCATCCGCGAGATCGCCGCCGCCGGGCAGACGATGGCGCTCGTCTCGCACGAGATGCACTTCGTGCGGCAGATCGCCGACCGCGTCGTGTTCCTCGAGCACGGCCGCATCGTCGACGATGCCTCTCCCGAGGCGTTCTTCGGCCCGGACGCGAGCGAGCGCGCCCGCGCGTTCCTCCGCGAGTACCACCTGGCCCGCGGCGGCCCCGAATACCAAATCTGATCATCCAAGGAGCACGGCAATGACCACCGACACCCCAGCACCGCGGCCCCTCAAGAGCCTCGGCTTCATCCACCTCGTCCCCTTCGACCGCGCCGATCCGGGCCGCGGGCTGCGCGACGGCGTCGAACTCTTCCGCTACGCGGAGGAGCTCGGCCTCGACAGCGGCTGGGTGCGCACGAGGCACCTGCAGTACGGGCTGCCCTCGCCCGCGGTGTTCTTCGGCGCGGTGGCGCGCGAGACCGAGCGCATCGGGCTCGGCACCGCGGTGATCCCGGTCGGACACGAGAACCCGTTCCGGCTCGCCGAGGATCTCGGTACCGCCGACGCGCTCTCGGGCGGCCGCGTACTCACCGGGGTGAGCGTGCACCCGCCCGGGTACGCCGACGAGGTGAACGACCTCGTGCACGACGCGGGCTGGCGCGACGAGGACTACGGCTATGCGCGGATCGAGCGACTCCGCGGCCTCCTCGCCGGGGACCGCGTCCGAGAGGTGCCACCGTATGCCGGCATCGGCGGCGACATCGACTCAGAGCGCGTCGAGCCGCACAGCCCCGGGCTTGCTGATCGGCTCTGGTACGGCGGCGGCTCCCTGCGCTCCGCCGAGTGGACGGGGCGCGCCGGGCTGAACTGGCTCGTCAGCAACATCAGCACGACCGACACCGGCGATACGAACTTCGGGCGCGTGCAGCGCGCGCAGATCGACGCGTTCCGCGCGGCGCACCCGGCTGGCGACGCGGCGCGCGCATCGGTGGCGCGCGTGATCGTGCCGACCGACGGGGCGAGGCCCGAGCAGGTGGCGAAGTACCGCGCGTACGCCGAGGCACGCACGCCGCGCACCGAGCAGGTGCACGGCGGCAAGACGATCATCGCCCGCGACGTGCTCGGCTCGCGCGACGAGATCGTCGAGTTCATCCGCACCGATCCGGCGTTCCTGGCCGCCGACGACTATCTCTTCGAGCTGCCGTTCGAGTTCGAGCTCGACGACTGGAAGCACATCCTGCACCAGCTCGCCACGAGCATCGGGCCGGCACTCGGGTGGCAGCCCGCCGCCGTGCGGGAGTCGGCGTGAGCGTCACGGTGCGCGCGGCGCTACCAGGGGAGTACGCCGAGATCGATGAGCTCATCGGCGCGGCGTACGCGCACGACTACGGCGAGCGCGACGCGGGCGGCGATCCGTTCCACGCGGCAGCCGTGCGCGCTCGCGTCGCCGACGTGTGGGTCGCGGCGGAGGGCGACGGGCCGCTGCTCGGCAGCGTCACGACCCGCCGCGCCGGCGGCCCGCCCCTGCACGAGGACGTCGCGGCGGACGAGCTCGATCTGCGCCTGCTCGGGGTGTCTCCTGCCGCGCGGAGGCGCGGGGTCGGCGCCGCGCTCATGCGCGACGTCGCGGCACGAGCCGCGGCCGCGGGGTTCCGCACCGTCGTACTGAAGACGGGCCCGGCGATGCTCGGCGCGCACCGGCTCTACGAGACGCTCGGCTACGAGCGCCGGCCCGAGCGCGATGGGCTGTGGATCGGAGGCGAGCGCACGCTCGACCTGTTCACGTACGCGTTTCCGCTCGCGCGGCGGGGCGGCTAGCGCGGCTCGCGCCGACGCGCGCGGCAGGATCCCCAGCCCACACCCCAAGGGGGTATCTTCTCGGGATTCTCAGGTGCGCCGTACGTACAATGGTCAGCGTGAGCGACAAACTGCTGCACCTGGTGCGCCATGGCGAGGTCCACAACCCCGACCTGGTGCTGTACGGGCGCATTCCCGGATTCCGCCTGTCAGAGCGCGGACACCGCATGGCGGAGGCCGCCGCGCTCGAGCTCGCGGGGAGCGACCGCGCCATCGCGAAGCTCTACGCCTCGCCGCTGGAGCGCGCGCAGCAGTCCGCGCGCCCCATCGCGAGCACCTTCGGCCTCGAGATCGTCACCGAAGAGGGCATCATCGAGCCGACGAACTTCTTCGAGGGCAAGGTGAACTCCGGCCCGGATGCCGCCTTCAAGCAGGCGCGCTACTGGCACAAGTTCTGGAACCCGTTCCGGCCGAGCTGGGGCGAGCCCTACCGCCAGGTGGCCGCGCGCGTGCGGCAGGCGATGGACGACGCCTGGGCGAGCACGCGGGGCGGCGACATCGTGATGGTGTCTCACCAGTCACCGATCTGGATGGCGCACCTCGACATCGCGGGCAAGCCCCTCTTCCACAACCCGGCCTCGCGGCGCTGCGAGCTGTCGAGCATCACGAGTTTTGAGAAGCGCGGCGAGCGCTGGTTCGAGGTCGACTACCGCACCCCGGCCGCCGGCCTGCTCGACGACGCCGTTGATGTGGGGGCCGTATGATCCGCAGGAAGACCTGGGCCGTCGCGGCCCTCGCGCTGAGCGCAGCGCTCGCGCTGTCCGCGTGCAGCAGCGGGGGCGGTAGCGATCTCTCGAAGCAGTGGGAGGAGGGCAGCGACAAAGGCTACGTCTCCGGCGACGGTACCTCGGCGAGCTTTGCACCGGCAGAGCGCACCGATCCCGTCGTGTTCTCCGGCGAGACCGAGCACGGCGAGGAGCTGAGCTCCGATGACCTCACCGGCCAGGTCACCGTGGTCAACTTCTGGTACGCGGGCTGCCCGCCGTGCCGCGCCGAGGCCCCCGACCTGGTGGCCGCGTACGACGAGTTCAGCACACAGGGCGTCGCCTTCCTCGGTGTGAACACGCGCGATCAGGCCGAGCAGGCGCAGCAGTTCGCCAAGGAGTTCGCCGTCGAGTACCCCTCGATCATGGACATGCCGGGCGGCCGCGCCGTGCAGCGCGCGTTCGCCGGCCAGGTGCCGCTGAACGCCGTCCCGACCACCCTGATCCTGGACCGCGAGGGCAGGGTCGCGCACCGCGTGCTCGGTATGCTCGCCGGAGAATCGCAGCTGCGCACCCTCATCGAGGAGACCCTCGCCGAGGGCGATGCGCCAGCCACTGCGGGGGACAGCGAGAACTCCCCGGCCGGCGAGCAGTAGCCGCGCGTGGGCATTTTCGAGATCGTCGCGGACGGGCAACTGCTCGCCGCCTCGCTCATCGCGATCGCGGCCGGGCTCGTCTCGTTCCTGTCGCCCTGCATCCTCCCCCTCGTGCCCGGCTACCTCGCCTACGCGAGCGCGAGCGCCGGCGCCGCGCCGGGGGAAGCGCCGAACCGGCGCCGTCTGGTGCTCGGCTCGGTACTGTTCGTTGCGGGGTTCACCGCGGTCCTCGTCGCGTTCCTCGCGGCGGCCGGCTCCGTCGGCGTCTGGCTGATCGAGTGGGAGCCCATCATCACCCGCGTCATGGGCGTGTTCGTCATCGTCATGGGGCTCGTGTTCATGGGACTCTTCACGCGCGCGCAGAACACCCGCAAGCTGAAGCTCAAGCCCAAGCTCGGCCTCGCCGGGGCGCCAGTGCTCGGCGCGGTGTTCGCCATCGGCTGGACGCCATGCATGGGGCCGACGCTCACCGTCATCATGGGGCTCAGCCTTCAGCAGGGATCGGTGGCCCGCTCCGTGGTGCTCGCGCTCATGTACTGCCTGGGACTCGGGCTGCCGTTCGTGCTCGCCGCGTTCGGCTTCGGTTGGATGACCCAGACCATGACCTTCTTCAAGCGGCACATCCGTGCCGTGAACCTGATCGGCGGCGGACTGCTGATCCTCATCGGTCTCCTCATGGTGACCGGGCTCTGGAGCAAGATGATGTTTGCACTGCAGGCGGTGATCGGCGGCTATGTCACGCCCCTCTGATTACGACGACGGCACCGGCGGGGGCGGATCGCTCCGCGCAGAGTCCCCCGAGCTCGGGCTGAAGGGCTGGGGCCGCTGGTTCTGGCGCCAGCTCACCAGCATGCGCGTGGCCCTGATCCTGCTCCTGCTGCTCGCGGTGGCCGCGATCCCTGGTTCGCTCGTGCCGCAGCGCTCCGCCGACCCGAACGGCGTGGTCCAGTACGAGCAGGATCACCCGACGCTGTTCAAGATCCTCGATGCCTTCCCCATCCAGGCATTCGACGTGTACAGCTCCGTCTGGTTCTCGGCGATCTACCTGCTGCTCTTCATCTCCCTGATCGGCTGCGTACTGCCGCGCCTCGCGCACCATTGGAAGGCCTGGCGCGGCACGCCGCCGAAAACCCCGGCCCGGCTGAACCGCATGGCCGGCTTCTCCGAGGTACGCGTCTCGAACCCCGACGCGAGCCCCGCGGAGCGCGCCGAGTTCAGCGAGCGCGCCGTCGCCGCAGCAGCGCAGCTCCTGAAGCAGCAGCGGTACCGCGTGGAGACGCAGGAGGTGACGCGGCGCGGCGTCACCGAGGTGTCGGTCTCCGCGGAGCGCGGCTACCTGCGCGAGACCGGCAACCTGCTGTTCCACGTCGCCATGCTCGGCGTGCTCATCAGCGTCGGCATCGGCGCGGCGCTGACGTTCAACGGGCAGAAGGTGCTCGTCGAGGGCGAGACGATGGTCAACCAGCTCATCGACTACGACACCGTGAACTCCGGCCAGGCGTTCGACACGGGAAGCCTTGAGCCGTTCAGCCTGCGACTCAACTCCCTCGACGTGAGCTACATGACCCCGGAGGACGGCAACATTGACGCCCTCGGGCAGGTGAAGGACTACCTCGCCGACATGACGCTCATCAGCGCCGACGGGAAGACGGAGGAGGAGCACACGATCCGGGTGAACCACCCGCTCCGCGTGCACGGCTCCCCCATCTACCTGATCTCGAACGGCTACGCGCCGCTCATCACGATCAAGAACGCCGCCGGCGAGGTCGTGTACCGGGAGTCGATGCCGTTCATCCCGCAGGACACGAATATGACCTCCCTGGGTGTCGTGAAGGTACCGTTCGGTATCTCGACGCCGGACGGCGAGGGGACGCAGCTCGGTCTCCGCGGCTTCTTCTACCCGACGCAGGCCGAACTCGACACCGGCGCGTTCACCTCCAACTACCCCGACCTTGAGAACCCGGTGCTCACGCTCGACGTGTTCACGGGCGATCTCGGCATCGACGGCCAGGTGCCGCAGTCGGTGTACGTGCTCGACACCACCAACATGGAGCAGCTGACGGGCCGCGCGGTCGACAAGGATTCGCTGTCGCTCACGCCGGGCGACACCGTCGACCTGCCGAACGGGATGGGCACGATCACGCTCGAGGAGGTGCCGCGCTACGCCGCGTTCGACGTGATGCAGAACCCTGCGCAGATCTGGATCCTGCTCTTCGCGCTCGCCGGCCTTGGCGGCCTGATGTGGTCGCTCTTCGTGCCGCGCCGCCGCATGTGGGTGAAGGCCGTGCAGCAGGAGGACGGCGTCGTGCTGCAGTACGCGGGGCTCGCCCGCGGCGATGACCCGGCGCTGGATCGCGCGGTCGAGGAGCTGCGCGAGCGGCACCGCGAGCTCCTCTAGGCAGGGCAGCACCGCCCGCTGCGCTGCTCCGGGCCGAAGGCCTCGGGGCAGCGCAGCGTCCGAGTATCTAGCGGAAGATGATCGTGCGGTCGCCGTCCGCGAGGATGCGGTTCTCCGCGAACCAGCCAACGGCGCGGCGCAGCACGCGCGCCTCCTCGTCCTGCCCGAGCTGCACGAGCTCGCGCGGCGAGTACGAGTGGTCGACGCGCACCACGTCCTGCTCGATGATCGGGCCCTCGTCGAGGTCGGTCGTCACGAAGTGCGCTGTCGCCCCGATCAGCTTCACGCCGCGCTGGTGCGCCTGCTTGTAGGGGTTCGCCCCCTTGAAGCCGGGGAGGAAGGAGTGGTGAATGTTGATCGCGCGGCCTGCGAGCGCCTCGCACAGCCCCGGCGAGAGGATCTGCATGTAGCGCGCCAGCACCACGAGCTCGATGTCGTGCTCCGCGACCGCCTCCAGCACGCGGGCCTCGAACGCGTCACGCTCCTCGGGCGACGCGATGGCGCGGTGCTCGAACGGCACGTCGTAGAATTCGGCGATGTCGCGCACGGTCTCGTGGTTCGAGAGGATGAGCGGCACCTCGATGGGCAGCTGCCCGCCGCGCTGGCGGTAGAGCAGGTCGTTGACGCAGTGCGTCGCCGTTGACGCCAGGATGAGCGTGCGCACGGGTCGGCCCACCTGATCGAGCCGCCAGGTCATGTGGTAGCGCTCGGTCACCGGGGCGAGCGCGCTCGTGAACCGCTCGTTGAACGTGTCCGGCTGCGCCACCGCCTCGACCTGGAGCCGCATGAAGAAGCGGCCGGTGTCTGCTGACGCGAACTGCTGGCTCTCCGCGATGTTGCCGCCGGCCGCCACGATCGCGCCACTGATGGCGTGGACGATCCCGGGGCCATCGATGCAGGAGAGGGTGAGCACCCACTGGGTGTCGAGCGTGGAAGTGGCGGTCGTGTTCATCCGGCCAATTCTATTCCACTCCCGGCTGGCGTGACGCCCCGCGGGCCTGCGGCCCGACGGTGCGGAACCCGGGCGGGAGATTTCGAAAGCGTATCAGTGCTCGGATTCGCCAGCGGATCGCAGTAGCCTGCACGCAGTGGGGGATCCCCGCGGCACTGCGCCGCACACACGAAAGGGCCCCCAATGAATCCCGTGCTGCTCATGATTCTCGGCCTCGCCATTTTCGCGCTCGGCTACATCTTCTACTCGCGCTACCTCGCCAAACGCGTCTATCAGCTCGACGAGAAGTTCACCACCCCGGCTCACGAGCTTGAGGACGACGTCGACTACGTGCCGACGAACAAATTCATTCTCTGGGGGCACCACTTCACCTCGGTCGCGGGCGCGGCGCCCATCGTCGGACCAGCAATCGCGGTGATCTGGGGGTGGCTGCCTGCCTTCCTGTGGGTCACGATCGGCACGGTGTTCTTCGCCGGGATGCACGACCTCGGGGCGCTCTGGGCGTCCGTGCGCAACAAGGGGCGCTCGATCGGGGCGCTGTCCTCCCGCTACATCGGCAAGCGCGGCTCCGCACTGTTTCTCGTGGTGATCTTCCTGCTGCTGCTCATGGTGATCGCGGCGTTCGCCGTGGTGATCACCGGGCTGCTGATCAGCACGCCCTCCGCGGTGATCCCCACCTGGGGCGCCATCGTCGTCGCGCTGCTGGTCGGGATCGCGGTGTACCGACTGAAGTGGCCGCTGATCCCGATCACGATTGTCGGCGTGGTCTCCCTGTACGGCCTCATCGTGCTGGGCGACCGGGTGCCCGTGGTGCTGCCGGAAACGACGCTGGGCATGAGCCCCGCGGCGTTCTGGATCGTCGCGCTCTTCATCTACGGCGGGATCGCCTCGCTGCTGCCGGTCTGGGTGTTGCTCCAGCCGCGCGACTACATCAACGGCGTGCAGTTGTTCGTCGGCCTGATCCTGCTCTACAGCGCTGTGCTCGTCGGCACGCTGTTTCTCGGTACCGGGCATGACCTCGTCGCCCCGGCGGTCAACACCGCGACGCCGCCTGGCACGCCCAGCCTCGTCCCGCTCCTCTTTGTGACGATCGCGTGCGGCGCGATCTCCGGGTTCCACGGCACCGTCGCTTCCGGCACGACCTCGAAGCAGCTCGACCGCGAACCCGACGCGAGATTCGTCGGATACTTCGGGGCGGTCGGCGAGGGGCTGCTCTCCCTCGGCACGATCCTCGCGGTGACGGCCGGCTTCCGCACGGCGGCCGAGTGGGAGAGCGTGTACAGCGAGTTCGGGGCCGGTGGCGTCGGCGCGTTCGTCGAGGGCGGCGGGATTCTGATGCAGCAGGGCATCGGTCTGCCCGCCTCGCTCAGCTCGACCGTGCTGGCCACGATGGCCGTGCTCTTCGCCGCGACCACGATGGACACCGGCATGCGTTTGCTCCGCTTCGTGGTGCAGGAGATCGGCGACGGCTTGAAGATCCGCATCTCGCGCTTCCCCGCGACGCTCGTGGTGCTGGTGGTCGGCCTCGGGCTGACGTTCTCACAGGGTGCCGACGGCGAGGGCGGGCTGCGGATCTGGCCGCTGTTCGGCACGACGAACCAGCTGCTCGCTTCGCTCACGCTCGGGATCGTGGCCGTGATCCTGCTGCGAAAGCGGCGGAACCCGTGGCCGGCGCTGATCCCGCTCATCCTTGTATTCGCGATGGCGTTCTGGGCGGCGATCGCGCAGCTGTCGACCTTCACGACGCCGGGTGATCCCGACTGGCTGCTCTTCGGCATCGATCTCATCATCATTGTGGCGAGCGTGTGGGTGGCGGTCGAGGTCATCATTGCGATGCGGCGCGCGATGCGGGAGCCGGCCGAGGCCCCCGACGCGGATGAGGTGCAGGCCGCGGTGCGGGAGGCCAGCTAGTGGGCCGGTGGGGATCGCTGCTGGCCGGCGCGCGCGAGCTCGCCGTCGCGCCCTACCGCCGCACGTTCGCCCGCGCGAAGCGCGACGAGGAGGACCTGTTCACGCTGCTCGTGCTCGGCGAGACGCTCGGGGTGCCGGACCCGGTCGCGTACTACACGATCGAGCTGATGCCGCACCTCCTGCCCGAGTTCCACGCCTGGCATCGTCGCATGGGGATGCCGCGCTCGCCCCTGGACCAGTTCGCGTGCTGCTGACGGCGCTCACGGGCACGCCGGTGGTGTTCGTCGGTGGTAAGGGTGGGGTCGGGAAGACCACGATCGCGTCGGCCCTCGCCCGCGCCGCGGCCGAGCGTGGGCAGCGCGTGCAGCTCGTCTCCACCGATCCCGCGCACAATCTCGGCCACGTCTGGGGGTGCGCGGTCGGCGATCCTGGGACGCGCCTCTGGACCGCGCCGCTGGGATCCAGCGGCCGGGTCGACGGTGTGGAGATCGATGCTGCGGCGACAACCGAGCGGCACCTCGCCGCCGTCGCGGGGACGGTGCGGCGCATGCTGCCGGCGGAGATGCACGCGCAGGCCGAGCAGCACCTCGCGCTCGCGCGCGACGCCCCGGGGAGCCATGAGGCGGCGACACTTGAGCGGGTGGCCGACGCGGTGGCGCGCGGCCGCGGTGACTTCGACCTCACCGTGTTCGACACGGCCCCGACCGGGCACACGCTCCGGCTGCTCTCCCTGCCGCGCCGACTGCTCGCGTGGAGCGAGGGGCTGCTCGATCGGCGGACGCGCGCCGACCGCTTCGCCGGGGCGCTGCGCGGGATCGACGCGGACGGCGCCGCAGCTGGCGTGCCGGATCGCGATCGCGCGCTCGAACGCGTGCTCACGCACCGGCGCGATCGCTTCGCGGAGCTCGCCGCGGTGCTCGGGGACGCCGAGCGCGCGCGCTTCGTGCTCGTGACCACCGCCGAGCGGATCCCGCTCGTGGAGAGCCGCGAGCTGGCCGCCGAGCTTCGCCGCATCGGGGTCGCGGTGGGCGGGGTGGTGCTGAACCGGCTCGCGTCGGAGGCCGCGGGCGAGGCGGGCCGCCCGTCGGACGCGGAGTATGGAGCCGCGCTGCGCGCGCTCCGCGCCGAGCTCCCCGGGGTGCCGCTCTCAGAGGTGCCGGCCATCGCCGGCGGCGTGCACGGCGACGAGGGGCTTCGGGCACTCGGCGCGTGGCTGTAACTTTGCGGCGCTCCGCGACCCCGCGCTGGTATGCTGATCTGGTCGTGACTGGCGTACAGATGGTCCACCATCGGGGAACGACACCTCTTCACGGAATGGCCGCTCGCCTGGGTCTTGATTCCGATCCCGATTCCGCCCGCGCGGAGCGAACACCTGAGGAGCGCACCATGTCCACCCAGTCAGCTTTCTTCAACGAGCCGCTTGAGGTCGTCGATCCCGAAATCGCCGAGGTCCTCAAGAACGAGCTCGGCCGCCAGCGCGGCACGCTCGAGATGATCGCCAGCGAGAACTTCGTTCCGCGCGCGGTGCTCGAGGCGCAGGGCTCCGTCCTCACCAACAAGTACGCCGAGGGCTACCCGGGGCGCCGCTACTACGGTGGCTGCGAGTACGTCGACATCGCGGAGGATCTCGCTCGGGATCGCGCGAAGTCGCTGTTCGGCGCCGCGTACGCGAACGTCCAGCCCCACTCGGGCGCATCGGCGAACGCCGCGGTGCTCTCCGCGATCGCGGAGCCGGGCGACACGATCCTCGGCCTGGAGCTCTCGCACGGTGGGCACCTCACCCACGGCATGAAGCTCAACTTCTCCGGCAAGCTCTACAACGTCGCCTCGTACGGCGTCGATCCCGAGACGTTCCTGATCGACATGGACGTCGTGCGGGCGAAGGCACTCGAGGTGAAGCCCAAGGTCATCATCGCCGGCTGGTCGGCGTACCCGCGCACGCTCGACTTCGCGGCGTTCCGCGCGATCGCCGACGAGGTGGGCGCGACGCTCTGGGTCGACATGGCGCACTTCGCTGGCCTCGTGGCCGCTGGCCTGTACCCGAACCCGGTGCCGCACGCGCACGTCGTTTCCTCGACCGTGCACAAGACCATCGGCGGCCCCCGCTCGGGTTTCATCCTCACGAACGATCTGGATCTCTATAAGAAGATCAACTCGAACGTGTTCCCCGGCCAGCAGGGCGGCCCGCTCATGCACGTGATCGCGGCGAAGGCGACCGCGTTCAAGCTCGCGGCTACCGAGGAGTTCGCCGACCGCCAGGCGCGCACGCTCTCGGGCGCGAAGCTCCTCGCGTCGGCGCTCACCACCGAGGCGTCGAAGGCCGCCGGTGTTGACGTGCTCACGGGCGGCACCGACGTGCACCTGGTGCTCGCTGACCTGCGCCACTCGCAGCTCGACGGCCAGCAGGCCGAGGACGCGCTGCACGCGGTCGGCATCACGGTGAACCGCAACTCGGTGCCGTTCGATCCGCGCCCGCCGATGGTGACGAGCGGCCTGCGCATCGGCACGCCGGCGCTCGCGACCCGCGGCTTTGGCGACGTCGAGTTCGCCGAGGTTTCCGACATCATCGCGCTGACCCTGCAGCAGGCCGGCGACATCGAGGCGCTGCGCGCGCGCGTCACGGCGCTCGCCGAGGCCTTCCCGCTGTACCCCGGCCTCGAGGAGTGGTGAGCCCGGTGGCTGAGTCCACCGGCGCACAGCGCCTGAACGGCACGCAGGCCGCGGCCGACATCAAGGCCGAGCTCACCGAGCGCGTCGCCGCGCTTGCCGGGCGCGGCATCGTGCCCGGTCTCGCGACCGTGCTCGTCGGCGAGGATCCGGGATCGCAGTGGTACGTCGCGGGGAAGCACCGCGACTGCGCCGAGGTCGGCATCGCGTCGATCAAGCGCGAGCTGCCCGAGTCGGTGTCGCAGGAGGAGCTTGAGGCGGTGCTCGCCGAGCTCAACGCGGATCCCGCGTGCACGGGCTACATCGTCCAGCTGCCGCTGCCGAAGCACATCGACACGGATCGCATCCTTGAGTGCATCGATCCGGCGAAGGACGCCGATGGGCTGCACCCCACCAACCTGGGGCGGCTCGTGCTCAACGCGAACACCGAGATCACCTCGCCGCTGCCGTGCACACCGCGCGGTGTCATCGAGCTGGTGGAGCGCAACGGCCTGTCGTGGGCGGGCAAGCACGTGGTCGTGGTTGGCCGCGGTGTGACGGTGGGGCGCCCGATTGGGCCGCTGCTGACGCGCCGCGAGTTCAACGCGACGGTGACGCTCACCCACACCGGAACGCAGGATCTGTCCGCTGAGCTGCGCCGTGCCGACGTGATCGTCGCCGCCGCCGGCGTTGAGGGCATCGTGCGCGCCGAGGACGTCAAGCCGGGCGCCATCGTGCTCGACGTTGGGGTCTCGCGCAAAACCGACCCCGAGACCGGCAAGAGCCGCGTGGTGGGCGACGTCGATCCCGCGGTTGCTGACGTTGCGGGCTGGGTCTCCCCCAACCCGGGTGGCGTCGGCCCCATGACCCGCGCGCTGCTCCTGAAAAACGTCGTCGAGATGGCGGAGCGCGCAGCCGCATAGGGTGCCCGGACGCTGGGGCGCTGGCGCTTCGTGCGCCGCGCCGTCCACATACGGCAGGGCCCCTGTGGCGGAACGTGATGTTCCGCCGCAGGGGCCCTGCCGTGTCCCCGCCCCGGATCCCGCGCCGCTCAGCACGGGCTCCAGTGCCCTAACTCGCGGCCACCGTACTCCAGGTGCAGTCAGCGTTCGTGCCGGCGAGCCCGCTCGTCCCGGTGGCGACCAGCCACGCGGACTTCCAGCCCCCTGGGCCGGTGAGGCGCACTGCAACGGACGCGCCCCCGCCGAGGAGGCCACCGAGCAGCCCCAGGTTGAACTCGGTCTTTGCGGCGCTCGTCGTGCCGGAGACGGTGACGCTGCCGAGGAGCGCTGCGGTGAGCGGCGTGAGGCCGCCCTGCGCGAGGTAGCCGTACTCGGCGCTCGCCATCGTGTAGCCGGTCGTGCCGGCCGGCACCCGCCAGTCCACGGTAATCTTCGGGGCCGCGCCCAGGAGGCCGGGGTTGAACGCGCACTTCACCGTGAGCGGTTGCGGGGTGGGCACGGTCAGCGCCACGAAGGAGGCGGCGGCCGCCTCCGTGTCTGCCCAGCTCGCCTCGGTGAGCGACGCGGGAACCACCCCGACGACCAGGATCGCGGCACCCGCCACGGACGCGGCGAGCGCGCGGCGCGCGCAGCGTTCCCCGTCGCGTCGCGCCCTCACCGCGCGAGCCTCCCCCGCGCGGCGGTTGCGAGTCCCGCACATCCGAGCCCCGCGACGACGGCACCGAGCGCGAGCACCCACCCCGCAGAGCCGCCGGTCACGGGCAGCTCCGGCGACGCAGGGGAAGCCTCCCACATTCCGCCCTGCCCGGGCCCCACCTCAGCGGTTTCCTCCTGCCCGACCGCGCGCACCGCGAGTTCCACGAGCCCCGCCCCACCTGCGGGGATGGCCCCGGTCACGAGGAACCAGCGCTCGCCTCGATCATGGAGCGTGCCGAGTTGGATCGCAGCTCCCGAGAGATCGAGCGGCCCGGCCGGGAGCACCGCACGCTCGGTGCCTGGGCACGCACCGTTCACCCATGGCACGGTGCACGAGCGCACGCCCACCTCGAGCCCGAGTTCCGGATCCCCCGTTGCGAGCAGCGCGACGTCGACGTCACCGGGCGCGGCCGCGGTGAACGCCACCCCCACTTGCCAGTCCACCGGGATGCCCGGCCGCATGGCGCGCATTGCTGCAGCATCGCCCAGCGACGTCAGCCGGAGGGTGGCGCCCTGCGTCACTGCACGCCGCTCGCCAGCCACCAGCGCGGGATCGCTGCGCAATGAAGCAGCGGCTGCCGGCGCGCTGCCCGGTGCCCCGACGCCCCAGGCCGCGCCGAGGCACAGCGCGACGAGCACCACCGCACCGGCGGTGTGCCGCCCGCGTTGGCGCAGCGGCTCGCGGGACTGCGGCTCCCTCGGACCCCGCGGCTCCCGCGGCCAGAACGCCCAGGTGACGAGCGCCGCCGACGCGATCGTGAGTGCGCCGAGCACCGCGGGGTGCGAGAACCACATGACCACGTGCGCGAGCCCGGGCACCGCCGCAAGGACCTGCCGCACCTCCGAGACCACATACGGTGCTGGATCGTCGACGTCGTTCGCGTCGCCGCGCATCGTAATCGTGCGGCTCGCCCCCTCGCCGGACACCGAGGTGACGCGGTGCGTCACGGGCAGTGTCCCCGCCCGATCGACGGTGACCACGTCGCCCACCGTGATCGCGCGCGCGGGGATCTCACGCACCACCGCGAGCGATCCCGCAGGGATCCCCGGCGACATTGACCCGGTTTTGAACATGATGAGCGAGATCCCGAACAGCCCCGAGAGCGCGACCAGCACGATGCAGACGATGCCGCCGAGCGCGGCGACGTTGAGCAGCGCGTTGCCGACCGCAGCGCCGGCGCGCCTGCCGCCCACACGTGTCACGGTGTCCTCCTCTCTCGGCGCTAGGACGTTGATGCGGCGGTGAACGTCCATGTTGCGGACGCGGTGAGCCCTTGTGCGGCGTTCGCGGTGCCCGCGGGGAGCGTGACCGCGAAGCAGTAGCGCACGGGCGCCGACCCGCCGGCCGCGAGCGGCTGCGTTCCCTGGCCGGCGGTGGCGAGCTGGCTCCACTGCGGCACCACGGTCGTCCCCACCCCCGGCGCGAACGCACCGGCATTGCAGGCGGTGTTCCCCGTGAGCACCACGACCCCGTACCGCAGGTAGCCGCCGAGCCCCGAGCCGCCCACGACCGCGCCGCTCAGCGCCAGCGAGCCAGGCACCGTGGTCGCCGACGTGGTGCGCACGGTGAAACTCGCGTAGCTCGTCGTGTCGGGGGACATCGCGGTCGGGGTGACCGTGAAGCTCAGCGTCGCCGGGCCCCCAGCCGGGTGTTCGCTGAAGTTTGTGCCGTCGCTCGATCCCTCGATGCCGAACACGCTCGCCGCGAAGCTCGCCTGCACGGTCTCCGTGTCGGTCCAGGCCGCGAGCGTCAGCGAGCCACCCACCCCGAGCACGAGCGCCCCGGCGAGCACGGCTCGCGCACGCGTGAACCATTGGCCGCGCGGCGCCGCGTGCGCACGCGCGGTCGACCTCGCGTTCCCACGCATGATCGGCGCTACACGGGGTCGCCGGATTCCGCGGTGAAGGTCCAGACGATCTCACCGGACGCGCCCTGCGGGAGCGTGTCGTCGGCGGTGATCTGGAAGCACAGGAACGCCGGCGTCTCGGGGGTCGCGAGCGTGAAGCTCGTGACGTTCGCGTCAGTTCCCGTCGTGAACGCGCTCGCGGAGCACCCCGCCGCCGTGGTGTACACGAAGCTGGCGCTCGTGCCCGTGATCGCGTCGCTCGTATCTGTGGTGAGCGTCACGTTCGCGGCGTGCGTCGCGCCGGCGATCAGCTGGACGGCGTAGCCCGCGTACACCGCATCCCCCGGCGCGAGCGCGTCGGCGTTCATCTGGAAGGTCAGAGTATCCGGCGCGCCCGTGACCGGGTGATCCGAGAACGCTGTGCCGTCCGCCGAGCCTTCGATGCCGAAGCTGCCGCTGCCGAACACGCCGCGCACCCACTCCGTGTCCGTCCACGCGGCGAGCGTCACGGCGGTTCCGACGCCGAGCACGAGGCCGCCGGCGAGCACCGCTCGCGCGCGCGTCCACCCCGTGCGCTTCGTCTCCGCGGTGTTCCCCACACCATGCATTTCCTCACGCATAAGCCATACCCCTTTGTACAGACTCACCAAGCCCACCCTGGTGATGCTTGGGGCATATGCTACGTCAACGCATCAGTTTTCCATAGAGACTGTCACGAAGTCCTCCTCAACGAGCGCCCAGTTCATTGCCCCGCCCGCCATCGCAGCGGCGCCCATCGCGACCGGCACGGTGGCCATCGGCGCGACGACGTTCCCCGCGGCCCACACGCGCGGATGGCTCGTGCGGCCCATCGGGTCGACGGCGATGAAGCTCCCGACGGGAGTCTCCGCACGCTCGAGCGCGAGCGGCGCAACCGCGGCATCGCGTGGCCGCACCGTGCTCGCCGTGAGCATCGCGTCGAGCGGGTGCACGCGCCCGTCGTCCGTGCGCACGCCGGTGATGCCCGCCGCCTCGCCGAGCACCTCGACCACCGGCTCATGCACGATCTCCACGCCGCGCGAGCGCAGGCGGCGCTCGATCCCGGGTTCGAGCTCCCCGAGCCCGGCGGCGAACACGGTCACCCGGTCGCTCCACTGCCGCGCCAGCAGCGCCTGATGGATCGAGGCCGGCGAGGTCGTGAGTACCCCGAGCCGCCCGCCACGCACCTCCCACCCGTGGCAGTACGGGCAGTGCAGCACCGTGCCACCCCAGTGATCGGCGAGCCCGGGCACCTCGGGCAGCTCATCGTCCGCGCCGGCCGCGAGCAGCAGAGCACGCGCGGTCACGGTGCGCGGCTCGCCCGCGACGCTGGCCTCGACGATCACGCCGGCTGCGCCTTCCCGCACCGCGGTCACCTCGCCAGCGGCGAACTCGACCCCGTAGGCTTCCGCCTCCGCGCGGCCGCGCGCGAGCAGCTCCTGCGGCGGCGTTCCGTCGTGCCCGAGCACGTTGTGCATGTGCGCGGCGAAGCGGTTGCGCGGCAGCCCACCGTCGATCACGAGGGTCGAGCGCAGCGACCGGCCGAGCGTTTGCGCGGCGCTCAGGCCGGCGGCCCCGCCCCCGAGGATCACCGCGTCGTAGCTGGCATGTGCATCGCTGGTGTGTTCAGTCATGCGCCCATCGTGCCCGCTCCGTGCGATACTGGCAATCCGTCTTGCACTATTGGCAAAGAGGTGGATCATGGAAGAGTTGGCAGAAGTCGGCGTTCGGCTGCGCGCGGCCCGTCGCGAACGCGGCCTCACGCTCGTGGATCTCGCTGGCCTGGCAGGGATCTCCGTCAGCACCCTCTCCCGCCTCGAATCCGGGAAGCGCCAGGCCAGCCTCGAGCTGCTCCTCCCCCTCACCCGCGAGCTCGGGATCCGCGTCGACGATCTCCTCGCACCCCGTGACCGCGATCCGCGCGTGCGCCGCGGCGCGGTCTCCCGCGGTGGGATGACGGTCGCCCCGCTCACCCGCGAGGCGTCGGCCGTGCGCGCATTCAAGATCACGTACTCCCCGGACGCACCCGTGCGCGCGGCTCAGGTGCACGAGGGCTCGGAATGGGTGTACGTGCTCTCGGGACGCCTCACCCTCGAACTCGGCGAGCAGGTACTCGAGCTCGGTCAGGGCGAGGCCGCGGAGTTCGACACCATGACCCCCCACCGCATCCGCGCGGCCGGCGCGAAACCGGCAGAGGTGATCAGCATCTTCAATACGGTCGGCGAGCGCCTGCACCTGCACACACCGCTGGAGAACCACCCCGCGAACTGAACGCGGTGAACGTCTCTCGTCGACACGCGGTCACTCCCCCTGCCGCACAAGCACCGGCTCCCCAAGCGCGAGCCGGAGACGATTCGTCCCGTTCGCGTACGCGACGCTGTGTACGATGTCGACGATCCCGAGCACGCTGACTCCGGCAGCCTTGAGCTCGAGCACGTGATCGCCGCCGAGCGCGAGCGGCGTCTCCGTCAACGCCACCGCAACCCGGGTCACTGCCTGCCAGCCCGGATCGGGCTGCGGCGCCAGCGCTCCGCTGTCGAGCAGGCTCTGCACGTCGGCGGCACGCCCAGGCGCGCGGCCCGCGACAACCGCGTGATGCGCGGCATCGAAGACGCTGCCGTTCACCCGCGCAACGGTCAGTGCGGCGAGCTCCCGCTCGACCCGAGAGACACCTCCGAGGCCGTCCCCACCCGCTGGCGCGACCGCCTCGCGCTCGACGCTCACCCGAGCGCGCAGCGCACCGGGATCCCGCGCGAGAAGTCGCTGAAACGGGTCACTCCGCACCGCAGCTTTCTGCCGAGCATCTGCTGCATCATTCGCAGCGCCAGGGTCAAGCCAGGGCACCCAACCGAGCGGCTCCTGCGTAAACCCACGCGGGCGGGCAAGGTCCGAGTACTCGTGCACCACCGGGGCTTCCGCGTCACCGCTGCTGGTCCTGCAGGAGACCCCCACGCCCGACTCAGCCGACCACGGCGGTGGGACTGCGGTCCCCGCTGCGGCCGCCCTGCCGCGCCGCCGCTCGGTGCAGGCTCGGTTGTTCGGTGGAATGCAGAAGTCATCCGTGCCCGGGCCAGCAAGGCCGGGCGTCACCGTCGTCAGCGTCCGCAATCCCCAGGCAGCGCGCAACTGGAAGGTGAGGTAGGCGACAAGGTGTGTCAGCGAGACGATCTCGTTGGCGCCCCAGCCCGCAGCGCCCAACCGCGCGAGCGCAGGCGGAGCCGACTCGCGCGGCCGGAACACGAGCGCGTGCGCGTACGCGAGCCCCGCGCTCAGCCGAGCACCGAGTCGCATGGTCACCGCGGCGCTCGGGTGCCACCGCTCCAACCGGCGGCTCTCACGGCGAAGCGATGGCTCCCGAAACGCTCCGGCCGGCCCGCGCCGCTGCGCCGACACGCTCGCACCGCGAAGCGGAGCAACCCAATCGGGCGCCAACCGCCCGAGCTGCTCGGAATACAGTTTTACTGCGCGCGGGAATCCGTGCAGCAGCGACACAAACAGCGCGATAGCGACCCGGTCGCGGTGCGCGAATGCTCCCGATTCCGGCGCACCAAGCACGGCCCCAAGATACTCCTGCACCGCTTCGCGGGCACGCGGATACTCGGCGCGCAGTGCGCGAATGGGGCTGCCGGGATCGCTCCCACCGAGCGCGTCAAGCACATCGGGCGCGCCAGCGGGCAACGGCGTCATCGACAGCCACCTTCCCGGGCGCCATCCGCTCGGTGCCGCCCTGAACTCAGCCGCGGCACCCTCGGACCCGGGCCGTTGGGCTCAACCGTGGCAGTCCTGCCGAGCCTAGCCGCGCACTCGACACTCAGTTGTCAGCTGCAGGGGAAAGCGGTATACGCCGACCACTCACCCCGACTGCGCACCGTACACCCCCACGCCGGGGTGAAACACTCAGGGTGACGGGCCGGGGGCAATGGTGTGGGACGCTGAGCACCCGCGAGACACTGGAGAGGACTGGCCGCCTGGCCGAGTCCGTCGACCGACAGGAGCCCCATGACAGACACGACCCCGATCGCGCTCGTCACCGGAGCCAGCAGTGGCATGGGAAAGGAGATCGTGCGCGAGCTCGCGCGCACGCACCGGGTGATCGCGGTCGGCCGGGATCCCGAACGGCTTGCGACCGTCGCCGCTGAGACCGGCGCTGTCGCCTGGCAGCTCGAGCTGACCGACGCGGCCGCGGTCGCTGCCCGCGTCGCCACGCTCGACCGACTCGACGTGCTCGTCCACGCGGCGGCGATCCTGCGGGGACTGAGCGTGGAGGCCGCCTCGGTGCATGATTGGGCCGAGCACTTCGCGGTGAATGTGACCGCGCCGGCCGAGCTCACCCGGTTGACGCTGCCGCTGCTGCGCGACCGCACGGGCACGGTGGTGTTTATCGGCTCCGGCGCTGGCACCCGGCCGGCCCCGGGAAGCGCCGTGTACACGGCGAGCAAGCATGCACTGCGGGGCCTCGCCGACGTGCTGCGCATCGACGAGGAACCGCACCGGCTGCGTGTCGCCACCGTCGCCCCCGGGCAGACCGATACGCCGATGCTGCGCGGGATGATCCCAGGCGACGCCTACGACGCGACGCGCTACATCCGGCCGGAGTCGGTGGCTGCAGCGGTGCGCTTTGTCGTCGATGCGCCGGTCGACGTGCAGATCACCGACGTCGCGGTGCGCCCGCGCCGGGAGCTCTCCCGCGCCTAGGCGCCTGCGCCCGCTGCCCCCGCCCTCCTGTCCGTCTGCCTTCCGGATCGGGGTCACTGCGGCAGGGTGTCACGCGGCTTGCACCGACGACACCCTGCCGCGGTGACCCCGATTCGCGGGGCGGGGCGAGGGGGTGGGGGCGAGGGGGGACGAGGGGTGGGGCGGGCTATGCCCGGGCAGTCGGGGACACCCGATCCTCGGGCTGCAGCGCCTCACGGCGGCGCAGCCGCACGAGCACGAGGAACACGAGCGCCGTCACCACGAAGCCGACCAACCAGGCGATGTTGATCGAACCGGCAAGCGGACCCTGGAAGATCGAGATGCTCATGAAGGGCAGCTGCGCGAGCAACCCCACGCCGTAGCTCACGAGCCCCACCGCGTTCCACCTGCCGTACTCGCCGCCCGTGCGGTCAAACAGCGCAGACACGTTGTAGTGCCCCTTCCGGACGATGAAGAAGTCCACGAGGTTGATCGCAGACCACGGGATGAGCACGTAGAGCAGGAGGTCGAGGAAGCCGATGAACATCGTCATGAAGTCGCCCTGCCCGAGCACCGCAATGAGGGTCGCGATGCCACCAGAGATGACCGTGGTCCACACGCGCACACGCGTAGTGATGACCACTCGGAAATTGGATTGGAGCACAGTGAGCGCATTCATCACAGCGGAGTAGAGCTCAACGCCGTTGATGAGCGCGGAGCTCACCGCGAAGATGATGAGCACCACAAGCCCGATCGGGCCGAGCGTCGAGGCCAGCGCCCCGAGCGGATTGTCGGGTGCGAGCGCGCCGAGCAGCACACCCAGCCCCATCACAAACACCGAGCTCAGTACGAGCCCGAAGTAGGTGCTCCAGAAAGCGGTCTTCGGGCCCGTGGTTTTCGGGAGGTACCGAGAGTAATCGGAGACGTAGGGCGCATAGGCCAGTTGCCAGACGATCCCGACCGCGAGCATCGCGAAGAAGCCCTCCGGGGTCATCACCGCGTCGTCTCGTGAGGCGACAACGTCGGGGCGGACAGCGATGAGGACCATGGAGACGGCGACCGCAATGCCGATGATGATCGACAACCACACCATCGTGCGGCGCAGAAGGTCATAGCCGAAAACGCACAGGACGATCCCGATCGCGGCGAAGCCGATGATCGCGACGGTGCCGTTGAAGCCAGGGAACACCTCAGCCAGCGCGTCCTTCGCGACGAGCAGGATGCTGGCAAAGAAACCCATGAACATGATGAAGGCGATCAGCGCGAAGAGGCTCGCACCGAGATACCCGAATTGGGCGCGCGCCTGGAGCATCTGCGGAATCCCGAGTGTCGGCCCTTGCGAGGCGTGCAGGGCTGCCCCGAACGCACCAATCACGTTGCCGGTGATAATGGCAACGAAACTCCAGCCAATCGGGAGGCCGAAGCCGCCGCTCGCCACGGCGCCAGTGACCACGGCGAGCGGCATCATGTTCAGGCTGACCCAGATTGCGAAAATCGACCAGTTGGTGCCGGTTCGTTTGTCCTCGGGGATCGGCATGATGTGTTCTTGCTCAAACGTCGCGAACGTCTGTGTCACGACGGGCGGTTCAGATGCCATGTGGTGCGGCCCTTTCGGGGTCGGTGAAGCAGGGCCCGTTCCCCGGCGACGGTGCCGGGGAACGGGGTGATCGAGTCAGAACGAACGGGCCCGGGCGGCCTAAAGCCCGGCGCTCGCGGTCGCCGCGGTGAATGCGCGGTTGAGGAGGCCAGTCATCTCATCGATGTCGGCGCGCGTCGCGACGAGCGGGGGCGAGAGCTGCACGAGCGGGTTGCCTTCCGCGTCGATCGCGACGCGGCACAGCAGTCCGACCTCGGCCAGCGCGGGATTCAGGTGAGCCCCGACGAAATCGCCAGCGCTGATCGGCTGCTCGGTCCAACGCTTCGCTGCCTGGTCGGTGACGAGCTCGAAGGATCGGTGGAAGCCGTCGCCGCGCAGGTCGCCAACGATGCCAGCGTGAGCTGCAGCGACCTCTCCGAGCTTCTCCGCGAGGTACGGGCTCAGCTCGGCCACGTTGTCGACCACGGATTCGCGCTCCATGATCTCCAGGTTCTTGAGCGCGGCAGCACACGCCACCGGGTGGCCCCCGTACGTGAGCGCGTGATTGAACATGCCGAGCTGACCGTCCAGCACCGTCTCGATGACCCGGTCGCTCGCGATCACCCCGCCGAGCGGCACGTACGCCGACGCGATCCCCTTCGCGAAGGTGATCATGTCGGGCTGGAAGCCGTAGTGGATCGAGCCGAACCAGGATCCCAATCGACCGAATCCGGTGATGACCTCATCCGCGATCAGGAGAATGCCGTATTTGTCGCACAGTGCGCGCACTCCGGGGAAGTAGTCGGGGGTTGGCGGGGTCAGGCTCCCACCCGCGTTCTGCAGCGGCTCCATGATGATCGCGGCGACCGTGTCTGCACCCTCCTGCACGATGAGCGACTCAAGCTCGGCGAGCAGGAACGCGGTCGTCTGCTCCGCGGACTCGCCTTCGGGGCGGCGGTAGCGCTTCGTGTTGTGCGTGTGCCGCACCCCGTGCATGAGGGGCTCGAACATCTTTCGGACGTCGGTCATGCCGTTCAGGGACATCGCGCCGAAGCTTGTGCCGTGGTAAGCCACGCGCCGCGCGATGAACTTCGTCCGGGTGCCCTCACCTCGGTCGATGTGGTACTGCCTCGCGAGCTTGATCGCCGCCTCGTTCGACTCGCCGCCGCCCGAGGCGAAGAAGACACGGTTGAGGTCGCCGGGGGCGAGCTCGGCGATCTTCTGCGCGAGGAGGGCAGCTGGCGGGTGGGCGACACTCCACGTGGTCTGGTAGGGCAGCGCGGCGAGCTGATCGCGCACCGCGTCGCCCACTTCGGCACCGTGCGTGTATCCCAGCTGCACGCAGAAGAGCCCGGCCAGTCCGTCGAAGAAGCGGCGGCCGTTCTCATCAAACACTGAGCAGTGCTCACCGCGCACAAACACCGGGAGTTCATCGTCTCGGTACTTGCTGGCGGGGGTGAAGTTCATGACCAGGTGACGCTTCGCGATCTCCGCGATGCCGCTCGGAATGCTCGAGGGCTGTTCAACGGTGGTGGTGGCTTCCTGCTGCGTAGGCATGTAGATCTTCCTCTCAGTCGGCGTTGACCGGGACGGCGACGCCGTTGGTGTTCATCGTCCCAGCCGCGCACAATGGTGTGAAATAGCGGTTTTCGCGGGGTTGCATCTCGCGATCAGATGCAGCTCCGCCCAGTGCAGCGACCTAGCCCCACTGCATCCAGGTGGTCTTGTAGTCGGTGTAGTTTTCGAGCGCGTGGACGGACAGGTCCCGCCCAAAGCCCGACTGTTTGAACCCGCCGAACGGCGTCGTAAAGCCGAGCGCATCGACGGTGTTCACGGACACGGTGCCGGCGACGAGCCGCTCGGACACTCGGTGCGCCCGCGCGAGGCTTCCCGTCCAGAGCGAGGCCGCGAGCCCATACGGCGTCTCATTGGCGCGCGCGATCGCTTCCTCCTCGGTGTCAAACGGAGCGACCACCGCAACCGGGCCGAATATCTCACGCGTGTGCACCTCGTGGTCGGCGGGCACATCGGTGACGATGGTCGGCTCGATGAAGGCGCGCGAGCCCCCGATCTCGGGCCGCGTTCCCCCAGCGACGATCGTGCCATCGCGGCGCGCGTTCTCGATCGCGGCCCAGACGGTGTCAGCGTGAGCCTCCGATACGAGTGATCCGATGCCACTCGCTGGATCGAGCGGGTCGCCAGGCGCATACCCACGCGCGGCCTCCCGGTAGAGGCGGAGGAACTCGTCGTACACGTCACGCTCGACGAAAATGCGCGAGTTTGCCGAACAGACCTCGCCCTGGTTGTAGAAGCTACCGAACGCGGCTTTCTCTGCGGCGAGCCGCAGGTCCTCGCAATCGGCGAAGATGAGGTTGGAGCTCTTCCCACCCGCCTCGAGCGCCAGTCGCTTCATGTTCGACTGGCCAGCGTACTGCTGCAGCTGTTTCGCGACCTCGGTCGAACCGGTGAACGCGAGCATGTCGACGTCCTCGTGCACAGCGAGTGCTCGCCCGACGACGGAGCCACGCCCGGGCACAACGTTCAGCACGCCGGCGGGAATCCCAGCCTCGATCGCGAGCTCGGCAAGCAGCAGTGTCGAGTGCGAAGCCTCGACGGGGGGCTTCACCACGACCGTGTTCCCTGCGGCGAGCGCTGGCGCGAGCTTCCATGTGGCGATCTCGAGCGGGTAGTTCCACGGCACGATCACCGCGACCACACCCAGCGGCTCGCGCGTGACCAGCGCCGTTGACCCTGGCGGGGTGACGGGAATGAGGTGCTCCTGCTTCTCGATGGCCTCGCCGTAGAAACGGAACAGCGCTGCTGATCCGGGGGCATCGATCGTGGTGGACTCCCGGATCGGCTTCCCCATGTCGAGTGTGTCGTACAGCGCGAACTCATCGGCACGTGCCTCAATCAGCCGGGCGAGTTCGAGCAACCGCTCCCGGCGGAACCCAGCGCCAGCGCGCGACCAGGCTCCGCTCTCGTATGCCGCGCGAGCCGCGGCCACCGCGGCATCGACGTCAGCGATCCCGCCCGCGTGGAGTTCGGAGATCACAGCGCCCGTTGCCGGGTTCGTTTTCGTGATGCGCTCGCCCGAGACGGCATCGACGCGCGCGCCGCCAATCACGGGTCGGCCGTCAAAGGTCAGTGCGGCAGCGGTGTGCTGCCACTCGGCAAAACTGCGAGTCATGGTGTCTTCTTTCTCGGTGGCTGGGTGATCGTTCCGGCGTGCGCCGGGGAGGCCGGTTACGGTTCGAGGAGTTCCGCAGGGAGCTCCACCGTCGCGGTTTCGAGATCCTGCGGTTTGATGAGCGAGGTGCCGCGGGTCTCGGGAATCGAGAGCACGGTGATGATCCCGACGACGCCCACCACCGCCAGGAAGAACCCGGGCACCAGCAGGTTGCCGGTCTCTCCGAGCAGCCAGGTGAGCACGTAGGGGGCGGTCCCCGCGAAGAGCGCGGCGGTCACGGCGTAGGCGATCGAGAGGCCGGTCTGCCTGGTTCGAGTGGGGAAGAGCTCCACCACGGTCACCGCGTGTGTCCCGAGGATGATGGCGAGGATCAGTGCGAGGCCAAGCGTCGACACGAATGCTGCCCATTCCTCACCGGACTGCATGAGCATGAAGAGCGGGATCGCGAGTACGGTCAGCGCGATTGCCGCGGTCATCAGCACGGGTTTCCGCCCCACACGATCGGACAGCGCCCCCGCGAGTGGCACCACGATGAGCCCCAGCGCTGACGCGAGCGTGGAGAGCAACGCCGCCCGCCCCGCATCGAAGCCGATATAGACCTCTTGGTAGGTGAGCAGGTACACGAGCACGACGTAGAATGTGACGTTCATGAAGATCTCCATGCCGGAGGTCTGCAGGAATTCACGCCAGTTGCGCTGAAACACCTCCTTCACTGGCGCGTGCGACACCGTCTCGAGCTGTTGCAGCTGCTGGAAGTCCGGGGTGTCCTCGATCCTGCGGCGGATGTACAGGCCGATGAAGCCGAGCGGCACGGTGATCAGGAACGGGATTCGCCACGCCCAATCGGCGATCTCCTGCGTGGTGAACGCAAGGTTCAGCAGCACAACGGTGAACGAGGCCATGAGGAATCCGAGCAGGCTTCCCACCTCGAGCCAGCTCACCCCGAAACCACGGTGCCGTGCAGGCGAGAACTCCCCGAGAAATGCGGCTGCGCTGCCGAATTCACCGCCCGCGGCGAGCCCCTGCACCACACGCGTGACGATGAGGAGGATGGGCGCCAGGATCCCGATCGAGGAGTACCCAGGCAGGAGCCCGAGCACGAGCGTGGCGAGCGCCATCGCCAGGATGACGATCGAGAGCGTCTGTTTCCGCCCCAGCCGGTCGCCCAAGCGACCGAAGATGATGGCACCGATGGGGCGCACGAGAAACGAGATCGCGAACACCGCGAACGCGGACAGGAGCCCAGCGGTGCCGTCGGACTCGGGGAAGAACACGACCGCGATCGTGCCAGCGAGGTAGGCGTAGACCGCCCAGTCAAACCAGTGCACGAACACGCCGATGGATCCGGCGACCACGCTCTTCCTGAGGCTCTTCTTACTGATGAGGTCGCTGAGTTCGCGCTGAGGCTTCGACGTCGACATTGACATCTCCGTTTCTGGCCGATGGCCGATGGTCACGCAGGTCGGTTGTGCGGCCCTGAAGTGGCACGCGCGATCGCGGTGTCGAGCGCGGTCCAGGCGAGCGCGACGGCCCCGTCCCGCAGTGCGCGCTCCGCGCGCTCACCGACGCACGCTGCCGCGAAGGCTGGCTGGTGGTTGCTGGCATCGCCACCCACCCCGATGTAGGGGTGGATCGCGGGCACTATCTGGGACACGTTGCCCATATCGGTCGATGCCCGATTCATCGTCGCCGAGGCCGGGTCGGCGTCGAAGCTGCGGCCGAGCGCACGCATGTTCTCCCGATAGTGTTCGAGCACTTCCTCGTCGGTGCGCATCTCCGCGTACCGTTCGCTCTCTGGCGTGATCGTCAGCTCGGCGCCCGTTGCCAGCGCACCGGCTGCAAAGCAGGCACGCACCCGAGCCTCCAATGCGAGGAGCTGCTCGGTGGTTTCGGCGCGAACGTACCACCGCGCCTCGGTACGCTCGGGGATCGCATTCGGCGCCTCACCGCCGCGCGTTTGCACGCCGTGCACCCGCACCCCGGCTGGGAGCTGCTGGCGCAGGAGCCCGAGCGCCACCTGCGCTATGAGGAGCGCGTCGTTCGCGTTCACTCCCCGCTCGGGGTACGCTGCGGCGTGCGCGGCGCGGCCGTCATACTGCACGTGCCAGTGCGTCACCGCGAAGGGCCGCGCCTCCGCCACGTCGACCGGTGCCGGGTGCGCCATGAGCGCGAGGTCGAGGTGCGAGAATGCGCCTCGTTCGAGCAGCACGATCTTGCCCCCGCCGCCCTCCTCAGCCGGAGTGCCGATCACCTCGATGGCGATGCCGATCTCCTCCGCCACGGCGGCGAGTGAGAGGGCCGCCCCGACCGACATCGCGGCGATGAGGTTGTGCCCGCACGCGTGTCCGAGGCCGGGCAGCGCATCGTACTCGGCGAGAAAGCCCACGGTGAACCGCGTCGAACCGCGGGGCTCGAGGCGCGCGCGCAGCGCGGTGTCGAGCCCGAGGTACGGCTGCTCGACCGTGAAGCCGTGCGCGCGGAGCGCGGCCGCAACTGCCGCGGACGAGCGATGCTCCTCCCACCCCAGTTCAGGATGCTCGTGCAGTTCCGTGGAGAGCGCGACGAGTTCCAGTTCGACCGCGCTCAGGCGATCGGCGATGCGCTGCTTTCGCGTGTCACTCGTCACCTGGCACCCCATAGGACGGCGCCGCTGCGGGGTTGAGGCCGCGGCTCACGTAGTCGTCGCGCTGCGGGAGCCACACGGTGAGAGCGGAGTGCAGCTCGCGAACGGGATCCTCTGACCAGTCAACGCGCAGATCGGTGACCCGCCAACCGGCGTCTCGCACGACGGCGAGCCCCACGGAGTGCACTGGGCCTTCCTCCCCGCCAGCGTCGAGCGCGGCACGGAACGCGGCGAAGAGGCGTTCTTCGAGCTGCCCAGGAGAGGTGAGGGCAGTGTCAACGAGGGCGTCGAGCACCGCGGGGCTCGCGAGCATGTTGCCGCCGGCCACCGCGTTCTCTCGTGTCACCGCCCCGAATACGCCGAGCGCGCGATCGCCCGAGTACGCGGCGGTCGTGCCCGCTGCATCGAGTACCAGGAGCTGGCGATACGGAATCAGCGCGGGATCGGCCTGAGCGACGACCGTGTCGACCGCCTGCTGCGCGGTGTCTCCCGCACGGAGTCGCGCAATGAGTGCTGGCCCGAGCCGGGGGTCCGTGACGTTCTGGGTGTGCGCCCCGCCGACACCGTCAGCGAGCGCGACGCAGCGCGCCGCGACCGCAGGGGAGGAGGAGGAGATAATGGAGCCGAACTCGCCGGTGCGAGGGTCGCGCAGGAGCAGCGAGAACGTCATCCGGCGCTCCCCTGGCTCAGCACGGCGGTCGCGTCGATCTCGACGAGCCACTCCGGGCGGGCGAGCGCCTGCACCACGATCCCGGTCGAGACGGGGAACACGCCGCGCAGCCATCGACCCATGGTGCGATACACGTCCTCGCGATAGCGCGGGTCAGTGATGTACACGGTCACCTTCACGATGTCCCGCAGGCTGCTGCCCGCCTCGGCGAGCAGCATGTCGATGTTGCGCATGGCCTGTTCGGTCTGTGCAACGACGTCGCCGATGCCAACGGACTGGCGGGTCTCGAGATCCTGTCCGATCTGCCCGCGGAGGTAGACGACCCCGCCGGCAACGACCGCCTGGCACAGATCGTTGTCGAGATTCTGCTCCGGGTAGGTCTCTTTCGTGTTGAACTTCCGCAGGCGCAGGTGCGTCGTCTCCGTCACTGGTCCTCCTCGATGAGTACGTGGGCGCGGCCGGCCCGGTCCTCCCCATTGTCGGAACCCCGCTTCCATCTGTAAAATAGTGAAAAGATAGAGTTAGAATCAGTTCAGTAGATTCAAAACGCGCAGATGCTCACAGGAAGGCACGTGCACCGTGGCACAGCGGTTTCCCCTCACACTCACGCAGCTCAGCTATTTCACCGAGTGCGCGAAGACACTCAACATGACCGTGGCGAGTGAGAACCTGCACGTCGCGCAGTCAGCGGTGTCAACCGCCATCTCGCAGCTCGAGCGTGCGCTCGGTGCCGCGCTCTTCATCCGCCAGCACGCTAAGGGGCTCATCCTCACCGCGTCCGGCGAGTCGCTCCTGCGCGACACGCACCGCCTGTTCGGCCTCCTCACGGAGTCGATCGACACGATCCAGTCCGAGCGCGGTGAGGTGCGCGGGTCGATCACGCTTGCCTGCTTCCACACGCTGACACCGTTTCTGCTCCCGCAGCTCCTCGCACGCCTCCAGCACGCGCACCCCGAACTCACGGTCGAGGTGCGCGAGGGAGACTACGAACAGAATCTCGCCGATCTCCGTGGCGGTCGCGCCGAACTCGCGATCAGCTACGACCTCACCGACGCCGATGGGATCACGCAGGAGGTCGTGGGGGTCGCACGGCCGCACGCGATCGTCGCGACCGATCACCCGCTCGCCGTGCAAGGCCGGGCGAGCCTTGCGGACCTCGCGGCGGAACCACTCGTGCTCCTGGACCTCCCCGATAGCAGCCAGTACTTCCTCGGGCTCCTCCGCGACGCTGGACTGCAGCCCCACATCAAGTACCGCACCACGAACTACGAGGCCGTGCGTTCGTTCGTCGCCATGGGCCTCGGCTTCGCGATCCTGAACCAGCGTCCTCGCGTCGCGGAGACGTACGCAGGCAACCGAACCGCGGTCGTTGAGATCACGGACGAGGTCCGCAGCCTCGGCATCACCGTCGCTTCGCTCGCCCAGGTCGAGCCCTCGGCGCGCGCACGTGCGGTCACACAGGCAGTGCGCGAGCTCGTCGCGGAAGAATCCGCACGCCAGGCGGCCGGGGCTGACGCCGCGCACTAACCCCTTGAATGTCTTTTTCAGATTGGGTCAGTGTTCTCGATCTGAGAAATCGATCAAATGCACCGCGAACGTGTATTGGCTTCCCGCGCAATCGCTGCGCTTTGCTGGGGATCACCCGGGCACGCACACCTGAGCGCCCCGGTCGCGGATCCCGGCTTGGTCCCCTGCACCACGGCAGCGAGGATCCGCGTCGATCCCTATCTCGAGCGGAGAATCACCATGTCGAGCCCAGCACCCGAGGCCACCGAAGTCCTCGTTATCGGCGGCGGCCAAGCCGGAATCGCGATGAGCGAGCACCTCACCAGCCACGGCATTCCCCACATTGTTCTCGAACGGAATCGCATTGCCGAGCGCTGGCGCACCGAGCGCTGGGATTCGCTCGTCGCCAACGGCCCAGCGTGGCACGATCGTTTCCCCGGTCTCACTTTCACGGGGGTCGACGACGACGGTTTCGCCACGAAGGAGCGCGTCGCCGAGTACTTCGAGGAGTACGTGCAAGCGTTCGAACTGCCCGTGCGCACCGGCGTCACCGTGCACGCGGTGCGCCGCAACGCTGAGGCTCCCGGCTATCTCGCCGACACCAGCGCCGGCCCCATCGCCGCGCGCTACATCGTGGCCGCAACCGGCGCGTTCCAGCAGCCGTCGATCCCCCCGATTGTCCCCGCATCGGAGCCAGTGACCCAGATCCACTCGGCGCAGTACAAGAACCCGGATCAGCTTCCCGCGGGTGGCGTGCTCGTGGTGGGATCAGGATCCTCCGGCGTGCAGATCGCCGCGGAACTGCGGGAGGCCGGCCGCGATGTGTACCTCGCCGTGAGTCCTCACGAGCGTCCACCGCGCCGCTACCGTGACCGCGACTTCGTGTGGTGGCTCGGAGTGCTCGGCATGTGGGACGCTCCGAACCCCTCGGCGGGCGCTGAGCACGTCACGATCGCGGTGAGCGGCGCGCACGGCGGGCACACGGTTGATTTCCGTGAACTCGCGGCTGCCGGCATCACACTCGTGGGGAAAGCGATCTCGTACGAGGGCGGCACGCTCACCTTCGCCCCGGATCTCGGGCGCAACATCGCCATCGGCGACGCCAGCTACCTCGCCATCCTCGATGCGGCTGATGCGTACATTGAACAGCACCGGCTCGACCTTCCCGAGGAACCCGAGGCACGGGCGTTCGGTCCGGATCCCGAGAGCGTCACGCACCCGATCCAGCACCTCGACCTGGCGGCGTCTGGCGTCACCTCGATCGTGTGGGCTACCGGCTTCCGCTCCGACTACAGCTGGCTTGAGGTCGACGCGTTCGACCCGCAGGGGCGTCCGGTGCAGCAGCGCGGCATCTCCCAGGTGCCCGGCGTGTACTTCCTCGGCCTGCCGTGGCAGTCGCGGCGTGGCTCAACGTTCATTTGGGGAATCTGGCACGACGCGAAGTTCCTGGCCGACCAGATCGCGATCCAGCAGGGCTATCGCGCGTACACGGGCCACGCGGCCCTCGTCCCGGCTTAGCGCTCTCCACCCCGGCCCGGCCCGGCCCCGCCCCCGCCCCGTCGGATCGGGGTCACTGCGGCAGGGTGTCGCTGGACTTTCGCCGGCGACACCCTGCCTGAGTGACCCCGATCCGCGGGAGGCCAGGGGGCGGGGCGGCGGGCGGGGACGGGACGCGGGCTACGCCCGGGCCGCCTCGCTCCACGCGCGCACGCGCGCTGCGCTCTCCTCCTCGGACAGGTCCTCGACGCGCGTCATCACCGACCAGCGCACGCCGAACGGGTCGCGGATGCTCGCGTAGCGGTCGCCCGACACGAAGGTGCTGAGCGGCTCGCGGAGCGTCGCCCCCGCGGCAAGCGCCCGTTCAACCACGGCGTCGGCGTCGGGCACATAGATCCCGATCGAGTAGCAGTCGTCCTCGCCCGCCTGAGGAGCCACGAGGTGGTACTCGGGGAGCGGCTCGCCGAGCTGCAGGTGCCCCGATTCGAAGCCGAGCTCCGCGTGCGCCACCCGGCCGCCCATCTCGGTGACGTCGATCACGCGCGCGCCGAATACGCCGCGGTAGAACTCGATCGCACTACGCGCATCGGGGATAACGAGGAACGGAGTGAGGCTCGAGGAGCCGTTCGGACGTCCGTTGGTGGTGTGGGCCCCGTTGGCCGGGGCTGTCGCTGCAGTGGTCATGCGCTCATCGTAAGATCGATCTCGCGGGCGCGGCTTGCAGATTTGCGACAGCCTTTCGGGACGCGGCGGCGCGGCAGCGCGCCCCGATCGTGCGTCACCCGCGCACCGGGGAGGGGCAGGGATGGCAGAGGCGCAGGGCACGAACCGCGGAGTGCTCTACCCGCACCGGCTGCCCGAGTTTCACCGGATCGCGCCGACGGCAGAGCTCGCTCCGCTGGTGCGGTGGCTGTGGATTCCCGAGTGGGCGTTCCCGCCCGGGGTCGTGTCCCGTCAGGAGGTACTGCCGTTCCCGGCGTGCAATCTGGTGGTCGAGCCCGACGGGGTCACGCTCGTTGGCCCGCCGACAACGCGCTCGGAGCGGGAGCTGCGCGGCGCAGGCTGGGCGGTTGGCGCGCTCCTGCGGCCGGCCGCGGTGCCAGCGCTGTGCCCGGATCCCGCATCGATCAGGGACACGAGCATCGTGGTCGACGCGGCCGAGCTGCACGCTGCCGTGCACGCGGCAATGGCGGCCGAGCGGCCGCCGGCCCAGCGGCGGGCAGCAGCGGCCGAGCTGCTCTCGGCCTGGCTCCTCGCTCGCGTGCCGCAGCCCGACGCCGAGGCGGAGCTCGCCAACCGCCTGGCCGAGCTGCTCGCGGACCCCGCGGTGACGCGCGTCGATCAGCTCGCCGCGCAGCTCCACGCGTCAACGCGCACCCTGCAGCGCATCGCCGCACGATACTTCGGCCTCTCGCTGCACCGCATGATTCAGCGCCGACGCATCCAGGAGGCCGCAGCCTCACTCCGCGGCGACGAGGCGGGATCGGGGCATCCGGGGATCAGGATCGCCGAGCTCGCACACGCGCTCGGGTACACCGACCACGCCCACTTCTCCACCGACTTCAAGGCCGTGCTGGGGCTCACGCCGAGCGACTACCGCGCCCGCGCCCAGGCCCCCGCCCAGGCCCCCGCCCCGGATCGGGGTCACTCAGGCAGGGTGTTGCCGCAGGATGGCACGCGACACCCTGCCTGAGTGACCCCGATCCTGGGCGGACGGAGGGGGGGGCGAGGGGGGACGGGGGGGGCGAGGGGGGACGGGGGGGCGAGGGGGGACGGGGGGGGGGGGCGGGAGCCCGGGGCGCTAGAGCGTGAAGTCCGTCGCCACGCGAGCCACCGCGTACCGCTTCACGACGGCGCCAGCCGCGACGTGGTCCGGGTGCGTCGCGTACACGGCGAGACCCTCGGCGTCGTCGAAGTCGGCGACAAGCGTGAGGTCGTAATTCTCGCCGTCGAACAGCTCGTTGCGGTGCACCGCGAGCGCGCGCACCGTCGGCACGAGCTGCGGGAGGGGGGCGAGCGCCGCGGTGATCTCGGCAGCCTGCGCGTCGCGCTCGGCGCGCGTCTCGCCGTTCAGCTTCCAGGAAACAATGTGACGAAGCGTCATGGGTGCACGTTCTTTCTCGGGCCTCGCCCGAACGGTGGACGGCGCGAACGCCGGAAAAACATCGGGCTGATCCCGATCAGGTGATCCCGATCAGCGGAGGAGGCCGCCGAGCGGGCCGCGGGCGGCCTTCTCGACCGCCGCAGTGAGCCGCGCCGCGTCGACGCGCCAGATGGCGTGCTGCTTGCCGCCGATCTGCACCACGGGGATGTGCTCGGAGTGCTTCCGCGCGAGCGCAGGATCCTGCTGGATATCGAGCTCCGCGAGGGCGGTCTCGATGCCGCGCGTCGCCAACTCTGCGCGCACGCCAGCGATGACCTCGCGCGCGTCCTCGCACAGGTGACACCCCGGCTTGCCGATCAGCGTGAGCTGCACGGTGCGCATGGCGGTCGCTCCTCTCGAACGGAAGCCGGGCCGGAGCGGCCCGGGGGAAAACAAAAGGCGCCGGACCAGGGGCCCGACGCCAGCATCGATTGCGCTCGGGGCGCCTCGACTACTTCTTGTTGCGACGCTGGTGACGCGTCTTTCGAAGCAGCTTGCGGTGCTTCTTCTTGGACATGCGCTTACGGCGCTTCTTAATAACTGAACCCACGGTCACCTCACAACGTCTCTCGGGCCGCCGGATTCGTGGCCCACAAAACAGTTATTCTACTCGGCGAAACGCCGGAGCGCGAACTGAGAACGAGAAACGCCGCCTAATCGCGCAGTCGGAAGCGCGCGACGAGCTCCTTCACCCGGTTCTCGGCCCGCGCGGCGGCGCGCCCCATGCGCTCCGCGGCGGCGGCGGCCTCCTCGGGCAGCACCTCCTCCTCGCCGGCGTCGGTGAAGGCGTCATCGGACGCCGGCCCCGGCACGCGCTCCCCGTTCTCGGAGAGGTACTCGACCGTCACCTCGGTGTCGAAGCCGGCGGACAGGAAGGGGATCACGAAGTCCTCGATCATCTCGAGCGGCTCGGGGTTCAGCGAGTAGAAGCGGTGCTGCCCCTCCTCGCGCACGGTGACGAGCTCCGACTCACGCAGCACCTTCAGGTGCTTCGACACGGTGGGCTGGCTGATCTCCAGCTGAGCGACAATTTCCGACACGCTGATCTCAGAATCGCGCTGGAACCGCTCGAGCAGCACCTGCAGGATGTCGCGCCGGGTCGCGTCGGCAATGACCCCGAAGATATCTGGCATGCATCCAGGGTAGTCGTACGGGCCAGTTCTGTCCCGCATGAACCGCGCGGGGCGCACTTCACCCGCGTCCGCAGCGTGTGTACGATGTCTAAATCGAGGCGAGAACGTGAGATCCACGAGGCTCGCACCGTCACCCGAAAGTAGGCAAACCGTGGGGGCACCCGCCGTGAACCATCGCCGCGCCACCACGTTCTCGCGGCGATCCTGGCTCGGAGCGATGATCCACTCATCGCCGGCCCGGTTTGCACTGCTCGTCTTCACCGCGCTGATCCTGCTCTGGACCGCGCTGCTCTCCCTCCCGTTCGCATCGGCCGACGGGAAGGTCACGCCGCTCGCCGACGCGCTCTTCACCGCGGTCTCCGCGATCTGCGTCACCGGCCTCTCCACCGTCGACATGTCGACGCACTGGTCGCTCTTCGGCGAGCTGCTGGTGCTCGCCGGCCTGCAGATCGGCGGCATCGGCGTGCTGACGCTCGCGAGCATCCTCGGACTCACCGTGACCAGGCGCCTCGGCCTCCGCCAGCGCCTCCTCGCCGCTGGCGACACGAACCCGATGCGCATGGGGCGCGACGTCTCGGAGAGCCAGGCCGTCGGCCTCGGCGAGATCGGCGGGCTGCTGGGGTCGGTGGCGCTCAGCGTCGTGATCATCGAGGCGGCGCTCACGGTGCTCATCACGCCGCGCCTCATGGCTGCTGGCTACGACTTCCTGCACGCGCTGTGGAACGGCTTCTACCTCTCGGCGTCGGCGTTCACGAACACGGGGTTCGTTCCGCTGCAGGGTGGCCTCGAGCCGTTCGCCACGGACGTGTACCTGCTCAGCGTGCTCGCCATCGGCGTGTTCCTCGGCGCCATCGGGTTCCCCGTGATCTTCGCGCTCTACCGCTACGTGGTGGGTGGCGGCTGGCGCGCGCACAAGCGGCTCGGACTGCACGCGAAGCTGACGCTCACGACCACGATCATCTTCGTGATCTTCGGCTGGCTCGCGATCGCGGCGCTCGAGTGGAACAACCAGGCGACGCTCGGCGACCAGAACTTCGGGCAGACCATGTTCAGCGCCGTGTACATGTCGATCATGACCCGCTCGGGCGGGCTCGGGATCATCGACCCGCTCGACATGAACGGCTCGACGCTGCTCGTCATCGACATGCTGATGTTCGTCGGCGGCGGCTCGGCGTCCACCGCTGGCGGCATCAAGGTGACCACGATCGCGGTGCTGTTCCTCGCGGCCTGGGCCGAGGCGCGCGGCTACAAGGACATCCAGGCGTTCGGCCGCTCGATCCCCAACGAGGTGCTGCGCGTCTCGATCTCGATCATGATCTGGGGTGCGACGATCGTGCTCGCCGCGACGGTGACGATCATGCACATCACGGGCGAGTCGCTCGACATCGTGCTCTTCGAGGTGATCTCCGCCTTCGGCACGTGCGGGCTCTCCTCGAACCTCTCAGCGGAACTCCCCGACGCGGGGAAGTACGTCCTCATCGCCACCATGTGGGCCGGCCGCGTCGGCACGGTCACGCTCGCGGCGGCCGTCGCCGCGACGAACCGCTCACGCCTGTTCCGTCTCCCCGAAGAAAGGCCGATCGTTGGTTGATATTCGCAGTGATGCCCCCGTGCTGGTGATTGGCCTCGGGCGCTTCGGCGCCGCGACGGCCGGCCAGCTGGACCGCCAGGACCGCGAGGTGCTCGTCGTCGACACCGACCCGACACTCGTGCAGAAGTGGGCCGACCGCGTGACGCACGCGGTGCAGGCCGACGCGCGCTCGATGGAGGCGCTCCGCCAGATCGGCGCGGACGAGTTTCAGATCGCGGTCGTCGCCACCGGCTCGTCCATCGAGGCGAGCGTGCTCATCGCCGCGAACCTCGTCGACCTCGAGATCCCGCAGATCTGGGCGAAGGCGATCTCCGCATCGCACGGCAAGATTCTTGAGCGCATCGGCGTGAACCACGTCATCTACCCCGAGCGCGAGGCCGGCGAGCGCGTCGCGCACCTCCTCAGCGGCGCGATGCTCGACTTCATCCAGTTCGACAACAACTACGTCATCGCGAAGATGTACCCCCCGCGCTCGATCCGGGGGCGCACGCTCACGGAGAGCGCGGTGCGCACGCGCTACCGCGTCACGGTCGTCGGGGTGAAGACGCCAGGTCAGCCGTTCACGCACGCGACGCAGGACACGCTGATCTCGCCGCACGACCTCATCATCGTGAGCGGCACGGCCTCCGACGTGGAGCGGTTCGCCACCATCGGATAAGCAGTGCGGGATCGGGATCGCGGCGCACGCAGCGCCCCGATCCCGAGCTGCTCGTTCCCGGCGCTGCGGCTACTGCGCCTCGAGCTCCTTCGCGCGGCGCACGTTTGCGGCGAGCGCGCGATCGAACAGCTCGGGCCAGCCGCCCTCCTGCAGCACGAGCACCGACTGCTCGGTCGTGCCCTTCGGGCTCGTCACATTGCGGCGGAGCTGCGCGGGATCCTCGCCGCTCGCCTCGAGCAGCAGCGCGGAGCCGACGAGGGTCTGCTGCACGAGCTCGCGCGCCTGCTCCGGCGTGAAGCCGCGCCGCTCGGCCGCCGCGATCATCTCCTCAACGAAGAGGAACACGTACGCCGGGCCGGATCCCGACACGGCGCCAACATCGTTGATCTGGTCCTCGCGAACCACGAGCACCGAGCCAACGGTCTCGAACAGCGCGCGCACGAGCGCGACGTCGGCGTCGCTCGCGTTCGCGCCCCCGGCGATGCCCGTCACGCCGCGACCGATGTGCGACGGCGTGTTCGGCATCGTGCGCACCACGGACGTTCCCGCGGGCAGCACCGCCTCGATCGCGGCGCTCGGCACGCCGGCCGCGACGCTCACCACGATCGCGCCGGGCTCGAGCGCGTCAGCGATCTCCCGCGCCGTGTCGAGGATCAGCCACGGCTTCACCGCGAGGATCACGAGACCGGCCCCGGCCACTGCCGCACGGTTCGCCTCCGGGTCCTCGGCGACCGCCCGCGCCACCACGTCGTCGGCCCCGGCGAACTGGGCCGCGCTCGCCGCGGAGTTCGTGGTCACGCGGATGGGGCGCGCAATCGCCACCTCGGGGCCGCGGAGGCCGGCAAGGATCGCACCGCCCATCGATCCAACGCCGATCATGGCGGTCTGAGGGAGTGTCTGCTGCTGGGTCGTCGTCGCTTCGCTCACGCGAACAGTCTAGGGAGTGCGGCGCGCAGCGGCATATGGCGGTACGCCTGTGCTCGGCGCATAGAATGACCCAGAAGAGCTCGAACTCGTGACTGGAGGGCATCTGACATGAGCGCGTCAGGCGGCAGCAAGGCAATCATCGCGGCGTTCCTCGCCAATATGGGCATTGCGATCACGAAATTTATCGCCTGGGCGTTCTCCGGCTCGTCGTCGATGCTCGCGGAGGGCGTGCACTCGCTCGCCGACTCAGGCAACCAGCTCCTCCTCCTGCTCGGCGGCAAGCGCGCCAAGCAGCGCGCCGACAAGGAGCATCCCTTCGGCTACGGCCGGGTGCGGTACGTGTACGCCTTCGTCGTCGCCATCGTGCTGTTCTCCATCGGTGGCGTGTTCTCGGTCTACGAGGGCATCTCGAAGATCCGCGAGCCGCACCCGCTCGACATGTGGTGGCTGCCGCTGCTCGTGCTCGCGATCGCGATCGTGCTCGAGAGCTTCTCGCTGCGCACCGCGATCCAGGAAAGCCGCCCGCTGAAGGGCAACTCGAGCTGGTTCCAGTTCATTCGCCGCTCGAAGGCGCCCGAGCTGCCCGTCGTGCTGCTCGAGGACGTCGCCGCGCTCCTCGGCCTCGTGATCGCGTTCTTCGGCGTCGGCCTCACCGTCCTCACCGGGAACGGGCTGTTCGACGGCATCGCGACGATCGCCATTGGCGTGCTGCTCGTCGCGGTCGCCGTGATCATCGGCATCGAGGTGAAGAGTCTGCTGGTCGGCGAAGGGGCGAGCGACGAGGACGTTGCGAAGATCGAGGCGGCGCTCATGAAGTCGAAGGACATCGACCGCATCATCCACATGAAGACGCTCTACCTGGGCCCCGACGAGTTCATGGTCGGCGCGAAGATCAGCCTCGACGCCGCGCGCACCATGAACGAGGTGTCGATGATCATCAATCTTGCGGAGCGCCGCGTGCGCGAGGCCGTGCCGGCCGCACGCATCATCTACATCGAGCCCGACGTGTACCTCGACCCGTCGGTGGCGCAGCCGACGACGAGCTCGATTGTGATGCTCTCGAGCGACTAACGCGACTGATGCCACCACCTCAGCCGGAGAAATTCGGGATCTCGGGGGTTTTCACGGGAAACCCTCCGAGATTCGAGATTTCTCCTGCGGGATCGGGATGCGCGGGCGCGCGGGCGCGGGCGCGGGGTGCGGCTCCGCGTACGCCCCGCGGATGTGGGCGCGGGTGTCAGCGGCGCGACGCGAAGAACGCGCGGAGCAGCGCCACCGACTCCGTCTCGCACACCCCGGCGACCACCTCGGGCACCGGGTGCGGTAGCCGGCCGTCGCGCAGCAGATCGTACTGGCTGCCCGCCGCGCCGGCCTTCTCATCCCACGCACCGAAGACGACGCGCGGCAGGCGGGCAGCGAGGATCACACCCGCGCACATCGCGCAGGGTTCGAGCGTGACCACCAGCGTGCAGCCCGCAAGCACGCGATCCCCGAGCGCACGCGCGGCCGCCCGGATGGCAACGACCTCGGCGTGACCCGTGGGATCAGGATCGGCTTCGCGCGTGTTGCGGCCCGTACCGAGCACCGCCCCGTCGGGCCCGAGCACCACGGCCCCGACCGGGATTTCACCGTCGGCTGCGGCCTCGCGGGCCGCAGCGAGCGCGAGTTCCATCGCGGAGCGCTCCGCGGATGATGGAGGGATGGTGGGCACGGCAATAGAATAGGCGCATGCGAGTTTTCGTTGCGGACCATCCCCTGATCACCCACAAGCTGACGGTGCTCCGCGACGCGAAAACGCCGCAGCCCACCTTCCGGCTCCTCATCGAGGAGCTCATGACGCTCCTCGCCTACGAGGCGACGCGCGAGGTGCGCGTCGAGCCACACGAGATCCAGACTCCCGTATCGCCCACCACCGGCGTGCGCCTCAGCGAGCCGCTGCCGCTCGTCGTGCCGATCCTGCGCGCCGGCCTCGGCATGCTCGAGGGCATGGTGAAGCTCGTCCCCACCGCTGAGGTCGGCTTCCTCGGCATGGTGCGCGACGAGGAGACACTGCAGCCCACCACGTACGCCGAGCGCCTCCCCGAGTCGCTCGCCGGCCGCCAGTGCTTCGTGCTCGATCCGATGCTCGCGACGGGCGGCTCGCTCGCGGGCGCGATCAAGTTCCTGTTCGACCGAGGCGCCGACGACGTGACCGCGATCTGCGTGCTCGGCACCCCCGAGGGTGTCGAGGCGATCCGCGAGGCCGCCGGCGACCGCAAGGTCACCCTCGTGCTCGGCGCGCTTGATGAGGGCCTCGACGAGCACGCGTACATCGTGCCCGGCCTGGGCGACGCGGGCGACCGCCTCTACGGCACGGCATAGCCACAGCCACCCACCCCTTCTGACGCCCCGTGACGACCGGCCATGCCGGACCGTCACGGGGCGTCATTTTTCGTCACGGGTTGACACGCAGCGCAATGCTTTGCTTAACTGTGCCTTATGCATGACACCATTCGTCCCCAGTCCGCCTTCGAGGTGAACATTGGGCAAACCGGCATGATGATGGCCGGTCAGGGTGTCATGCGCTGTCGAATGTGCATGTGAACCGCTTCTGAATCGCGTTTTCACCTGCGGCCGGCTCGATCCCGAGCAGACCGCCTCCCCTGAGCAGGACGCCGCACGGCCCACCGCTCGCCCGCACTCAGCGCCTCCGCATCGCCGCCGAGGCCAGCTCCGCGAACGACCGCGGAGTGACAGCACACAAGGACATCATCATCATGAGCACCACCCAGACTCTCCGCAGCGCACGCCCCGACCTCACCGCGGCACTCCCCCCGGTCGCGACGCCCGACCGCAACGTGCCCGAGGGCACCGAGGTGCGCGGCTTCGCACTCTACGTCGGCCTCGCTGACGACAAGATCGCGGACGGCGATCCCCGTCTCGGCGAGATCGTCACCCAGATCAAGCGCCTGGTCGCCCAGCTCGCTCCCACCGCGGAGACGTACGCGGCGGTCGCGCTTGCCCCCGAGCAGACCGGTGGTCGCGACGTTGACGTTGTGCGCCTCGCGCTCGGCGATCCGGCGGCTCACGCGCGCCAGAAGCAGCACGAAGCCGCAGAGCAGGATCGCGCCGCGAGCGGCGTCACGCTCGACCTGTCCCGCAAGCGCGTGCTGCTCGACAACGTCCCTGCCGCGCTGACGTTCCGCGAGTTCGAGCTGCTGCAGTACCTCGTGCTCCGCGAGGGGCGCACGGTGAGCCGCGAGGAGCTCATCTCCTCGCTGTGGCAGGACGCGACCGACGAGGACACCCCGAGCGAGCGCACCATCGACGTGCACATTCGCCGCCTGCGCGTGAAGCTCGCCCAGTACCAGGACATCGTGCGCACGGTGCGCGGCACGGGCTACCGCTTCGACCGTCACGCCGACGTGTCGATCCTCCACACGGCGACCCCGAGCCCGGACGTCTTCTAACCGCGGGGGCATCCAGGCGCCCCAGCGCACCAGCCCCAGCGCCCAGCGCAGCTTTTGCCAGTTCGCCACATGGCTACCGTGGATTCTGCTGCCTGCGGTACGCTCGTAGACAGTTCGTACGCACAGAGGAGATCGACATGAGCACGCTGCCCCCCGAGGGTCAGGACGGCCAGCCGAACGCGGAGACGCCCGCTGAGCAGGCTGCCACGCCCGCAGCACCCCAGGCACCCGCGACGCCGGAGGCCCCCGCGGCTCCCGCGGCTCCGCAGTTCGAGGCGCCACAGGCGCCTGCGGCACCCCCGGTTCCCCCGGTCCCGCCGCAGGCACCCCAGCAGCCGGCTGCCCCGCAGTACCAGGCACCGCAGCAGCCCGCTGCGCCGCAGTACGCTGCCCCGCAGCAGCCGGCGCCGCAGTACGGCGCGCCCCAGTACCAGGCCCCGCCGGCGGCTGGCCAGTACCAGGCACCCCCGCCCGGCGGCACCCCGCAGGCACCGTACGGCTACCAGCAGCCCGTCAGCGATCCCGTGAGCAACATCACGCTGAACTACTGGCTGTCCGTATTCTTCAGCTGGATCCCGGCGCTGATCTTCTTCTTCGTTGAGAAGGACAAGGGCCACGCAGCGTCGTTCGCGTACCACCGCGAGAACCTCAACTTCTCGCTGCTGCGCGTCGGCGTCATCGTCGCGACGTGGATCCTCGGAGCCCTCCCCTTCATCGGCGGTTTCCTCGCCGTGATCCTGGGGATCGGCTCGTTCGTGCTCTTCATCTTCCACATCATTGCGGCTGCGAAGGCACCGGAGGGCTATCGTCGCGGCGAGCAGCCCGGCTTCATCTTCAACGTGCCGTTCATCAAGTAACTCCGCACGCACGCAACAGGGCAGGGTCCGAACCGAGGTTCGGGACCTGCCCTGTTTTCGTCCGCGCGGCGGGATCCTCGCGGCGGGATCCCAGCGCGGCTAGGAGACCGCGGCGCTCCCGGCGGCACGCGACGCACGCTCACGGGCCTCGCGGCGGGCCCGGCGCGCAGCCCGCCACGCGTTCCAGCGCTCCCAGAACCGAGCGAGCACGCGGCGCAGCCAGCCGAGCACGCGCCGCGCCCACGAGTACTCGGAGCCGAGCAGCGTGAGCCCGAGGAACACGATCAGCCAGCCCGGCCCGGGAAGCGGCACCAGGATCAGGCCGATCACCACGACGGCGAGCCCGAGCACCGTGACGAGCACGCGGTAGACGACGTTGAGCCAGGGCCTGCGCCGGATCCGCTCACGCCACCGGTGCATGAATCGCCCGATCCCGCGGCTCAGCCGGTGCGCGCGCGCTGCGTCATGCGCGTAGGGGTCGGTCATGCACTCGAGCCTAGGCCCCGGGTCTGTGGATCACCCGGGCAGTGTCTCCGAAATCGCTGCGTCCTCGTCCCGGTCGCGCCGACGGCGGCGGAGGACAACGAGCAGGACCCCGAGGAGTATCAGCGCCGCCGCGATACTGATGAGCGCGAAGAGCCCGGCCGCACCCGTGATCGCGAGCTTCGGCGGCTCTGGCGGGGTCGTCTCGCCGGTCAGATTCACGCCAACATCGAAGCTCAGGATCGTGGAGTCGGCGCCGTCCGCGCGCGAGCCTTCCACCGCAGCGTCCATCGCAAATCCGACCGTCACCGGCACCGTTTCACCGGCGGGGACGGCGAGTTCGGCAACGCTCACTCGGTCCGCAGAGTGCAGCGCGGCGAAGGTGTCGCTCCCAGTTACCCCTCCAATGTTCCAGAAGAGCGTGACGTCCTCTGCGAGCCGCGGGTTCGCAGCGCCAGGTGGGATCACCTCGGCGAGGTCGAGGGTCACGGAGGCGACCCCGGCTCCCGGCCCAGCGTTCACGACATTGAGCGTCCGTTCCACACGGTCTCCGGGTGACGCAGTCCGATCACCGATGAATGTCGTCTCTGCTCGCGCGTACTCCGCGCCGGTCCAGTCGAGGTGCACAGCGGGACCGTCCCACTGTGCGGTGACCACGCTCGCGGGAAGCACCTCGGTCCCCGCGGTAGTCGATGCGTCAGCGCGGGGCACCCCGGCTCGCTGGGGGTCGCTGTGCGTTGGCGTAGCGCCTGTATCCGCCCGGCCTCCCAGCGTGGGAAGCGCGTCAGCAAACGCCAGGCCAATCCCGAGCCCGAAGAGCAGAATCACCGTGAGGAATCCGGCGATGATCCGGCCGCGGGTTGAGAGCCCGTCTGAAGATTCGACCGTGAGCACTCGTGCCGATGCGGCGACGTGTTCGGTGGATCGCATGTGTCAGGCCTCGCTTCGCTGAGATGAGGTGGCTTCATGGAGAAACGCGGTGGGCCAGTCGTCCCGACGTTCCTGTGCAAAGGCGAGCTCACGCTCGCGGAGTTCGAGTTCGCGCTCGCGGAGCTCAAGCTCACGCTCGCGGAGTTCGTGGTCGCGAGCCGGACTCCAGTCAGTGGTTCCGGCATGCGCTGGGGCGCTCGAGTTTGCTGCGGGGGCAGTGTCCTGCTGGGCAGCTGTGGCCCCAGAGTGTGTCGACGCGGCTGCCCCAGAGTCGGCGGCAGCGGTTCTCGGAATCGAGACGACCGTGCTGCGAGGGCGACGGAGACCGCTGAGCAGCCAGCCGCCAACGATGAGCGCGGCCGCTCCTGCGATGAGCGCTCCGGTGTTTTCGCTCGCCCACTGACGCACCCACCCCAGGCCGGGAACACCGTAGAGGAACTTTCCGCGCACCTGCGCGGGAGAAATGGGCTCGTCGACGTCAGAGTTTGCGTCGCCTTGAGTGATGAGTCGGCAGCTGGTTCCATCCTCAAACGTGCCGACAGTCTTCCCGATCACGCGGTGGGTAATGAGTGCCGGGTCGTTCGGCTCGGGAAAGAAGGTCACGATGTCACCAACCCCGATGTCGGAGCAGACAGCCCCCTCATCAACGCCTTTCACGACCACAACGTCCCCGGGCGAGAATGTCGGCTCCATCGAGCCGGAGAGGACAGTAAGTGAGTCGCCGCCGAGGAGGCGTGGCACGACCAGGAGCGCGGCGAGCGCAGCGATGACCACGATGGCGACAGCTGCACCGACGGCGCGACCGGCGATGTGCCAGGGCGACTCGTACCAGTCAGCACGCACGGCTCGGCGCACACGTCGGCTCACTTTCGGGGCGTGCGTGCGGCTCACGGTGAGGATTCCTCTCGCTGATGGCGGTGGTCATGAGTGAAACGGGGGAGGGTGGCGCCTGGTGAATACCAGACGCCACCCGTGCCGCGATGCAGCGCGGCTGCGACGAAACTAGGCGCCGAACTGCGCGCCGGTGTCGCGCACCTGCGACAGCGAGACGGTCAGCTCGCTCAGCGCGTCGACCAGAGTGACATCAGTGCGGTCGGTGACCGTCACGTCGGTGTCCTGGTAACGGAAGTCACCGTCCTGGTCCTCGTAGAAGGACGCGTAGATGACCACGTTCAGGTCGACCGAGGTCGCGGGCATCCCGAAGACCGCGCTCTGTGCGGTGACGCCGTCAACCGCGGCTGCGGTGGAGCCGAGAATACCGTTCGTCGCATCCTCAAGGCCTGCGGCCTGACCCGCGCCAGGAGCCGAGAGGTACAGCAGCGGCGCATCAGCAGTCTTCGGGAGCACGGTCTCAGTCACGAGCAGCTGGTCGCCGTAGTACACCTCGTAGCTGTAGTTGATTCCGGTGATTGCCTCGTCGTAGTTCTGCAGGCCGTCAATGCCGACGCGTGCGACCAGGTTGTCGCCGTCGAGCGTCGCGGTGGCCTCGAAGGAGGCCGCGAGCTTGTCGCCCGGGGCGATGCGCCAGGTGTTCACGTCGTCGATCTGGTGGCCTGGCTGCGAGCCGTCAGTTGCGCCAACCGTCTCAGTCGCGTCCTTTCGGTCGTTCGAGACATCCCAGAACGAGGTGTCCTCGAGCTGCACGATGTTCAGGTCACCGGCGGTGATATTGCCACCCGAGAACGTGTCCGAGGCGGACCACAGGGCGAAGGTCGTACCGCCAGCCAGGAGCGCTGCGGCGCCAGCGGCCACCCACATCAGACCGCGACGGCGCTTCTTCTGCTCCGTCACGACGATGATCTGGTCGTTGTTCATGTTCGTCATGCTGTTTCTCCTTGGGGATGAGCGCAAAGGGGGGAGAGACCGTGGCGGCGCTCGANACGATGTTCAGGTCACCGGCGGTGATATTGCCACCCGAGAACGTGTCCGAGGCGGACCACAGGGCGAAGGTCGTACCGCCAGCCAGGAGCGCTGCGGCGCCAGCGGCCACCCACATCAGACCGCGACGGCGCTTCTTCTGCTCCGTCACGACGATGATCTGGTCGTTGTTCATGTTCGTCATGCTGTTTCTCCTTGGGGATGAGCGCAAAGGGGGGAGAGACCGTGGCGGCGCTCGACGTCAGGGTCGGGTTGGGGGGAAAAGTAAGTCATGAGTCGCGAGGCGCGATGTCGGGGTTTTGGCTTGTCACAATGGGATCTAGCGTGATGACCACGCCCGGTTCTCCGGAGGGATCGGGATAGATGTCCGCGTTCCATTCGGCCGTTGCACGAGCCCGAGTGGTGTCTTCCGCGGTTCCTTCCGCAGTGACGCGGTTCCGGTACACCCCAAGCTGCTCGAGCGCTGGCGGGTAGCCGACATCCGCGTTCCACGTCGCAACTGCGCCGTTCGCGCTGCCGTCCTCCGCAGTACCCGTGACACGAACGTCGTTGACGTAGGTGCCATCGCCTACTGAGTTCCAGTCGATTGCGACGCACCACTCGCGCACCGATTCGTCCCCGGTCAATGCTGCGCCGGGAGCTTGCAGAGTGGCGTTGTCCCCGTCAAACACGTGGACGTTCCGCGGTTCCTCGCCAGCTTCAGGTGCCGGCGTTGCCGGAACCGCCGAGCAGTCGCTGCCAGCAGCAGCCGGGTAGACCTTCAGCGTGGACAGGGCCAACACGGTTCCCGGCTGCGCGTACCCCGAGCTGAGGTCGTGAGTTTCGCCCGCGCCCGTCTGTTCGGTCACCGCGACGGAATAGTCCAGACCGGCAATCCCGAGCGCAGCGCCGCTCGCAGCGAAACGCCAGATCACAGGGTCAGCGTCGATCGTGGTCTGTTCAAGCACCTCGATCACCGTCTTCCCGGGGATGGTCACGGCCACGGGGGCGCCGCCGTCGGAGAATACGCGTTCGGTCTGGGCATCAGAGACTGCCCCGAAGCGGACTGCACCGAGAGCAACCTCGGGCACATCAGCGTCGGTCCCTGCGCTCCAGAGGGCACTCGCGGCGAGTGCTCCGGCGAGCATGACGACAACAGTGCCTCCGGTCAGGAGGGTACGTGTGCGTTTCCTCATGATGCTGCGCTCGCTGACGCGAACCCGGTGCCAGAACGCACCTGATCAAGAGTCACGTTGACGCCATCGATCGCCCACGAGTCCAGGTCCACAATTGGTTCGAGCTGGGTCCATCGATAGTCACCGAGCACGGTCACGGTCACCACGACCGTCCAGTTCGCGGTCTCACCCGCATTGCTACTCACGAGCCCAGGAACCTCGACAGGCGTGCCGAGTTCCGCTTCACCGGTTGCAGGTGCCACCGGAGTTCCTGTGGCATCTTCGACGCGGTACGTCGCGGAGACGACGCCATCGATCAGATCCTGCGTGGCGCCGTTCCCGGTCTCCACAGACAGCACCGCGTTGAGGTTTTCCCCGCGCAGTGTCGTCGTGATGGGAACGATCATTTCAATGACATCGCCCGGCATGGAATGGAACCCGTCTGTCCCAGCGGCGAGGGTGCCGCCAGCCGGCGTGGTGACGCCGGGCGTGACCTGCTTCCAGGTTCCGGAACCGTAACTCACGTTCAGATCGCCTGCGGTCACGCGGGCGCCCGAGACATCGTATTCGGCGTTCCACAGTGCGGTCGCCATCGCTCCCGCGGCAATCACACCGAGAGCCGCAAGGCTCGCGCTAGCGATCAGCTTGGTGCGGGCGCTGAGGCCCTGACGTCTCAAGCTGCGACGTTGGGTGGGCGGAGTGGAGGTCATCGTGCATCTCCAACCGTCGTATCCGCGGGAATCAGGGTGCCGCACGCCGAGAGACGGGTGCTCTCGCCCACCGGAAGCGTTTCGACAGTGCCGATGACGCCGTTCTCGCCCAGGCGAGTGTCCGTGTCCGTGACCGTGACGTCGCTGAGCACGGTGGCCCAATCGTCCGCCGAAATGTTCGCCACTTCGTAGACGAAGCAGACGGGCTGGCCGTCCATGAGCCGAGTCCCGGGAAGGGCCTCAGTCCCGGTCGCCATGATGCTGTCAGGACTGCTCGTGTCAGCGACGTCGACGAAGGCTCGCTTGGTGATCTTCACCGAGGGATCGGTGGAGAAGAGCTTGACGAGGAGCGTATTGACGACGAGCCCGTCGTAATTCGTGTCGTCGGAGGTCACCGTGTGCGCCACCGAAACCGGGGTGTTCGCCTGCACGTCGCCGGCCGCCGCGGTCACTCGGATTTTGTTCGACGAGGTCTCACCGACACCGATCGTCGCGAACGCACTGGACAGTTCCACGGCGTTGTCAGTTCCGGCTTGATCAAGCATCGCGTTGAACTTCAATTCCTTGCTGGGTGCAGGTGCACCCGCCGCGAGTGAGAATCCGTACTGTTTGCCATCGGGCTCGCCCGTCACGAGTGTGAACGATCCGGGCTTCACCGAAACCGGGTTTTGGAAGGTGATGTGCGGATCCGTGCTCGTCGCGGCTGCACGGTTCGTGAGCCCGCCGGTGCTGCGGACGCGGTCAGCCGCGATCGCAGCCGTCACCTTCGCCGAGTCATCGACTCGCGCAATGACCTCGAACTCCCGGTCAGCGCTCCCAGCAACGGGGGTCACCTGCACGCTGCGCGGGTTCAGGCGACCTGCATCGATCGTTTCGGGCACCGCGTCTGCGGTAACATCGACCACCGCTGCGGTCACCGAATCCGGGTTCAGCGGCAGCGACGACTTCACGGTGTAGTGAAGATCGCGCGCCAACGTCGGATCGTTCTGAGTGCTCTGCTGATCGATCGTCAGCTCGGGCCGGCAGCTTCCACTGAAGCCCACCATGCGGGAGTACTGTGACGACTGGCCGCTCTCGCTGCCGATCGTTTGCATGCGGATGTAACCGCCGGCGATGCCAGTGTCAGCATCAACGATCGTTGCGGTGTCGGTGTTCCCCACCACAGTCGAGGGGAACTCCTGCGGGCCGACAGGGAGGTCAAGCAGCAGCTTGGCCGAGGATCCCGTCACGCCTTCGACACGGCCGAGGTACACCTCTGCGGTGCGATCCTGGGTCCAGTACAGGTCAAGATCAACTTTCTCAGCGGGGAACGGACCTGCCGTCGGGGCTACGGTATCCAACGTTGCGACACACGCGGGCACATCGGCCGGCAGCGGGGACTCGACTTGAATCGAGCCTGCTGGGGCTGCGGTGGTGAGCACGGTCGCGTCGGTGGTCGGGTACCAGGTGGTCACTCGTCCATTCGCGTTGGTCTGGTTGTCAAGCAGCGCGTTCGATCCATCGCGCGTCTCCTCCGCGACGCCTGGGCGCGCCTGCGAGCCGCTCCGCGCCCCAAAGGTGTTGCGTTCGACGCTCACGTCGCCCGTGTTCTGCAGGTAGACGGAGTTGGTGGTGTATCCGTTGAAGTAGTTGTTCGCGATGCTGAGATCGCCGGCGCTGCCGCTTGTGGTGTTTCCGTTCCAGCTCACGGCGTAGCCGTGTCCACTCGTCGCACGAACGAACTTGTTTCCCGAGATGACGTTCGTTCCGGCGAGGGGGCCGTATGGGAGCGCAATGAATGCGTTCGTGTAGGACAGGCCACCCGATCCCTGCACATTGATGAACTCGTTGTCAGTGATGTTGATGTTCGAGGCCTTCACGCTGTAGCTCGCCGACGTCCCCGTCGTGAACGGGAAGGACACCTGGTTCGTAAGGTTTGACACGAATGAGTTCGTAAAGGTGAAGCCGTTCACCACGACATTTTGGTTGCGCGGCAAGAACTGCATGAGACTCGTGCGGCAGCCGGAGCCATCGCCTGAGTTGCAGGACCCGCCGGTGGTGTACGTCACCCGCACGTTGTCGATGACCACGTTTTCGATGGGCGTCGAGTTCTGCGCATTGAAGTAGAAGAGGCCTGTGGCCGTGCCTGCGTCGTAGAACCCCTGCACGCGGTAGTTCTTGAGCGTGATGTCCTTTGCGCCTTCACGGAAGACGATGAACCGCTCAGGGCCGTAGTGCGCCTGGGTGACCGAGGAACCACCATCGATTGTGACACCGTCGGCCTTCGGGCCCATCACGAAGGACGATTCCCCTGACAGCACCTGCGTCACATTCTGGAAGACGATGTTCTTGCCGTTGGCGTGGAACAGCGCACCACCGGTATCCCGGGTGGCCTCAACCGTGATCTGGTTCTTGAGGTCGATCGTGACGGGAGCCGTCACCAGAAAGTGCGCCCCACCGTCCTGGTTGGAGACGGACCCGGTCTGCATGTACTGGTAGCCCGACGCGACCGGATCGATGTTTCCCGTGAACCCGGACGCAGGCGTGATCAGGATCTCGCCCGGTGCACGATTGAGCGCGTTTGACTCTTCGAGTGCAGCACGGAGCGTGCAGGTTCCCGCTGCAGTCGCGCAAACGCCGTCGCCTGGGTTCGCGTCCTTCGCGTTCGCCGTGACGTCTGCGGAGTTCAGGTAGAACGTGTAGCTCACCGCCTGCGCATTCGCTGCGGGCATGAACGGAGCGAGCGCAAGCGCAAATGCTGCTGCGAGTGCGACAATCACCCGACCCCGCGGGCGGGCTCTCAGGGGAATGGCAGGATTCACACCGCGGCTGCGGGAAACCCCACGGTTCATTCGATCGCGCATCTGCTGCGGTGTTCCTTTCCGTGCTGCATCTCATGACTCTGATGCAACGATCCTCACGCCGGAACAGCCGCCTTTCGTATGCCATAGGAGTTTTTGTGGCAGGACTGAGTACTCAAAGCGCGCAAGTGGAGCCCGCGAGTCGCTGAATTCTGGGTACCGCGCTCGCGTATCGCGTTCGGCTTCCTGAGTAGGGCTTGAGCGCCAGGCGACGGCACCTACAAGACCGACCGTGCACTCAGCGGAGATCCCGAATTACCCCGCACGATGCCAGAGCCACCGCGTCCGCATCCTCTTCACCGAGAGCGACCACCTCACGGAACGACACAAGCCCCCTCTGGGATTCTTCCCAGAGGGGGCTTGTGTGCTTGTGGCGGAGGATGGGGGATTTGAACCCCCGAGGGCGTGAACCCAACACGCGTTCCAGGCGTGCGCCATAGGCCGCTAGGCGAATCCTCCTTACTGGCTCGAAGGCCAGCGGGCACCAGTCTAGCGTGTTCGTGAGGCTCCGCCGAACCGGACCGCGCACCGGCGAGGCGCGGAGGCCTCCCCAGGGGGCACCTGACCGTATGGAGCGCGACGCAGTGCGTTCCCAGCGCGCGCAGGTGCGCGGCAGAACACCCCTCGCTGGCGGAGTTTCCTGCGAGTTTCTTGAACGGCGGACTTCGTTACCAGCACTGGGATATCGCCCTTAAATCTGCGCAGAACCCCCTCCGTGAAGCGGAAAAGAACTTGAACGTAACGGAACGGTAACGCATACTGGTTGAGGCGCTCGGGCCCGTCCCGGCGCTTTTTGTTGGACAACCCCCGGAGTGTAACGCGTGAATGTTTCTGCCAAGGCTTTTATTGTGAGCTTGGTCGCTTCAGTCACTTTTGCACTCGGAGCAGCACCCGCGGTCGCAGCACCACCGGTCGAGGATTTCTCCCCAGCCTCGGTTCTCCCCGCGACAACGGTCTCTCAGACTCTCGATACGACGGGAGCCGGCCTCGCTGGTGAGAGCATCGACTCCGTGCTGCACATCGAAGAGGTTGCACAGGTGCCACACGGCTTCGATGTTGCCGCGACAATCGCCCTCGCTGAGAGCGAGATCGGCACCAGCCGTCCGACCGGCTGGAGCCAGCCGGGTGAGTGCATCATGTCCGCGCAGCGTTGGATCAAAGCCGGCGGTGGCGCGTGGACCGGTGGCGGTGACCCCGTTGCCAACTACACCGGTGCCACCCGTATGACACTCGAGACTGCGGCCCCCGGCGATGTCATCCAGTACGAATACGCGAGCTCCCCCACCTCCTGGGTGACTGGCGTGCACACCGTACTGATCACTGAAGTCAACGAAGACGGCACGTTCACCATCGTCCAGTCCAACAGCCCAGGCGGTTCAGGCCTCGTCACCGAAGAGAAGAACTGGACCCCGAAGCCCCCCGCTGGTTTCCAGTCTGCGGTCTGGCGCTTCTAAGACCTCCGGGCGCCCCCGAGCGCCTCAGCGTACACGTCCAGCATCACCCGGCTCTGAGCCGACTGCAGGAACCGCGCCCCGTCCGCCTCGGCGACGCGCAGCGTCCCCGCCCGAAGCTCCGCGACCGCGCTGCGCAGCGTCTCTGCGAGCGCGCCCACCGTGCCAGCCGGTACGCGCCACTCGGGCTGCACGGCGACGTCGTCGGCGATGTTCGGGTCGCAGAAGATCGTGGGGGTCCCGAGCGCGGCGGCCTCAAACGGCGTGAGCCCCTGTGTCTCGAACCCCATCGAGGTCTGCACGAGCGCGTCGGCGTCGCGCATCGCGGCGAGCGCCTGCGCGTACGACACCGGTCCAGGGACCGTCACCCGATCCTCGAGGCCGTGCGCCGCGATCCGCTCGCGCACGCGCGGTAGGAGCAGGCCCGCCCCGTGCAGCGCGACGTCGGCGTCGATGTTCGCCTCCGCGATCGCGTCGATGAATTCGAGGATGCGCTTCTCGTGGCTCATGCGGCCGAGCCACACGAGCCGCGGGCGGCTGCGCGGATTCCGCGGCAGCTCGCGCGCAGCAGCGATCGCCTGATCGTCGACCCCTCCGGGGGTCACGCGCACGTCCGCTGCGACCGCGTGCGCGCGCAGCTCGGCGGCGAAGTGCGCGGAGGGCGCGGTCACGACGTCCGCGTCGGCGGCGAGCTCGGCGAGGAAGCGCCACGCACCACGCGCCGCGC
>NZ_RPDI01000003.1:101144-166253 GCF_003917135.1 Leucobacter chromiireducens
CCGCGGCCGCCCGACGGCGAGCCTGCGCCACACGCGGAGCGCCTGGAACACGACCGGCGCGAGCGGCGTCACGGCGCGCGTGCCGGCGTCGACGTGGTTGTGCATGGTGTGCACGATGGGCACGCGGAGGCCGCGCGCGGCCCGGATCCCGATCATGGCACCCCAGAAGTCACCCTGCACGTGGACGAGATCCACCGGGGGCAGCTCGGCGAGGCGCGCGGCGAGCGCGCGGTCGGTACGCGCGCCGGGCCAGCTGATGCCGTACTCGCGGTCGCGGGTGATGGGGCGGGAGGGGAGATCGAGGTACACGCCGCGATCCGCCGCCGCGACCTCGAAACCCGGCCGGTGCAGGGCCGGCGCGGCGATCGTCACCCGGTGCCCCAGCTGCTCGAGCGCGCGCAGCTGCAACCGGATCGCCACCTGCACTCCGCCGAGCGAATCCGGGTGCTGATCCGTGACGACGAGCACGTGCATGATCAGCTCGCTGGGGTCTCGCCGCGGTACAGCGCTTCGAAGGTGTCGAGCGTGCGATCGATGTCGTGCACCTGCACCGCCTCGAGCGAGGCCTCCTGCATCTTCCGGTACTCCGCGGGAGACAGGCGCAGGATCTGCTCGACGCGCTCCGCGAGCTCACGGTCGTAGCCGGGCTGGAACAGGTAGCCGTTCTCGCCCTCGTGCACGAGGTGCGGCAGCGCCATCGCGTCGGCGGCCACAATCGGCAGCCCCGAGGCCATCGCCTCCATCGTGGCGATCGACTGCAGCTCAGCGATCGACGCGATGACGAATACGCTCGCCCCGGTCAGGTGCGCACGCAGCTCGGCGTCGGTGACCCGGCCGGTGAAGTGCACGCGGTCGCGAATGCCGAGCTCGCCGGCGAGCTTCTCCAGGTTCTTGCGCTGATCGCCGTCGCCGACGATCGTGAAGTTCACGCGGAGCTCGGGATCGATGCGCGGGATCGCGCGGAGGATCACGTCGATCTCCTTCTCGAGTGTCACGCGCCCGACGAAGACGAGGGTGTGCTCGGTGCGCGGCGTCAGGTCGGCGGTGTAGTCGGTGGCCCGCAGGCCGCAGCTCACCGGCAGCACACCGCGGCGGTGCGTGTTGCGCTCGAGGAAGTCCGCCGCGCGACGGGTCGGCGTCGTCACCTCGGCGGCGTGCCGCAGCACCCGGTCGGCGTCCCGCCAGCCCCAGCGCACGAACAGGCGCTTCGCGCGCTCGGGGAGCAGCGTGAAGTCGAGCACGTTCTCGGGCATGACATGGTTGGTCGCCACGATCCGGATCCCGCGCTTGGCGCCCTCGTGCGCGAGCGCGCGGCCGATCACGATGTGCGACTGGATGTGGATCACGTCGGGGCGTACCCGATCGAGCAGCTTGCGGGCGTAGCCGCGTGCGCGCCACGGCAGCACGAAGCGCAGCCAGTCGTGAGGGTACCAGCGCCAGCTGGCCCAGCGGTGCACCGTCATCTGCTCGCCCTCGATGGTTTCGAGGAAGCTTCCCGTGTTGCTGTGCCCCACCGACGGCGCGACCACGTGCACCTCGTCGCCCCGGCGGACGAGGCCTGCGGCGAGCCGCTCGGCGAACCGGGCTGCGCCGTTCACGTCGGGGAGGAAGGTGTCGCAGCCGATCAGGATGCGAAGCGGAGCCGGGCGCTCAGTGGTGCTCACGGTGTGCGGGAGTCCTTCGGTCGGGGAGGGATGGTCGCCGGTGGGCGATCACGCTCAAGTTTAGGCTTCCCGCACCACGAAGTCCCCTTCGGACGCGGTGTTCGCCCCCACTGCGGTACCGAAATGAGCGAAGTCGGTACCCAGGTGCCATGTCGGAGCCCGGAATGCGGCGCTGTGGGCACCGGGCTCCGTGCTCGTTCCGAGATCTGGGGCTCGGATCAGGGGGTTTCCTGTGCCTCGGTGGAAGGCCGCGCGCGAGGAATGTAGCGCGGCACCCAGCGCGCGAAGCCGGCGGCCCCGAGGACCGCGAGCGCGCCGGCGGCTCCCGCCGCGATCGGCAGCGAGGTGGCCGCGAGCGCGGAGATCGCGAGCGGGGCGGCAGCGCCGCCGAGGTCGACGAGGGTGCGCCAGGCTGACAGGAACGGCGCGGGGTGCGCCTGCGGCGCGAGGTCTGCGCCGAGCGTGAGCACGATGCCGCTCGACAGGCCGTTGCCGAGGCCGACCACCACGGCGCAGCCGAGCAGCCACGCCGCGGCATTCGGGCCGTCGTGCGTGAACGCGAGCGTCCCGAACGCGATCCCCATGCCGATGGTGGCGGGCAGCGCCGCCCAGAGCCGCCCGTAGCGGTCCATCACCTGGCCGCTGAGGTAGAACAGGGCGAAGTCGACGGTGCCGCAGATCCCCATGATGAGTGCGACGGCTGAGGCGTCGAGCCCGATCGAGACGCCCCAGAGCGGCAGCAGCACGTCCTTCACGGTGCGGAGCCCCGACAGCACTGCCGCCGAGCCGCCGACGCGCACGAGCGGGGCGCCGTGATCCCGGATCGCTGCGCGCACGCCGCCGGCGGGCGCGGCGTCCTCGGTGGCGGCGCCGGTGCCTGCCGCGGCGCCGGACCGCGCTCCCGCGACCGGCGCGGCGGGCAGCACCCGCTCGGGATCCGGTGCGAACCACACGAGCACCGCGCAGAGCGCGAGGCAGGCGACGAACGCCCACACGGGGGATCGCGGCGAGCCGGTCACGCCCAGCAGCCCGGCCGCGAGGAACGGCCCACCGAAACGGCCCAGCCGGTGCGAGCCCCCGATGAGGGAGAGCGCGCGTGCGCGGAAGCTGACCGGCACACGCGTCGTCATGAACGAGTGTCGCGCAAGGCCGAAGGTCGCGGCGGCGAAGCCGATCACCAGTACGGCGATGCCGAGCAGCGCCGAGCTGGGGGCGAGGGCGACGCCGAGTGCGCCGACGAGCGCGACGCCGCTCGCAAGCAGCATCGCGATGCGTTCCCCCGCGCGGGCGACGACCCACCCGGCCGGGAGGTTGCCGAGCAGCTGCCCGACCACGAGCGCCGAGGCGATCACGCCGGATAGCGCGAGGCTCGCCCCCATCCCGACCGCCACCACGGGGATGAGCGGCATGAGCGCGTTCTGCCCGAGCGTGAAGAGGATGGTCGGCCCGTAGATGCTGGGGGCCATCCGCGTGAGCAGGGTGCGCGTCGGGTGTGTCATAGCGGCTTCAGACTAGTGCGCCGAGCACCCAGCGCGCGACGCCGCAACTCCGTACCGTAATGCGGCATTTTTTCACTGTGCGTGGACGCTCTGGTGAAGAATGCCTGATGAGTCCACGCTGGAATGGCGCCAAAGATCCACTCCCCTGCAGCCGCCAAGATCGGAACGCACATCCGTACGGTCCGGCTGAAGCTGGGCATCTCGCAGGAGGATCTGGGCGAGCTCTCCGAGATCAACTGGACGAGCATCGGCAAGATCGAACGTGGCGTGTCCAGCCCGAACGTGGAGACCCTCGTGCGGCTCGCGGCGGCGCTGAGCGTCGAGCCAGGCACGCTCCTCGTCGGCGTCACCCCGGACGACTACGGGGATCGCGCCCATCGGCTCACCGCGCGCGACCTGATCAGGGCGCGGGCCGCCGAGCAGACAGCACGGTAAACGTCCGATCCCGGGCGAGCTGCCGGCTCGGGCCGACGGTCCGCTCAACGAGCGGGCGGTACCTCAGGTGCGAGTTGAAGACGATGCGGAGCTCGCCGCCGGGCGCGAGCGCACGCGCGCAGGCCGCGATCAGGCGATGCGCCACCCCGGCGTGCACCGTCGCCCCCGTGTGGAACGGCGGGTTGAGCAGGATCAGCTCGGCCCAGCCGTCTGGCACCGCCTCGAGCGCGTCGGCGCGGTGCACGCACACGCCGGCAGGCGATTCGGCATCCCCGTCGGCGCACCCGGCGGCCAGGACGCCAGCGCGCTCCGCCGTCAGCGTCGTGGCCTGGAACGCTGCGGCCGACTGATCGGTCGCGATGACGTGGGCCGCAGGCAGCGCACGCGCGGCGGACACCGCGAGCACCCCGTTCCCGCAGCCGAGGTCGACGACGCGGCGCACGCCGGCGTCCACACCGCCGAGGCCGGTGAGCAGCAGCCGGCTGCCGTGGTCGAGGGTGGCTCCACCGAACGTCGCCCCGAACGTCGCGACCGGAAACGCGAGATCGGGATCCGTGCCGAACCGAGGGAAGGGGGCCTGGCCCAGCTCCGCTGCCGCGCGCGGCCCGCTCGCCGAGAGCACCCGTGACTTCCGCCGCGCGAGCCCGGCCGACACCTCGGTGAAGCGCCGCCTGAGCACCTCGTTCATCGCGAGCGTCATGTGCTTCACGCGGCCGCCGGCAACCACGCGCACCTCCGGGTGCGCGTACGCGGCGATCGCCCACGCGATCTCGTCGAGCGCGTCGAGACCGCGCGGCAGCTGCACGAGCACCACGCGCGCGCCGGCGAGGAGTGCGGCGTCGAGCTGGTGCGAGGCGAACGCGCCGTCCTGGCCTGCCGCGATCCCGAGCTGCGTCGCGTTCCGGTGCAGCGCGCGCTCGCCCAGCACCGGATCCTGGAACACGCGGATGCCGCGCGCACCGAGCAGCGCCGCCGCGCCCAGGGTGAGCGCGCCGTGGCGATCGCCGATCACCGCGAGCTCGCCAGCGCCGAGCGCCGCGATCTCCGCCGCCGCGGTGGCGAGCAGGAGCTCATCGCTCGCGTCGTAGGCCTGCAGCTCTTCCGCGTCGAAATCGGGTGCTCGCGAGAGCCCGGCGAAGAAGTCGGCTGCCCCGGCTAGGGCGTCCACACGACCACTTCCGCGTTGCGGCGCACGCGGGTGCCGCGGCGGAGCGTGACGACTTCGCCGCCGGCGCCGCCCGCGGCGAATACGCGCCGATCCGGCCGCTGCATGCGCTCCTCGGAGAGCGCACGTTCGAGCTCGCGCACCTGGTGCTGGAGCTGCTCAACGCGGTCCTCCAGCTGCAGCACGCGGCGGATCCCCTCGAGGCTCAGCCCCTCGGCCGACAGGCGCGCCACCTCGCGCAACCGGGACACGTCGTGCAGCGAGTAGCGCCTGGTGTTGCCGCGCGTGCGCTGCGGGGACACGAGGCCGATGCGGTCGTACTGCCGCAGCGTCTGCGGGTGCATCTCGGCGAGCTCCGCTGCTGCCGCGATCGCAAAAACGGGTGTGAAGCGGTCCATCTGGGGTGTTGCCATGATGTGCGGTCCTCTCGTCCCCGGTGGTCGGTGTGGGCCGGCCGCGCTGGGCGGCCGGCCCGGCACGCTAGCCGCGTGCGCGCGCGAGGAGGTCCTCGCGCGGGTTCTCCTGCGGTTCGACGTCGCGGAAGGCCTCGAGCGCGGCCCGCGCCTCCGCCGACAGGTGGCTCGGCACCACGACCTGCACCTCAGCGAGGAGATCGCCGGTGGCCTTCGCCGTCTGGACGCCGCGGCCCTTGACGCGCAGCACGCGCCCGCTCGGAGTGCCAGGCTGCACCTTCAGCTTCACCGGGTCACCGCCGAGCGTCGGCACCTCGACGGTGGCGCCGAGCGCCGCCTCCGAGAAGGTGATCGGGAGTTTGAGCCGCAAATTGTTGCCGTCGCGCTCGAACACCGGGTGCTTGCGCACGGCGACCGTGAGAATGATGTCCCCCGGCTGCCCGCCGTTCGGGCTCGGTTCGCCCTTGCCGCGCACCTTGATCTTCTGCCCGTCGGACACGCCTGCCGGGATCTTCACCTTGACGGTGCCGCTCGGCGCCTGCAGCGTGACGGTCTTGCCGTGCACCGCGGTCTCGAAGTCGAGGGTGGTGGAGGCCTGCACATCGCGTCCCGGCTGGGGGCCGCGCTGCGCTCCGCCGAACATCCCGAAGATGTCCTCGAAGCCCTGGCCACCCCCCTGCTGGAAGGTGTACTGCTGGCCACCGCGACCCGCGCCGCCGAACATGCCGCCGAAGACGTCCTCGAAGCCCTGCGCGCCGCCTCCGCCGGAGGTGAAGCGCGCGCCGCCGGCACCCATCGCACGGATCTGATCGTACTCGGCGCGCTGCTCAGCGTCGGAGAGCACCGAGTAGGCCTCGCTGATCTCCTTGAACTTCGCCTCCGCTGCCGCGTCGCCCGGGTTGGAGTCCGGGTGATAGGTACGGGCGAGCTTCCGGTAGGTCTTCTTCAGCTCCGCGTCGCTCGCCGTCTTGGAGACGCCGAGGATCTGGTAGAAGTCCTTATCGAGCCAATCTTGACTAGCCATCAGCCCCCACCGCCACCGCTACCTTGGCGGGGCGCAGCTCAACATCGCCAAGCCGGTACCCCCGCTCGATGACGTCCAGGACCGTGTCCTGCTCGGTGCCGGGCACGGGCACCTGCGCGATCGCTTCGTGCAGCTGCGGGTCGAAGGGCTCGCCCTTCTCGCCGAAGCTCGCGAGGCCGAAGCGCTCGAGCGTGCTGCGCAGCTTCTGCCCGATCGTCGCGAACGCGGTGCCCTCAACAAGATCACCGTGCTGCTCGGCGCGGTCGAGATCGTCGAGCACCGAGAGCAGCGGCGTGACCGCCGCCGCGATGGCGCGCTGCTTCTCGAGGGCGGCGTTCGCCTCGGTGCGCTTCCGATAATTCGCGTACTCGGCGGTCAGGCGACGGAGATCCTCCAGGTAGGGGTTCTCGGCGTCGTCTGCCGCGCCGTCCGCGCCAGCGGCCGCGTCGTTCTGCTCGGCGTTCAGGATGTCGTCGACCGTGAGGTCCTCCTGCTGCGGCTCGGGGCCGGAGGCATTCGCCTCCGACCCCGCAGCAGGAACCTCACTCCCGGTGAACTCGTCGTCCGAGCCCGGGGTGTGCTGTTCCGAGTTCGTCATCGTTACTTCTGCTCTCCGGCGTTCTCGGACTCGTCGTCCTCGACCACCTCGGCGTCGACCACGTCATCATCGTTCGATGCGTCAGCACCGTCGGCTGCCGGATGCTCGGCCTGCGCCGCGGCGTAGATCGCCTCGCCGAGCTTCGACTGGCTCTGGCTGAGCTTCTCCGAAGCCGTCTTCACGGCAGCCTCGTCCTCGCCGGCCAGCGCCTGCTTCAGCGCGTCGAGGTCGCCCTGCACCTCGGTCTTGACGTCCTCAGGGAGCTTGTCCTCGTTCTCCGAGATCAGCTTCTCGACGGAGTACGCGAGCTGCTCAGCGTTGTTGCGCTGCTCGGCAGCCTCGCGGCGCTGCTTGTCCTCCGCCGCGTGCTCCTCGGCCTCGCGCACCATGCGCTCGATGTCTTCCTTCGAGAGCGTCGACCCACCGGAGATGGTGATCGTCTGCTCCTTGCCGGTGCCCTTGTCCTTCGCGGACACCTGCACGATGCCGTTCGCATCGATGTCGAAGGTGACCTCGATCTGCGGGATGCCGCGCGGCGCCGGGGCGATGCCGGTCAGCTCGAAGGTGCCGAGGTTCTTGTTGTCGCGGGTGAACTCGCGCTCACCCTGGAACACCTGGATCGCGACCGAGGGCTGGCTGTCCTCAGCGGTGGTGAAGGTCTCCGAGCGCTTCGTCGGGATGGCCGTGTTGCGCTCGATGAGCTTCGTCATGATGCCGCCCTTGGTCTCGATGCCGAGCGACAGGGGGGTGACGTCGATGAGCAGCACGTCCTTGCGCTCACCCTTCAGCACGCCGGCCTGGAGGGCTGCGCCAACGGCGACGACCTCATCGGGGTTCACGCCCTTGTTGGGCTCGCGGCCGCCGGTGAGCTGCTTCACGAGTTCAGTGACGGCGGGCATACGGGTCGAGCCGCCGACGAGCACCACGTGCGCGATGTCGCTGACCTTGACGCCCGCCTCGGCGATGACGTCCTGGAACGGCTTGCGGGTGCGCTCGAGCAGATCCTTCGTGAGCTCCTCGAACTTCGCGCGGGTGAGCGTCTCGTCGAGGTTCGCCGGGCCGTTCTCGGTGAGCGAGAGGTAGGGGAGCTGCACCTGGGTGCTCATCGAGTTCGAGAGCTCCTTCTTGGCCTGCTCCGCTGCCTCCTTGAGGCGCTGCAGCGCGATCTTGTCGCCCGACACGTCGACGCCGGTCGCGGACTTGAACTGCGCGGCCAGGTAGTCGACGACGCGCTGATCCCAGTCGTCGCCGCCGAGGCGGTTGTCACCCGAGGTGGCGCGCACCTGGATCGTGGAGAAGTCGTCGTCCTTGCCCACCTCGAGGAGGGAGACATCGAACGTGCCGCCGCCGAGGTCGAAAACGAGGATGAGCTCGTCTTCCTTGCCCTTGTCGAGGCCGTACGCGAGGGCCGCAGCGGTGGGCTCGTTGATGATGCGGAGCACGTTGAGGCCCGCAATCTCACCGGCCTCCTTCGTGGCCTGACGCTCAGCGTCGTTGAAGTAGGCGGGGACGGTGATGACGGCGTCGGTGACCTTGTCGCCCAGGTACGTCTCCGCGTCGCGCTTCAGCTTCATGAGCGTGCGGGCGCTGATCTCCTGCGCGGTGTAGCGCTTTCCGTCGACGTCGTCGCTCTTCCAGTCGGTGCCCATGTGGCGCTTCACCGAAGCGATCGTGCGGTCGACGTTGGTCACGGCCTGGCGCTTGGCGGTCTCGCCGACGAGCACCTCGCCGTCCTTCGTGAACGCGACGATCGAGGGCGTGGTGCGGAAGCCTTCCGCGTTGGCGATGACGGTGGGCTCGCCACCCTCGAGAACGGCGACCACCGAGTTCGTGGTGCCGAGGTCGATACCGACTGCACGTGACATGTGCGCTCCTTTGTATGTGTGTATTCGGCGCCGTGTGCGGCACCGGGGTCTTCTCGCTCGGGATCGGATCGCCCGACCTTGAGCCTGATGCACTCAAGTTTACCGAGCGGCTCGAGTGAGTCAAGTTGATTCACCAAAACTTGAGCTGATCACACTCAACTTTCAGGAAATGGCCACGATCCGGCCAGATTCTCCCCTGATCAGACCACACGCGGTCCCGAATCCCCCTCCCGCCGCGACCCGCTTGCCACTACTGTGAGCAGCATGAGCGAAACCGCGCCGGCCGCCCCTCCCACCGCGACTCCCCCGGCCGCCCCCGCCGGGAAGGGGCGCATCCTCGCCTGGTCGCTGTGGGACTGGGGATCCGCGGCGTTCCAGGCCGTCGTGACCACCTTCGTGTTCGGCGTGTACATCACGCAGCCGGCGTTCGGCCCGGAGGCTGAGGTCACCGCGCAGCTCGGCACCGCGCTCCTCATCGCCGGCATCGCGGTCGCGCTCGTCGCCCCGATCACGGGCCAGCTCTCCGACGCCGCTGGACGCCGCAAGCTCTGGCTCGGGATCACGACCGCCGCCACCGTCGGCTGCACCGCGCTCCTCGCGCTCGTCGCCCCCGAACCGAACTACCTGATGCTCGGCCTCGTGCTGCTCGCCATCGGCAACGTGGCGTTCGAGTTCGCCACCGTCAGCTACAACGCCATGCTCAGCCAGATCTCCACGAACGCGAACGTCGGCCGTGTCTCCGGCTTCGGCTGGGGCATGGGCTACCTCGGCGGCATCGTGCTGCTCGCGATCCTGCTCGTCGGCTTCATCTTCCCCGATCCCGGCTGGTTCGGCGTCACCCACGAGGGCGGCTGGAACATCCGCGTCGCGATGCTCGTGTCAGCCGCATGGTTTGCGCTGAGCGCGATCCCCGTCTTCCTCGCGGTCCCCGAAATCACCCCCGACCCCGCGCGGAAGCCCGGCATGCGCGGCGTGTTCACCGCGTACGGCACCCTGTTCCGCACGATCGGCGGGCTCTGGACGAGCGCGCGCCAGACGCTCTTCTTCCTCGTCGCGAGCGCGGTGTTCCGCGACGGCCTCGCCGGGGTCTTCACCTTCGGCGGCGTGATCGCGGCGCGCAGCTTCGGCTTCGACGCGACCACGGTCATCATCTTCGCGATCGCCGCGAACGTGGTCGCCGGGCTCGCGACGATCGGCGCCGGCTTCGCGGAGGACCGGATCGGCGCGAAGCCGATCATGGTGGGCTCACTCGCCTGCATGATCCTCTCGGCGCTGCTCGTCTTCATCCTCGCCGACCTCGGCACGTGGGTGTTCTGGGTGTTCGGGCTGCTCCTGTGCATCTTCGTCGGCCCGGTGCAGTCTGCGAGCCGCACCTTCCTCACGCGCCTCATCCCCGCGGGCCGCGAGGGCGAGATCTTCGGGCTCTACGCGACGACCGGCCGCGCCGTGTCGTTCCTCGCACCCGGCGCGTTCACGCTCACGGTCGCGCTCGGCGGCGCGGCGATCTTCGGCATCCTCGGCATCGCGCTCGTGCTCATCGTCGGGCTGATCCTGCTCCTCCCCGTCCGCGCGCAGCGCGGCACGGCAACCGTCTCCACAGGCGCGTGACCGAGGCCCCGGCGGGGGCCGCGAGCCGCTAACCTGGATCGGTGGCCCGTCCCCCTCTGTCCCCCGAGCAGCTCGCCGTCTACGAACGGATCGAGCACACGCGCGAGCACATTTTCGTGACGGGCCGCGCGGGAACGGGCAAGTCGACGATCCTCACCCACCTGGCGTGGAACACGAGCAAGATCATCGCGGTCTGCGCGCCCACCGGCGTCGCGGCGCTCAACGTCGGCGGCCAGACCATCCACTCGCTGCTGCGACTCCCCACCGGCGTGATCGCCGACCAGGAGCTCGATCAGCCGGCCGAGCTGAAGAAGATGCTCGCCTCGATCGACACGCTCGTGATCGACGAGATCTCCATGGTGTCGGCGGACCTCATGGACGCAATCGACCGCTCGCTCCGCCAGGCGCGCGGCAAGCGGCACGACCCGTTCGGCGGCGCCCAGATCATCATGTTCGGGGATCCCTATCAGCTGCCACCCGTGCCGCCACGGGATCCGCACGAGCGCGCCTACTTCGCGGACACGTACCGCTCGCTCTGGTTCTTCGACGCGAACGTGTGGCAGGCCGCGGAGCTCTCGACGATCGAGCTCGTCGAGGTGCACCGCCAGCGCGACGATCGCTTCAAGCAGATCCTCGGCTCCGTGCGGCACGGCGTCGTCACCGCCGACCAGGCGGCGGAGCTGAACGCCGCGGGCGCGCGCCCGGCGCCGCGCGACGTGATCACGCTCGCGACGACCAACGCGACCGTGAACCGCATCAACGCCGAGCGGCTCGCGGAGATCCGCGGCGGCGCGCTCCGCGCGGTCGCGGAGATCAACGGCGAGTTCCGCGAGAACACCTATCCGGCCGACGAGGTGCTCGAGCTCAAGCCGGGCGCACAGGTCATGTTCCTCCGCAACGACGCCGACGGCCGCTGGGTGAACGGCACCATCGGCACGGTCTCCCGCGTCGACGGCACCGTCTGGGTGGAGGTGGACGACGAGGAGTACGAGGTCGAGCCCACCGTGTGGGAGCGCTACCGCTACCGCTACGACGCGGAGACGAAGAAGCTCGAGAAGGAGGTCGTCGCCGAGTTCGAGCAGTTCCCGCTGCGCCTCGCGTGGGCGGTGACCGTGCACAAGTCTCAGGGGCACACGTACGACGCCGCCGTGGTCGACCTGGGGCCGCGCGCGTTCAGCGCCGGGCAGACCTACGTCGCGCTCAGCCGCGTCCGCTCACTCGATGGGCTGTTCCTGCAGCGACCGCTGCAGCCGCGCGACGTCATCGTTGACCCGAACGTGGTCCGCTTCATGCAGCACCGCGAGGTGCGCGGCTAGGCTCGCTCGCATCGCGCTCCGTTGGCTCCGCACCATCGCGCTCGCGTGTCTGGCCGGGAAAGATGAACAGCAGCACGAACAGTGCCACTATCGCGATCCCAAGCAGCACCCCCATACGAGTCTTGATGAGCGTCGCCACGAGCCCAAGCCCGGGGATATGCAGGAGGTACCTGCCCACCTCACTGACGGTGTAGGGGTTCGGGTCCTCGCTCGCGTTCGCGTCACCCTGCATCCGCATCGTATAGACGCCGGGGTGGTCCTCGACTGGCTCAATCGCGGTCACGCGATGAGTAATGAGCCCGTCACCTTTCACCCGTGCGGTCGTGATCACGTCACCCACCTGAACCTCGGCCGCAGCGATGGGTTTCGTGAGGATGAGAGAGCCCGTCGGAATGTCGGGCTCCATCGATCCGGACATCACGTTCAGCGCTTGCACACCGAGTATCACCGACAGACAGAACACTACGATGCAGAGCCCGCCGATGACCGCAGCGATGTTCAGCACTGTTGTCCGAAATACTGAATAGAAGCGTCGCATGAGCCTCCTCTCCTCTGCGAAACACGTACTCGGCTGTGGGGCGCGAATGCCTCGCCCCACAGCCGAGCGCCGGGACTATGCCACCGACTCCGCGTCAAAACGTAGGCGGAGGGCGGACTGGCCACCGTTGTAATCAACCGTCTCAGGCTCATCGAGGTACGCGATAGTCAGGTCGAGGGTGGCCTCGCTCCCCTCGGCACCTGCGACGTACACGCCGCCCTGGCTCAATGGATCGCTCCCGCGAGCAGCCAGCGTGCCAAGTTCCCCACCTGCCTGGTCCCACGGCAGGTCTGCGAACAGTTCAGTGCCGTCGATCGCTGCGCTGAAGCGGAGAAACTTCGTGATGTTCGGTTGGCTCCCCACTGAACCATCACCGTTCAGGAGCTGCGTCTCGAAGCTCACCATCGCGCGCATGTTCCGAGTGTTATTGAACACTGGAATCGATGTGCTGATCTCACCGCCGGGGATGAGCCCGTCCGAGCCGTCGATGATCCAGTCGTAGCCGGCGTCGGAGTCAGCCTGCTCCACCGTGTCGTCGGCGAGGACCACCCCGATATCGAACCGGTTACTGTTCCCGATGCCTTCACCGCCCAGGTTCAGGTTCGCCCAGTCAGTAAACGCCGCTGCTGTGGCGACTGCCCCCACCAGCAGCAAAGTACCGCCCGCGAGCAGCGCCCGTTTCCTCCCGGAGGCACGACCGATGGCTCCGAATCGTTCACGCAGTTTCTGCATCACTTTCTCTCTTACTCTCACAGTTCGGATGGACCAGCGGATCAGTGAAACACGCTGAAGTCGACGGAAGTGATCTTGCGCAGTGCTGCGCCAGTTGGCCTCCCGGTCGCACCCGCTGGGTTGTACCCCTGTCCCCAGTACTCGCCGTTTGACTTGGCCCAGATGTAGAACCCCTGTCCAGCGAGGACTTGCGACACCTCGGTGTCAATCAGTGCGCTTGTTTGTGGGAAGCCTCCATAATCATCAGAAGCGCCATAGCCGTAGAGGTTGCCCGCGCTGTCCAGAAGCGCGGCCCCAGTGAAGCCGGCGACGGAACGAGTAATCCCTGAGAGGAGTGTGCTCGGGACAAGTCCGGGCGAGGCCGCGGCCGGCGCTCCACCGCCAGCTGGCCTCCCCCCGATACGCGTCGCGTTCGATCCCCAGGTGAGCACCGTCCCGTCTGAAAGGACCGCGTGCCCCATGTTGATGCCGCCCGCGACACTGACGATGAACGCTTGTCCCGCAGGAACGTTTGATTTGAACCACGGGCTCAGCGCCTGCGACATGACCGCACCACCAGTGCTCCCGGCGTCCCCGGCCGGGGTGGAGCTTGTGCTGCCCCAGTACCACACCTCGCCATTGTTGAGGATCACCCAGAAATTGCGGTAGGCACCGTGCAGGGAGACGGGGAACCGCTCGCCGTCGTTCACAATTGGGTCTGGCAGTCCGGGCACCTGAGTCGCACCAGTTCCCCCGAGCCCGCCGTAGCTGTTGCTCCCCCAGGCCCAAACAGTGCCGTCGGTACGGATGCCCGCTCCAGCCATTTCCGTAGAAGAGATCACGGCGATGTCTTCCAGGAGCTCGCCACCGCCGTTCCACGCGCTCCCGATACGCACGCGTTCGGCGCGGTTGTCCGGACGTGAGGCTTCAGTCCCGTCCCGAGATGGGTACATCCCCCATCCCCAGACATGGCCGTCCTGTTGGAGCGCGTTGAAGTTGTAGATACCGCCAGTCACAGCGGCCGTCTCGCCCGCGGGAAGCCCGCCAACTTGCGTCGTATTCTGAAAGGTACCGCCAGCGTTCGAACCGGCCATCTTCATATCGGTGCGACCCCACACGTATGCGTTGCCATCGCTGCCCAGTCCGACACCGGTATCGACGGATCGGCCGGGTGCGAGTCCCGTAGCGAACGGAACTTCGATCTTCGCAGTGAGCGGCTCCGACTTCGCGTGTGCTGCATCGGTGTATGCCGCCGACGTAGAACTCACTAAGCCACCGGCGAGGAAGGCGAGGGCCGCGGTGGTAGCGAACACGCCGAGAACGGCGCGCCGCGAGGTTCGTGTGATCATCGTTGCGTTCGCTTTCTCGTAAGTACCAGTGTCACGCCGCCCGCGATCAGCAGCGCGCCAAGCAGCAGCGCGAGCAGCGGGGCAGCTCCGGTAATGGCGAGCTCTATCGGGGTCACTGTTTCGGGTACCCCTGGTACATCCGGCCCCTCCGGCGCAGACTGCGTTGCGGTGTAGGCGAAGACGAGCGACCCGCTCAGGCCCTGGTATTCGTCACCAGCGACCCGGGGGAGCGCGAGGTGACCCATCAGCGTGTAGGTTTCACCTGCCGGTAGCTCCGGCAGGTGATGTTCAGTGCCCAGCACGGCGCCAAGCGGCACTGACTCGGCCAATACGTCTCCGGTCCCATCCGTGAGCGTGACCTCGAGCGGAGTCGCCCCGTCGAAGAGTGCCCGGTCGCCCTCCCCGGTCACCGCAAGGGCGAGCGGCACAGGCATCGCGCTGGTGTTCGTCACCGTCATGTTCCATTCGGAGGAATGACCAGGAGCGGGAACGGCGACACGGACCTGCGCCGGTTCGACGTCGACCAGCTCGCTTGTGACAGCCTGAGCGCTCGGGCTCCCTGAGAACAGCAAGGACAGCGTGGCGGCACACGTTACGATCATGCGTGCGATCATCAGTTCGTCATCCCTTCGAAGACCAGGCCGATTACGGTCTCGCTCCCGCTCCACATGAACGGGATCTCGGGGTCGAGCACTGCCGAGAGCGTGACGGTGTGCTCCTCACCTGCGATCACGTCACTGAACGCGCGATCCGAGATGCCGTTGAACTCTGCGGCCGAAACGCCACTCGCCACGGCTGTGCCGTCATACAAAACGTCGAAGACTAAGCCCTCGAATAGTGCGGCGCAGGGACCGCTGCAGTCGCTTCGCAGTTGCAGCGACGGCGTCACATCACCGCCCGGTGCATCCGGGGCGATCCGCATGGTGGCAGTGAACTCCACGGGCTTCGAGAAGGTGATTTCCGCGCTTGGCGTGGTCGGATAGACCACAGCCGCTTCGGGGGTGTCTGCTTCGTGCCAGTTCCCGTCCGTGTCCTTCACCTGCACGGAGAATGCGACCGGGTTCCCTATGCCGCCGGAGGCGAGGTTCACGTTGGCATGGTCGATGTACGCGGCGCTGGTCACCCCAACCGCGCTCACGAGCAGCAGCGCACCGAGCCCAGCACCAAGCAAGACACGTGCTCTCGGACGCCTTGCGATCATGAGTTCTCTCCATCAAACCGGAACTGGACGTCCGTAGCGGCAAGCTGCCACTCGTTGCCAAGTCCCTCCGGCACTTCAACGGTGACGTCGAGCACACGCGCTTCGCCTGGCGCGACGACCCCCGCGAGACCAACCGTCTGGAGGTCGGGTCCCGCCACTCGGTTGATGAGCACGGTTCCCCCTTCTGCCACGGTGAAGACGAGAGCCGGAAACAAGTCGACGTAGTTGTTCGTTTCTGGATCCCGCTCGGCGCTGCGGTCGTTGGGGTCCTCAACCCGCAAGCTCAGATGCCCACCCAGCGTCGGACTCGCGTTCTTTACAGCGATTTTGAGGTCGAGAGAGGCGCCGGGACTCACCACGAACGGAGAATCGTCCTGAGTCAGCCGAATTCGATACGCTTCGGGGTTTCCCTGTTGCCAATTTGCTGCGGCGGGCTCCCAGGCGGGGTCGGCGGAGCCCATCGTGACGATGTCAAACCGATTCTGAGTACCGTCGAGAATCGCGATACTTTCCTTTGTGTCGACCAGCATTGCTGCGGTGACTAAGGCGCTCACGCCGAGCACCACGCCCGCGGCCAGCAACGTTCTTCGAATGGGAGGTTGAGTCATCTGCACTGTTTCCTATTCGTCAGGTTCGGCGCGGGGCACTGCCGCACCCCACACCGAACTTCACGGCCTACGGCTGGACGGAGCTGGCGTCGAAATGTGCCTGCACGTAGGACACCTGACCCTGGAGCGCGTTGTTCTCCGACTCAGTGGGTTGGTTGGGCAGCGTGACAGAAAGCGTCACAACGCCTTCAGCGCCTGTGGTGTAGATCCCGAGATCAAGAGAATTCACTGCGTCTTGATCAGCGCCGGAAACGAGGGGAGTCCCGTTCAGCAGCACCGTGTACTCGAGGAGGTCTCGGATCAGCGGATCTGAGGTCTTCCCTGGGCGATCTTGGAGCGTGAAGTCCATGTCAGCGCTCAGCACAGGGCTCTCGTTGCGGAATGGAATCTCGACACTCACGGTGTCACCCGGGGTCAGCACGTCTGCACCCGGGACGTTCACGTTGACGCCCTCCACGGTATTCGCCTCCTGCCAGGTGCCGGGCACTGGCAGCCCGTCTCCGTCGGTGCCGACGACCTGGATGTTGAAACGGTTGTTTCCGCCGATGCCGGAATCATCGGTGCCATTGCCGATGTTGAGGTTGGCAAAGTCAGTGAAGGCCGCGGCAGTGGCCAGACCAGCCACAATGAGAACGGCGCCACCAGCGATGACGGCACGTTTACGGCCGAGGCTTGGGCTGCTCAGATGCGACATATTCAGTACTTGGTCCTTTCGTGAGTCATGACGGGGATCATGACGGATGGGGGAACACCGGGACGACATCTGCGCGATTGGGACCCACGCAACGGCGCCCAGTTCGGCGAGCGACTGACGCCGCTCACACGTGTAGTGGCGAACCGAACAGAAGCGTGACCAGTTTTCTCAACTTTTTTTGAAGCCGCGAAACACCGGGTCGGGCGCGCGAAACCTGGCATCAACTGGGTGCGGCGGCCCCTCGGTCTCGTTGCAGAAGCCATCCGGCTGGCTTAGGTTGAAGACCGAGAAACAGCACAGAGACGTTGGGGCACTCGGTCGCGTCACGCAGCGTCGAGTGCGCTCCCCTCCGGGGTACTGAGCCCAGCCGAGGGCACCGTCAATCCCGGTGCCGGTTCACGGCACTCGCGATTCCTGGGTGGCCCCCTGACGCACTCCGCGGGAACTCCTCAGCACACCCCGCAACAAAGGAACCCACCAATGGACGCTATTGGGACGCTCTACCGGGAGGTGAGCCCCAAACTCCGCAGTTACCTCCGTACGCTCGGAGCCTCAATGGAAGAGGCAGAGGATGCCGTCGCTACCGCGTTTGAGACGCTGGTCGCAGCGGTGGACGAGGGAAACCCTCCGCACACAAATCCAACGGGGTTTCTCTACACGGTGGCGAAGCGAAACCTGTACTCCCAGTGGCGCGGCAATCGCCACACAGCACCGCTCAATGAGCTCCCCAGCGATCCGCTCCAGGAATCGCCGGATCACCTGACGGAAAACTTTGAGCATTTCATCACCACGCGCGCATTTCTGGCGCTGGCTGATTCGGAGCAGCAACTCATCTGGGCTGTCGCAGTCGAGCAGGTCCCGCAGAGCGAACTCGCGGCGCGGTTGGAACTCACCGCCGCGACACTGCGCAAGCGCGTCAGCCGTGCACGCGAACAGTTCCGGACGCACTATCTCGAACACTTCGCAGTGAGTCGCAGCTCGGATCCTGATTGCCGCAAGTACCTTCCTGTCCTCGCCCGCTTCATTCTGGGCTCGACTTCACGGACGCAGCACCGAAAACTGACTCGCCACCTCGACACCTGCACCCACTGCACACGGGCAGTGCACGAGATGCGAGACGAGGCAGCGCTCATCCGTCGGCTTCCCACGGTGCTCCCGACCGCGATCCTGACCGGCGCAGGCGCATCAGCGAGCATGCTGAAGATGCAGACCGGAGGAACGCCAATCTCGGCGATCCTGCTCCGCTGGTGGCAGGAGATGATTGGGCTTATCGCCATCAGCCTGAGCGGCGTGCTGCTCACCTTCGCGACGTTCGCAGCAGTTGATACGAATCGTTCCGCGTCACAGAGCTCGGCTGCAGGGCAATCCTCCGCACAGGCTGAACTTGCTCCCACCAATGGGTCGCAGGACGGCGGGGCTCCCCCCCGGGATGATGGTCAGGGCGCAGACTCCGGAGCAGAGCGGTCCGTGTCAGAGGTCACGATCTCGCCAGAGGGTCTCACGCTCACTCCACAGGAGATCGTCCTGGCGATGCCAGCACCTGGCCACAGCACCGAATGGTCACTCCTGGTGGCGAACGATTCGGCGGACGAGGAGGTGTCGCTCAGCCTTGCGGTCACCGCTGAACTTCATTCGGAACTGACCGCACTCCCGAGAGAGACACCACAGCTCACCGCGACCATCAACAGCGAAGAACATGTCGTGTCGATCCCGATCGAGACGGAGGGCCACGCGCTCATCGAACTGATTCCGCTCGAGGCGCACGACGTGCAGACGGTGACGTTGAAGCTCCACAGACTGCGATCTGACGAGGATCAGACTCTTGCTGGCTCCGTCACGGTGCTCGCAACCGCCATCGTTGCCGATGACCGGGGCAAGGACCGCCTCAGTAGCACGCCGCACGACAGTCGAACTGCTTCAGAACCCGCTCAACGGACCGGGGGAAGGGGAACCCGGCGGCGCCCAACGCAGCCAGGTATATCCCGGGCCAGACCCCAGCTACGCCGCGGCCGCCTTCGCCGCGCCGAGGTCGACGAACACCGCGGTGTTGAAGGCGTACGCCGTGCGCACTTCCTCCAGCATGCGCGCACGCTCGGCCTCGTCGAGCCGCTCGCCGAGCGCGTCGAGCTCCGCGCGGTAGGCGTCCTTGAACTCGGGGAGCGAGCCGAGCGCCGCGAAGTCGTAGAACGCGATGCCGGCGTGCGCGAGCTCGTGCTGCTTCGCCACGCGCTTCGCGATCATCTGGCCGCCAGACAGGTCACCGAGGTAGCGGGTGTAGTGGTGCGCGACGATCCCCGCGGCCCACCCCTCGTCAGCGATCTCGCGGATGCGGGCAGCATACGCCGCGGTGGCAGGCACTGGCGCGATGCGCTCGCGCCAGTCGGCGCCGATCAGGTGCGCGAGATCCTCCTCGAGCGCGGCCATGCGCACGAGCCCGCTCGGGTGGAACCCGGCGAATGCCGGATCCCGCACCAGCTGCTCGGCCGCGGCCTCGAGCGCCTCGTACATGAAGAAGTGCTGCGCGACGAGGTCGATGTAGTCCTGACGCGTGCCCTTGCCGCGCATGATGTCTTCCATGAACGTGGCGCCCTCGCTGTCGGAGTGGTCGCCCCACGAGCTCTCGCGGATCACGCGCGAGAACGGCTTCTCGCCATCCGCGGGCTCCTCGGCCGCGCCGTGGTGCGCTCCACCGTGGTGGCCGGCGCCGTGGTGATGATCCCCGTCGGCCGCCGGGGCGTGCTCCTCGCGCGCCGGTACGCCGAGCTTCTCGCACGCGGCGGTGTACAGCGCAACGACCTCGCGCCGGATCTCCGGGCGCTCCGTGATCGGCCCTGCCGGCCACGCCACCGAGAGTTCGTGCTCCCCTGCCGAGTCGCTGACGCGCCACACCCCGGCGTCGCCCGTCACCCCGACCATCGTGCTTGCTGTGGCCTCCGGGTAACCGAACGCTTTCGCGATCAGGAGATTATCGTCTGTATGGTCACCGTTCATGTGCCCAGTTACAGCCGCCACCACTTTGTCCGTAAAGATCGTCACCGCATCAGTCTAGTAAGGGCAACCTCACTTCGGCGCGCTGATGCGGTTTCTCACGGCTGTCACTCGGGTCCACATCTCATGTATGACCGGGCGCTCAGGCTCGCGGGCGCTTCCCTGAGCGTCCCCGCACCGACAACGCAGTAGACTTCCCTACTGTTCTGTAATCCCTCTGAGGTATCCCGCGAAGATTGGCGGTCGAGCTTGATCCTGAAACGTGCGCATCGCACCGGCCTCGCACTCGTCGGCCTCGTCACCGCGGCGGCCCTCGGCCTCACCGGCTGCTCCGGCGGCACCAGCGGCTCCTCGGCCGGCAACGTCAACACGATCGACGAGGGGCTCGCAGGCAGCATCAACAGCGCCATCGAGTCCGCGCTCGCGCTCAGCCAGTCCACCGAGGCGATCGTCGGGGTGTGGAGCTCGGGCGACGGCGGCAGCTACGTCCAGGGATTCGGATCAGACGAGATCGACGGCAACACCCGCATCCGCGGCGCGCAGGCCACCCAGCCGGTCATGTGCGCGCTCCTGCTCGACCTCGTCGCCGACGGCAAGGTCGACCTCGACCGCGAGATCTCGAAGGATCTGACCCGCCAGTCGGGCATCGAGGGCATCACCTACCGGCAGCTGTGCGACATGCGCTCGGGCATCGCCGATTTCAAGGCAGGGTTTGGCGACCTCTTCGCGAACAACCCCACCCGCCCCTGGCCCGAGCAGGAGCTGCTCGCGCAGGGCCTTGCGCACTCCCCCGAGTCGTGGCCGGGGCTCGACTTCCACCAGTCAGACACCAACGCGATCCTGCTCGAGCGCGTACTCAAGGTGAAGACCGGCGAGGAGGTGCCGCAGCTGCTCGAAGAGCACGTGTTCGCGCCGGCCAAGCTGGGATCGACGTACTACCCCGAGGACGACGCGACCACCATCGCGGGATCCACGCTCGGCTCGCTCACGTACCCGCGCAGCGGCGGGAAGCCGGTGTGCGACGCCGGCCCCGTTGAGGTGCCGGAGGTGTCGCCGACGATGCTCGGCGGCGCCGGGGCCACCGTGACCACCGTCGGGGATCTGCGTGCCTTCTACGAGCAGTACCTCGACGGCGCGTTCGGCGGCGATGCCGCCGGTGTCGTCACCGAGCTGCAGCCGACGAAGAACCCGAAGCGCGACGAGGAGGGCACCCCCACCGAGGATCCCGACACCGAGGGCCGCCAGTGGGCCTTCGGCATGGAGAAGGTTGGTCCTTTGTATGGCCGCTCCGGCGCGATCACGGGGACGCTCACCGCTGCGTACCACGATCCCGAGTCGGGGTACTCGGTTGTAGTGACGCTCAACAACTCGACGGCAGGTGCGGAGTTCGCGAAGCAGCTCGCGATGCAGCTCACCGCGATCGCAGCCGGCGCCGGCGCGGCCCCCGAGGTCTCGTGGTCTGCGGAGGACTCGGCGGCAGCGCTCGCGGAGCGGGCCGTCTGCCAGTAGCACGGGGCGGTGCGCCCGCGCGTGGCGTGCCACACCCGGCTGCGCGCGCGTGTGAATCGGCGTCGGGCTTCCTGCTATAGTTGGTCCGGCGTCACCCTGGGATCGTCGTCTAATGGTAAGACATCAGCTTCCCAAGCTGAGAACGCGGGTTCGATTCCCGTCGGTCCCTCCACTGAAAAGGCCCCGCACTGTGCGGGGCCTTTTGCGTGTTCGGAGCGGGGGTGCGGCGCCGGTGCCGGCTACCCCTTCGGGATGGGCGGGCCGAGCCACAGCAGCACGCTGAACGCCACCGTGACGCCAGCGAGCAGGATGATCACGGACCAGAACGGGTGGCGCAGCACCCAGGCCTGCACGTGCTCGACGAAGCCCCTCGGCGCGTCCTTGCCCGGCGCCAAACGCCAGTCGCCCGCGAGCAGCCCCCGCTTGTCGAGCCACAGCTCGAACGGAAGCGTCGCGAACGGCACGATCGCGAGCACGAGGCCGAGCACGCCGACGCCGGTGCGCCACCGCTGGTTCACCCAGACGAACACGGTCACCACGCAGTACGAGAGAAACACGAAGCCGTGCGCGCCGCCCGCTGGCCGCACGAGGTCGTCGGTCACCCCCGCTCCGCGGAGAATGAGCGCGGTGATGAGCCCCGCCCAGGTGACAAGTTCAGCGAACGCGAAGATCCGAAACAGGAGACGGGGTGACATAGTCCTTACCGTATCTGGCGGGAGCTGGGGTTTCACCAGAGTTTGGGCGGATTCCTGTCATCCGAATGGATGATCTTTCCCCCGCCCTCCCCTCCCTCTCTTCCCCCCTCTTCCTCGCACCTCTCCCCCTTCTTTTTCGGAGAAATCTGATTTCTCGGACGCTTTCGCGCGAAGGGCTCCGAGATTTCCAATTTCTCCGGTGGGGGGCCTGTTTCTCCGGTGGGGTGCATCTCCGGCGGGGGGGGTGGCGCCCACGAGGGCCGGCTACTCCGCGGGCCGCACCGCACCCTCGTGCACGAGCAGCCGCTCCTTCACCGGCACCCCGAACAGGTACCCGCCCAGTCCGCCATCCCGACGCACAATCCGGTGACACGGCACGATCAGTGCAACGAGGTTCGTAGCGCACCCGGACGCCGCCGCCCGCACGGCGCTCGGCCGCCCCGCCAGCGCCGCGAGCTCCGTGTACGTGACCGCCTCCCCCGCCGCCACGTGGCGCAGCGCGCGCCACACCTCCCCGCGAAACGGCGTCTCGGGCTGCGCAACGGGGATCGCGTCGAGCGCGCCGAGATCCCCGGCTGCGTAAGCTCGCACGGCGTCGGGAATCGGGCCGTCCGGTGTCTCCTCCGCGGCCAGCCCGCGCCCGCCCAGCGCAGGATCGAGCCGCACCAAGCGCTCCAGCAGGCTGTGCGCCAGCGGATCCTCCGCGGTGGCGAAGCCCGCGGCCCGCACGAGCCCATCCTCGGGCGTCCAGATCACTCGAAACGGGTGCCCGACAACGTCGATCGTGACGGTGGCCAGGGGCGCTGCGTTGCTCATGGTGTGTCCTTTCTCGACTGCGTGGCCAGGAAGTCTGCCCAAAGAAACTGCGTGGCGTAGCCGCGGAACGGCCGCCAGGGCTCCGCGAGCCGCTCGGCATCGCGCGGCGCGTCCACGCCGAGCGCCCGCCGCAGGATGAGATCCCCGGCCGGGTACGCGTCGGGATCGCCGAGCGCGCGCATCGCGACGAGCTCAACGGTCCACGGCCCGATGCCGCGGATGGCGGCGAGTTCGGCACGGGCACGATCCCGATCTGCTCCCGGCCCGAGGTCGAGGCCACCCGCAAGCACTGTGGCGAGCGCGGAGAGCGTCGCCGCGCGTGCCCCGGTGATGCGCAGCTCCTCGCGGAGCTCAGCGACGGGCATCGCGGCCACCCGCGTCACGTCGATGCGCGCGACGAACCCGGGAGCGGCGCCGCGGTCGGGGAGGTCCGCTGTGGCGAAGCGCCGCACCAGGCGCCCCTGCAGCGTGCGGGCCGCCGCGAGCGACACCTGCTGCCCGAGCACCGTCGCGAGCGCGAACTCGTGCGGATCCCGCGCGGCGGGCAGCCGGAGCCCGGGCCGCGCCGCGATCAGGGAACCCAGTGTTGGATCGGCGCCGAGCGCTGCCTGAATCTGCGCGGGATCCGCGTCGAGGTCGAGCATGCGCCGCAGCGTTTGGATTGCGGGGAGCGTGTCGGCGAGGCCGGGCAGCTCAAGCTCGAGCGGAATCCCCACCGTCCCGCCGGCGCGGTCGCCCCGCTGCGCGGCGAGTTCGGGGACCGCGCCCCAGTCGATCCGCGCGACCGCCGTGCCGCCCGGCACATCGACCGCGTGTGCGGTGGCGGAACTCGGGACCGCGGCGATCTCGTCGCGTCCGGGGATCGCGTGCGCCGCGAGGAACGCGCGCATCGCGGCGGCGTCGAACGGGGCGCGGGTGTGCAGCCGCAGCGCGATGCGCGGCCGCTCCCCGGATCCCGCGCTGCGTGTCCCGGGGAGCGCCTGGGCGCGGCGGCGGGGAAGCGTCGAGGGGGCGACACCGAACTGCTCGCGCATCGTGTCCCCGAACTGACGCACGCTGCCGAAGCCCGCGGCGAAGGCGATGTCGGCGAGCGGCAGCTCCGTCTCCTCGATCAGCGAGCGCGCGGCGTGGGCCCGGCGCGTGCGCGCGAGCTGCACGGGGGTGGCGCCGATCGAGTCGAGCAGCACGCGCCGCAGGTGCCGTTCGCTCACCGCAAGCTCGGCCGCGAGCCCCGCCACCCCGGCCTCGTCGATCGCGCCGTCGCGGATGCGGCGCATGGCGCGGGCAACGAGGTCGCCGCGCGCGTCCCAGTCGCGGGTGCCGGGCACCGCCTCGGGGCGGCAGCGCTTGCACGCGCGGAAGCCGGCGGCGACGCACGCCGCCGCGCTCGGGAAGAAGCGGCAGTTCTCGCGGCGCGGCTTCCTGGCAGGGCAGGATGGCCGGCAGTAGATGCCCGTGCTGGTCACGCCGAGATAGATGCGGCCGTCCCAGCGCGCGTCGCGGCCCGAGGCGGCGCGGTAGCACGCGTCCGCGTCGAGCGGGAGGATCGGCTGGGAGAGGCTCACTCGTCCATTGTTCCGCGCGGCCGGTGCGTGCGCACGCGGAAATCGGACAACGCGGTGGATCGCTTGGGGTGGGTGGGGGCGTGGGCGCGTGCGGGTTGTGTGCCGCCGCCCCGAGGCTCGCAGCCGTTGGCGGCACCGGCCGCGCCACGATCTCGCGTACGCTCGAGAGCATGAACGACGCGACCGGCCGCTCCGCCCTCATCCGCGCCACCGTGGTGGTCGTCGCGGCGGGCGGGCTGCGCGCGCTCACCTACCGCGCGGTCGCCGCCGAGGCTGGCGTGTCGCACGGACTCGTTCGGCATCACTTCGGGACGCGCGATCAGCTCATCGCCGAGGCCATGGAGTACGCGATCCACGAGAGCCTCCGCGAGTCGAACATGCTGCAGGCCGAGCTGACGAGCGACGAGTTCGCCGCGGGCATCGAGTCGCTCGCGGCCCGCGAGGCGGAGATCCAGTCGTTCCAGTACGAGTTGCTGCTCGAGTCTCGCCGCCGACCCGAGCTGCGTTCGCTCGCGGCGCTGCACTACTCCTCGTACCGCGAGGCGATCGGGCGGCAGCTCACGCGGCTCGGCGTCTCCGACGCGGAGCTCACCGAGCTCATCTGGTTCGCGCTCGACGGGATCGTGTTCAAGCAGCTCGTCGTGCCCGAGGACGTGACGCCGGCCGTCCGCCTCATTCGCAAGCTCGTCTCCGCGCAGGCGGCGTAGCCCTCCCTCCCTCCCTTTCCCTCCCTCCTTCTTTCCGCCCTCGCCTCGCCCCCTGGATCGGGGTCACTTGGGCAGGGTGTCGCGCGAGCAGGCGCGGCGACACCCTGCCCAAGTGGCCCCGATCCAGGGGGCCGGTGAGAGGGGGGGCGGTGACAGCGCCAGCGCGCTCCCCCCGAATCACGCCGCACTTGACTATCCATTTGGATAGTTTTAGGCTGGCGGCACTCACGGACGCCACCGGCGGTGCCCGTGCCCGGGCGCGGCCGCCCGGGTCAGCCAGCGAAAGAGACACACCGACGTGACCGAACCCACGCGCGACGCGACCCCCGACACTCAGATCAACTTCCTGTACCTGAACGAACCCGACATGATCCGGGCCGGCGTCACCGACATGGCGGCCTGCGTGGACACCATGACCGATATGCTCGCCCTCTTCGCCGCGGGCGATTACCGCATGGCCGGCACCGAGAACAACTCGCACGGCGCGCAGATCTACTTCCCCGAGACCGAGGAGTTCCCCGGCATGCCGGTGGACGGGCCCGACCGCCGATTCATGGCCATGCCGGCGTACCTCGGCGGCGACTACCAGGTGGCCGGCTGCAAGTGGTACGGCTCGAACGTGGCGAACAAGGAGCGCGGCCTGCCCCGCTCGATCCTCATGTTCACGCTCAACGACAAGGACACCGGCGCGCCGCTCGCCATCATGTCGGCGAACCTGCTGAGCGCATACCGCACCGGCGCGATCCCCGGCGTCGGCGCCCGCTACCTCGCGCGCGAGGACGCCACCACCGTCGGCATCGTCGGCCCGGGCCCCATGAACCGGACCTCGCTCGAGTCGTTCATGGCCGTGCGCCCCGGCATCACCACCGTGAAGGTCTCCGGCCGCGGCCAGGCGGGTATCGACGCGTTTATCGCCTGGGCGACGGAGCGCTTCCCCCAGATCACCACGATCGAGCAGGTCGCCGACATGGAGGCCGCGGTGCGCGGATCCGACATTGTCAGCATCGCCGTTCCGAGCGATTCGGGATCCGAGCACTACCCGCACGTGCGCGACGAGTGGGTGAAGCCGGGCGCCTTCATCTGCTGCTCGGCGCACCTCGCGCTCGATGAGTCGCTCACCGTGCGCTCACGCCACGTCGCCGACGCCCGCAGAATCTACCAGGCCTGGGCCGAGGAGCTCCCAGCCCCCGCGCACGAAACCGTGGGGATCTGGGGCATGCACCTCGTCGATCGGGTGGCCGACGGCCGCATGACCCCCGAGCAGTTTGAAGACATCGGCGAGATCATCCAGGGCAAGACCCCCGGCCGCACGAGCGACGACGAGGTGTTCATCTACTCCGTCGGCGGCATGCCCGTCGAAGACGTTGCCTGGGCAACGCACGTCTACCGCAACGCGGTGCGCGACGGCATCGGCACGAAGCTCAACCTCTGGGACACCCCGGCGCTGGCCTAGCGAAGTCCCGCCAACATCACCCCTCCAACGAAGGAAGCACACATGGATCTGCAGCAGACCGACGTCATCGTGATCGGAGCGGGCGCCGTCGGCGCGATGGCGCTCTGGCAGCTCAGCAAGCGCGAGGGCCTGAAGGTGGTCGGGATCGAGCAGTACGGGCGCGTGCACTCGCACGGCTCCTACGCGGGCGAATCACGCGTCTTCCGCACCGCGGTGCACGAGGGCGGCACCTACGTGCGCATGATCCAGCGCTCGCGTGAGCTCTGGCGCGAGCTCGAGCGCGAGTCGGGCCGCGACATCTACGCGGAGGTCGGCGCGCTCAGTATCGCCCCCGAGGGCTTCCCCGATCTCGTGACCGCGCTCGGCACGGTGCGCGAGTTCGAGCTCGAGCACCGCCTGCTCAGCACGGAGGAACTGCGGGCTGAGTACCCGCAGCACCGCGTGCAGGACGGCGATATTGGCCTGCTCGACGCGCACGGCGGCGGACTCCGCCCCGAGGTCGCGATCATGAGCGCGCTCGACATCGCGGAGGCGAACGGGGCGCAGCTCTTCTTCAACACCCCGGTGATCGACGTTGAGGAGCGCCCGAACGGGGTCGTCGTGCGCACCACGCAGGGCGCCTGGCTCGCGCGCACCGTGGTCGTCGCCTCGGGATCTTGGTCAACGCGCCTGTCCCCCGAGCTCGACGAGCTGCTGCGACTGCAGGTGCTCGGCCTCACCTGGTTCATGCCACAGGACCCGAGCCTGTTCGTACCGGAAAAGTTCCCGGCGTTCCTGCGCGACGCTGGCTCGGTGCACTTCTTCGGCGCCCCGAGCTTCGACGGCTACGCGTTCAAGGCGTGCACGAACCCGGAGTGGCCGGTGTTCCGCGACGTGAGCGAGGTCCCGACGCACCACACCAGGGAAGAGCTGATCAGGATCGGGCAGCGCGCCGCCGAACTCTTCGAGGGCATCAACCTTGAGCCGGTGCGCGAGAGTGTGCACCACTGCGCGTACACGCCGGACCGCCTCCCCGTGGTCGACCAGAGCGCGAGCGGCCGGATCGTGACGGTGACCGGGCTCTCGGGTCACGGCTTCAAGTTCGCGCCGAAGGTCGGCGAGTGGGCGGCCCAGCTCGCGGCGGGCTTCTCTCCTGACGCGGCGGGGGTGGATCCGCGCTTCGCGCTCCCCGCCCACATGGAGCGCCTCGCGGTGACGGGCCCCTACACGGGCGGCGGCCACTAGCCCCCTGGCCCCCTGCCCCCCTGGCCCCCATTCCAAAAGTGGCAAAGCGACCCTTCACGCGCGTGAAGGGTCGCTTTGCCACTTTTCACTGGGGGTGGGTGGGCTGGGGGCCAGGGGTGGGGGCGGGACCAGAGCACAGGTGTCCCATTAGTTCTACTTCGGGTAGGGTTATTCATGACGACCGCATCACCAGACGAGAGGACGCGCATGGGACTGCCAGTCAGAGTCGATGGGCTCAGCAAGAGTTTCGGGAGGGTGCGCGCGGTCAACGCGCTCAGCTTCACCGCGCAGCCGGGCCGAGTCACCGGCTTCCTCGGGCCGAACGGATCAGGCAAAACGACCACGCTCGCCATGACGCTCGGCCTCGTCAGGCCCGACAGCGGCAGCGCGACCATCGGTGATGCGCCCTACGCGGCGCTGGAGCGCCCCGCCCTCACGGTTGGCGCCGCGCTCTCCGCCGACTTCCACCCGGCGCACACCGGGCGCGCGCACCTCGACATCGCCCGCCGCGCGATCGGCCTGCCGGAAGCGCGCGTCGAGGAGATCCTCACGCTCGTCGGTCTGAGCGACGCCGCCGACCGCAAGACCGGCGGCTACTCGCTCGGCATGCGCCAGCGGCTCGCGCTCGGCACGGCGCTGCTCGGGGATCCCGATGTGCTCCTCCTCGACGAGCCGATCAACGGCCTCGATCCCGAGGGGATCCGCTGGATCCGCGTGTTCCTCCGGCACCTCGCCAGCCAGGGCAAAACCGTCGTGCTCTCGTCGCACCTGCTCAGCGAGGTCCAGCAGACCGTCGACGACGTGATCGTCATCCGGCGCGGCGAGCTCGCATTCGCCGGCACGCTCGCCGAACTGCAGCGCGGCGCCGAGCAGGCCCCCGTGCGCGTCGCGGGCAGCGACCAGGCCGCGCTCGCGCGCGCCCTCGAGCAGGCGGGCGCGCAGGTGCACAGCCAGCACGGCGCAGCCCTCCGCGTCACCGGATTGGATCCCGACGCCGTGGGGAAGATCGCGTTCGCCGCCGGCGTTCCGCTCTCGCATCTCAGCGCCGAAGCCGGGGAGCTCGAACAGCGCTTCCTCGACCTGATCAACGGCAGCACCGAGGGAGGCCTCGCATGACCCGCATCATTCGCAGCGTCTCCGCCGAGTGGCGGAAGGTCCGCGCCACCAAGCTGTGGTGGATCCTCGCGCTCGTCCTCGCCGCATACTCGGCCCTGATGGCCGGGGCGTTCGGCTTCATGTTCGGCTCGCTGGCCGACCAGATGGGCGGCGTGGCGCTCCCGGCGCAGGAGACGGCCGGCCTGGTGTACTCGGGGGTGGCGACGTTCGGCTACGTGATCCCGCTCATCTTCGGCGCGCTCATGGCGACGGGCGAGATCCGCCACCGCACGCTGGGCCTCGCGTTCACGTTTGAGCCGCGGCGGGGCATCGTGCTGCTCGGCAAGGTCAAGGTGCTGCTCGGGGTTGGTCTGCTGCTCGGCGTCGCCGGGGTCATCGGCGCGGTGAGTGCCGGCGGCGGCATCCTCGCGGCGACCGGGGGCGATCCGATGCTCGGCACGGCGGACACCTGGGCGCTCCTCGCGCGCACGATCGTCGCGATCGGCGTGTGGGCGGTAATCGGTTTCGGCGTCGGGCTGCTCGTGGGCAACCAGGCCTTCGCGATCGTGATCACTCTCGTGTTCACGCAGTTCCTCGAGCCGGTGCTGCGGATGGCTGCCGGGTTCTGGGACTGGAGCGCGCAGCTCGCCAAGTACCTGCCCGGCGCCGCGAGCGACGCGTTCGTCGGTGCGAGCGTGATGAACAGCATGTCGGCGATCGATCCGACCGCGCCAGCGAGCGCGGCCCCGCTCGGGATCTGGGCCGGCCTTGCCGTGCTCATCGCCTACGGCGTGGTCGCGGTGCTGCTCGGCTGGCTGACGCGCTGGCGCCGAGACGTGGCGTAAGAGGTCCGGGCCCCCGGCCCGCCGGGATTGCAGCGAGTCTGATCCGTTTCCGCACGCGGAATCCGGATCAGACTCGCTGCATTTTGCCGAATGAAGGGGGCGGAGCCCCGGACCGGGGCGGGGAGAGCGATCAGGCGCGCGGGACCAGCGGGGAGTGCCGCTGCACCCAGCTGAACATCGCCACCGCGGCCGCCGCCGACGCGTTGATCGAGCGCGTCGAGCCGTACTGGGTGATCTCCACGACCGCCTCGGCCGCCGCGATCGCCTCGGCGGTGAGGCCGGGCCCCTCCTGGCCGAACAGCATGACGCACCGCTCCGGCCAGTCGAACGTTTCCATCGGCACGCAGCCGGGCACGTTGTCGATCGCGATGATCGGCACGCCCTCCGCACGCGCCCAGGCGACGAGCGCGTCGATGTCCTCGCGGTGCTCGACGTGCTGGTAGCGGTCCGTCACCATCGCGCCGCGCTTGTTCCAGCGGCGGCGGCCGACAATGTGCACGGTGTCGGCGGCGAACGCGTTCGCGCTGCGCACGATCGAGCCGATGTTCATGTCGTGCTGCCAGTTCTCGATCGCCACGTGGAACGGGTGCCGGTGCTCATCGAGATCAGCCACGATCGCGGCCATCCGCCAGTACCGGTACCGGTCGATCACATTGCGGGTGTCCCCGTGCTCCAGCAGCTCGGGATCGTACCGCTCATCCTCCGGCCACGCGTCGCGCCCGCCCGGCCACGGCCCGACGCCGGCCGTGGTGCGCTCGGGGTGCGGGGCGGCCGGCTCCGCCACAGCGGCACGTGCGGGATCGGGATCAGCGATGTGGTTCACCCGCCCATTCTCCCAGGCCGCGCACGCGGCGCGCGCCGCCCCGTATGCTGAGCGCATGCCTGCCCCCACCGTCCGTGTGCTGATCGCGCCCGACTCGTTCAAGGGGAGCTGCGCCGCACCCGATGCCGCACACGCGCTCGCCGCCGGGGCGCGCGCTGCGCTCGGCCCCGCCGCCCGCATCCGGCAGCTGCCGCTTGCCGACGGCGGCGAGGGCACGCTCGAGGCCCTCACGGCGGCCTGGGGCGGGGACATCGCCACGGTGCCCACCACTGACGCGCTGGGTCGGCCGCGCAGCGGCCGGATCGGGCTGAGCGCCGACGGCTCGCGCGCGATCATCGAGGCCGCCGAGGCGAACGGGCTGCCGCACGTCGCCGACGCACCGCTGCGCGCGCTCGACGCGGACTCCGCGGGGGTCGGAACGCTGATCCGCGCCGCCCTCGGCACGGGTGCGCGCGAGCTGCTCCTGTGCGTCGGCGGCTCGGCGACGAGCGACGGCGGCGCCGGCATGCTGCGCGCGCTCGGCGTGGGATTGCTGCGCGCGGATGGCTCGCCGATCGCGGCGGGGGCGCGCGGGCTCACCGAGCTGGCGCGGATCGACGCGGCCGGGCTGCTCCCCGCTGTGCGCGAGGCGCGGTGGCGGATCGCGGTTGACGTCCAGAACCCGGTGGTCGGCCCGCGGGGCGTCGCCGCCATGTTCGGCCCGCAGAAGGGCGCGACACCCGCGGAGATCGGGGTGATCGACGCGGGGCTGCGGCGCTTCGCCGAGCTCCTCGCCGCGCCGAACGCGAGCCCGCCCCTCACCCGGCTCCCCGGGCTCGGCGCGGCGGGCGGCCTCGCGCTCGGGCCGGTCGCGCTGTGGGGCGCGGAGCTCGTGCCGGGGGCGGAGCTGGTGGCGGACGCCGTTGGCCTGGACGCCGCGCTCCGCGAGGCCGACCTCGTGCTCACCGGGGAGGGGAGGCTCGACGCGCAGTCCCTCACCGGCAAGGTGGTGTCGCGCGTGCTCGCGGGGAGCGCGCGGGCGGACGCCTCCCGCCCGCGCACGGTGGTGATCGCGGGCTCCGTCGCGCTCAGCGCGGCGGAGTGCCGCGCCGCCGGCATCACCGCCGCGCTGTCGCTCGCGCAGGGCCCGGCCTCGCTCGACGCCCTCCAGCGCGACGCACGCGAGCTCCTCGCGGAGGCCGCGGCGCACGCGTGCGCGCTCGCGTTCCCCGCGGGACCGCCCGAAACGCCGGGGCGCAGCGATCCCGCGCGAGTGAACTAGGCGGACGCCGCCGCGAGCCGCTCAAGCTCCGCGCCCGACAGCTCCGTGCGGAGCGAGGCGAGGAGCGCGCCCAGCTGCGACGCAGTGCGCGCGCTCGCGATGGGGGCGGCCACCGTTGGCTGCTGGCGCAGCCACGCGAGCGCGATCGTGGAGATCTCGGCCGAGTGCGCCGCGGCGACCTCGTCGAGGGCAGCGAGCACGGCCTGCCCGCGCTCGTTCAGGTAGCCGATCGCGGAAGAGGCGCGGTCGCTCGCGCCCGGCGCGGTCGCGTCGGCGGCGGCGCGGTACTTGCCGGCGAGGAACCCGCTCGCCAGCGAGAAGTAGGGGAACACCCCGAGCCCCTCGGCCTCGGCGACCGCGCGCAGACCGTTCGTTTCGAAGTCGCGCTCCACCAGGTTGTAGTGCGGCTGGAGGGCGACGGGCAGGTGGTAGCCGCCAGCGCGGGCGATGCTGAACCACTCGGCCGCCCGCTCCGCGGTGTAGTTCGAGATCCCGATCGCGCGGATCTTCCCGGCGTCGACGAGCCCGGAGAACGCGGCAACGGTCTCCTCGAGCGGGGTGTCGGCGTCGTCGAAGTGCGCGTAGTAGAGGTCGATGTGCTCGGTGCCGAGGCGGGCGAGCGAGGCGTCGGCTGCCGCGCGCACGTTCGCGGCGGCGAGGCCGGAGAACTCGGGGTGCGTCGACACCTTCGTCGCGAGCACGACGCGGTCCCGTGCGCCGCGCGCGGCGAACCACTCGCCGAGGATCGTTTCCGACTCGCCGCCGGTGTGCCCTGGGGCCCAGTGCGAGTAGCCGTCGGCGGTGTCGACGAAGTTCCCACCCCCGGCGACGAACCCGTCGAGCACGTCGAAGGAGGCGTCGCGGTCCGCGGTCCAGCCGAAGACGTTGCCGCCGAGTGCCAGCTGCGTGATCTCGAGCTCGGACGTGCCGATGCTGATGCGGGTGGGCTCTGCCATGTCGACTCCTTCGGGGAATGGGCGCGGCGCCCAGGCGGCGCCACACCCACCCCAACGCGGGGCGCGGCGCGGACATTCCTCGGAGTGTCCGCGCCGCGCCCGTGCGACTAGTGCTCCGGCATCACCTCGAGGGCGAGCGAGCCGCGATCCGGCGCGACGTCGACCCGCACGGCCGAGCCGTCGCGCACCTCACCGGAGAGGATCGCGCGCGCGAGGCGGTCGTCGATCTCCTTCTGCATGAGGCGACGCAGCGGGCGCGCACCGTAGCTCGGATCGTAGCCCCGCGCGGCGAGCCAGCCACGCGCCTCCGGCGTCACCGCGAGGGTGAGGCGGCGATCCGCGAGGCGCAGCTGCATCCGGTCGATCGCGAGCTCGACGATCTGTGCAAGGTTCTCCTCGGAGAGCGGGTGGAAGATCACCATCTCGTCGAGGCGGTTGATGAACTCGGGCTTGAACGCACGCCGCACCGTCTCGCGCACGGCGGCTTCCTTCTCGGGCCAGGCGAGATCCTGATCGACGAGGTACTGGCTGCCCAGGTTCGAGGTGAGGATGAGGATCACGTTGCGGAAGTCGACCGTGCGGCCCTGCCCGTCGGTGAGCCGCCCATCGTCGAGCACCTGGAGCAGCACGTCGAACACCTCGGGGTGCGCCTTCTCCACCTCGTCGAGCAGCACAACCGAGTAGGGCCGGCGTCGCACCGCTTCAGTGAGCTGCCCACCCTGCTCGTAGCCGACGTACCCGGGAGGGGCGCCGACGAGGCGCGACACGGAGTGCTTCTCGCCGTACTCGCTCATGTCGATGCGCACCATCGCGTGCTCGTCGTCGAAGAGGAACTCGGCGAGCGCCTTCGCGAGCTCCGTCTTGCCCACACCCGTCGGGCCGAGGAACAGGAACGAGCCGGTGGGTCGATTGGGATCCGCGATCCCCGCCCGGGTGCGCCGCACCGCATCGGCGACCGCGGCGACCGCGTCCCCCTGCCCGATGAGGCGCTTGCCGAGCTCGCTCTCGAGCGCGAGCAGCTTCTCGGTCTCGCCCTGCAGCAGCCGGCCGACCGGGATCCCGGTCCACGCGGCGACGACGCCGGCGATGTCCTCGTCGGTCACCTGGTCGTTGACCATGCGCGGCTCGCCGCCGACCTCGCCGGCCGCCTCTGCGTTCTCCGCCTCCGTGAGCTGCTTCTGGATCACGGGGATCTCGCCGTAGAGCAGCTTGGACGCCTTCTCCAGCTGTCCCTCGCGCTGCGCGACCTCGGCGGCCATGCGCAGCTGGTCGAGCTTCTCGCGCAGCTCGCCGACGCGGTTGAGGCTCGCGCGCTCGCGCTCCCAGCGGGCCTCGAGCACGTCGAGCTCGGCCTGCTTCTCGCCGAGGTCTTCGCGGAGCTTCGCGAGGCGCTCCTTCGAGGCGTCGTCCTTCTCCTTCTTGAGCGCGAGCTCCTCGAGCTTCAGCCGGTCGACGGCGCGGCGCAGCTCATCGATCTCCATGGGCGCCGAGTCGATCTCCATGCGCAGGCGGCTCGCCGCCTCGTCGATCAGGTCGATCGCCTTGTCCGGCAGCTGGCGCGCGGTGATGTAGCGGTTGGAGAGCGCCGCCGCGGCGACCAGCGCCGAGTCGGCGATCGTCACCTTGTGGTGCGCCTCGTAGCGCTCCTTCAATCCGCGCAGGATCGCCACGGTGTCTTCCACGGACGGCTCGCCAACATAGACCTGCTGGAATCGTCGCTCGAGCGCCGCGTCCTTCTCGATGTACTCCCGGTACTCGTCGAGGGTCGTCGCGCCGATGAGGCGCAGCTCGCCGCGGGCCAGCATGGGCTTCAGCATCTGCGAGGCCGCGACGGAGCTCTCGCCGCCGCCAGCGCCCATGAGCGTGTGCAGCTCGTCGATGAAGGTGATGAACTTGCCGTCGGACTCCTTGATCTCGGCGAGCACCGCCTTCATCCGCTCCTCGAACTCGCCGCGGTACTTCGCGCCGGCGATGAGCGCGGAGATGTCGAGGGAGATGAGCTCCTTGTCCTTCAGTGACTCGGCGACGTCGCCAGCGACGATGCGCTGGGCGAGGCCCTCGACGACGGCGGTCTTGCCGACGCCCGGCTCGCCGATCAGCACCGGGTTGTTCTTGGTGCGTCGGGTGAGCACCTGGCTCACGCGGCGAATCTCGGAGTCGCGTCCGATCACCGGGTCGAGTTTGCCCGAGCGGGCGACCTCCGTGAGGTTGACGCCGAACTGCTCGAGGGCGGACTGTTCGCCCTCGCCCTGGGCGGGCTGCCAGTTTGCCTGCATGTGGGTCCCTTCCGTTCGCAGAGCCACGCGGCACGGCGTCCGGGCGGCTGCGCCGGACGTTCGCCGCAAACTTGAGTGTTGTTGACTCAAGTTTAACCGACGGGCGCGAATCACGCCAGAGAAACTCCTGAACGTGCGATGAACGCTCGCCGCGCAGGGCCGGGGCTCCCGGGCTCCGGTTCCGGGGCTCGGGCTCCCGGGCTAGGGCTCCCGCGGGTGGCGCTCCACGCGGCCCCCGCCCATCAGGCCGGGCGCCGGGTACTGCACACCCGTGACGCGGTGCACCACGAGCGCCACCGCGACGATCAGCACGGGTGCGGCGAGCGCCGGGAGCAGCAGGAACTGCCAGCCGGCGCCGGTCGCGAGCGCCACCACCGCGGTCGCGACCGCCGGCGGGTGGATGATGCGCGCGACCGCCATCGCCGCCGTCGCGAGCCCCGCGACGAGCGCCGCGCTCCACCACGCCATCGGCGCGACCAGCGCGGCCCCGACCCCGACCATGGCCGACACGACGTGCCCACCGATCACCGCGCTCGGCTGCGACACGGGCGCCTCGGGCAGCAGGTACACGAGGAGACAGCTGGGGGCGAAGCCGAGAAACAGCAGGGTCAGGTCGACCGTGTCGCCGAGCAGTCCGAGCAGGGCGACCGCGAGCGCGACGCCGAGCGCCGCGAGCAGGAGTCGCCGCCACGGCAGCCGCGGCTGCCCCGAACGCCAGAGACCACGCATCGACCACTCCTTCACCTTCACGCACCGCCGCCGCGGCACTCGCGTATCCTACCGAGCCGGTCATGCGGGCGCGTGTCGGCGGCGCCTCGTATGGTGGGAGTACCCGACGCGAAGGAGTCACATGGTCACGCTCGCCCCCACCATCCAGCTCACCGGCGGTGCCGCGATGCCCGCTCTGGCACTCGGCACCTGGCCCATGAACGACGCGGAGACGGCGGAGGCCGTCGCGGCGGCCCTCGCGGCCGGCTACCGCCACATCGACACGGCTGAGAACTACGGCAACGAGCGCGGGGTCGGCGAGGGGATCCGGCGCTCCGGGCTCCCCCGCGATGAGGTGTTCATCACCACGAAGTTCAATCGCGCCTGGCACAGCGTCGACGGTGTGCGCACCGCGTTCGAGGCCAGCTGCGAGCGCCTCGGGGTCGACACGATCGACCTGTTCCTGGTGCACTGGCCCAACCCGGATCAGGATCGCTACGTCGACGCCGTGCGCGGCCTCGCCGCGCTCCGTGAGGAGGGACGCATCCGGGCGCTCGGCGTCTCGAACTTCACGCCGGCGCACCTCGCACGCGTCATCGAGGCCGGCGTCGTACCGGAGGTGAACCAGATCCAGCTCGATCCCGAGCACACGCAGCCGGAGGTGCAGGCGGCGAACCGGGCGCACGGCATCGTCACGACCGCGTACACGCCGCTCGGCCGCGGCGGGGCGTTCCTCGCCGCCCCCGCCATCACCGACGCGGCCGCGGCGCACGGGAAGACACCAGCGCAGATCACGCTGCGCTGGCACGTGCAGCAGGGCAACGCTGCCGCCCCGAAGTCCGCTGATCCCGCGCGGCAGCGGGAGAACCTCGACATCTTCGACTTCGCGCTCACGGCGGCGGAGATGGCGGCGATCAGCGCGCTCGACGTTGGGGCGCCGCTGCACCACGACGCCGACGAGTTCGGGCACTAGCCGGCACGGCGGCCAGCCCACACCCGGCTACAGCAGCCTGAGGTCCGCCTCGATCGCTGCGGCGGTCTCCAGCAGCTGCGGGAGGTGGTGCTCGCGCAGGCGCGCCACCGTCTCGCGGCTGGCGCTCGTCGACACGTTGATTGCCGCGGCGACCCGGCCATCGCGGCCGCGGATCGGGGCCGCGGCCGAGCGGAGCCCCACCTCGAGCTCGCCGTCGACAATCGCCCAGCCCTGCTCCGCCACGCGGTCGAGCTCCCCGCGCAGCTCGGGCGTCTCGGCGAGCGTGCGCGGCGTGAGCGCCGTCACTCCGCTCTCACTCAGGAGCGTCGCCTGCTCCGCCGCGGGGAGCGCGGCAAGCAGCACGCGCCCCATGCTCGTCGCGTACGCGGGGAAACGCGTACCGATCGTGATGCCCACCGTCATGATCCTGCGCGTTGGCACCCGCGCAACGTACACGATGTCCGTGTCGGAGAGCACCGCGGCCGACACCGACTCGTCGAGCGCGCGCGACAGCCGTTCGAGGTGGGGCTGCATCACCTCGGGCAGCGAGAGGGCAGAGAGGTAGCTGAAGCCGAGCTCGAGGATCCGCGGGGTGAGCGCGAACGAGCGGCCCGTCGCGCGGACGTAGCCGAGCGCCTCGAGCGTGCGGAGGAACCGCCTGGCCGCCGCCGCAGGCATCTCGGCCCGCCGCGCGACCTCGCTGAGCGTCAGCTCGGGGAATTCGGCGTCGAACGCCCGGATGACGGCGATGCCGCGCGCGAGGGACTGCACGAAGTCGCCGCCGCCCTGCTCGGGGGCCGGCGCTGGCTCGGCACCTGCGCGTTCACTGTCAGTCACGAGAATCAGACTAGCCGCTCGGGCGAGCTAGCGGCTCGCGGCCGTACAGTGAGGACATGGTGAACTATCGCTTCCTCGGCAACAGCGGGCTCAAGATCTCGGAGATCACGTTCGGCAACTGGGTGACCCACGCGTCGCAGGTGGGCGACGACGCTGCGGTGCAGACCGTGCACGCCGCACTCGACGCCGGAATCACCACCTTCGACACGGCAGACACGTACGCGAACACCGCGGCGGAGGCCGTGCTCGGCCGCGCACTGCAGGGCCAGCGTCGCGCGGGCCTCGAGATCTTCACGAAGGTGTACTTCCCCACCGGCCCGATGGGGCCGAACGACACGGGGCTCAGCCGCAAGCACATCTTCGAGTCGATCGACGGCTCGCTCACCCGGCTCGGCACCGACTACGTCGACCTCTACCAGGCGCACCGTTTCGACTACGAAACGCCGCTCGAGGAGACCATGCAGGCGTTCGCCGACGTGGTGCGCCAGGGGAAGGCGCTCTACATCGGCGTCTCCGAGTGGACCGCCGAGCAGCTCCGCGCCGGGCACGAGATCGCGACGCGGCTCGGGGTGCAGCTCATTTCGAACCAGCCGCAGTACTCGATGCTCCACCGGGTGATCGAGGAGCGCGTCATCCCCGCGTCCGAGGAGCTCGGGATCTCGCAGATCGTGTGGTCGCCGATGGCGCAGGGCGTGCTCTCCGGCAAGTACCTGCCCGGGCAGCAGGCGCCCACCGGTTCGCGGGCCACCGACGAGAAGTCGGGGGCCGACTTCATTCAGAAGTATCTGCGCGACGACATCCTCGAGGCGGTGCAGCGGCTGCGGCCGATCGCCGCCGAGGCCGGGCTGACGATGCCGCAGCTCGCGATCGCCTGGGTGCTACAGAACCCGGGGGTCGCCGCGGCGCTCGTCGGCGCCTCGCGCCCCGAGCAGCTCGCCGACACCGTGCAGGCGTCGGGCGTCACCCTCGACGCCGACACGCTGCGCGCCATCGACGCGGCCCTCGGCGACACCCCGAACCGCGACCCCGAGGACACGTACGGGGTGTCGCCGAAGCGACGCCTCGTGTAGCCGCGTGGGCGCGTCAGCGCTCGAGCACCACGGCGAGGCCCTGCCCGACGCCGATACAGATCGCCACCACGGCGACCCCGCCGCCGCGGCGACGCAGCTCGTGCGCGGCGTGGCCGATGATCCGGCCGCCTGACGCCCCGAGCGGGTGGCCGATCGCGAGCGCACCGCCGTGGATGTTGAGGCGCGCAGGGTCGAGCTCCGGCCACCCCGCCAGGCAGGCGAGCGCCTGCGACGCGAACGCCTCGTTCAGCTCGACGACGTCGACGTCGGCCCAGGTCTTGCCCGCGCGGGCGAGCGCTCGGTTGGCGGCCTCGATGGGAGCGGTGGGGAACTGATCGGGATCGACGCCGTGCGCCGCGCGCCCGGTGATCCGGGCAAGGGGTTCGCCTGGCAGCGCACCCTCGGCGCCGAGCAGCACCGCGGAGGCGCCGTCGTTGATCGGCGACGCGTTGCCCGCGGTCACGGTGCCGTCCGCGGCGAAGAGCGGGCGCAGGCCGCCGAGCTTCTCGACCGAGGAGTCGTCCCTGATCCCCTCGTCGCGGGCCAGCTCGGCGCCGGGGACCTGCACGATCTCGGGGTCGTACACCCCGGCGGCCCACGCCTCAGCGGCGAGCCGGTGCGAGCGCACCGCGAACTCGTCCTGCGCGGCGCGGGTGATCCCCCAGCTGCGCGCGGTCTGCTCCGCCGCCTCGCCGTTCGAGATGGTCCAGTGCGTCGGCAGCTCGCGGTTGATCATGCGCCAGCCGATCGCGGTGTTCCACATGGTCTGGTTGCCGACCGCCGGCCACGGCTTCGCCGACTTCTCCACGACGAACGGCGCGCGGCTCATCGACTCGACGCCGCCGGCGAGCACGACCGTGGCGTCGCCGGTCTCGATCGCACGCGCGCCCTGGATCACGGCCTCCACCGAGGAGGCGCAGAGCCGGTTCACGGTCACACCGGTCACGGTGGTGGGGAACCCGGCGAGCAGCGCGCCGAAGCGCGCAACGTTCCGATTGTCCTCGCCGGCCTGGTTCGCGTCGCCGAAGATCACGTCGCCGATCACGGCGGGGTCGACGCCGGTGCGCTCGACCGTGGCGCGCATCACGGTCGCCGCGAGGTCGTCGGGGCGCACCCCGGCGAGCGCCCCGCCCGCGCGGCCGAACGGCGTGCGCACCGCATCGTAAATCACCGTCTCGGTCATGCCTGTGCTCCTTCATGCAGTGTCAGTCCGGTCAGCTCACGCAGCTCGGCCATGGTGGTGTCTCCGAAGCGCTCGCGCACGGCGAACCCCGTCGCGGTCACGTCGAAGATCGCCCGATCGGTGTACACGCGCGACACGCAGCCCACCCCGGTAAGGGGGTAACTGCAGGCGGCAACGAGTTTCGATTCCCCCTGCTTGGTCAGGAGGTCGGTCATCACGTACACGTCCTTCGCGCCGATCGCGAGGTCCATCGCGCCGCCCACCGCAGGGATCGCGCCGGGCGCCCCGGTCGACCAGTTGGCGAGGTCGCCGTTCTCCGCGACCTGGAAGGCGCCGAGCACGCACACGTCGAGGTGCCCGCCGCGCATCATGCCGAACGAATCGGCGTGGTGGAAGTACGCGGCGCCGGCGACGGCGGTGACCGCCTGTTTCCCGGCGTTGATCAGATCGGGATCGACGAGCCCGGCCGCTGGCGCCGGCCCCATCCCGAGCATCCCGTTCTCCGTGTGCAGGATGATCTCCTGATCGGCGGGGAGATAGTTGGCGACGAGGGTGGGCGCGCCGATCCCGAGATTGACGACTGCGCCCTCGCGGATATCCGCCGCGATGCGCGCGGCGAGCTCCTGTCGGGTGATTCCGGTGCTCATCGTGCGCCTTCCTGCTCAGCGTGTCCCATGTCGGTGTCCGGCAGCGGCTGCCCCTCGAGGTCGACGCCGCCGACGAACTCGCCGTCGCGGAGCCAGCGCCGCTCGCCAACGGCGACCACGCGATCGACGAAGATCCCCGGCGTGACCACGGTCTCCGGGTCGATGGCCCCGAGCGGCGCGATCTCGTCCACCTGCACGATCGTGGTCTTCGCAGCCGTCGCCATGATGGGGCCGAAGTTGCGCGCCGTCTCGCGGTAGACGAGGTTGCCCCAGCGGTCGGCCGCCCGAGCGCTGATCAGAGAGAAGTCTGCCCTGATCGGGTACTCGAGCGCGTACACGCGGCCGTCGATCTCGCGGGTCTCCTTGCCGTCAGCGAGCTGCGTGCCCACCCCGGTCGGGGTGTAGAACGCGCCGATGCCGGCACCCGCCGCCCGGATCCGCTCCGCGAGGTTGCCCTGCGGCACGAGCTCAAGCTCGATCGCGCCCTCGCGGTACAGGCCGTCGAACACCCAGGAGTCGGACTGACGCGGGAACGAGCAGATGATCTTGCGCACCCGCCGCTTCGCGAGCAGCGCGGCGAGCCCAACATCGCCGTTGCCCGCGTTGTTGTTCACGATCGTGAGCTCGCTCGCGCCCTGCGCGATCAGCGCGTCGATGAGCTCGACCGGCTGCCCGGCGCGGCCGAACCCCCCGATCATCACGGTCGCCCCGTCGGGGATCCCCGCGACGGCCGCCTCGACGGACGTGACGGTCTTGTCGATCATCGGTGCCCCGTTTCTGTCGTTCCAGCCCTCGTGCCAGAAATTCGCTTTGCGAAATATCTTTCGCTTTACGAATAGCGTACGCCACTGACGTCCCCGACGGAAGCCCTGGGGGCGGTTCCCCGGCGGAACAGCGGGCCGGTGCCCGGTGACTAGTCCGACTCGAGCAGACGCGCCGCTTCGGCCCCGGCGCTCGCCTGGAGCTCCGCGCGCCGCGCACGGTAGACGGCGGCCGAGCGTTCCGCAGGCCAGTCCTCGCCCAGGTACTCGCACGCAAGACCTGGGTCACGCCGCAGCAGCGTCAGCCAGTCCGCGACGAGATGCGTCAGCCGCGAGAGCGGGGGCACGTCGTCCGCACGAGCATCCGTGTCCTCCCACCGGTCGAGGAACCACTCGTGCGCGGCCCGGATGGCTGCAAGGTCCCAGGCGACGCTCACGCGGTTTGCCATGGGAAAGCTCGCCAGATCGAGCGCGTGGAAGGCAACCACATCAGCCTCCTGCAGTTCGGCGCGCACCCGCCGCAACGACCACTCTGGATCCTGCTGTCCCGGCCCAATCCAGAGCCCATCACGGAGCGGCGCGAACCCCGCCCAGGTGAGCGCCGAGCGCAGCTGGTGGCGCACCCCTCGCTTCCCTTCTGGCACCGAGAACGTGACCAGCGTCCATCCCGGACCGCTCGGCGCGAACGGCTGCGGCGCGTGGACGCGGGAGGACGCGTCATCGAGCGTCTCCTTCGCGAGCTCAGTCACTCGGTAGTTGACACCGCGGCCGGCACGTTCGCGCTCGAGGAGGCCGCGCACCGCGAACCTGTCGAGCGCGGCGCGCGCGGCGGACGCTGAGATTCCTGCGCCGGCGAGCACCTGGATCAGCGTCACCGCCCGGAACGGCCCCTCGTAGCCGAACCGCCGCAGCTCACCGAGCAACGAGAGCACGAACCGCCGTGGATGCGCGTAGCGAATCTCGCCTTCCGCACCCGACTCGGGTGCCACGTCCGCTGCGCTCATACTCCGGTTATATCTCACACGCTCGGGCGCGCAGCCTCGCCGCGCTTCGCGCGCTGAATCTGCTCGTACACGTGCGTGCGCAGCTCCGTGAAGCGTGGGAGCGCTCGCGTGGTGATCTGGTCCCGCTCCGGGGCGAGGTCGATCGCCAGATCCTCCTGCACCCAGGTCGGGGATTTGGAGAGCACGACGACCCGCTCGCCGAGATACACCGACTCGTCGATGTCGTGGGTGACGAACAGGATCGACATCCCGCGGTCGAGGTGCAGCGAACGCACGAGGTCTTCGAGATCGGCTCGTGTCTGCGCGTCGACCGCAGCGAAGGGCTCATCCATGATGAGCACCTCCGGCTGATACGCGACCGCGCGGGCGATCGCGACGCGCTGCTGCATGCCGCCGGAGAGTTGCCACGGGTACTTCGTGTCCGCGTGCTCCAGGCCAACCGCAACGAGCGCGTCGTCGACGAGACGCGTACGTTCCGGTCCGCTGATCCGGCGGTGCTTGAGCGGCAGCTCGATGTTGCCGCGCACCGTCAGCCACGGGTACAGGCTGCGCCCGTACTCCTGGAACACGAGCGCCATGTTCGCCGGTGGCGCAGTCACCGCCTCACCGTCGAGCGCAACGCGGCCGCTTGTTGGGCGCAACAGGCCGGAGATGCACTTCAGGAGCGTCGTCTTGCCGCAGCCGGACGGGCCGACAATGCAGACGAGCTCACCGCGCTTCATCGAGAAGCTGATGTCACCGATCGCCTCGACGCTGCCGGTCGAGGACTCGTAGACCTTACGCAAGTTTTCTACTGTGAGCAGTGTGTCAGGCACGCTCCACCTCCCGAGTTCCGTGGTACCAGCGCAAGACGCGCCGCTCAACCACACCGAATATTGCTGCGAGGAACACCCCGATGAGTCCGAGCAGCACGATGCCGCTCCACATCTCAGCGATGAGGTAGTTCCGTTGGAAGAACACGATCTGATAGCCGAGCCCCGAGGAGGAGTAGAACATCTCGGAGATCACCATCAGAATGAGCGCGATCGAGAGCGTCTGCCGCACCCCGGCCATGATCCGCGGGCTCGCGGCGGGCAGGATCAGGTACCGCAGCCGCTGCGCGGGAGTCAGCGAAAACGAACGCGCAGTCTCCTGCATCACCGAATCAACCGATTTCACGCCGTCGATCGTGTTGAGCAGGACCGGCCAGATGGAGCCGGCGACGATCACCACAATCTTCATCGAGTCGGTCGCGCCAATCAGCACCGCGATGATGGGGATGAGCGCCGGGGGCGGGATCGCGCGGAAGAACTCGAGCACGGGTGTCAGGAGCTCGCGGAGCCAACGCACCCGGCCGATGAGCGTGCCCGCCGCGACGCCCACACCGACCGACAGCACGATGCCGAGGGCGAGACGCCCGAGGCTCGGCAGCACATCGGCGGTGAACGCGGGGCCCACCCAGGTCTGCACGAACGCCTCGGCGATGACAAACGGGCTGGGGAAGAAGCGGCCGGGTGCAACCGTGCCCCAGACGCCCCAGATCGTGAGCAGGATCAGCGGGAGCCCGAGTGCGTACAGCGTGTTCTCGCCGAGCTTCGCCCAGACGCGAGACTTCTGCCGTGGCACCACGAGTGTGCTGGTGTACAGCGTCATGCTGGGTCCTCCCCGCGAACTGATTGGTGCCAGAACAGCGCGCGACGTTCGACCACCCCGAAGATGAGGTTCACGATCAGACCGAGCATCCCGGTCACGATCACGATCGCGAAGACCCCGGTCTGATCCCCGTTGCTGTAGTCGAGCATCAGCCGATTGCCGAGACCGGGGTTGCTGATCGTCATCTCCGCGGTCACAGCGAGGACGAGAGCCACGGAGGCCGCGAGCCGCAACCCGGTCATCAGGTACGGCAGCGCGGTCGGCAGGACCACCCTGCCGAGCACCTGACTCCGCGTGAGCGAGAAGCTGCGCGCCGTATCGCGCGCGACCGAGTCAACGTCGGCAACCCCGTAGAGCACCTGCACGAACACCTGCCAGAAGCTCGCGAACACGATGATGACGAGCGCCGCCTCCAGCCGCATACCAAAGCTCAGGACCGCGAGCGGGATCAGGGCGACCGAGGGGATCGGGCGGAGAAACTCGACCACGGTGTGCGTGGCGCGGCGCAGGAACGGGACCATCCCGACCACGGTGCCGACAATCAGCGCAAGCACCGTAGCGAGGCCGAGGCCGAGGCCCCACGCGGTGAGCGTGCGGCCAACGTTTCGCCAGAACTCAAGGTCAAGCGTCTCGGCCCCGAGACGCGCGATCGTGGCGGTGGCGCTCGGAAAGTGTGCCGGGTTCACCACCCCAAGTGCTGGCAGCAGCTGCCAGGTGGCGAGGAACCCGACGACACCGAGAGCGCCGAGTGCTGCCTTTCGAGTGGCCTGCCGCGCTCGCGCTGAGCGCTGTCGCGGTTGGGCCGTTGCGGCGAGAGCCATATCTCCCTTTCAGTGGAGCTGGGTGTGTGAGGCGGCGGCGGCGCGGACGCGTCTGAGCACCACCGCGATCGGCGGCGCTCAGACGCTACGCGTGCGGCCTAGTACTGAGTGAAGATCGCGTCGATGTCCGGGCGCTTGTCGAGCACGCCGTACTTCACCGCCAGGTCAGCGAGCTCGCCGATCTGCTCAAGGTCGAGCTCCGCGTCATAGTTCGGCAGCGTCAGTCCGGCGGCGACCTCCTTCGGGATGTCGAGGTGCGTCTCGATGGCCGCGCGCGTCACGTCCTCGTTCTCGTTCGTGAACTCGAGCGCCTCAGCCATCGCAGCCGCGTACGACTTCACCAGCTCGGGATCGCTCTCGATCAGCTCGGTGGTCGTAAAGTTCGTCAGCACGGTGAGCCCGGGCAGCACCTGCTGGTACGGGTGCATCACGAGGGTGCCCTCGGCAGCGATCTGCTTCTGGAACGGATCCGGCACCCACGCGGCGTCGATGTTGCCGGCATCGAGCTGCGCCGCCGCATCGGGGAACGCGACCTCAACGAACTCGATGGTCGACGAATCGCCGCCGTCCGCGTCAACCGCCGCCTTGATCGTGAGATCCCCGGCCGCGCCGAGACTGTTGACCGCCACCTTCTTACCCGCGAGGTCCGCTGGCCGCTCGATCCCAGAGTCGGCGAGCGCGACGACCCCGTTCACATCGTCACCGCTCGGCTGGCTGCTCGAAAAGTTGCTGAACACCGTGATGCCGAGGTCTTGCAGCCCGGCACGGAAGGGCCCGAACGGCTGGCCGATCGCGAACTGGATGTCGCCGCTCAGCAGCGCCGGGATGGCCTGTGCGCCGCCCTGCGCCGGCTGGATCTCGACATCGAGGCCGTGCTTCTCGAAAATCCCCTCGTCGATGCCCACCCAGACCGCGATCGAGTCACTGATCGGCAGCGCGGCGACGCGTACCTCTCGCAGCTCGCCGCTCTCGGGCGTCGATGAGCCGTCGTTTGCCGCTGGAGCGGCGGAGTCGGAGCACCCCGCAAGGGCGAGGGTCGCAGCAGCAAGGGCTCCCAGTAGCGCGATTCTCTTCTTCATTGAACAGACCTCTCTTGAGTCATCTTTGACTCCCGCTCTCGCGGGCCGATCTCACTCATCGTGGATCACACCGAATAGATTGTCAACTCTTTCTGCACGATCGTCACGAATTCGCGAATTCAGTACGCGCGCAAAATTTCCAGTCATGTGGCTCGAGCACGATAGGGTCCAGGCGTGACCACCCCTGAGCCGACCACCGCACGCCCCTGGGGCCTGCTGTTCGTTGCGGTCTGCCTCGTGGCCATCAATATGCGCATGACCATCACGGGTGTCGGGCCGCTGCTCGAACAGATCGCCGCAGATCAGGGCGTCAGTCCTGCCGTGCTCGGCGGCCTCGCATCGGTGCCCTTGCTTGCCTGGGCACTCGTCTCACCGCTCGCGCACGGCCTCAGCGTCAGACTGGGCCTGTCCCGCACCGTCACCTGGTCGCTCGTCGCACTCATGATCGGCACGGTGTGGCGCTCCATCCCCGGCGGCCCACTCGCACTGTGGCTCGGTACGGCACTCATTGGCGCGGCGCTCGCGGTCGGCAACGTGCTGCTCCCCGCGGTGATTCGTCGCGACTTCAGCGACCGCGTCCCGCTCGTGATGGGCGTGTACACCGCGCTGCTCGGCGGGCTCGGCGCCGTCTCGGCCGGCGTCGTCGTTCCGATCTCGCACCTCGACGCCGGCAGCGGTGAACTTGGCTGGCGCGTCGCGCTCCTCACCACGGGGGCGCTGATCCCGGTCGCCCTCGTCGTCTGGATCGCAGCTACGAGGGCCCCGCGCGTCCCGCAGCAGCCTGCGTCGCCACTCCTCGAGGCGACCCCGGCACTGGCGGGCGCCGCGGCGCGATCGGGCCGCGCGATCTGGCGCGATCCCGTCGCCTGGTGGGTAGGGGTCTACATGGGGCTCCAGGCCGCGCTGTTCTACATGATCTCAACCTGGCTCGCACCGATCGCCACCACGGCCGGGCGCTCCCCCGTCGAGGCAGGCATCGAATCCATGCTGTACCAGATCGTCGCGATCGGCGGCTCGCTCCTCGTCCCACTGCTGTACCGCGGCCGCCTCAAGCGGATCCTGCCCGCGCTCATCCCGGCGATCATCGCCGGCGCGTTCGCGGGATTCGTGCTCACCCCGGACACGCCGCTGCCCTGGATCCTGCTCGGTGGCTGCGCTTCCGGGGCGTCACTGAGCATCTCGCTGCTGTTCATGGCGGTCAAGGCCCCGGATCACGCGTCAGCGAGCGCGCTCTCCGGCATGGCGCAGTCGGTTGGCTACCTCATCGCCGCCACCGGCCCCATCGCGTTCGGTGCCGTGCACGAGGCGAGCGGAGAGTGGCTCGCGCCGCTGGCGCTGCTCCTCGCGGTCGGCCTCGCCCAGCTCATCGCCGGCGCCGTGCTCGGCCGCGACCGCCTGGTGTTCGAGCGACCGTAGCGCAGCGATCAGCGTGCAGCCTGGCCCAGCCCCGCGGCCTAGTCGGCCGGGCGCGGCGGCCCGAACGCCACGCGCCGGAGGAGCCCCGTCAACGTCTCGCGCTCGGCTGGCGTCAGCTGCGCGGCCGGATCCCCGTCCGCGGAGAGCACTGCGGCGTGCGCCGCCTCGTACAGGCGATGTCCCTCCGCAGTCGCGACGAGCACCTTTGATCGGCGATCGCGGGGGTCCGGGCGGCGCTCGAGGAGCCCTCGCCCTTCGAGGCCGTCGATGAGCGCAACGACCTGGCTCGGGTCGAGGCGGAGGAAGTCTGCGAGTTCGCGCTGCGTAGGGCGCAGTCCATCGCAGACGAGCGCGAGCACCGGGTACGAGCGAACGCGCAGCCCGAACGGGCGGAGCGCGGCGTTTCCCGCGGCGAGCGAGAGCGCGTTTGCGCGGGCGAGAAGAAAGCTCAGGTCGTCGGAGAGCGAGTGGCGCTCCCAGTCGCGATCGTATCCGGGTGCGTCCCGTTCGGCGTCCTTCATGCACCCCAGTCTAGCAACCCTTGAAAAATATAATGATTGACTTCTTCAATTAATTTCGGTGTACTTGAGCGACAAGCAGAAGGAGCACCCATGTCACTCGCAGGCAAAGTCGCCATCGTCACCGGATCCGGCCGCGGCCTCGGCCTCGCCTATGCTCAGGAACTCGCCGCGCAGGGGGCGTCAGTCGTGATCAACGATGTCGACGCAGCCACCGCGGCTGCAGCGGTGGCGAGCATCGAAGCGCTCGGCGGCACCGCAACCGCGGTGGTCGCACCCGTCGGGCCGAGCGAGACCGCAGCGCAGCTCGTCGCCGCAGCGGTGGACACCTACGGGAGGCTCGACATCCTCGTGACGAACGCCGGCGTGCTGCGCGACACCGTGCTCTGGAAGATGAGCGACGACGACTTCGACACGGTGATCAACGTGCACCTGCGCGGCACGTTCACCTGCGTGCGCGAGGCAGCGACGCGCATGCGCGAGCAGGGCGAGGGCGGCCGCATCATCTGCATCGGCTCCCCCACCGGCCAGCGCGGCAACTTTGGCCAGACGAATTACGCCGCGGCGAAGGCCGGCATCGTCGGCATGGTGCGCACCTGGGCGCTCGAACTCAAGAAGGCCGGCATCACCGCGAACGCCGTGATTCCGGTCGCGGCAACGGCCATGACGGCGACCGTTCCCTACTTCCACGCTGCCGTTGAGGCGGACGCACAGGGCGAGGCGATGCCAGGCTTCTTCCGCCACGGTCTCGGTTTCGGCACCTCCGCCGACGTCGCCCCGCTCGTCGCATACCTCGCCTCGGACGCCGCTGCCGGGGTCACCGGCCAGGCGATCGGCGTTGGTGGAGATCGCCTGCAGCTCTGGTCGCACCCCGAGCCGGTGCTGAGCGAGTACCACGAGGGCGGCTGGAGCGTCGATGCCCTCGCCGCGTCATTCCCCGGCACGATCGGCGCACAGCTCCAATCGGTCGGTGAGTCGTTCCCGCCGCTCCCCGACGAGCTGCGGCCCCCGCAGGCGTAGTCGACCTCGGCAGCCATCATGTCACGCTACGAGTCGACCATCGATCTTGACCGCATTGTCGCGATCGACACCCACGTCCACATTGAGATCGGAGCGCACGATCACTCGTCACTCCCCGCAGACCTCGCCGATGCCGCGAGCGCGTACTTTCGCACCGACGGCCCACGCCCGGAGCTCGACGCGATCGCGGACTACTATCGAGCGAGAAACATGGCTGCCGTCGTGTTCACGGTCGACGCGCGCACCAATCTGGGGCAGGAGCCGATCCCGAGCAGCGAGATCGCTGCCGGCGCAGCGCGGCACAGCGACGTCCTCATCCCGTACGGCTCCGTCGACCCGCTTCGCGGCACCGCAGCGCTCGACGACGCGAAGCGGCTGATCGAGGAATCGGGCGTGCGCGGCTTCAAGTTCCACCCGACCGTGCAGGGCTTCGATCCCAGCGACGAACGGTTCTACCCGCTCTATGCCGAACTCCAGGCCGCCGGCAGTATCGCACTCTTCCACACCGGGCAGACCGGCATCGGAGCTGGGCTCCCCGGCGGGCGCGGCCTGCGGCTTGGGCTCTCGAACCCGATCCTGCTCGACGGCGTCGCAGCTGACTTTCCCGAGCTGCAGATCGTCATGGCGCACCCGTCGGTGCCCTGGCAGGAGGAGGCACTCTCGGTCGCCACGCACAAGCACAACACGTGGATCGACCTCTCGGGCTGGAGCCCGAAGTACTTCCCCGCAGAGCTGGTGCGCTATGCGGGCACCGTACTGAAGGACCGCGTGCTCTTCGGGTCGGACTTCCCGCTCATCACCCCGGATCGCTGGCTCCGCGACATCGAGACAACCTCCCTCAAGCCGGAGGCGCTGCCGGGCATCATGAAGCACAACGCGGCACGCCTGCTCGGGATGGGAGGTGCCTCATGAGTGCGGGGCACGGGGCACCAAGCATCACGGCAACGAGCGCGATCGGCATCGATCCGCTCGGGTTCGCCGAGAGCCATCTGAGCGAGGCGGCACAGACAGCGCTCAGCGAGCTCCAGGCGACGCTCACGTCGCAGGTGCGCCCTCACTTGGCGGAAGCGTGGGAGACCGCGACGATGCCGACGGAGATCCTCGAGTCGCTGCTCCCGCTCTCCCTCACGAGACCGGCGGGGGTGAGTGAGGCCGAGGCGGACTCGTCGCTCTACTCTGGCTTCCGCAACTACGTGCTCGCACGCACCGACGTCTCCGTTGCCACACTCGTGAACGCGCAGACCGGCCTGTTTCGCACAACGGTGCGGCTCGGTGGTTCCCCGGAGCAGGTCGCGGAACTCGACCCGGAGGTGCGCAGCTTCGCGCTGCGCGGAGTCTTCGCGCTCACCGAGCCGGAACATGGCTCGGACATCGCTGGCGGGCTCGCAACGACCGCGCACCGCACCGGCGATGACTGGGTCATCTCCGGCGCCAAAAAGTGGATCGGCGGCGCAGTGTCCGCTGACGTGCTCGCGGTCTTCGCCCGCGACACCGCAGACGGACACGTGAAAGCGTTCCTCGTGCCGCGCGAGGCCCCGGGCGTCCACCTCACCACGCTCGGTGGCAAGGTCGCGCTCCGCCCGATGCAGAACTCGACGATCGAGCTCGCCGAAGTGCGCGTCGCCGAGTCGAGTCGCCTCCACGGGGTCAACTCGTGGCGAGACGTTGCCAGGATCCTCGGGGCCATGCGATCCGACGTCGCTTGGATCGCGACCGGCTTGCAGGCCGGGGCCCTCGACGCCGCACTCGCGTACACCGGTTCCCGCGAACAGTTTGGGCGCCCCATCGGCGGGTTCCAGCTCATCCAGGAGAAGCTCGCGCGGATGCTCGGCAACCTCACCGCATCGCTCGGTCTCGTCGTGCAGCTCTCGATCCATCAGGATCGCGGAACACGGCGGGACGAGAACTCATCGCTCGCCAAGATGTGGACGGCGCTGCACGCACGGGAAACCGTCGCGCTCGGCCGAGAGATCGCTGGCGGCAACGGGATCCTGCTCGAGCATGACGCCGCAAGATTCTTCGCCGACGCCGAGGCCGTGTATTCGTACGAGGGCACCCACGAGATCACCTCACTGATCGTCGGGCGTGCGCTCACCGGCGCCTCGGCGTTCGCCTGACCACACACAGAACCACCATCACCCAACAGGAGTAGCCATGACCACGACAGCCGCATACGCCGACGCACTCAGCCTCACGGGAACCGACCTCGGAACCACCGAGTGGCTCGAGGTGACGCAGGATCGCGTGAACCTCTTCGCCGACGCCGTCGACGATCAGCAGTGGATCCACGTCGACCCGGAGCGCGCAGCAACCGGCCCGTTCGGTGGCCCAATCGCGCACGGCTTTCTCTCGCTGTCACTCGCGACGAAGTTCTGGACGGAGCTCTTCGAACTCGATGGCGTCACGACGAAGGTGAACTACGGCCTCGACAAGGTACGCTTCATCACACCGGTCAAGGTGGGGGCACGGGTGCGCATGACCGCGGTGATCGCAGAGGTGACCGAGGTGCCGGGTGGCTACCAGTTCGCCGTCGATCAGGTCATCGAGGTCGAGGGCGGCGCGAAGCCGGCGCTCGTCGCGCGCGGCATCTACCGCTTCTACGCGTAGCAGTGAGGGCGGTACGCCACCGCCCTCACCCCCCCCACCCAGCATCACACCAGCATTCCTCAATGAAGAGAAGACTATGCACAACCACGGACTTGGCACTTGGCTCACCACGCGCAAGCAGAAGACCCCGGACAAGGTCGCGCTGATCCATGGCGACGGCGAGGAGGTGAGCTACCGTGAGCTCGCCGACCGCACCGACGCGCTCGCCGGGGTGCTCTGGCAGCACGGTATCCGACCAGGAGAGGCCGTCGCGTACCTCGGCGAGAACAGCCCGGAGTTCCTCTCCGCACTGTTCGCGTGCGCGCAACTGGGGGCAGTATTTGTGCCGGTGAACACTCGGCTCGCTCCGCCAGAGATCGCGCACGTGCTCGGCGACTCAGGCGCGCGAGCGGTGATCAACGGACCCGAGTTCACCGAGCTCCTGAGCCCCATCGCTGCCGAGCTCGGCATCGCGCACCGGTTCCAGCTCGGGCACGAGGACCACCCGGAAGCACGCAGCCTGTCGCGGCTGCTCGAGGCGAGCATCGGCGGTCACGTCGACGCTGCCGTCACACTCGACGATCCCGCCGCGATCCTCTACACCTCGGGCACGACGGGCAAGGCGAAGGGCGCCGTCCTCAGCCACGGCAACCTCACTTGGGTGTCGATCAACACGGTCATCGACTACGACATCGTGTCGAGCGACGTCGCGCTCATGATCTCGCCGCTCTTCCACGCTGCGGCGCTCGGGATGGGGGCGCTGCCCGTGCTCCTCAAGGGCGGCACGATCGTGCTCGAACGCGGCTTTGAAGCCGGCAGAGTGCTCGAACTCATCGAGTGCTACGGCGTTACCATGCTCAGTGGTGTGCCGACCACCTACCAGCTCCTCGCCGATCACCCGAACTGGGCAAGCACCGATATTTCCTCACTCGCGAAGCTCACCTGCGGTGGTTCCGCGGTGCCGAGCCGCATCCTCACCGCGTTTGAGGCGCGCGGCCTCTCGTTCTCGCAAGGGTACGGCATGACCGAGACCTCCCCTGGTGCGACGAGCCTCGCCCCCGCGATGACGCGTGCGAAACAGGGAAGCGTCGGACTCCCCCACTTCTTCACCGAGGTGCGGATCGCGACACAGGCGGAGACCCCAGACGGCGACCGCGCCGCGACACCAGACACTGATTCCGCACCGAGGATGATGGTGCCGCGCGGCACGGTGGGCGAGATCGAGGTGCGCGGTCCCAATGTGTTCCTCGGATACCACGGGCTCAGCGAGGCAACGGCGCACGCGTTCACCCCCGACGGCTGGTTCCGCTCGGGCGACCTCGGGTATCTCGATGAGGACGGGTACCTCTTCATTGCTGACCGCCTGAAGGACATGATCATCTCCGGCGGTGAGAACATCTACCCGGCGGAAATCGAAGACCAGCTCAACAGCATCGCAGGGGTCTCCGGTGCCGCGGTAATCGGCGTGCCAGACGAGCAGTGGGGCGAGGTCCCGTGGGCCGTGCTGACGCTCGCTCCCGGCACCGACCCTGCCATCGCCGCGACCGACGCGGTGCGCGCAGCGCTCGACGGGAAGCTCGCGCGATACAAGCTCCCGAAGCGCGTGATCGTGATCGATGAGTTCCCGCGCACCGCCTCAGGCAAGATCAGGAAAGCCGATCTGCGCGAGCAGTACCGGCAGTGAGACGGCTGCGGGGGGGTGGAGGAGCGAATTCCCGCACCGCCTCTCCACCGGGGTCACCGGCTAGCTGACGGAAACGACCACCCGCGCGCGCTTGCCCGTTGGCCGGTAGCCCGCGGCCAGCGTCTCAGTTTCCGCGGACGATGCTCCCGGCTCCCCCGCGATGACACGCGAGACGCACCCGCACATCTTCGAGTTCGGCGCCTTCTGCCGTTCCGAATAGAACACGTCGCGGTGATCGACGCGCCCATCGAGATCGAGGATCCGCACCTCGCAGAGCCCGCACTCTCCGCGCCGGCAGTCGAACATCATGTCGACACCCGCCCGTTCGAGCGCCTCGAGCATTGATTCGTTCGGCTGCACCTCAACCGTCACGTCGTACTGCGGCACCGCGACCTCGAACGGCTCAGCCTCGTGCCACCCGGAGTTTCCAAAGGTTTCGTAGCGCAGCGCGGTGATGTCTCGCTCGCCGCTCACCCACGCTCGGCGTATGGCCTCCATCAGCCGGATGGGCCCGCACATGTAGAGCTCCGCAGTGGCGGGAACCTGGGCCACGAGCGCTTCGACGCTCATCCGGCCGTGCACGTCGGTGATGTGCTCGATGAGCCGCGCACCGTGCGCCTCCCGCATCTCCTTCAGGTAGGCCATGCGCTCAGCGGATGCCCCGACGTAGTGGATCTCGTAGTCTGCCCCGAGCCGCCGCAGGAGCGATGCCATGCCACGGATCGCGGTGATCCCGATCCCGCCAGCAACGAGCACGTAGGCCGGTGCGCCGATTCTCAGCGGGAAGTCCTGCACGGGCGCGGTTGCGGCGATCTCGTCTCCTGGCCGGAGCCCGTGCATGTAGCGCGAGCCGCCCCGGGACGTGGGGGCGCGGAACACACTGATCGCAATCCGGTCGCCGCGTTCACTCGCGCCGACGATCGAGTACGAGCGCACATCGGTGCGACCGTCGGGGAGCTGCACCTCGACGTCGATGTGCGTGCCCGGCCGCGCGGGCGCGGGGCGTTCGAGCGCGAGTTCGATGCGCAGGATCCCAGTTGCGACCTCGCCGCATGCGACGACGCGCGCTGTCTGCCAGTCCAGTTGCTTGTCAACCACGCGCTGCCTCCGCCATCGCCGCGCGCGCCGCCGAGGGCGTGAGCCGATAGTCGGATCCGGTGCCGACCGGCGCGAGCGGGGCCGCGGCCGGCCCGCGCCCCTCAGCTTCGAGCGCGCGCTCGAGGAGGCGCCGCACCCACATGCCGCCAGCGTCGATGTTGAGGTTGTAGAACTCGTAGTCGGGATTTGCATCGATCGCGTCCTGCTGGGCCTTCAGCATCGCCTCGTCTTCGCCGAACACGCCGTGAACGCCGTTGCGCAGCTGTGTCGTGATGAGTTGACTGTCAAGCCGATAGTTGCGCATGAACGCCCAGAAGTAGTGGCAGCTGCGATCCTCCTCTGGACTAATCGTGTTCATCACATAGCCGTTCACGCCGCGCGATCGGTCGCCCTCCGGGGCTCCAGTGCCCGCCTCGGCGACCCCAACGTCGATGCAGATCGTCGAGGGGAACGTGTAGTGGATGATCTGCCAGCGGTCGACTTTGCCGGAGAATCCGGGGAACTTGTCGCGCATGTTCTTCAGCCAGAACGGGGGCGCATCGATCCCGAGCATCCAGCGGCTCACGGTGACGGTGCTGCCGTCGTGGCTCACCTGGAACTCCGACTCGCTGAGCTCCTCCTGCCCGATCGACGACGAGTGGACGAACTCCTCATGCGTGAGGTCCATCAGGTTGTCGAGGACGAGCTGGTAATTACACGGCGCGTAGATCGTCTCGCCGTCGCCTGCCCACTCGGTTGAGTCGAGCTGGTGCATGTCGGGAATCGTCGCAGGGTCGGCGAGCGTCGGATCGCCGAGCCAGACCCAGAGGTACCGGTAGCGCTCGACGATGGGGAACGACGGCACCAGCGCGGAGGGGTTCAGCGTCTCCTGCGCTGGCATCGACGTGCAGCGCCCTGCCGGGTTGTAGCGGATGCCGTGGTACGGGCACTGGATCTCGTCGGTACCGACGAGTTTCCCCTGCGAGAGCGGGGCCAGCCGGTGCCAGCAGGCGTCGGCGAGCGCAACGGGGGTCCCATCCTGCGTGCGGTACAGGGCGAGCGGGCGGCCGGCGATGGTCCGCGCCAGGATCCCCTTCCCCGTGACCTCGTGATCCCAGGCGACGACATACCAGGCGTTCAGCGGGTAGGTCAGCAGCTTCGCGCTGGAGGTGGTCTGGGCCGCGGTGGCTGAGACATCGCGATCAAGCATGGTGCACTCCTTTGTGTCCGTCAGCGTGCCGGTGTGTGGAACACCGAGCCAAACTAACTATCTACATAGTTAGTTCTCTCGGCATACTCTACCCGCACCGGGTAGCCTTGCCAAGACACCACACGAGAACGCCAGGAGGATCGCCCATGAGTCTGCGCTCCGCCCTGCTCGCCCTCATTTCCGGCGGCCCGCTCACCGGCTACGACGCCGTGAAGCACTTCCGCAGCTCCGTTGGCCATCTGTGGCACGCGCCCGACTCCCAGATCTACCCCGAGCTCCGCAAGATGCAGGCAGAGGGGCTCCTCTCCGCAACCGAGGTTCCCTGGGGACGCAAACAGGCCACCAAGACCCGGTATGAGCTCACCGACGCAGGCCGAGCAGCGCTGTGCGAGTGGCAGGCCAGCCCGCTCGGGTACGCGCCAGAGCGGGATCAGCCCCACCTCATCGCGGCGTACTTTGAGTGGGGCTCGCACGAGACCGCGGCCGAGCGGCTCCGGGAGCACATTGCCTTCTACACGGAGGCGCGCGCGGCAGCGGAGCAGCAGGCACGCGAGATTCGCGAGCGCAGCAGCGCGACCCTCGCCCGACGCCTGCAGGTTACACGTGAGTCAGAGTGGGATCGCATTGCAGCGTTCAAACTCTTCGCCTACGAGGGAAAAATCACACGCGCGAACGCCGAGATCGCGTGGGCCGAACGCGGCCTCGAGCTGCTCGCGACGCTCGGCCCGTTCGACGGCCCCGGGACGCCCGTCGAGCCCGGGGCCGCTGGCGCCCGCGATGCGCCTGGCGCGCCCCGGGGCGGAGGTCCCGTCAGCGCTGCGTGAGCGCGGTCGCCGCCACCTCCGCGAGCACCCCGGACACCCACTCACGAGCCGCCTCGGTCACCGCGAGCGGGCCGCCAGCGTCGTGCCTCCCGTACTCACCAACGCGCGTCGCCCCGCAGGCGGTCAGCGCCTCATCGACGAGTTCGCTGCCCCGCGAGTACGTCGCCTCGTAGCTGCGATCGCCCATCCCGAACACGGCGTAGCGGACCCCGGCGAGATCCGGCCGTTCCGCCACGAGCGCCCGGTGGAACGGCCGCGCCGAGGTGGGCACCTCGCCATCTCCGTAGGTGGCGCAGACGAGCAGATGCATGCGGTCTGCGTCAAGATCCGCTGGCGTGGTGTTCGCCAGGTCGCACACTCGAACGTCGGCGCCGGGCGCGGCACCCAACAGCTGTGCGAGCTCTTCGGACACCAGCTCCGCCCCGCCCGATTCGGTGCCGTAGAGCACGGTGAGCGGGACCCCTGCGGCGAGCGCGTCGACCTCTCCCTGCGGCGCGGGGGGCAGCTCGAGCGTGCGGTCCGCCGCCGCGGCGCGCATCTCCTCCCGGGTGGCGAGCTTGGCGCGCTCGCGCCCCGGGGCAGCCGTCAGGCGTTCCCTGACGTCAATGCGACGCCACCCGTCGAAGTCGGTTCCCGCAGCCCGCGCCCGGGCGAGTGACGCGGCGGCGCCCTCGGTGGCGCGGTCACCGCGCACGGTGATCGCCCCGGCGGCGAGGTCCGCGGCGACGGTCAGCGCGAGGTCGCGCGCGTCGGCGCGCTGATCCGGGATCGTCCCGCGCGGCCCACGCCGCAGCCACCCCGCGGTGTAGAGCCCCGGCTCCACCCGCCCATCCGGGTGCGCGCCGGCGGCGACCGGGGTATCCTCGCTCGCCTCGAATCCGATCGCGGTGATCACATCGTCGACCGGGATGACGAGCGGCCCGGCGTTCGCGTCGCCCATGCGCTCGATCGCGACCCCGGTCACCCGTTCGGACCCCTCGATGCGCACCGGCGTCGCGCCAAACCACCACTCGATGCGCACACGGGGTGCGTCCGGGGCCAGCCCATCGACGCCCGCCGCGATCAGTTCGCGCACCGCGTCAACCCGCGCGTCTCGCGACTGTTCAGGAAGCCCGTCGGCGCCGTGCACGGTGTGCGTCACCCCCGCGAGTCCCGCGAGTTCGCGCACCATCACGGGGTCGAACTTCGCGGCGCTCACCTCGCTCCGGCCGATCACGTGAATCGTGCGGACGGCGTCCACGAGTGCCCCGCGCGAGGCGTCATCAATGTCGGATCCCGCAAACTCCGCCGGATCCCTCGCGAGCAACCGCACGATGTCCATTGCGACGTTCCCGTGCCCGAGCACCGCGACGTCCGCCCCCAGCGGGGGCTGGGCCGGCTCGTCCGGGTGCTGGTTGAGCACGCGGGTGACCGTGCCGGCGCCGCGTACCCCCGCCAGGCTGCCGCCGGGCACCGGGAGAGCACGGTCCTGACGCAGCCCTGTGGCGAGCACCACCACGTCGCACTGGGATCGCAGCTCAGCCAGCGTGATGTCCCGCCCGAGCCTGGTGTCCCCGGTGAACCGCACGTTTTCGCCGAGGAACAGGCGATCGAACTGCCGCGTCACCGTTTTGGTGCCCTGGTGGTCCGCGGCAACACCGTAACGGACCAGCCCGTACGGCGTCGGGAGATCGTCGAACACCTCGATGGGCGCAGCGGGGAAGGTGCGACGCAGCGCCTGCGCCGAGAAGCTCCCCGCAGGCCCGGATCCGACGATCGCGATTCGTGGAGCTGGCGTTTCCGGTGCGTCCGCGACGGGTGCCGGCTGTGCCTCCCCGATCGGCGCGGTTGCCGATCGGGTGCCGCGCACCGCGTCCCAGCTGACGGGAAGCTTGGTCATGCCGCGGAATACCCAGCCGCCGATCTCCGGCGGGTTCTCCGGGATGACACGCAGCCCCTCGAGCGTGTCAAAGAGCAGCGGAAGCCCCACATCTGCCACCTGCGCGCGTGCCACCCAGGCCCCCAGGCACACGTGCACGCCTTTACTGAAGGCCAGGTGCGGCTTCGATTCGCGGCGCAGGTCGAACTCGTCGGCCCGATCCCAGATCTGCTCGTCTCGGTTCGCTGAGATCACGCAGATCCCGAGCTTCGCCCCCGCGGGGAGGCGCACGCCGGCGAGCTCGACCTCGCGAGTGGTCTGCCTGGAGTACAGCCCGATGGGCGCCACCCAGCGCAGCGACTCGTCGAGCGCGGTCGCCCACAGCGAGCGATCCGCGGCGACTGCCGCGCGCTGCTCCGGGTGCGTGAGGAGCGCCCAGGCCGTGACGCCGAGCGCGTCGCGGGGCTCGTTGAGCCCGCCGCCGATCGTCATCTTCACGTTTGCGCGAATGCGCTCGAGCGGCATCTCGTAGTCGGGGATGCGCAGCAGCGATGAGAGGAGGGAGTTGTCGGGGTGCTTCTGATGCCACGCGAGCATCTCGTCGAGCACGGCGTCCACCTCGTCAAACGACTGCTTGCCGCGCGCCCACACCTCTGGGTCGTCAGCATAGTTGCCCGTCGCGTCGATCATCGTCTGGGACCAGCGTTGCAGGTCCTCCTGCGTGGCGTTGTAGAGCCCGATCACGTTGCGCAGGGTCTCGGCCGCGTAGGGGGCGGCGAAGTCCCAGATCAGATCCGCGCCCGGCCCCTTCTCTGTGAGCTCGGCGAGGTAGTGCTCGGCGGTGCTGCGGAACATGTCGGTCCAGACGCGCTTCACCACGCCTGGCCGGAGCGCTGGCTGCCAGGCCTTGCGCTCGAGGTAGTGCTCGGGGTCGTCGCGGCGCAGCATGGAGTGCCCCATGGCGCGGATCTGCAGGGAGTCGCGCTCGTTTGCTGAGAACACCTCCGGGGTGAGCTCGGTCTGGTGCACCGCGGCATAGGAGGTGACGAGATACCGGTTCACCTGGGGGACCCAGTGCACTCCGCCCGCTGCGCGGAGTCGCTCGTAGATGGGGAAGGGGTCGCGGTAGAGATCCGGGATCGTTACCCAGTCGGCAATCGGCGCCTCGATACCAGTCATGTCACGTCCTTGTGTGTAGTGCTTCATTCCTGTTTGACCCGAGTATGCGGGGAAAATAAGTTCAGGAAAAGCGCAATATCTTTCAGAGTTAATTCGGTACTATCGGATTATGGATCGCACACCGTCGTCGCCGCCCAGCCCCGAGTCCCCCCGAAGTCTCCGCTGGGGCGTGAAAGCCTCGCTCGTCGCCTACGTCACCGACATGTCGGACGGCAGCGCCACGGTCGAGGCCCCCGCACTCGCCGACGGCGATACGTTCGTCTTCCCGGAGTCGGGATCCGCCACGCCGCTGCAGTTTCGCGGCACGGTGACGCTCAGTGGCCACGCGGGGATGCTGCGTCTCGTCTTCGCGGACCCCGCGCTCGAGGAGACCGCTGGCGGCTGGACGCTGACGATCGCCGATCCGCACGAAGCGGGCGGACGCCTCCCCTTCGCTGCCATCGCTGAGCTCACGCAGACCCGAGATGGCGGGCGGCGCGGCACGGGGCTCCGGCTCACGGAGGCGGGCGCCGACCTCTTCTTCTCGGGCCCGTACACCGCTGGCACGGAGCTCGACGACTTCGAGGTCCGCACGGCGGCAGGCCGCCCATGAGCACCCGATCCAGCATCCCGCCGTTCACGCTGAAGCAGCTCGCGTACTTCGTTGCCGCGGCCGAGGAGGGCACCATCACGGGCGCCGCCGACGAACTGCACGTCTCCCCGTCGGCGATGTCCGACGCGATCACCGAGCTCGAGTCGATCGTCGGCGAGCGGCTGTGCATCCGCCGCCGCGCGCACGGGCTCACGCTGACCCCCGCGGGGCAGCAGCTCATGCGCCACGCGCGGCAGATGCTCACGGAGGCCGACGAGCTTTCGCGCACCATGGGCAGCCGCGCCGACGTGCTCAGCGGCCCGATCGTGATCGGCTGCTACCCCACGCTGGCGCCCATCATCCTGCCGCCGCTCCTCCAGGACTTCACCAGCCTCCACCCGGGGGTCGAGCTCTCTATCCTCGAGGCGACGCAGGATCAGCTCGCGAGCGCGCTCGCCTCGGGGCGCGTCGATCTCGCGTTCGTGTACGACATGCTGGTCGCTGGCACTCCCGCGCGCAGCCGACTGTTTGAGCTGCCGGCGCACGTGGTGCTCCCCGCGAACCATCGGCTCGCCGATCAGCCGGCGGTGCGCCTCGAAGACGTGATCGACGAAGACCTGATCCTGCTCGATTCCCCGCCGTCGAGCGAGCACACGCTCACCGTGTTCGCCGAGCGCGGGCTGCGCCCGCGCGTGCGGCACCGCACCGCGAGCTACGAGGTGGTGCGCACGCTCGTTGCGCGCGGCCTCGGCTACGGCATCCTCGTGTCGCGGATCGCCAACCCGGCGAGCTACGAAGGATTTCCGCTGGTCACCAAGCGGATCGACCCGCCCGTGTCCCCCGTTGCCATCGAGGTGATCTGGTCGCCGGATCGTCCCCTCCCCGCCCGCACGCGCGCGCTCCTCGAGTTCGCGCGCCAGGTGGACTGGGGCGGCAGCGGCGGCGTCCCGGCACCTGCCGTGGACGCCGCCGACCTGGCGACGTAGTCGCCCGCTCAGTGGGTCTCGGCCAGCTCGGCGGCAGTATCCTGCTCCGCCGCGCGCTCAATGAGCGGCGTACCCCAGCGATCCCGAATGACGAGCACCGCGACAAGCGAGACGACCGCCATCAGGGCGAGGTAGATCGACACCGAGCCGATCCAGCCCGTCGACTGCTGCAGCCACGTCGCGATCGTCGGGGCGAACGCGCCACCGAGGATCGCGCCGAGCGCATAGGAGAGCGACACCCCTGAGTAGCGCACGCGCGACGGGAAAATCTCGGCGAAGTACGCAGCCTGCGGCCCGTAGGTGAGGCCGGTGGAGAGCATCCAGGCAGAAAGCGAGATCGCGATCATGACCACGAGCTGCATGTCAACGAGCAGGAACAGGGGGAATGCCCAGAGGATCTGCAGCAGATAGCCGACGATGTACACCTTGCGGCGGCTCTGCCAGCGGTCGGAGAGCCAGCCGCCCAGCAGGGTCGTGCCCGCCCACACTGCGGAGGCGAGCGTCACGCAGGCGAGCACCGCCGAGCGATCCATTCCGTGCACCGTGGTCGCGTACGACAGCACATACCCGCCCGTCGACATGTAGCCGGCGGCGTTGTTGCCCGCGAACGTCAGCGCGGCGAGGAGGACCAGCCACCAGTGCTTCCGCAGCAGTTCGACGAGCGGCATGCGGGAGCGCGACTTCTGCTGCTGCAGCTCCGTGAACACCGGGCTCTCCTCAACAGAGCGGCGGATCATGAAGCCGACGATGAGCATCACGATGCTCAGCAGGAACGGGATGCGCCAGCCGAACTCCAGGAACTTCTCCGGTCCGAATGCCGCGGTGGTGAGTGCCAGCACACCGGACGCGAGCAGCATGCCGAACGGCACGCCGAGCTGCGGCGCCGAGCCGAAGAGGCCACGCTTGTCCGCCGGCGCGTGCTCCACGGCCATGAGCGCAGCACCGCCCCACTCGCCGCCTGCCGAGAAGCCCTGCAGAATGCGCAGGAACACGAGCATGATCGGGGCGATGATGCCCGCCTGCTCGAAGGTGGGGAGCACGCCGATCAGCGTGGTCGCCGCGCCCATGAGGATCAGGGTCAGCACGAGCATTGAGCGCCGACCGAGGCGGTCGCCCAGGTGGCCGGCGACGATCGCGCCGAGCGGGCGGAACAGGAAGCTGATGCCGATCGTCGCGAACGAGAGCAGCAGTGCCGCCTGCGCACCGAGCGGTTCGAAGAAGAGCTGGGCGAACACGAGGGCAGCGGTGTTCGCGTAGATGAAGAAGTCGTACCACTCAATGGTGGTGCCGACCATCGTCGCGAGAGCGACGCGGCGGCTCTCCTTGCGGCCGCTCGTGACGGGTGCGGATGACATGCAGACTCCTTTGTCCGGACGGTGCGCGGCGCTCCATCCAGCGCGCCGCGGGTGCGCCCGGCTGGGGCGCACGCACCATCCTGCGCGCCGGGACATGCACGGGTCAAACGGACTGGATTGCATAACTCATTCGGGAAAACCGAAGAATGTGGGCCGGCGGGGGCGCGCCGTGCGTTCGGCCCGGCTATGCCCGTGCGCCCCGCCGGTGCAGCAGCGCCGAACCGATCGCGAGCGCCGAGCCCACCACCGTGTCGAGGACCCGCTCACCCGCCGAGGAGAACGGGTCGCCGCCGGCAGCAGCGCCGGTGATCAGCAGCACGAGCGGTGTGATGCACACGAGCGCCAGCGCGTAGTTGCGCACCACGACGACCTCGATCGCGAACTGCAGGGTGGTGAGCAGCAGCACGAGCACGAGCGGCTGCGCGCCAAGCGGGGCGAGGACGAGGTAGACCGCCGCCCCGAGCAGCGTGCCGGCGGTGCGGTGCAGCCCGCGCCCGAGCGCGTGACGACGCCCCGCGGTCAGCCCGACCACCGCAACGCCGGCCGACACGGTCCAGTACGCGCGGTGCGGGTCGAGCCACACCAGGCTGATCACGGTGCCAGCCACCGCGACCACCGCGACGCGCAGGAGCAGCTCCTGTTCGCCCGCCCCGAGCCAGGGGCCAGGCAGCAGCTCGCGCAACGGCCGCGCCTGCCGTGCGCGCTCCGCTCGGCGCAGCAGGGGCATCAGCGCGACCAGGTACGAGAACACCATGCCGGCGAGCATCGTCAGCAGCACCGACGCCGGCGCGTTGACGCGCTCCCCATCCCGCACCGCCGTCATCATGCCGGAGAGCCCGAAGATCAGCACGAAGAACACGGGGCCGGGCGGCCCGAGCCTGAACGCGAACGCGAGGCCGCTCGCCACGACCGCGACGCCGACGAGGCCGACCGCGAGCCACACGGGCCACGGGGCGAGCGCCACGCCGAGCGCGGCAGCGCCGAACAGTCCGGCCCCGACAATCGGCAGCACCCTCGCGCGCTCGCGCGCGGATGCCCCCGCGGCGAACAGCGCGAGGAAGGCGCCGACCGCCGCCTGCAGGCCGAGGTCCTCGCGGCCGAGCAGCGTGAGCAGGGCGAGCGGCACACCGAGCGATGCTGCGGCGCGCACCGCGATCATGCGGCGCGGAGCCGGTGCTGGCGGGAGTCTGAACAGGCTCAGGAACTCGCGTCTCACAGCGTCAAGAATACGCGCTACGCCTCTCCCAGATCCGCGAGCACACGCTGCGCGAGCTTGAACGCGGTGTTCGCGGCCGGCACGCCGCAGTAGAGGCCGGCCTGCAGGATCACTTCTGTGATTTCGGCGACCGTGAGGCCGTTGCGGCGCGCGGCGCGCACGTGCATCTCGAATTCCTCGTGGTGTCCGAGCGCGATCATCGCGGTGAGCACCGCGACCGAGCGCGAGCGGCGGTCGAGCCCCGGCCGCGACCAGATATCGCCCCAGGCGGTGCGGGTGATGAAGTCCTGGAAGTCCGCGGTGAAGTCGGTGGTGCCGGCGATCGCCCGGTCAACGTGCGCGTCAGAGAGCACCTCGCGGCGCACCACCATGCCCCGCTCGACCCGCTCGCGGTCGCTGAGCCCCTCCCGGGCGCCGCCCGGTTCGGCGTCCACGGCGCTCATCGCGCGATCCCGCCGAAGAAATCGAGCAGCGCGGCGGCGACCGCCTCCCCCTGCTCCGCGGGCGGCTGATGGGCCGCGCCGGCGATGATCACGGAGCGCGCGTCCGGCACGCCCGCAACGATCTCGGCCTGCCGCTCAGGCGGGGCGACGGTGTCGTGCTCACCACCGAGGGCGAGCACCGGGATCCGGATCTGCCCGAGGCGGTCGCGCAGATCGTGGCTGGCGAGCGCCTCAGCGCAGCGCGCGTAGCCCTCATCGGAGGTGTTCTGCAGCACGCGCAGGATCCGCCCGGTCAGTTCCGGTTCGCGCGCGATCGACTCGGGCGCGAACCAGCTCTTCGCCGACGCCGCGACGAGCACCGAGGTGGACTGCTCGCGCACGAGGGCGGCACGCGCGGCCCAGTGTTCGCGGTCTCCGAGCGACGCGGCGGAGGCCAGGCTCGCGACCGCGCTGAACGTCTCGGGGTGGTGCAGCGCGAGCGTGAGCGCCAGCGCGCCACCGATCGAAACCCCGGCGAAGAGCGCGTCGCCGCCGCCCGCGAGATCGCGGACCCTGGCAGCGACCGCGTCGGCGAGTTCGACCATCGTGAAGGGCTGGGTCGGCACCGGCGCGGCGTCGTGACCGGGCAGGCTGAGCGCCGTGACTCGGTACGCTGCGGCGAGCGCCGGAATCGTCGGTTCCCAGATCAGTGGGCCGGTGCCGAGCGAGTGCGCCAGCACCAGCAGGGGCGCGCCGGCTGGGCCGACGGGCTCGGTGAGCGAGATATCTGGCAGGGTCATGCTGGGTCCTCCGGGTGCGTGCGTGCGGACTCGGTTGCGGCGTCGACGAGCCGCCCCGCGAGTCCGGTGTAGTGTGCGGGGTCGAGCAGCGCGGCGACGTCGATGCCCGCTGCGGCGAGCGCCGGCTCGGCGCGGAGCAGCTCGGCGAGCCCTGCGCCCTGCCCGGCCGCCGCGACGATCTCGCGCACACGCGCGGCCCCGAGAACCGGGCCGAGCACGATCGCGATCCGCTCGGCGACGATGAGCCCGTCGGTGAGCGCGAGGTTTCGTGCGGCGGCGGCCGCGTCCGCGCGAAGCCCCGCGCTGAGGGATGCGGCGTGCGCCGCCGCGCCGCGGGCGAGCCGCAGCAGTTCGCGCAGCGCCGGCCACTCGGCGTGCCACGCCCCGTCGGGGCGCTCGTCGACGGCGAGACCGGCGGCGGCGTGGAGCGTCGCCCCCAGGTGCGGGGCGCGGATCGCCGCCGAACGGATCAGTACCGAGTGCGCGGGGTTGCGCTTCTGGGGCATCGCGGAGGAGCCGCCGCCCGTGCCCTCGGCGAGCTCGCCGATCTCGGTGCGGCTGAGGGTCGCGACGTCAGCCGCGATCACCCCGAGCGCGGCACCCGCCTGCACGAGCGCGTCGCCGAGCTCGGTCACGGGCCAGCGCGTCGTGTGCCAGGGCGCAGCGGGCACGGCGAGCCCGAGCTCTGCGGCGTACGCGGCGGGGAGGGCGGCCGCCCGCTCCGGCCCGCCGATCTCGACGAAGGAGGCGAGCGTGCCGCCCGCGCCGCCG
>NZ_RPDI01000030.1 GCF_003917135.1 Leucobacter chromiireducens
CAGCGCGCTCGCGCGGTGGGCGCACCCCGCGCGCGGCCAGGCCGGACTCACGCCGGCACCCGCGGCCGCGATCCCGCGCCCGGAGGCGGTTGCGACGCTGACTCCGCTGCCCGATCCGCCGCGGATCGAACCGCCCGCGATCGCGGGGCAGGCGGCGGCAGCGCCAGCCCTCCGCGCCACAGTGCTCCGCCGGCGCAGCCCAGCCCAGCGCGCATGGTTCACCGCGGTGGTGCTGCTCGGGTGCCTCGCGCTCAACCTCGGCGGGCAGGCCGTGGTCGAGCTGCTCCATCTCCCCGTCTACCTCGACATGATCGGCACTGCCGTCGCTGCGCTCGCGTTCGGGCCTGCCGCCGGAGTGCTCGTCGGGGTCGCCACCAACGGGATCGGGATCGGGATCAGCGGCGCACTTTCCGTGCCGTTTGCGCTGGTCAACATGGCAGGCGCGCTCGTGTGGGCCCTCGGGGTGCAGCGGTTCAGGGGCGGCGACACGTTCCTCAGATTCTTCTCGCTGAACATGGCGGTAGCCGTGGTCTGCGCGATCGTGGCGACGCCGATCCTGATCTGGGGGTTTGGGGGAGCCACGGGGCACGGGTCCGAGTACGTGCTGCGATTCCTCGCGCAGGGCGCGGCACCAGAAGCCGGTGGCGTGTTCGTGACGACCCTCCTGGCGTCGATCACGGACAAGCTGCTCACCGGCTTCGTGGCGCTCGCGATCCTCGTGCCGCTCACGCGGCGCGGCGGCGCGGACGTGCGGCACCTCCCCGTCGTGGATCGGCTCACGGCCGACTCCTAGCCGCGTGCGGTGGCGCTACTCGGCGATGGCGGCGATCGCCTCAATCTCGACGAGCTGATCGTCGTAGCCGAGCGCGGCGACGCCCATCAGCGTGCTCGGGACGTCGTGCGCGCCGAACGCGTCGCGCACCACCTCCCAGGCGTCGACGAGATCCTGCTGGGCGCTTGACGCGACGAGCACGCGCGTCTGGATCACTTGCTCGAGTGACGCGCCGGCCGCCTCGAGTGCGGTCGTGAGCGTCTCGACGCAGCGCGCGGCCTGCGCGCGGACATCGCCGGGGCCGACGGTCGTGCCGTCGTCCGCGAGCGGGCAGGCGCCCGCCATGAAGACGAATCGCGTCCCCGCCGGGGCGGTGGCGGCGTACGCGTACTCGGCGACGTCGCTGAGCGCGTTCGATCGAATGAGCTGAACTGGTGAGGACATGCATCTCCTTGGGTGAGTCCGTGGCTCCCCGCCGGGCGGCGGGCCGACACCCAGCGTAGGGGGTGGGGTCCCCGCGTGGCTGAGGAGCGGGGCGCGCGGCCCCCACACACGACGAAACCCCCTGATTGCTCAGGGGGTTTCTGTGGCGGTGACGGTGGGATTTGAACCCACGGTAGGGGGTTACCCTACACAACTTTTCGAGAGTTGCACCTTCGGCCGCTCGGACACGTCACCGCGAAAAAGAATACGGGATTGTGGGCCCGAAAGCGAAATCGGGTGCGCTGCGCTCGTGCTTCTGGCGTGTCGCGACCGCCGCGGAGGGGTCGCGGCGAGCGTGGCGCAGCGCTCCCATCAGGTGGCGAGCGCCAATGTCGGCGGTCGCCGGTAGTGTCGCAGCCATGGCGAAGACAAGTAGCGCGTTCTCCTGCACCGAGTGCGGCTGGCAGGCCTCCAAGTGGGTCGGCCGCTGCGGCGAGTGCCAGCAGTGGGGCACCGTGGTGGAGCGCGCACGTGAGGGGGCCACGATCGCGCGCACCACGCGCGCTGTGCAACCGGCGGCCGGGCGTGAGGCGCGCCCCATCACCGAGCTCAGGGGCGACTCCGTTCGGCACCAGCCGACCGGGATCGGCGAGCTCGACCGCGTGCTCGGGGGTGGCGTGGTGCCCGGCGCGGCGATCCTGTTCTCGGGGGAGCCGGGGGTCGGCAAGTCGACGCTGCTGCTGGACACCGCGGCGCGCACGGCCGCGACGGGGGCGCACATCCTCTACGTGAGCGGGGAGGAGTCGACCGGGCAGATCCGCATGCGCGCCGAGCGCACGGGAGCGATGCACGACACGCTCTTCCTCGCGAGCGAGACGGACCTCGCGACCGTGCTCGGCCACATCGAGTCGGTGAACCCCGCGCTCGTGATCATCGACTCGGTGCAGACGCTCGCGAGCGATCAGATTGAGGGTGCCGCGGGCGGCCCCGCCCAGGTGCGCGAGGTGGCCGCCGCGCTCATCCGCGTCGCGAAGGGGCGCGGCACCCCCGTCATCCTGGTCGGCCATGTGACCAAGGACGGCTCGGTGGCCGGGCCGCGCCTGCTCGAACACCTCGTCGACGTCGTGTGCCACTTCGAGGGAGACCGGCAGACCTCGCTGCGGTTCCTGCGCACCCTGAAGAACCGGTTCGGGCCCACCGACGAGGTCGGGTGCTTCGAGATGACCGGCGATGGCATCCAGGAGGTGCCCGATCCGAGCGGGCTGTTCCTCAGCCGCGCCGGGGTGCCGGTGAGCGGCACCTGCGCCACCGTCGCCATGGAGGGGCGCCGGGCGTTGCCCGTTGAGGTGCAGGCGCTCGTCGCGAAGAGCGCGACGCCGAACCCGCGCAGGGTCACGAGCGGCGTCGATCCCTCGCGCGTCGCCATGATTCTCGCGGTGCTCGAGCGGCGCATGGGTGCTCGCCTGCACGATCAGGATGTCTACGTGTCCACCGTCGGTGGGGTGAAACTCACCGAGCCCGCCGCCGATCTCGCGATCGCGCTCGCCGTGCTGTCGGCGGTCACCGACCGGCCGCTGCCCCACGATCTCGCGGCCTTCGGCGAGATCAGCCTCGCTGGCGAGGTGCGCCCCGTCGCGTCGGGCGGCCAGCGCGCGCAGGAGGCCACCCGGCTCGGGTACGTGCGGCTCATCGACGCCGGACAGGAGACGCTGCAGCAGGCAAGAACGGGGGCCGGTCTGTAGTTCCCCGCGAGGCGGAGTAGACTTGCCCATCGTGAGTAAGAACACGGTAGACGTCGTCCTCGTCGGCGGTGGCATCATGAGCGCCACCCTGGGCACCCTGATCAAGCAGGTGCAGCCCGACTGGTCGATCGAGATCTTCGAATCCCAGTCCGAGGTAGCGACCGAGAGCACCAACGCGTGGAACAACGCGGGCACCGGCCACGCCGCGCTCTGCGAGCTGAACTACATGCCGGAGGGCGCCGACGGCAGCCTCTCCGCCGCGAAGGCGATCGACATCAACGAGCAGTTCCAGCTGTCTCGCCAGTGGTGGTCCACCCTCGTTGGCAAGGGCATCCTCGGCACTCCCTCCTCGTTCATCAACCCCACCCCGCACATGACCTTTGTACGCGGGGCCGAGAACGTTGACTACCTGCGCCGCCGCTTCGACATCCTGAAGCAGGAGCCCCTGTTCGCCGACATGGAGTACAGCGAGGATCCCGATCAGATTGCCGAGTGGGCACCCCTGCTCGTCGACCGCCGCGCCAAGGACGAGGTCTTCGCCGCAACCCGCTCCGAGAGCGGCACCGACGTAGACTTCGGCGCGGTCTCGCACCAGCTCTTCGACTACCTCGTGTCCGAGGGCGCGAACCTGCACCTCGGCACCCAGGTGAAGAAGGTCAAGCGCCGCGCAGACGGCGCCTGGGACGTGCACGTGCGCAACCGCGCCGGCTACGGCCGCTCGGTGATCACGGCAAAGTTCGTCTTCGTCGGTGCCGGCGGCGGCGCGCTGCAGCTCCTCCAGTCCTCGAAGATCCCCGAGATCCGTGGATTCGGCGGCTTCCCGATCAGCGGCAAGTTCCTGAAGACCTCCAACCCCGAGATCGTCGCGCACCACCGCGCGAAGGTCTATGGCAAGGCAGCCGTCGGCGCGCCGCCCATGTCGGTGCCCCACCTCGACACGCGCATCGTTGATGGCGAGGAGAGCATCCTCTTCGGGCCGTACGCGGGCTTCAGCCCCAACTTCCTGAAGAAGGGCTCGTGGTGGGATCTGCCCGGCTCGATCCGGCTCCATAACCTCGGCCCCATGATCAAGGTCGGCCTGACCCAGTGGTCGCTCGAGAAGTACCTCCTCGGCGAGCTGCTCGCGAGCCGCGAGAAGCAGATGGACACGCTGCGCGAGTACATGCCGGCCGCACGCACCGAGGACTGGGAGATGATCACCGCGGGCCAGCGCGTGCAGGTCATGAAGAAGGACCCCGAGAAGGGTGGCATTCTGCAGTTCGGCACCGAGGTCATCACGGGCGCTGAGGGCTCCATCGCCGGGCTGCTCGGCGCATCGCCCGGCGCATCGACCGCGGTGCACGCCATGCTCGGTGTGCTGCGCAAGTGCTTCCCTGAGCAGTACGCGAACTCGTGGGAGAAGACCTTCACCGAGCAGATTCCCGTGCTTGCGACGGGCGGCCTGAACCAGGATCCCGCGGCAGCGGCCGCGTCGCTCGCCGAGACCGGCCGCGTGCTCGGCCTCATCCCCGCAGCGGACGAGGTCGCTGCGGCGGGGGAGACCGCCTAGCGCTGCGTCCTGCACGTTGCACGATTCGCCGTGCGCTGAACGATCCCGCCCTCGCTCCGTGCGAGGGCGGGATCGTTTGTGTGCGGAACGGCGGGCGCGCCCACGCTCGCGCACCCGCCCGCGCGCCCGGATCGGGGTCACTTGGGCAGGGTGTCGCGGAGAGCAGCGCGGTGACACCCTGCCCAAGTGACCCCGATCCGGGGAGCGCGCGGGTGAGGCGGGGAAGCGTGCTTCGGGGCTACTCCGCGAGCAGGCGCTCCAGGAACTCCGCCGTGTCCTCCCAGCCGGTGACCGCCTGGCACCGCACGCCGAGCGCGAGCACCGGGTAGTCGTTGCCGTCGGGGTCGAGCCGGTCGCCGACGAAGAGCATGTCGTCGAGCGGGATCCCGGTGTGCTCCTCGAGCTTGCGCATCCCGTACGCCTTGTCGATCCCGCGACGCGTGATGTCGACCGACGTCGAGCCACCACTGCGCACCTCAAGCTCGGGGAGACGCTCCGCAACCGCAGCGCGCAGCGCGTTCTTCTTCGCCCCGGTGGGATCCCACGCGTGCTTCGCCGCGACCGGCGCGCGCTGACCCAGCGCGGAGAACGTGACCTGTGATCCGCGATCCTCGAGGATCTCGCCCCACGGCTCGGCCTCCCACAGCTCGAGGCGCTGGGCCTCCTCGCGCAGCGCGACCATCGCGCCGTCGCGCTCCTCCGGGGTGAGGTGCTCCCGGTAGACCGTGTGCCAGGCGCCGGCCTCGCGGCGTTCGTAGCGTGTGCCGCAGGTGGGCAGGAGGTGCAGGCGCGCGAGCGCCGCCTCGTCGGCCCCTGCGAACTCCTCGAGTCGGGCGAGGAGCTGGGCTTCGAACTGCTCGAAGTTGCCACCGGAGATCACGGCAACCGTGGTGCGCGACAGGAGCCGCGCGAACACGTCGAGCATGCGCTCCTCAACGGGCGACTTGGACGGGGCGAGCGTGTCATCGAGGTCAAACGCGACGAGGTGAGGCAGGGCAGACATCCCCCAATTCTCCCACAGGGGTGGGTGGTGAGGTCTACACAGCGAGGACGCGGAACTGCGCGACCGCCGGGTCGAGCGCACCGCGCACGTACCCGATGGGGGATGCGGCGACGGTCTGGAGGAACGCCACGGTCTCTGCGGTAATCTCCTCGCCGGGAAGCACGTTCGGGATCCCGGGTGGGTAAGCGGCGAGCGCGTCAGCGGAGACTCTGCCGACCGCCTCGCTCGCGAGCACGGTTTCGTGGCGGCCGAAGAACGCGTCGCGCGGCCGTACGCGCATGGCGCCGGGGGTGGGCAGCTCAGGGATGCTCGGCGACAGGATGTGCGTGTCGAGGTTTCGGCGCGGATCGGCTGGGGCATTCGCGAGCGTAGTGAGCGCGGCGGCGAGGCGGTCCAAATCGGGGAGCTTCCCAGGCCCGATGAACGCAACGATCGCGTGAGCGGTGGAAATCTCGAGGAAGATTCCATGCTCGGCGGCGAGACGATCCCGCACCGCGTGCCCGCTCACACCAGTTGCGGAGACATCGATGGAGACGCGCAGCGGATCGTGCGCCACGATGTCTTCGAATTCCGCAAAGCCGTCGGAAATGACACCAAAGGTGCCGTCATTGCGCAGTCGCTCTCGGAACTTCTCAACGAACGCGATCGTCTCGCCGATGGCCTCGGAGCCACGCACGAGCGCGTGCCGCGCGATATCCAATGACCCGAGGAGCAGCGCGTTCGGACTGGTGGTCTGCGTGAGCATGTAGGCGCGCTCGAGCAACGGTTCAAGCTCGTCTGCGAAGGGCCCTTCGCCGAGGTGGAGCATGGCCGACTGGGTGAGGCTCCCTCCGAGCTTGTGCGTGCTCGACACCGTGAGGTCTGCGCCGAGGCGCGCGGGCGACTCGGGGAGTTCCGGATGGAAGCCGAAATGGGACCCCCACGCGCCGTCGACAACGAGTGGCACACCGTGCACGTGGGCCACTTCGGCGAGCCCGGCCACGTCCGCGACGGCGCCGAAATAGCTGGGCGAGATCACGTAGACGGCAGTGACGGCGTCGCCCGCGCGCTGCGCGTCGGCGAGGCTCGCGCGGAGCGCGTCGGGGGTGACGCCGTGATTGATACCGCGGGCGCGGTCGATGCTCGGGAAGACGAATCGGGGGAGCAAATCGCCGAGGATCACGCCGTCGGTGAAGCTTGAGTGCGCGCTGCGCTGGGCGACCACGACGTCACCGCGGCTGCGACTCGCAAGCGCGAGCGCTGCCATCCGGTTCGCCTGCGAGGCGCCGTTCGCGAGGAACCAGGTGCGACGTGCTCCCCACGCTTCAGCTGCGAGCCGGGTCGCAGCAATGAGTGGCGACTCCGGGCCAACATCAATGCCCGGAATCAGCGGTGGAATATCGAGCGCGAGTGCGCGTTCCGTGACAAACTCCCCGAGCTCCTGTGCGAGGCCCGCCGCCGTTGCACCGTGCCCTGGCACCATGAGGTTCAGGGTGTCCCGTTCCGCGTGGTTGGCCAGGGCCGTCGCGTAGGGGGTGGTGCGTTGGTTGAGGGCTGAACGTTGCGGATGGGTTGCGCTGCTCGACACTGATGCTCCTTTGCGTTGCGCTGCCGGGTGCGGCGAAGATCCACGCAGCACATGTTCTGAATTGTACGCAATTGATCTGCTTTGCAAAACATGTAATGTGCGTTACTGTTCATCGAGGCGGACATCACCGCTGCAGTGCACGCTCAAAGACAAAGGAGTCTGAAGACATGTCCGAAACCGTTGCGCCACCCCAGACCGCGGGGCGCGGCACCCGCAGCCGCAAGCTCAGGGTGTGGGAGGTCACCGCGCTCTCCGTCGGGTTCATGGGTCCCGTGATGGCGATGGCGCTGAACGGGATCGGCGTCGCCGGTCTCGTCGGCAAGTCCGTTCCGTTCACGTTCCTGCTCGCGTTCCTCGGCACGCTCCTGGTCGGGTACGGCTTCATCCGCCTGACCGGCTACTTCAGCCATGCTGGATCCGTGTACGCGCTCGCCGGTGCCACGATCGGGCCGCGTGCGGGCTTCTTCGGTGGTTTCGCTCTGCTCGGCACGTACTTGTTCTTCGCAGCGTGCATCCTCGGTGCGACCGGAGTGTTCTTCGCCGCCTGGGCCGAAGAATTCGGCGGCTTCTGGGCGCACGTCCCCTGGATCCTCGTCGCGCTCGTCGTCGCGGTGCTCGTCGTCGTGCTCAACGTCCGGGAGTCACGCGTGGTTACACGCGTGCTCTTCGTGATCGGGGTCCTCGGCGTCGTTGCGATGCTTGTACTCGCCGTCGTGATTTTCGTGCGCGTCGGCAGCGGAACCGGCCCGGTGCCAGAAGCGACGATCGATTTCACCACGTTCCTCCCCGGCGACGCGACTGCCGTTGGCATCATGACCGCGTCGGTTTTCGCATTCCTGTCGTGGGCAGGATTCGAATCGGGGAGCTCCCTCGGCGAGGAGACTGAGAATCCGAAGCGGGCGATCCCGCGGGCCCTTCTCGGCGCCATCGTCGTCGCGGGCGTGCTCTACACCGTGATGATGTTCGCGCAGACAATCGGCTACGGCACCCACGCGGATGGGATCGAGGGCTTCGCAGGGGCGAACTCGACGCTCACGAGCCTCAGCACGCTCTACATCAGCCGCGAGTACGCGATGCTCATTGCTTTCATCGCATTTGTCGTGGCCTTCGCCTCGGTGCTGAGTTCGACGGCGGCCGCGGCCCGGCTCATCTACGCACTCGCGCGCGACGGTTTCGGCCCGAAGCGGCTGGGTACCGTCCACCCCGACACCAAGGTGCCGGTCGCGGCGGTGCTCACCACCACCGTGCTGGCCGTGCTGCTCGCAGGCGGGATCGCCGTATTCGGTGGGAGTGCGTTCGACGCCTACTACTGGTACGCCACGATTGCGACGCTCTGCATGGTCGTCGCGTATGGGATGACTTCCGTGGGCGTGATCGTTGCGATCTTCCGCGGCAGGACCCGGATCCCGAAGTGGGAGGTCGTGCTCCCCGTCCTCGGTCTGCTCTACCTCGGCTTCGTCTACGCGGTCCAGGTCGTCGGCCAGGAGCCTCCATACACCTACTTCCCCTGGATTGCTGGGGCGTGGTGCCTGATTGGCGGGATCATTATCCTTGCCCGACCTGGCCTCGCTCAGCGCATTGGCGGTCGCCTCACCGCTGAAGATCTCGACTAGTCTGCACCCCTGGAAAGGAACCTCGTGTCCGAGACCCTGCTCACTCCCGCCGCGTTCGCCGCGGCGGACCTGATCGACCACCACTGCCACGGCGTGGTTGAGCACAACCTGGAGCGGCCAGAGTTCGAGTCGCTCATTTCCGAGTCGAACTGGGCCGCGCCCGCGCGCACGACCGTGTTCGACTCCCAGCTGGGCGTCGCGATCCGGCGCTGGTGTGCGCCGCTTCTTGACCTGGAGGCGCACGTCACGCCTGAGCGGTACCTTGAGCGCCGAGCGGAATTGGCGCCGCAGGAGGTGAACGAGCGACTCCTGCGCGCCGCGGGGATCGACCGCTATCTGATCGAGACCGGGTATCGTGGCGACGACATTCTCGACGCCGGGCAGATGGCGGTGCGCGCCGATGCGAGTGCCGACACGGTGGTGCGTCTCGAGCGTCTGGCCGAACAGCTCGCCCCCACGCTCGGGAGCGGGGCTGCGTACGCGGACGCGTACCGTGCGCTGCTCTTGGAGGAGCTCCGGGACGCCGTGGGGGTCAAGACGATCGCCGCGTACCGGATCGGCCTGGACTTCGCGCCCGATCGGCCGAGCGAGGCCGAGGTCGCAGCGGCCGCGGGGGCCTGGCTCGCCGAGCTCGAATCAGGAGCCGAGCCGCGGCTGGAAGACGCTGTACTGATCCGCTTCGGGATCTGGTGCGCCGTGGATGCGCAGCAGGCGATTCAGTTCCACATCGGCTTCGGCGATCCCGATGGCGACCTAGGTCGTTGTGACCCGCTGCTCCTCACGGAATGGCTGCGCCGCACGCGACTCAGCGGGGCGCGCGTCCTGCTGCTCCACTGCTACCCCTTCCACCGGAATGCCGGGTACCTCGCGCATGTATTCCCGCACGTGTACTGCGACGTCGGCTTGGCGATCAACTACGTCGGCGCGCGCTCGCCGCAGGTGATCGCAGAGTCGCTCGAGCTCACGCCGTTCGACAAGGCCCTGTTCTCCTCAGACGCATTCGGACTGTCGGAGCTCTACTTCCTGGGTGCGCACCTGTTCAGGAGAGGCCTCCTCCAGGTGGTGAACGGGTGGATCGAAGCCGACGAGTGGGATGCGGCGACAGGTGAGCAGCTGATCCGCAAGATCTGCCAGGAGAATGCCGTGCGCGCGTACAAGCTCGCCGAGCGGCCTCGCTTCGAGCCCGAGCGGGGTCTCGCGTGAACCGGGCCGAGTTCGCTCAGGAGCTGCTCGCGCGTACCGCAGAGCACGCGGCGGCCGCGGTCCGCCTCCGTGAAGAGTTGCACCGTTCCCCGGAGCTCTCGGGCTCCGAGGGGCCCGCGGCTGCCTGGATTGCTGAGCGGATGCCCATGCGGATGCGCACCGTCGCGGGTACCGGTCGGATCGGTCGGATCGGACCCGTGGTGGGCGCGGCTGTGGCGGTCCGTGCAGAACTCGACGCCCTGCCGATCGAGGAGGCAACCGCGGCGCCGTTCCGATCGACGAACGGGGCCATGCACGCCTGCGGTCACGACGTGCACCAGGCAGCCTTGATCGCGCTCGCCCGCGCGGCGGCGGAGTGCGAGCTGCCCTACGCGCTCGTCCCGTTCCTGCAGCCGCGCGAGGAGGCATACCCCTCCGGCGCGCTCGACATTGTGCGTGCTGGAGCGCTTCGAGAAGAGGGGGTCGCAGCCGTGCTCGCCGCGCATGTGCACCCGGGGATTCCGAGGGGTTCGGTGGCCACGGGCAAGGGGCCGACGAACGCCGCGGCCGACGAACTGCGCGTCACCGTATGCGGGCGCGGGGGGCACGGCGCGTACCCCCATGAGGCGGCCAACCCGATCGGTGTGCTCGCGCAGATCGTCGTCGGTCTGCCCGAGGTGCTCCAGCGAAGCGTCTCGCCGATGCACCCCGCCGTGCTCACCGTCGGGCGCTTCTCTGCGGGCGAGATCGCGAACGTGATCCCCGAAGAGGGGTCGTTCTCGGGGACGCTGCGCACCATGGAGCGCGCCGATCGGCCGATCCTGCACGAGGCGGTGCGCCGCTATGTCGAGGGCCAGGCCGCGGCGTACGGGCTGGTGGGCACGCTCGAGATCGTGACGGGTGAACCGGTCCTCGAGAACGACCCGGGCCTCGTCGACGCCATCGACGCCGAGCTTACCGCGGCCGGATTCACGGTGAGCGAGCCCATGCGCTCGTGCGGGGCAGACGACTTCTCTTTCTACTCGGAGGAACTGCCCGGTCTGATGGCGTTCGTCGGGGTCGAGACCGAAGACCACCCGGCACGGCCCAGCCTGCACCACCCTGAGTTCCTCCCAGACCCGGACGCCGTGCGTCGCGTCGCCCTCACACTTGCGGCCGGCTACCTGGGCGCGTGTGCCGAACTTGACCGGCGCGCCGATTCGGAGCGCCTGGCGGGGCTCGTGGAGGGAGAACACCATGAATGACTCTCAGATCCGAATCGCCGCCGAAGCTGGCACGCTCAGCGACGCTCAAGCTAGCGTGCCGCTCAGCGTGCGCGACGAGCGGGTGATCGCAGCCAACCAGAAACTCCGGTTCTTCCCGCTGAGCATTGTTTCGGGGCAGGGGGCCGAGATCGTCGACGACACGGGACGGCGCTTTTTGGACCTCTCCGCTGCGTGGGGTGCGAACAGTCTTGGCCATGCCCACCCTCGGGTCATCGCTGCGATCCGCGCCGCCGCCGAGTCCGGCGGGAGCGCGAGCGTGCTGTCGGCGATGCACCCGGCAGCGGTCGATCTCGCAGAAGCGCTGCTCGCCGCGGTGCCGGCCCCGGATACCTCGCCGAGGCGCGTGCTGTTTGGGCACTCCGGGAGCGACGTCAACAGCGCGGCTCTCGCCGCCGTGCGGGCCGCGAGCGGACGAACGGGCGTGCTCGCATTCCGTGGCGGGTACCACGGCGGGTTCGGAGCTGCTCAGGCAGTGAGCGGCGTCTTCGTCGAGGCGGGCCTCCCCGCCGACCCCGCAAGTGCGCTCCTACCGTTCCCCGCGACCGCCGCGGAGCTGCCCGAGGTATGGGCGGCACTCGATGCGGCGCTCGCTGAGCGCCCGGTCGGCGCGATCATTGTCGAGGCCATTCAGTCGGATGGTGGCCTCATCGTGCCGCCCACGGGATTCCTCCGAGAGCTCAGCGAACGCGCGCACCGAGCCGGTGCCCTCCTCATCGTCGACGAGGTCAAGGTCGGCCTGGGACGCACGGGGCTCCTGCACGCGTTCGCTCACGATGACGTCGTTCCTGATTTGGTCACGTTCGGCAAAGCGCTCGGTGGCGGTCTGCCGCTCGCTGCCTTGGTCGGGCCCGCCGCGGTGCTCGATGCGGCGCCGGCGAGCGCGCTGCTCACGACCGCGGGAAATATGATCAGCACGGCAGCGGGGCTCGCGGTGCTCCGCACCATCATTGATGACCAGCTCCCCGAGGCCGCTGCGGAACGCGAGCGCGAACTCCGTGCGCTGCTCCGAGACGCTGCGTGCGCCGCACCGGAGATCACAGGGGTGCGTGGGCGCGGCCTGAGCCTGGGCATCGAGCTGCGCGCCGATCCAGGCGAGCCTTCGGCAGTCGCTGATGATCTCTTCACCAGGCGCGTCATCTTCCGGATGTGGGAGCTCGGTGTCGTGAACTACCTGGTGCGTGGGAACGTGATCGAATGGACCCCGCCGCTCACGCTCAGCGCAGCCGAGGCGTTACGCGGGGTGGAGACCCTGCACGCCGCGGTTGCTGATGTGCGAGCCGGCGCTGTGCCGATCGAGACGGTCGCGCCGTATTTGGGCTGGGAGCCCGCACTCCGAGAGGACGAGAAATGACGAAGAAGCGGACACTCGCGGAGGCGCTCAAGATGTCGCTCGACGTCATGAGCCCGTCGGAGAAAAAGGTGGCGCGCGCGCTCATCGCCGAGTACCCCGTCGCCGGGCTGGAGCCGGTGGCTCGGCTTGCGGATCGCGCAAATGTCAGCGCACCGACCGTGCTGCGGATGCTCGCCCGCGTCGGCATCCAGTCCTACCCGCAGATGCAGGAGTTGCTTCGCGAGGAAATCTCCGAGCGGACCACCTCGCCCATCGACCAGTACGAGACGCGGGCCGGTGAGCGGGCCGTCCCCGAGGACCACACGATCCCGCGCGCGAACGACGTCTTCGTGCGAGGGATCACGGGCAGCTTCGCCGCGATGCCGGTCTCCGAGTTCGACCGGATCGTCGAGCTCCTCGCCGACCCCAAGCGGCGCGTCTGGGCAGTGGGCGGCCGATACTCCGGGCTCCTGGCCGAGTACCTCGCCCTGCACCTTCGGCTGCTCCGCCCCGACGTGCAGTTCGTGGGGCGAGCCGAGTCGGACAAGTCGCTCGCGCTCCTCGATATCGGACCGCGCGATGTGCTCGTCGCTTTCGACTACCGCCGCTACCAGGATGCGACGGTCGAGTTCGTCGCCCGCGCGAAGGCGCGGCGCGCCACGACCGTGTTGCTCACCGATCCGTGGCTCTCGCCCGCGGCGAAGCACGCCGACTTCCTGATCTCGAGCGGGGTCGAGGCCCCGAGCCCATTCGACTCCCTTGTGCCATCGCTCGCCCTCGTCGAGGCCCTCGTGGCCGGAGTCGTGGAGCAGCTGGGCTCGGAACCGCTCGGCAGAATCCAGGCGTTCGACGCCTGGGAGTAACCCCCTCAGTATTCAGACCACGGGATGGCACAGTGGCCGCCCGCATCGATAGTAAGGACACACCGTGAGAAAAGAACCCCTGGCCATCATTCTGACCGCCGATCTCGCCGCGAAGGCGCGTGGTCGCGCGTTCCGTCAGCAGGAGTTCCAGAAGTACCTCAACAGCGGGTGCGGCTGGGTGCCAGCCAACCTCGCCATCGACGCCTTCGGTTCGATCGTCACTCCGAACCCGTTCGGCGCGGTCGGGGACTTGCGGCTCATGCCCGATGTGACAAGTATCGCGAGCGTCGCACTGAACGAGACAGGGGAGCAGACCACTCTCGTGCTCGCGGATATTCACACGCCCGATGGCAAGCCATGGGCATGCGATCCGCGCACCTTCCTGAAGCGCGCGATCGCGGACCTCGACGCGGAGACCGGACTCAGCGTCGTCTCATCGTTCGAGCATGAGTTCATGCTGTGCGACGACAGTGGAAGCCCGGTCAACACGCCGTTCTCTCTTGAGTCGTTCCTCGAGGAGGAGGAGCTCGGCGGGCGCCTCGTCGCTGCGCTCGACGACGCCGGTCTTGAACCCGAGATGTGGCTCCCCGAGTTCGGGCGCAACCAGTTCGAGATCACCCTGAGCCCGGCGCGAGCACTCGTCGCGGCGGATCGGGCCGTCTATCTCCGCGAGATTACCCGCCACGTTGCGAGCAGTCTTGGGAAGCGTATAACGTTCTCCCCGATCGTGGAGGAGAACGGCGGCGGCAACGGCGTGCACGTGCACGTGAGCCTGCGCGACCGTGAGGGACGTTTCGTCACGTACGACGAGCACCGTCCGAGCAACCTCTCCGAGGTCGCGGGGTCCTTCGCCGCGGGCATTCTGAAGTACGCGGAGGCATTCCAAGCCGTCGCAGCATCGGCTCCGCTCTCGTACGAGCGGCTCGCGCCGCAGCGATGGAGCGCCGGTGGGATCTTCCTCGGCGAGAACAACCGCGAAGCTCTGCTGCGCATCTGCCCGCTCTTCAACACCCCAGGTGCGAACCATCAGAAGCAGTTCAACCTCGAGTACCGCGCGGCGGATGCCACGAGCAACCCCTGGCTGGTGCTCGGCTGCCTGATCCGGGCCGGGCTCGAGGGTGTACGGGAGCAGCTTCCGACTCCCACGATCGTGAGCGGCGACTCCGATTCTCTCTCCGCGGAGGAGCGTGAGGCGCTCGGAATCCGTCCGATCCCCAGCACGCTCGGCGAGGCGCTCGATCGCTTCGCCGAGTCCGCGGTCGCTCGGGAGTGGTTCGCCCCCGAACTCGCTGAGACCTTCGTGGCGGTAAAGCGCGCCGAGATCGCACGCGCAGAGGCGCTCGAGTCAGAGGCGCGCTACGCGGCATACGCCGCAACGTACTGAGGACAGTGGCCCGGGACCGGCGGGTCCCGGGCCCAGGTAAGCTGAATGGGTGACCCGACACTTTCTCCGCGATGACGATCTGAGCCCGGCCGAGCAGCGCGAGGTCCTCGACCTCGCCGCGCGTCTCAAGCGCGAGCCGTTCGCGGAGCGACCCCTTGCGGGCCCCCGCTCGGCCGCCGTGTTCTTCGACAAGACGTCGACGCGCACGCGGTTCAGCTTCGCCGCCGGCATCTCGGAGCTTGGTGGGGCGCCCATCATCGTGAACCCGGGGGAGGCGCAGCTCGGCGCGAAAGAGTCGATTTCCGACACCGCGCGCGTGCTGTCGCGCATGGTGTCGCTGATCGTGTGGCGCACCTTCGACCACGCGGGCATCGCGGAGATGGCGGAGCACGCGACCGTGCCCGTGATCAACTCGCTGTCCGACGACTTCCACCCGTGCCAGATCCTCGCCGACCTGCAGACCATTCGCGAGCAGAAGGGTGAGCTGGCGGGACTCACCGCGACCTACGTTGGTGACGCCGCGAACAACATGGGGCACTCCTACCTGCTCGGCTTCGCCACCGCAGGCATGCACATCCGTGTGGCGGGGCCCGAGGGCTTCCACCCGCGCGCGGACATCGTCGCCGACGCCGAGCGGATCGCCGCGCAGACCGGTGGCAGCGTGACGGTGCTCACGGATCCCGTCGCGGCCGTCGAGGGCGCCGACGCGATCATCACCGACACGTGGGTCTCGATGGGGCAGGAAGCTGAGAAGGCCGAGCGCGTGCAGACGTTCGGCGCATACCGGGTGACCCCCGAGCTGATGGCGCACGCGAATGACGACGCGATCTTCCTCCACTGCCTGCCCGCGTACCGCGAGTTTGAGGTGGCCGCCGAGGTGATCGACGGCCCGCAGAGCGTCGTGTGGGACGAGGCGGAGAATCGCGTGCACGCGCAGAAGGCCCTCATGGCCTGGCTGCTGGCCCGCACCGAAGACGAGACGAAGCACGGAAGATAAGGACGACATGAGCACCGAGAACACCACCGCAGCGTCAGACGCCGGCAACCGCGCCGCCGAGGCCGGGGCGCTCTGGGGCGGCCGATTCGCAAGCGGCCCGTCGCCCTCGCTCGCAGCACTCTCGAAGTCGACCCAGTTCGACTGGGTGCTCGCGGAGTACGACATCCGCGGTTCGAAGGCGCACGCCACGGCGCTCGCCGCGGCCGGCTACCTCACCGAGCAGGAGCTCGCCGACATGCGCGCCGGCCTCGATGAGCTCGCCGCGCGAGTGGCCGACGGCCGCGCCGTTCCCGGCGAGGACGACGAGGACGTGCACTCGGCGCTCGAGCGCCTCCTCATCGACATCGTCGGCGTGCAGCTCGGCGGCAAGCTCCGCGCCGGCCGCAGCCGCAACGACCAGATCGCGACCCTCGTGCGCCTCTACCTGCTGGATCACACGGCGATCATCCGCGGCATGCTGCTCGACTTGCTCGACGCGATCGCGGAGCAGGCGGCGAAGCACCCCGACGCGATCCTGCCCGGTCGCACACACCTGCAGCACGCCCAGCCCGTGCTCCTCGCACACCAGCTCGCCGCGCACGCGTGGCCGATCGTGCGCGACCTCGAGCGTCTGCGCGACTGGTCGGTGCGCGCGAGCGCCTCGCCGTACGGTGGAGGCGCGCTCGCCGGCTCGTCGCTCGGCCTCGATCCTCGTCTGGTTGCTGCGGAGCTCGGCCTCGGCGAGCCGCTCGAGAACTCGATCGATGGCACCGCTGCCCGCGACGTCGTGGCCGAGTTCGCGTTTATCTGCGCCCAGATCGGGATCGACCTCTCCCGGTTGAGCGAGGAGATCATCCTGTGGAACACGAAGGAGTTCGGCTTCGTGCGCCTGCACGACGGCTACTCGACGGGCTCCTCGATCATGCCGCAGAAGAAGAACCCGGACATCGCCGAGCTGGCGCGCGGCAAGTCGGGCCGGCTCATCGGCAACCTCACGGGCCTCCTCGCCACGCTGAAGGCGATGCCGCTTGCGTACAACCGCGACCTGCAGGAGGACAAGGAGCCTGTGTTCGATTCGATCGCCCAGCTCGAGGTGCTGCTGCCAGCGTTCGCGGGCATGATCGCCACGATGACGCTCAACACCGAGCGCATGGCCGAGCTCGCCCCGCAGGGGTTCTCGCTGGCCACCGACGTTGCCGAGTGGCTCGTGAAGCAGGGCGTGATCTTCCGCGACGCGCACGAGATCTCCGGCGAGCTGGTGCGCTACTGCGAGGAGCGCGGGATCGAGTTGCACGAGCCGAGTGACGCCGAACTGGCGGGCGTCTCCGAGCACCTCACCCCGGCCGTCCGCGAGGTGCTGACGATCGAGGGCTCCGTCAACTCGCGCGTTGGCGCGGGTGGCACGGCGCGCGTGCGCGTCGACGAGCAGCTCGCCCGCCTCGCGAACCGGATCGAGGAGTTCCGCGCGTAGCTTGCGGGGCCTGGGCAGGGCCTGGGCGGTGCCCAGGCCCGGCCGTGCCCATCGAAAAGTGGCAAAGCGACCCTTCACGCTCGTGAAGGGTCGCTTTGCCACTTTTCAGTGGGGGGCGCGGGGGCGCGCGGGACCGGGCCCGCAGGGAGCTCGCTATGCGGGCGGGGCCGCCGCCGCGCGGAGGAGCGGCCTCGTCGCCCAGAGCGTCGCGAGCACGAGCAGGATCCCCGCGGCGACGGAGCTGAGGATCACCGCGAGCGAGAGTGGCGCGACCACGATCGCCATGCCGAGCAGCGGGAACATCAGGGTGCCGGCGAGGATCGCGGAGCCAACGGACGCGAGCAGGAGCGGGAGCAGCGTCGCCTTCCGGCGGGCCGCGTCCTGCACCTCGACCGGTGTGCCCATGATGGCGAGCGAGCGCGACACGTCGCGGCGATCGAGGATCTGCGCGGCCTGCGTCACTCCGACCGAGCACGCGACCATGACAAACGACCCGATCACGGTGATGATGATGCCCGTGCGGATGTCGGCGACGGGGAACGCGCCTGCGCCCTCCTCCGCCGCGGTCGACAGGAGCGCGACGCCGGATCCCGCGAACACCGCGACGAAGCTCGCCATCGCGACGCCCGACACCTGACGCCACGCGGCGCGCGGCGACTCCAGGATCTGCCTGGCGGCCAAGAGATCCGCTGGCGCCTGCGCGCGCTTCGCCTTGCCGCGCCCGAACACCCCGATCAGCCACGAGCCGATGAGATCGAGCGCGAGGAGCGCGACCCCGAACGCGATGCCGAGGCCGGCGATGATCGCGACAATGCCGCCGACCGCGCCGATCCCGTTCACCGCGCTCACGATCGCGGAGGCGAGCACGATGCCGGCAACCGCGAAGAGTGCCTGCACCCAGGGCAGTTTCGGGGCGTGCTGCTTGAGCGCGACCCCGAGCGGTGAGATCACGACGCGACGCAGACTCGCGACGGCGCTGAGCGCGGCGATCGCCGTGATCCCGAGCACCACGAGCACCGCGTGCAGCGGGGGCAGCGCGACCCCCGCTGCCCCGAGCGGGGCACCGCGGAACGAGATCAGCCCGACGAGCGGCGACACGAGATACGAGACGAGCACCCCAGCAACGGCGCCGCCGAACGCGACAGCGGACGCCTCGATGACGGCGAGGAGCGCGGTGCTGCGGCCCGGCATGCCGAGCAGGCGCAGTACCGCGAGCCGGTCGTCGCGGCGGCGCGCGGACAGTCGTGCCGCGGCGTGCCCGAGCGAGATGAGCGGCACCACGAGCAGCACGAGCGCGGTGACCGCGCACATCCAGTAGAGCGGCGCGAGCTCGTCGGTGTAGCCCCAGAAGGTCTGGGCGCCGCCGAGCACGATCGCGAGGAGCGCGGTGACGCTCGCGAACGCGATCGCGGGGAGCAGGAGTGCGGACGATCCCTGTCGGCTGGGCCGTGACAGGAGCGGCAGCACGCGGGCGATCACTGTGCGCCCCCGGCGGACGGCTGCGCCCACGCGTCGGCGATCGCGCGGCCATCGCTCATCGTGATGACGCGCGCGCACCGGGCCGCCACCTCCGGATCGTGCGTCACCACAACCAGTGTGCGGCCCTGCCCGACCGTCGAGCCGAGGAGCGCGTCCATCACCTCGCGCGAGGTGGTCGAATCGAGTGCGCCGGTCGGCTCGTCCGCGAAGGTGAGCCGCGCCCCGGTGATCTGGGATCGCGCGATCGCGACGCGCTGCGCCTGGCCGCCCGAGAGCTGGCCGATCCTGCGCTCCTCCATGCCGGCGAGCCCGAGCGCCGCGAGCCACTGCGCCGCCGGCTGCAGCGCGTCCCGTTTCGATACCCCGGTGAGCATCAGCGCGAGCGCGACGTTCTCCACCGCGGTGAGCTCCGGGATGAGCAGGCCCTGCTGAAACACGAAGCCGAACTGCTCGCGGCGCAGCCGACTGCGCTCAGCGTCGGAAAGCTGCGAGATCGTCGCGCCACCGTACTGCACCACGCCTGCCTGCGGCACCGTGATGCCGGCGAGCGCGTGGAGCAGCGTGGTCTTCCCCGATCCGGACGCGCCCATGATCGCCGTGGACGTGCCGGCGTAGATATCGAGCGAGACGCCGTCGAGCGCGCGGGTGGGGCCATAGTGCTGGGTGAGGGCTGAGGCGCGAAGCAAGATTTCGGTCATGCGTCCAGTGTTCTCCGCGGCGGCGCGCGCGGCATCGACCCTCGGTGCCAGCCCGCGGCACCGAGGTCCCGGCGGGCGTGAGACCGCGGTACGATGGTGGGCGTGTCTGAAATGAACGATCGCACCGAGATCCTGGCAGTCCAGCGCAACGACGACAGCTTCGCCACCCTGTGGGACGAGCTGGAGTGGCGCGGGCTGATCCACGTTTCGACGGACGCTGCGGCGCTGTCTGAACTGATCGAGGGCGAGCCGTTCGCGTATTACTGCGGCTTCGATCCCACCGCGGCGAGCTTGCACCTCGGGCACCTCGTCCAGCTGCTGCTCATGCGCCGCCTGCAGCTGAAGGGCCACCTGCCGCTCGGGCTCGTGGGCGGGTCGACGGGCCTGATCGGGGATCCGCGCCCCACCTCGGAGCGCACGCTGAACTCGCCGGAGACGGTGGCGGCGTGGGTGAACTCGCTCCGCGAGCAGATTTCGCGATACCTGAGCTTCGAAGGCGACAACGCCGCGCGCTTCGTGAACAACCTCGACTGGACGGCGCCGCTCTCCGCGATCGACTTCCTGCGCGAGATCGGAAAGCACTTCCGCGTCGGCACGATGATCAAGAAGGACATCGTCGCGAAGCGCCTGAACTCGGACGAGGGCATCAGCTACACCGAGTTCAGCTACCAGATCCTGCAGGGCCTCGACTTCCTGGAGCTGTACCGGCAGTACGACTGCAAGCTGCAGTCCGGTGGCAGCGACCAGTGGGGCAACCTGACGAGCGGCACCGAGCTGATCCGCAAGGCCGAGGGTGGCACCGCGCACGCGATCGGCACCCCGCTCATCACGAACTCGGACGGCACGAAGTTCGGCAAGAGCGAGGGCAACGCCATCTGGCTGAACCCGGAGATGTGCTCGCCGTACACGTTCTACCAGTTCTGGCTCAACCAGGCCGACGCCGACGTGGTGGATCGCCTCAAGGTGTTCACCTTCCTCTCGCGCGCCGAGATCGAGGACTACGCGCGCCAGGTCGCCGAGGAGCCCTTCAAGCGCGCCGCGCAGAAGCGCCTCGCGCTCGAGATAACGACGCTCGTGCACGGGAGCGCGGCGACGCAGGGCGCGATCGACGCCTCGGAAGCGCTGTTCGGCCGCGGCGATCTCACCGCGCTCGACGCGGTGACGCTCGGCGGCGCGATCGAGGCGCTGCCGCAGGCCACCGCCGCTGCGGGCACTCCGATCGCGCAGCTGCTCGTTGACACCGAGCTCGTGAAGAGCCTCGGTGAGGCGCGCCGGGCCATTGCGCAGGGCGGCGTCTACGTCAACAACATCGCGGTCGAGGCGGAGGACGCGGCGCTCGCAGCGAGTGACCTGCTCCACGACCGGTTCGCCGTGCTGCGCCGCGGCAAGAAGACCCTCGCTGGCGTGACCGCCGCGTAGCGCTCGCGCGCCAGCGCCCGCCAGCGCGCAGCGTGTCGCGTTCCCCGAAGCGCCGGCCCACCACACGGTGAGCCGGCGCTTCGTCGCTTTCCCTGCGCGCAGACTCCCCGGTGGGGGCAAAGATTGTGGCGACTCGCCAGGATCCTGATCTGCGGGTTGCGACGCGCTCGCCTGCTGCTAGCGTCGGCTCATGACCACACGACATCGACGTCGCTGGCTGCGCCGCAGCATCATCGGCCTCTCCGCGCTCCTCGTTCTCGCCGCGATCGGCTTCTTTGTGTTCGCCCCGGGCATCGTGGAGCGGAGCATGAACGAGCTGACGGGTGATCCGATCCCCGAGGTGTCTGCCGAGGCGCGCGAGGTGCACGCTGAACTCGCGATCGCCGACATGCACTCGGACACGCTGATGTGGGATCGCTCGCTCAACGATCGGGCGGATCGCGGCCACGTCGACCTGCCGCGCCTGCAGGACGGGAACGTTGCGCTGCAGGTGTTCTCCTCGGTCTCGAAGTCGCCGAAGGGGCAGAACTACGACTCGAACACCGACGAGACCGACAACATCACCCTGCTGAGCTTCGCCCAGCTGCAGCCGCCGAAGACGTGGTTCTCGCTGCTGGAGCGCTCGCGCTTCCACGCCGCGAAGCTGCGCACGGACGCCGCCGCGTCGGATGGCGCGCTGCGCACCATCGAGACGCAGGCCGACCTCGCGGAGCTGCTCGCCGACCGGGCCGATGGCGATCCCGTGGTGGGCGCCATGTTCTCGGCCGAGGGCCTGCAGAATCTCGAGGGTGACCTGGGCAACCTCGATGTACTGTTCGACGACGGGATGCGGATGGCCGGCCTGACCCACTTCTTCGACAACGATCTCGCGGGGTCGATGCACGGCGTCGAGCAGGGCGGGCTGACCCCGCTCGGCCGCGAGACGATCGCGCGCATGGAGCAGCTCGGGATCGCGGTGGACCTCGCACACGCGAGCCACCAGACGGTCGGCGAGATCCTCGAGCTCGCCACGAAGCCCGTGGTGTCGAGCCACGGCGGCGTGCAGGCCACGTGCGATGTGAACCGCAACCTCACCGACGATGAGATCCGCGGGATCGCGGCGACCGGCGGCGTTGTGGGGATCGGCTACTGGGATGCCGCCGTGTGCGAGCTCACGCCGGAGGCGGTGGTGGACGCGATCGAGCACGTCATCGAGGTGGGCGGCATCGAGACCGCCGCGCTCGGCAGCGACTACGACGGGTCGACCGAGGTGGCGTGGGACACGAGCGACCTCGCGGTGATCACGCAGGAGCTGCTCGATCGGGGCCGCACCCCGGAGGAGATCGGCGCGATCATGGGCGGGAACACGCTGCGCGTGCTCGCGGAGACGCTGCCGGCGGAGTGACGGCCGGGGGAGCCGGTGGGGGCTGGCGCCGGGCTGGCTTCGGGGCCGGGGCCCGGCCCCCGGCCCCGCCCCCAGCAAGTTGCGGCGAGTTTGATCCCTTTCGGCGGCCGCTTACTGGATCAAACTCCCCGCAGTTTGGGAGAGCCGAGCGGAACCCCGGTCCAAACCCTCACTAAGTGCGAGTGCGAGTGCGAGCGCGAGTGCGAGTGCGGACCGCTAGGCTCATGACCGGGCCGCCGGCAGACGCGGCCAGCACCCGAACGTGCGCACCCGGACGAAGGAGCTCCCCGATGAGGATCGCACTGCTGCAGGCGGAAGCCGTGCCGCTCGACACCGACGCCAACCTCGCGACGCTGCGCGCCGGCGCCGAGACCGCGCGCGCGAACGGCGCCGAGCTGATCCTCACCCCGGAACTCTTCGTGAGCGGCTACGCGCCACGCGAGCTCGCCGACTGGCTCACGCCCGAGCGGGTCGCCGGTATCCCGGCCGCGCTCGCCGAGATCGCGCGTGAGCGCGGGATCGCGGTCGCTGCGAGCTTCCCGCTCGCCCGCGCCGACGGTACGTTCGCGATCGCCGCCGGCCTCTGGGACGAGAACGGCGCCGAGGTGCTGCGCTACGAGAAGCTGCACCTGTGGGCTGATCAGGAGCCGCTCGCGTTCACCCCCGCGGTGGAGCGGCCGGGCGTCGCGGAGTGGAACGGGCGACGCGTCGGGTTCCAGATCTGCTACGACATCGAATTCCCTGAGCCAGCTCGGGATCTCGCGGCGCGCGGCGTCGATCTGCTGCTCGTCCCGACCGCGATCGATCGCCACTCGCGGTACGTCCCCGAGTTGCTCATCCGGGCGCGCGCGGCCGAGAACGCGTTCGTGGTGGCCTACGCCGACCACCCGGCACTGCCCGGTCAGGGCGAGGATCCCGCGGTCGGGTTCACGGGGCTGAGCACGGTCGCCGGACGCGAGGGAACGGTCATCGCTGCGGCGGGACGCGAGGCGGAGCTCCTCTTCGCGGACCTCCCCGAGCTGCAGCCGGTGGCCGCGGGACAGGCTGACTACCTCAGCGATCGACGCCCGGCGCTGTACGCGGACTGGCGCTGAGGGTATCGCCCTCGCCGTACTGCTCCTTCACGATCCGGAGGTTCGCCCACGACTCGATTCGGGCGATCTCGGGGAACGAGCGGAGCCGGTCAACGAGAGCGAGGACATCGTCATTGCTCTCGCCCGACAGCGTTGCGATGAGGTCGTAGCCGCCCACCGACACCGCGAGGAACTCGGGATCGAGCTCGCGCACCCGGGCGAGCGCCTGCGCCACCGGGGCGCTCGACTGGATCCCCACCCCGAGCGTCGGTGCCTCGGCGCGTTCGCCGCGCACGGGGATCCCGACCACTTTCACCGCGCCCCGCTCGGTGAGTCGCGTGAGGCGCAGGCGCGCGCCGCTCGGTGAGATCCCCGCGGCGTCGCCGAGCTCGCGAAACGTCGCCCGGCCATCGCGCTGCAAGTGCTGGATCAGCGCACGATCCGTCCCGTCGATGCGGATCCCGGCGCCGCCGGTGCGGATCGGTGAGTAGAGGTTGATCTCGATGCTCTCGTAGTGGTGCAGCCGCAGTTCGCGCACATGGGGGAGGGCGCGCACGCGATCGACGGTGTCGCGCAGGTGCGGATCGGCGCCGACGCGAATCTCCGCGTCGATCGCGTAGCCGCCGCTGATTTCCGCGACGAACGTGGTCTCTGGCATGGCGACGAGCGCCTCCCGGATCGGGGCGATCGGTCCATCGACCGCCACCTGGAGGTACGCGAAGCGCTCGTGCCCGAGGAGATCGGGGCTGAGGGAGACCGTGATCCGCAGCAGGCCGCGCGCGATCGCCGAGTGCACGATCTGGGTGACCTGCCTGCGCGTCGTGCCGTTCGCCGCGGCGATGCGGGCGAAGCTGGCGCGGCCGTCCCTGCGCAGCTCGCGCAGCACGCGCGCGCGAAGCTCCTCCTGAGCGGTGTCGAGCTCCACTGCGCCTCCCAAAACTGCTCCCGATTCACGGTGCAGATGTGCACCGATCACAGCGTTCCTCATTGTATCTCGTTCACAACTGGATCATTTGCGTACGAATTCGCAGAATCTCGCTTGACATCCTGTTCGGGCGTTTGCTTCGGCCGCCGCGCGGTGCCTAGGCTGATGACCCATTACACCGCCGTGATTCGGGGACTTACAAGGAGGTCAGACCCACATGTCTGCAACATCGCAGCTCGACCACGAGCTGGAGCGCGAGCTGGAGCGACGCCTCGTCGCCATCGAGACCGAGGAAACCGCGGATCCCGTGCACGCCGCGCTGAGCGGGAAGAGCCTGGCGCTCTTTCTCGGCGTCGCCGCGGGGATCGTCGCACTCTCGGTGATGGGCACCGCGCTGTGAGCGGCGCACCAGGCCGCGGGACCGGCCGCGCCGCCGAGCGCGCCTCCCACCCCACCGCCGGACACTCCGCCGACGCTGAGGTCGCGAAGGAAGCGACGTACGGCTCCCTGCCGCTGCTGAAGCGCGAGCGGAGCTGGAGCGGCGGCGACTTCAGCTGGGTGACCCTCAGCCTCGCGATCGCCACCTGGGCGTTCCTCACGGGCGGCTCGACGGTGCTGCTCGTCGGCTTCACCGACGGGATCGCCGCGATGCTGATCGGCAACAGCATTGGCCTCGCGATTATGGCGCTCGGCAGCGTCGTCCTGAGCCAGCGGTTGGGGATCGAGCAGTATCGCGCGCTGAAGTCGGTGTTCGGGATCGTCGGTGTCGGCATCGTCGTCTTCGTCGTGGTGTTGCTCACCGAGATGGGGTGGACATCGCTCCTCGGCGTGATGTTCGGACGCGCATTTAGTGAGATTTCGAACCAGGCGTTCGGCACCGACTTCGATCAGTTCGGCCCGCTCGTGACGGTATTCGCGCTCGCCGCGATCTTCATCGGCTGGCTGATCCTGTCGCGCGGCCCTGTGACCATCAGTAAGCTCAACCGCTTCGTGGCCCCCGGACTGCTCGTCGTGGTCGCGCTCATGATGATCCTGCTGATGTCGAACTACAGCTGGGGCGAGCTCCTCGCCGCCGAGCCGATCGCGCCGTTCCCGGACGAGCAGCTGAACTTCATGATGGCGGTCGAGTTCAACCTCGGTGCCGGGCTCTCCTGGTGGCCGGTGATGGGCACGCTCGCGCGCCTCACCCGCGGCCCGCGGGCCGCGCTCTGGCCGGCGTACGGCGGCATCTTCATTGGCACGGTGGTCGCCCAGATCGTCGGCATGGCCGCAGGGCTGCTCTTCGGGCAGGCCGACCCGACCGCGTGGATGGTGCCCCTCGGCGGCCCGGTCCTCGGCGTGCTCACGCTGCTCTTCGTCGGGTTCGCCAACGTGACCAGCATGGCCTCGATCGCGTACTCGACCGTGCTCGCCGTGAAGCAGTCGAGCGGCCGCGCGCTGTCGCGCCTGCGCTGGCCCGTGCTTGCCGCGGCGTTCCTCGCGCTCCCGGCGATCCTGAGCTTCTTCCCCGGCTTCATGTATGAGCAGTTCATGACGTTCGTGGTGATCAGCGGCGCGTTTATCGCGGCGCTCTGCGGGGTCATCATCGCCGACTACTTCATTCTGCGGCGGCAGATCGTCCCGCTCCGCGCCCTCTACGCGAGCGGTGCGAGCGACCCGCTGCGGTTCACGGGCGGGGTGAACATCGCGGCGCTCCTCGCTGTCGCGCTCTCCTCCGCGTTCTACCTCTGGGTGTACAACCCGATCACGCTCGAGACGCAGGGGGTCTTCCGGTTTGCGACCGCGACGCTCCCCGCGGTGGCGATCGCGATGCTGAGCTACCTCGTCCTGAACACCCTCCTGTATGTGCGACGCGGCCGCGGCGCGTACGGCGGGTCCGATCTCTTCGCGGCAGCTGGAAGGAAGTAGCAATGACCGAATCGCTCACGGTGCGCGCCGCCGTCTACCGGGGGGACGACGGCGACCGGCTCGCGGTCGAGACGCTGCGGCTCGACGCCCCGAGCCACGGCGAGGTGCGCGTCCGCGTGCGCGCCGCCGGCGTCTGCGGCTCCGACCGCCACGTGATCGATGGCGAGTGGCAGGTGCCGCTCCCCGCGGTCATGGGGCACGAGGCCGCAGGCGTGGTGGAGGCGATCGGCGCTGGCGTGCGCGAGCTCGCGGTCGGCGATCACGTGATCATCGCGTGGCATCAGGCCTGCCAGCGCTGCGCGGAGTGCACGGGCGGGAAGCCGTGGGCGTGCACGCGCGTGCGCTCGAACGACTCGCAGCTGCCAGACGGGACGACGCGGTGGCGCACCGCAGCTGGGGATCCTGCCTGGCCGTATCTCGCGGTCGGCGCGCTCAGCGAGCGCATCGTGGTGCCCGACTTCGCGGCGATCAAGGTGGACGAGCGGGTGCCCTTCGATGTCGCGAGCCTCATCGGCTGCTCGGTGGGCACGGGGTACGGCGCCGTCGTCAACAACGCGCGCGTCGTCGCCGGCGAGTCCGCGGTCGTGATCGGCGCTGGCGGCGTCGGCATGTCGATCATCGCGGCCCTCCGGCTCGCCGGGGCGCACCCGATCATCGCCGTCGACGTGTCGGAGGCGAAGCTCGCCGAGGCGCGATCCGCCGGCGCAACGCACGGTCTGATCGGGGGCGAAGGCCTCGCCGATCGCGTCGCCGAGCTGACCGCTGGCGGCGCTGATGTGGCGTTCGAGGCGATCGGCCGCGTCGCCACGATGGAGCAGTTGCCCGGCCTCATCCGCCCGGGCGGGCGGGCGGTGTTCGTCGGGCTCCCGCCCGAGGGACAGGAACTCCGCATTGACGGCCTGCAGCTGGCGTACGACGGGAAGACGCTGATCGGCTCGAATTACGGCGGGCTCGTGCCGGCGCGCGACTTCCCGCGCGTGGCAGCCGCGTACCTGGCCGGCGAGCTCGCGCTCGACGAGCTGATCAGCGCGCGCGGCACGCTCGACGAGGTGAATGAAGCGTTCGACGCGATGCGGCGCGGGGAGCGCACGCGCACGGTGATCGTGTTTGAGGACTGAGCGCCCAGCGCACTCGCCGCGATTCGATCAGGATCGCGGCGAGTTCGATCCGCTCCACGCCGCAGGCACGAGCACCCAGAGCAGCTCGGCGCCCTCGGCGCCCGCGCGCCAGGTGTGCGGGGTCAGCCCGGGGAAGGTCAGCGTGTCGCCGGGGGAGAGCTCGGCCACGCGGCCGGTGAACTGCACCTCGACCGATCCGGAGATGAGGTGCAGCGACTCGACCGCGCAGCTGACCGTGTAGAGGTCGTCGCCGCCTGAGCCGTGCGGCGCGACGCTCGAGCGCAGCAGCTGTACGCGCTCCTCCGAGCGCGGCGTCACGAGGCGCTCCTCGGTACCGATCCCGCCCATGTTGATGCGCGGCGCCGCCGCGAGTGCGACGTGCTGCACGTCGGGCTCCTCGAACAGGGTCCCGATCGGCAGCGAGAGCGCGTGGCAGATCTGCACGAGCGCGGGCACGCTGGGCATCGTGTCGTCGCGTTCGATGCGGCTGATGAAGCCCTTCGTGAGACCTGACGCCTGCGCGAGCTGCTCGAGCGTGAGCCCCTGCGCGACGCGCGATGAGCGAAGTTTTGCCCCGATCCGCACGGGGTCGTCGCCGGCACTGAGATGAATCGCTCGCACGCGCGCTCCTCGTTCCTCTGGCCCGCATTGACCGGACCGCGACTTCCAGCCTATAGTGAAGGCAAGTTCACCAATAGAACTCATATGTTTACTCTCATGCAACTTTTGGGAGCAAATCTGAAAGGACGTGCATCAGTGACGGATCACACCCCGCAGGGACCGGTTGACGCCAGCCTCACCCCGCGCTACGCCGGGATCGCCACCTTCGCCAAGCTGCCGCGCATCGAGGACGTGCCCTCGGCCGACATCGCCGTCGTTGGCGTGCCCTTCGACACCGGCGTGAGCTTCCGCCCCGGCGCGCGCTTCGGCCCATCGCACGTCCGCGAGGCCTCGCGCCTGCTGCGCCCGTACAACCCCGCGCAGGACGTCTCCCCGTTCAACGTCAAGCAGGTCGTCGACGCCGGCGACATCGTGGCGAACCCCTTCAACCTCGACGAGGCAGTCGCGCAGGTTGAGGCCGCGGCGACCGAGCTCGGCGAGAAGGTCGACAAGATCGTCACCGTCGGCGGCGACCACACGATCGCGCTCCCGCTGCTGCGCGCCATCAACAAGAAGCACGGCCCCGTCGCGGTGCTGCACTTCGACGCGCACCTCGACACCTGGGACACGTACTTCGGCGCGCCGACCACGCACGGCACCCCCTTCCGCCGCGCGTCGGAGGAGGGGCTCATCGACCTGACCGCCTCGATGCACGGCGGCACCCGCGGCCCGCTCTACGGCAAGCAGGATCTCGAGGACGACGCGATGCTCGGCTTCCAGATCGTCACGAGCGAGTTCATCGAGGAGCACGGGATCCCCGCAGCGCTCGAGAAGATCCGCGCACGCGTCGGCGACAAGCCGCTCTACATCTCGATCGACATCGATGTGCTGGATCCCGCGCACGCGCCAGGAACCGGCACCCCCGAGGCCGGCGGCCTCACGAGCCGCGAGATGCTCCGCCTCATCCGCGGGCTCGCTGACCTGCAGATCGTCGGCGCCGACGTCGTCGAGGTCGCCCCCGCGTACGACCACGCGCAGATCACCGCGGTCGCGGCGAGCCACGTCGTGTACGAGCTCGTCAGCGCGATGGCCGCGCGCGACTAATCCCCGTCGCCGCGTCCCCACCCCTGGCGAAGGCCCGGGCCCCCGTTCCCCGCGGAGCCCGGGCCTTCGTGTGCGCGCAGCCGCCCCCAAGCGATTCGGCAGAACCCAGCCCGTTTCGCACTCAGGCACTTGCTTTCGCCGAATCGCTTGGCGTGGGAGGTACGGTGGCGGTGTGCGTTATGTCGACCTCAGTCACCCACTTGAGACGGGCATGCCGGTCTACCCCGGCGACCCCGAGGTGAGCTTCGCGCCGGAGCTCACGATCGCGGCGGACGGCGTGGCCGTCGAGCGGCTGGAGCTCGGCTCGCACGCCGGCACGCACCTGGACGCGCCGGCGCACGCGGTCCCCGGTGGGCGAACGGTTGACCAGATCCCGCTCGAACGCCTCTGGGGGCCGGCGCGCCTGCTGCGCGTGTCAGCCCCATCCGCGGGCGGCTCGATCGGGATCGCTGAGCTCGACCTCCCCGCAGCGCTGCCGGGGATCGTGTGCGTGGCGACCGGCTGGGACGCGCACTTCGGGACCCCGCGGGCCGAACAGCACCCGGCGCTCGCGCTCGAGCTCGCGGCTGCGCTGTGGGCGAGGGGCGCGCGGGTGCTCGCCGTCGACACGCTGAGCCCGGATGCCACGGTGGGCGGCGGCGGAATGCCGGTGCACGACTTCTGGCTGGGCAACGATGGGGTGATCGTGGAGAACCTGACCGGCCTCGGCCGTGTGCCCGAGGCGTTCGAGCTGGCCATCCTGCCGCTGCGCCTGGCCGGAATCGACGGCTCGCCGGTGCGCGCCGTGGCGCGCGTGGGCTAGTCACTCCGCACGCTCCAGGCTGCCCGCCCCGCGGTCCCGCAACCCTGCACCCTGCAACCCCGAAACCCCGAAACCCCGCAACCCCGCAGGAGAAATCTGGGATCTCGGAGTCTCTCGACCGAGAGGCTCCGAGATCCCAGATTTCTCCGTGTGAAGTGGGGTGGGGTCTTGTGAAGTGGGGTAGGGCCGTGTGACGTGGGGTGAGGCCGCGTGAGGTAGGCCCGGCCTACTCGTCCGCGTCGAGCGCGGTCAGCGCGAGCAGCACGCGGGCGCGCTCAAGCGGATCCTCCAGGTCGCGGCCGAGCAGCGACTGCGCCTCCGCGATGAGCCGCCGCACCGTGTTGCGGTGCAGCTCGAGGTCGCGGGCGGTGCGATCCCACGCCCCGTGGTGGCGCAGCCACGAGCGGAGCGCCCGCCGCGGCTCCGCGTGCGCCGGGCCGAGCAGCGGCGCGAGCCACTGCGCCGCAGCCGCGCGCGCCACGGCGGGGTCGGCCGCCGCGCCGAGCGGCCACATGCCCGATGCGGGCTCCGCCGCGCCGTCAATGTGCTGGCGCAGGTGCCGCGCCGCGCGCGCGTGCTCCTCGGCCTCGCGCATCGCTGCGGGGAGATCGCCGAAGTCGTGTGCGGCGCTCACCGCGAGCAGCCACCCGAGCTCCCGGGCCCGCTCCAGTTCGCCAGGCGTCGGCGGGGCGCCAACGAACGCGCGGAGCCGCCTCGCCCGGTGCTCGACAAACGGGGTGTGCAGCAGGCGTCGCAGCCAGGCCGCATCGGAGGCAACCGTCCCATCGCCAGGCACGGGGTCGTTGCCGAGCGCCCGGCCGGGATCCCGAATCGCGATCACCGCGTGTGCGCGCCGCGCGCTGCCGCCGAACGAGTTCGAGAGGAGCCGGGCAAAGCGATCCCGCTCAGCGCCGGGGATCGTGGTGGCGGGGGAGTCGGTCATGAGGTGCATGAGGAGCTGGTCGACCGCCATCGACTGCGCCGCGGGGAGCTGCAGCACGAGCCCGACGAGGTTTGCGGCGAGCTGCAGCGCAGTGAGGTCGGTGCGCGTCAGCCGGGGCGCGCGCCCGAGCAGCAGAATCGCGCTGTCGCCCGAGACCCGCGAGCGTGCACGCCGCGGACCGGCCTCATGCGCGGCCACCTCGTACTCGGTGCCGGCGTCCGCCCCCGCGCCAGCCGTGACCGTCGTGAACACCGTCGGTTGCGCGCCGCGCGCCCGCGGCTGAGCGGCCAACCGCTCGCGCAACTCGGCGATCGTCGATTCGAGCGGCAGGCCAGCGGGCAGCTCGCCGCTCCGGTAGGTCTCGTCCTCGATGTGCAGCACGGCCCAGCCGGTGCCCTGCTGGGCGAGCTCCTCAACGAGCCGCTGCGCTGGGCGGTGCTGCAGCGAGGCCTCGGTGAGCCGTCGCGCCAGCGTGTTCATCGCCTCGAGGGCGCGCGTTCGCTCGGTTTCGAGCGCGCGGTTGAGTGCGCTCGTCACGGCCGCGAAGTACACGTGCTCGGGGAGCGCGACGAGGGGGAAGCCGAGTGCCTGGCACGCCGCGACGAGCCCGGCGGGCACCTCGGCGTGCACCGGCTCAATGCCGAAGACGAGCGCGGACACCCCGGCCGCGTGGAGGCGCGCGGCGTATGCGGCGTCGCGTACGGGATCCCCGGTGATCGCAAGCCCGGTGATGAGCAGCAGATCGCCAGGCAGCATGTACGCGCCGGGGTCGTCGAGTTCGATGACGATCGAGGAGGCGACCGGGGTGGCGCGGACGCGCGCGCGGAGTTCGGGATCCGCCGCGAGCTCGGCCGGCGCGGGGGAGAGGAGCGCGGCCCCGAACGCCGGCTCGTCGAGCAGCGTTGCGAGAGGAACGGTGGCGCGATCCCGCACCTGGGTGACCGGTTGCATGGCGTGCTCCTTGCGGATCGGGGCGGATGAGCTCGGGCGCGATCCCTATCTCCGGGATGAATTATCCCACGCATCTAACAAAGTGGGATCTTTTGCGCAACCCGGCCCGCGCGAAGCCGAGTAGCTTTCCGTGAGGTAAGACACACTCGGCATCGATGAACGTGGGCGTCGGCGCGGATCCCCCAATCCCACAAGGAGGACACTGTGGTCCTGGACTACATCGTCATCGCGGCGTATCTCATCGGCATCATCGGTGTCGGTTACTGGGGCATGCGCCGCTCGAAGTCGAAGAGCGACTACCTCGTCGCCGGCCGCCGCCTCGGCGGTTTCATGTACTCGGGCGCCATGTCGGCCATCGTGCTCGGCGGCGCCTCGACGGTCGGCGGCATCGGCCTCGGCTGGGAGTACGGCATCTCCGGCGCCTGGCTGGTCACCGCGATCGGGCTCGGGATTCTCCTGCTCAGCGCGTTCCTCGCGAAGCGCATCGTGAAGCTGAAGGTCACCACCGTCACCGAGATGCTCGACCTCCGCTACGGCGGCGCGAACGGGCTCATCTCGGGCATCGTGATGTTCCTCTACACGCTGATGCTCACGGTCACCTCGACGCTCGCGTACGCCACGATCTTCCATGTGCTGTTCGGGATCTCGAACCTCTGGGGCGTGATCATCGGCGGCTCGATCGTTGCCGTCTACTCGATCATGGGCGGCATGTGGTCGATCACCATGACCGATGTCGTGCAGTTCGTCATCAAGACCGTCGGCATGTTCCTCCTGCTCCTCCCGATCGCCCTCATCTCCGCTTCCGAGGAGGCCGGCGGCTGGGACGGTATCCGCGAGCGCCTCGGCGACTCCTTCTTCTCGCCGTGGTCGATCGGCGGCATGACGATCGTCACCTATGTGATCGTGTACACGCTCGGCCTGCTCATCGGCCAGGACATCTGGCAGCGCGTCGTCACCGCACGCACCCCCCGCGTCGCGAAGTGGGGCGGCATCACCTCGGGTGTCTACTGCCTCCTCTACGCGTTCGCCGGCGCACTCATCGGCATGGCCGCACGCGTCCTCTTCCCCGAGATGGACAACCGCAACGACGCCTTCGCGTTCATGGCGCAGGAGATGCTGCCCCCCGGCGTGCGCGGCATCGTGCTCGCGGCTGCCCTCTCCGCGATGATGTCCACCGCGAGCGGCGCGCTCATCGCCTCCGCAACGGTCTTCACGACCGACCTGCTCCCGGCGGTCCGCAGCCTGTTCGGCATGAAGCCGAAGCAGGTCGAGGTGCACGATGGCCACGTTGGCGGCGAGAGCCTCACGGGCTACCGCGTCACGATCTTCGTGCTGGCCGGCGTCACGATGTTCATCTCGACGCTCGTCACCGACGTGGTGGCTGCGCTCACGATCGCGTACGACATTCTCGTCGGCGGCCTGCTCGTCGCGATCGTCGGCGGCCTGTTCTGGAAGCGCGGCACCCGCGCTGGCGCCCTCGCGAGCATGCTCGTCGGCGCTGTCGTCGTGATCGTGTCGATGTCGATCTGGGGGATCCTCGCCAACGAGCCGATCTACTTCAGCCTGCTCGCGAGCCTCGTCACCTACGTGGTGGTCAGCCTCCTCACGAAGCCGACCCCCGCGCCGATCCTCGACGAGTGGACCCACCGCCTCAGCCTCGACGATCGCACCGCCGTCAACGACGTCGTGTACGACGAGGTGCAGCGCTAGCCTGTTCACGCCTGCGCGGCTCCGGCCGCGCGATCCGGCACCGCGGAGGGCACGCCCGCGGTGCCGGATCCGTATCCGCCCCGAGTGCCTGTCACGTCCCACTTCTTCGTAGGAGGAATCATGACCACGCACACCCCTGACACCGGACGCCGGATCGGCGGCGACGTCGTCCTCGAGACGCTCGTCGCCCTCGGCGCACGCGGCGTCGTCGGCCTGCCCGGCCAGCACGCGCTCGGCCTCTTCGACGCGCTGCGCCGCTCCGACCTCGCCTATCTCTCCGCCCGCGTCGAGAACAACGCCGGCTTCATGGCCGACGGCCTCGCGCGCGTCACCGGCGAGGTGGCGCCCCTGCTGCTCTCGACCGGGCCGGGCGCGCTCACCTCGCTCGCCGCGCTGCAGGAGGCCGCGGCCTCCTCGATCCCGGTGCTCGCGCTCAGCGCCCAGATCCCGGTCGCGGGCCTCGGCGGCGGCCGCCACGGCTACCTCCACGAGCTGCCCCAGCAGTCGGACTCCTTCCGCGGCGTGGTGAAGCACGTGGTCACGGTGCGCACGATGGCGCAGATCCCCACCGCGATGGCCGAGGCCTGGCGCATCGCCGCGGCCGCGCCGCAGGGCCCCGTGCTCGTCGAGGTGCCGCAGGACATCCTGCTCGCCCCGGCCGACGAGCTCGTGCCGGCGCTCCAGGGTGCGACGCTCGCGGCCACCCCGGCCCCGCTCGCGCCCATCGCAGAGACGATCGACTTCGCGGCGGCCGCACTCGCCGGCGCGACGCGGCCCGTGATCTTCGCGGGCGGCGGCGTGGTGCGCGCGGGCGCGCAGGCCGAGCTCGCGGCGCTCGCCGAGCGGCTCGATGCCCCGGTGGTCACCACGTTCAGCGGCAAGACGGCGCTGCCGTGGACGCACCCGCTCTCCGCGCAGGGCTGGATCGAGGACATCGCTACGACCGAGTTCCTCGAGGACGCCGATGTGCTGCTCATCGTGGGCAGCGGCGTGGGCGAGCTCTCCAGCAACTACCACACCTTCCGGCCGCACGGCCGCGTGATCCAGATCGAGGCCGATCTCGGCAAGATCGGCTCGAACCACCCGGGGATCGGGATCCACGCCGACGCGAAGCTCGCGCTCGCCGGGCTCGACGCGGCGGTTGCCGGCCTCGGCAGGAGCTCGACCGAGGCCCGTCGGGCTGACGCGACGGCGCAGATCGCGCAGCTGCTCTCGACGGTGCGCGAGCGCGTCGAAGGGCAGGGCCGCGAGGCGGAACTCGCGCTCGTGCGCGGGCTGCGCGACGCGGTGCCCGCGGACACGCGCGTGTACTGGGACATGACGATCCTCGCCTACTGGGCCTGGTCCGCCTGGGACGCGCGCGGCGTGGAGTTCGCCTCGGCGCAGGGCGCCGGCGGGCTCGGCTACGGCTTCCCCGCGGCGCTCGGCGCGGCGTTCGGCCGCCGCGTGCAGGGGGAGAACGGGGCCGTGCTCGCGGTCTCCGGCGACGGCGGCGCGCTGTACGGCATCGCCGAGCTCGCGGTCGCCGCGCAGCACGATCTCCCGGTCGTGTGGCTGATCGTAGACGACGGCGGCTACGGCGTGCTCCGCGAGTACATGGAAGGGGCGTTCGGTGCGGCCACCGCGACTGAGCTCGCCCGCCCGAACTACGCCAGGCTCGCAGAGTCGTTCGGGATCGCGGCCGAGGAGACGACGCTTGAGGGTGCCCCCGCCGCGGTGGCCCGCGCGCTCGAGGCCGGCAAGCCCCGTGTCATCGTGCTCTCGGCGCTGCTCGAACTGTTCGCGCCCACCCACCTCGACCGCCTGAGCGGAGACGCAGCGTGAGCCGGCCGCTCGTCCTCTTCACGGACCAGACCGACCTGGATCCGGCGCCAGGGAGAGCCCTGCTCGAGGCCGCGGGCTGCGACACCGTGCTCGCGGCGCTGCCGTCGCGCGCGGGGGAGCGGCAGGACCTCCCCGCGGGGGCCGAGGCGGCGGTCGCGCTCGTCGTCGGCTATGCCAGGATCGACGCGGCGCTGCTCGACCGGCTGCCGAACGTCGCGTGCATCGCGACGATGAGCGCCGGCTTCGACATGATCGACCGCGCCGCCGCCGAGGCACGCGGGATCTGGATCGTGAACCTCACAGATGCCGCCACCGAGGAGGTGGCCGCGCACGCCCTCACCCTCGCGCTCGCGAGTGAGCGGGAACTCCGCGGCAGCCTCGCGGTCACCGCCGCGGGCGGCTGGACCGAGAACGTCACGGCGGTGCCGCGTCGCCTGAGCACGCTGACGCTCGGACTGTTCGGCTTCGGCCGAATCGCGCAGCGGCTCGCGCAGATCGCCGCGCCGGTGTTCGGCCGCGTGATCGCGCACGATCCTTTCGTCACGGCGCCCGCGCACGGGGTGGAGCTCGTGGATCGGGACACGCTCCTCGCGGAGTCAGACCTCCTCTCGCTCCACCTCCCGCTCACGCCGGAGACCGCTGGCACGATCGACGCGGCGGCGTTCGCGGCGATGCGAGCCGGGGCCACGCTCATCAACGTGTCACGCGGAGAACTCGTCGATCCCGACGCGCTGCGCGCGGCGCTGGATGATGGCGCGCTGCGCGGCGCCGGGCTCGATGTGCTGCTCGGGGAGCCGCCCGCCGCGGATGACCCGTATCGCGGCGACCCGCGCGTGCTCGTCACGCCGCACGTGGCGTTCCTGTCCGCCGGGTCGCTCGAGCACTACACGCTCGACCCAGCACGCAACGTTCTGGCCTGGCTGCGTGCCGGCAGACTCGAGCGCGCCGCGGTGCGCGGAGCCGAGCGCGCCCCGCTGCTGCCGGTCTCGCGCTGATCCGTGTCGTCCCGGGCCCGATCCCCACTCCGGTGGGGATCGGGCCCGTTCGCGTTTCCAGGGCGTCGAGCGTGCGCGTGCGCGGCCCCAGTTGCGGGGCCGGGAAGGGGCCGCGCGACGAGAACCGCGGATTCATGCGGAGACACGCCCGGGAACGGGTGATGGTTTGCGGGAGTGGGGGAATCTGCGTAATCTATTCCTTTGTCAGCGCAACGCAGC